>NZ_CANLMB010000001.1:1200000-1800000 GCF_947492365.1 uncultured Erythrobacter sp.
GCCAGCTGGCAAGGTCACCCGCCGCGTCTCGCTGATCATCGCAAAGCCGCGCGGGTCGTCAGCATCCATTTCTTCACGCTCGCCGCGATCAGGGTCGCGGTAAATCGTGACCGAAGTGTCATGCGATTCAGCGGCGTAAACGATCTCGCGCGCCTCAAGAGGCTTCGCGACCAGCACGCTCAGCCCAACGAACAGGAATGCGACGAAACGCATTGTCCGGCGCCGGCTCAGTAACGCGTTTCGTAAACGACGCGCAGCACGGTCTCGCCCTCGGCGGGCACCGGCACGACCCATTTGCGCCGGTCGTAATTGAGCTGGGTGCCTTCGATGGACTCGCTGATCACGCGGTAATCATCGCTCCACCAATACCGCATCAGCCCGGACTGGGTGAGATCGACCTCAACCGGCTGATCCTTAGCGTTGGTGATCGTGTAGCGCATGGTCGTACGATAGAATTCCTGCGGACGCTCGACCTCCACCTGACGGACGATTTCGCCATCCTCGATGACGCGGAATCTCGCCGTCCGGCGCCATTCATCGGAAGTTATCCGCTCGCGAACCTCGACCTCCGCCTGCACGAAAATATCGAACGCATCGCCTGTGCGCAGCAACAGCTCGGAACCCATCGGCGTGTGGCCGATCCCGTTCTCGCCGATGAATTGCGGTGTGCCCTGGCTGTCGCGCTGGTAGAAACGGACTGTGCCCGCAGGCAGAGCGTCGCCCAGCCCCTGATCGCGTGAAGTCGAAAAGGATATGCCGCTGGTCACATTGACCGGGCGGTTATCATTGTTGAGCCAGCCGACAGAGCGGGCATAGACTTTGCGCCCGGGGACGGACTGCACATCCAGAAAGCTCACCTGCTTGGTCTGCGCGTTCGCAATCGTGGTGCGTTCGGTGATTGGGTAGAGGTAGAAGTCACCCAGACGCTCGCGATCCGCTGCCTCCGCGCCGGGGCTCAACATCGAGAAATTGGCCGAGCCCCCTCGCCCGCCGCGTGACGGGTTGCCTGCGACGAGGAGAGTGTTGGCACGGTGGAAGGTCGTGCCGGTATTGTTGGTCAGCGTGACCCAGCCCTGCATATCGATCGAGCTGGTCTGTTCGTTGAACAGCGCGACATAATCGGCGCTCCATCCCAGCCCGGTCGACAGATAGCGGATCGACACTGGCCGTGTGCCGCTGCTTGTGCTGTCGAGATTGACCGAAAGCGTCGGACGGGCGCGCAAATTGGGAGGCACCTCGTCAAAGATCACCCGCACTGGCAGGCCGTCATCGCGCAAGACTTCGATGCGGTCACCGATCTGGACGACCACACCGCCTGCGGTCGACAGAACGGTCGCTCGCTCGCGCGTCTCGCGCCCTGTCGCGGGATTGGTCCGCAGCAAGGTTACGGTCTCGCCGATCGCCTTGTCCATCAGCTTTGCAGGCGTGAGCAGGTCGAAATCGAAATTCTGTTCAATGATTGTTGTGTCGGCAGCGGCAAAACTCAGCGTTTGCGGGCTGATGCTGGCTGAGACATCGGGCAGTTCCAGCCGCGTTCGCCCGCGCTCAATGTCAATCTGGCGAACGTCCTGAACGAGCGCGAGATTGCTGTTGTAGATCGTCACCGAGACATCGCCTTGCGACGTTTCATCGGGCGCCGGGAGCGATTGTGATGATGCTGTGGCGGCAAGCGTCGTGCCCACCCCCAATACCAATGCGAGTTTGACTGCTTTCATGCGACCCTCCCCGATTTAAGCCGATCCGATCATCGGCGTTGCAACTTTACCGGTTCTGAACGGAAGCGCTAGCCTCTGCCGGGTGAGTCAATTTGCGGCGGAGGAACTCGCCTTGGCCTCGCGCATGACAGCACCAACCTTGTCGCTGATGGCCGCAACGCTGAATGGTTTGGCAATGAAGTGCATGTCGGGGATGTCGATTTCGCTGCGCAAATTCTCCTCGGCATAGCCGGACATGAAAAGCACCGGAATATGCGGGCGCAGCTGGCGGATCGCGCGGACCATTGCGGGACCGTCCATTCCCGGCATCACCACATCGCTGACAACCAGATCGAATTCTGCGCCAGACGAGATTGCGGCCAGTCCCTCTTCACCGCCGGGACATGCTGTGACTTCATAGCCTGCGCGCGCCAGAGCCCGCTCGGCAACGACGCGCACCATGTCCTCGTCTTCGACTAGCAATAGCCGCCCGCCAACCGACCATTCGGAGGATTCTTCGGTTACGGCCTTTTCGCGTTTGCGCGGCGCTTCGCCGTGATGGACGGGGAAATAGATCGTGAAGCGCGCACCAGTTGTACGACCGCCGGAATCGGTGACATTGTCGGCAAAGATGAAACCGCCCGATTGCTTGACGATACCGTAAGCGGTCGAAAGGCCAAGGCCGGTGCCCTTGCCTTGCTCCTTGGTCGTGAAGAACGGTTCGAACAGTTTGGGCAGCACTTCGGTCGGAATTCCGCCGCCATTATCTTGGACGATCAAAACGGTGTAATCGGCAGATGGCAGGACTTCGGAACCGAGCTTCACCACTTCGCTTGAATCGAGACTGCGGGTGAGCAGCGATATCCGCCCCTGAGCCGCCTGCCCCGCCTTCCCGCCATGCGGACCCTTGTCATTGATCGCATCGCGCGCGTTGACGGCCAGGTTCATGATGACCTGCTCAAGTTGCTGCGGATCGGCGCGCACCGCGCCGAGGTTGCGGTCATGCTGGACGTAATAGTCAATTCTCTCGCCCAGCAGGCGTTTAATCAGCGGGCCGACTTCACTCACAACGTCAGGCAGCTGGAGGATTTCGGGACGCAACGTCTGCTGGCGCGAGAACGCGAGCAGCTGGCGCGTGAGCGAGGCCGCGCGGTTCGAATTGGCGCGGATCTGCTGGATATCGTCATAGTCGCTATCGCCCGGCGTATGGCGAAGCAGCATCAGATCGCAGGTGCCGATAATCGCGGTCAGCACATTGTTGAAATCATGCGCAACGCCGCCTGCGAGCTGCCCGACAGCCTGCATCTTGGTGGCTTGCGCGACTTGCCGTTTCAGCTGGTTCTCTTCGGACGAATCGGCAAGGCTGAGCAGCACTGCAGCCTCGCCCAGCCCGCGGACACCGGCCAGACCCATCGAAACCGGCTCTTCAGGCTCCGAAGTCAGGCGCACTGCCATATCACCGCTGGTTGCTGGCCCGCGCCCATGGCGCCGAACAGCATCGGAAAGGGCTGCCTTGTCTTCGCGCGTAACAAGATCAGTAGGGAATGCGGGTAACCCTCTGCCTTCGCGATCCACCGAGCGCAGGAATGCGTCATTGCCGAACAGGAAACGTCCGTCGCGATCGGTCATCGCGAGGCCCAGCGGCAATTGCGCGAGCAAAGCCTCAAGCTGGGCAACGCCTGCTTGAGAAGACCCGTCCCAGCCGCTGCCGATGCCCACGCCGCTATCGATCAGCAGCATCAGCGAACTGCCATCATCAGCCCCCGGCGGAAGCCCCGCTTGCTGCGGTTCGCTGAGTGGCACATCGATCAATGTCTGCGGCGTGCCCGCTCGTCCTTCGCGCGCGAAGAAGATACGGTCACGGTCATCGGCGCGCAGGAAAGAAACAAAGTCCTGACCCGCCAGCGTCGCCGCCTCATCGCCCGATGCCCGTTCAGCAAAGCCCGCGCTAACGCTGCGGATAGCACCATCGCTGCGTGTGATCGCAGCTTCGATCCCCGCGCGTGAAAGCATCGCCCCGAATGGCCCCGATAGGTCGAGATCGGCAAACACGTCGCGCACCTGCGTGATATTGCGAGTGAAACGCCAGATGAGGTGGTCATCACCCCTCCCCGCCCTCGTGACCGCAATCGCCCAGTCGTTTTCGCTCATATCAAGCGAGCCGAGCGCACCCATGCCATCACGCCAAGCCTCGCGCGCGAGGCGGCTCATCGCCTCCAATTGCGGACGCTCGAAAGGCATCGATGGGGGAGCGCTTTCGGTTCCGAATGCGTCGACAAAATTCCCATTGGCACAGACCAGCCGGTTGGCACGGTCGGTGATGGCCACGGCCTCGCCGTGATGTTCTATGGCTGCGACCGTTACCGACCAGTCCGGCGCGGCAAGTTCGGCGGCAGCGGGTTCGGCGGCCAAGCGCTCGGCCGCCACTACGCCCAGCAGCAGGACGCTGATCCCGGCGGCATAGACACCGGCAAGCACCCAGCTCGACGTGGCAAGAAACAGCACGAGCGCGCTCAATGCGAGCGCGCCGCCAACGCCGACAAGCATCAACTTGCCAGATTTGCTGTCACCGATCTGTGCGATCTCGTTGCTCACGCCTGCCATAACCTGAAGAGACGGAGCCCAAATGCTCCAGCCTCTTGCCTAGTTCGCGCTCAACCTTTCGTCGAGACGCTCTTCCATCCGTTTCAGCCGTTTTGCCCGCCTGCGTGCAACCATGACGCGCCAAATCGCGCTGGAGACCAGATAGCCGACCGCGGATGTGATGACCGCGAGGACAAAGAAACCAACCACGGTAACGCCTGCAACCTCGAACGCGTCGATCACCCATTGCCAAGCGCCGCTTTCCAACTGCTCGGTCGCCACCCCGGCTGTCGCGGCGTCGATGCGCAGAATGAAGCGCCCGACCTGATTGGCAACCACTGCCCAAAAAGCGATGGTAAAAGGGTTGGTTACGAATGTGACGGCCGCTGCAAGCGGCACATTGGCGCGCGAGGGGAAGGCAAGAAACGCTGCGAGAAAAATCTGACCGACGGGTATGATAAAGGCACTGAACAGCCCCAAAGCGACCCCACGCGGGACAGAGCGCCGGGTAAAACGCCACAATTCGGGCGAGAGGAACCTGTGCGCAATCGGGCGCAGATATTTGTTCCGCGCCATCTCTTCACGGCGCGGCATATATTTGCGGAGCATATCCGCGGCCCAGGTCTTTGACACACCGGCCTTTGGGGAACGTTGGCTTGCCATCTTAGTTTGCGCCCATGCGCCGACAGACTTGCAAACACAAGCGCGCGTCGGTGAATGTATGTGTGGCTGCCATAATCGGCATATGGGTAACAATTGCTGCCTGACCAGTGGGTGAATCTACAGCCCTCTGCGAAAATTCGCGCAGGGGCTCTCCAAGCAGTTCAACCGCGATCGCGCATCAGACGGGCTTTGTCGCGTTTCCAGTCGCGGTCTTTCACGCTCGCGCGCTTGTCATGCGCTTGCTTACCCTTGGCCAGCGCCAGCTCGACCTTCGCGCGGCCCGTCTTGTTGAAGTAAACCGACAGCGGGACCAGCGTCATGCCCTTGCGCTCGACTGCTCCGAACAGCTTGTTGATCTCGCGCAAGTTGAGCAGCAG
The DNA here is from genome assembly GCF_947492365.1 of uncultured Erythrobacter sp. NCBI lineage: Bacteria > Pseudomonadati > Pseudomonadota > Alphaproteobacteria > Sphingomonadales > Erythrobacteraceae > Erythrobacter > uncultured Erythrobacter sp. The sequence goes on from NZ_CANLMB010000001.1 coordinate 1,205,318, forward strand.
CTTTCGCGGCCGGCGCGGTTCGTGGTTGAGTCGGTTGCCATGGCTGTATTCGGGAATGTTCGCGTTAATCAGCCAGACCTCGCCATCGCGGATCTCGGCATAGCTCTCGGCTATTGTCGCTTCACCTGCGCGCAAGGCTTTCACTTCGGTCCCCTGCAGCGCAAGCCCCGCCTCAAACTTATCATCGATATGATAGTCGAAACGCGCGCGGCGGTTTTCCGCCACGGTCTTTTGCTTGTCGAAGGTTTCGGGTTTGGGACGTGCCATGATGGAGCGGCAGATAGGCGTGTGCGCGGCAAAGTGAAAGGGGGCGATGCAGGCGCTGCCAACATCCCGCTTGCCTTTTCAGTCCTTTGCACCTCAAGTCACCCCCAAGAAGGGGCGACCAGACAATGTCAGACGATTTCGAGATTGGCGGCACATACATTGCGCGCGGAGAACAGGCCGATATCGGGCTGCCGATCACAACAATGGCCACCGGCTACAGCTCGCAATTGGCGGTGCGCGTGCTGCACGGCGCAAAGCCCGGGCCGACGATTTTCGTCAGCGGCGCGATCCATGGCGACGAGATTGTCGGGACAGCGATTATCCAGCGGATCGCCAACCTGATCTCGCCTGACATGCTGTCGGGCACATTGATGCTGGTTCCGGTGACCAATATCTTCGGATTTCTCAACCACACGCGCTATCTGCCTGACAGGCGCGACCTCAATCGCAGCTTTCCCGGCAATGCCAATGGCTCGCTCGCGGGACAGGTTGCGCATGTATTCTTCAATGAAGTCGTCAGCCGCGCCTCGCTCGGGATCGATATCCACTCTGCCGCAGTTCACCGTTACAATCTTCCGCAAATCCGCATCGCGGCGGGTAACAAGAGGCTAGTCGAACTGGCTATGACCTTTGCCGCGCCGGTTGTGATCGAAAGCCCTCTTCGCGATGGCTCACTTCGGTCACTGGCGCATGAACAAGGCGTAGAAATGCTCCTGATGGAAACCGGCGAGGCGCTGCGTTTCGACCGTTTCTCTATCGAAACAGGTGTCGCGGGCGTACAGCGCGTCCTCGCCCATCTTGGCATGATTGAAACAGACGATGCCTTCGCTGCGGCAAGCGCTTCGGCGCGGGCCAATAGATCGCAATGGGTTCGATCGCCGCGTGGCGGAGTAACACACAGAGCCCGTAAGTCTGGTGACGCGGTTCGGGAGGGCGACCTTCTGGCTGTTGTCGCAGGCCTTTTCGGAGAAGAGCCGCAAGAGCTCCTGAGCCCAGTCGACGGCATCATCATTGGCCATGCCACCCTACCCGTCGTGCATCAGGGTGACGCGCTGTTCCATATCGCCAAGATCGACAATCCCGAACGCATCGGTGCACGGATCGAGAGTATGTCGGACGCGATTTATTCCGGCGAGCCCGCAGGATTTGCCGAGGCGCTGCTTGATGAAGACGAAGTGCTTTAAGCCCGATGGCCTTGCCCCTTGGCTGCGCAGCCTGCACTAATGCTCGAAAATCAGGGGAACGAGCATGAAACTGGATCGTCGGGGCTTTCTTATCAGCGCAGCAGCTACACCGGTGGCTGCGCAATTGGCGAGCGACACGCCGGTCACAGTGTTCGAAGCTGGCAAGATCGTCACCATGGAGGCGGGCTATCCCCATGCCCGCTTCATGGCGGTGCGCGACGGGATGGTGCTGGGCCTAGCGCAAAGCCTTGAGGCGCTTGTCCCGTGGACCGATGGACGCGAAGTCACAGTAAACCGCGACTTTGCGGGCAAGGTGCTGTTCCCCGGGCTTATCGATCCGCATATCCACCCGATGCAGGCTGCAATCATGCTGGGCGTGCCATTCCTCGCGCCAGACGACTGGGTGCTTCCCTCCGGCAGATGGCCGGGCGTGAGCGGACAGGATGCCTATCGCTCAAGGCTCAAACAGATTGTCGCTGAAACGCCGGGTGAGCCACTGGTCATTTGGGGTCATCACGAGCTGTTCCACGGCCCGCTTGACCGGATCGTGATGGACGAGATTGAGCCTGATCGCCCGCTCTTCGTCTGGCAGCGCAGTTTTCACGATATCTATGCAAATTCGGCCGCGATGCGCTGGATGGAACTTGACCGCGAGGACGCATTCAACGCTGCTATAGAAGCGGTCGGAGCCGATGCCGCGCATTCGAGTTTCGAGCGCGGAGTTTTCTCCGAAACCGGTCTCGGCGTTGCGATCGCAAAGCTTCAGCCTGTGCTGCTCGCGCCAGAAACTCTTGGGGCAGGCATGGCCGGTCTGCGCCAGATGATGGCGGCGCGCGGTGTGACCACCACTTGCGACCTCGCCACCGGCATTTTCGCGCGGTTCGACACCGAAGCAGGCCTGATCGCGCAGGCATTTTCCGCCGGTCAGCCAAGCGCGCGTGTCAATCTGATGCCCATCGGCGCCGAAGCCGATCATCACGAAGACCTCGATGCGTGGCTGCGCGATCGCCGTGCGCGTTTCACCAACGATCAGGTGACGCTCAAGCGGCGGGTCAAACTGTTCGCCGATGGCGCATTCTTCGCGCAGAACATGCGCATGGGCGCGCCGGGCTACACCGATGGACACCTTGGCAAATGGCTAACCGAGCCCGACCAGCTGCACGCCCAGATGAAGCGCTATTGGGAGGCCGGATTTGCACTCCATATCCACACCAATGGCGATGAAGGAACCGAAGAGACGCTGAACGGTCTCGCAGCGCTTACCCCGCGCCGTGGTCAGGACATTGTCCTCGAACATCTCGGCTATTGCACCGAGGCGCAGACCCGCCGGATCGCGGAGATGGGTCTGATGGTTTCTGCTCAGCCCAACTATATCCGCGTACTGGGCGAAGCCTATGGGCGGCGTGGCTTTGGCCCTGACCGTGCGGCTCTTATGAATCGGCTCGGCTCGCTCGAACGCGGCGGAGTTCCGCTGGGCCTGCACAGCGATTTCAACATGGCCCCGATTGACCCGTTCTATCTCGCCTGGATCGCGCAAACCCGCGAAGGTCTTGACGGCGTCGAACGCGCAGCTGACGAACGGTTGAGCAGAGCCAAGGCTTTGCGGGCGATAACTATCGAAGCCGCGCGTGTCATCGGGATGGACAGCGAAGTGGGTTCACTTGCAGCGGGCAAGAAGGCCGACTTCATCGCGCTCGACAGCGACCCGTTCGAGATCGAAACCGCTGCAATGAAGGAACTGCCGATTGCCGCAACGGCCTTTGAAGGGCGCGTGCTGGGCTAAGAAGCGCTAGACCAACCCCGCATGCTCCAGCGCTTCGTCCACCGCCTTGCGCGAGGCTTCGCTGGCCTCGACAATCGGCAGCCGAACGCTGGGCGAGAACCAGTCATGCACGCGGCTGAGCGCATATTTGACCGGCGCAGGGCTCGCGTCCGAGAACATCGCGTAATGCAGCGGAAAGAGCCGGTCGTTGAGCTCGCGCGCTTTCTTAAGCTCATTCGCGGCAATCGCTGCGTGGAATTCGGAACACAGCGCAGGCGCGACATTGGCCGTGACCGAGATCGCTCCCCTGCCCCCTGCTGCCGAATGCGGTAGCCACAGCTCGTCATTGCCTGATAGCTGGCAAAACTCGCGGCCTATCCCCATGCGGTGATCGGCCACACGGCTCAAATCGCCGCTTGCGTCTTTGATCGCGATAATCCGTTCGGGATATTTGCGTACCAGCTCGACCACCGTCTCATCCTCGATATCGGTCACCGTGCGGCTCGGCACGTTGTAGAGCACGATGGGAAGCTCGCAATTCTCTGCAAGATAGCTGAAATGCGCGATCAGGCCTGCCTGACTAGGACGGTTGTAATAGGGGGCGACGCACAGGCCGGCGGCGGCGCCAGCCTTCTTGGCAAAGGTCATGTGCAGGGCAGCATTGCGCGTATCATTGCTGCCGCATCCCGCAATCACCGGAACGCGGCCCGCAGCCTGCTCGATGCACACTTCGATCACGCGGTGATGTTCCGCATTGGACAGCGTTGAGGCCTCCCCTGTGGTCCCGCAAGGCACCAGCGCGGAGCTGCCATTTTCGATCTGCCAATCGACCAGTTTGCGAAAAGCGCTCTCGTCAAACGATCCGTCGCAAAAAGGAGTCGCTAGAGCGGGTATCGAACCGCTGAACATTGCTTTGTTCCCATATCAGACAAATAGATGAGCGTCGGGGCGTAAATCACTTCGCCAAGACATCTGTTAAGCGCCTGATAAGGAGCCAATCGGCACTATGTCCAGCATGGCCAGAAATTTGCTTTCCAATTGTGTTTCGTTTGTTGCTTGTATAGCCGCCGCTTTGGGGGCGCTCGCAGTGCCTTCTTCGGCCCAAATGAGCGGGCAGGATTTGCGCGGCAATATGGTGGCGCAGCAGCCCAGCCAGATTGGCGCAGCGATCAGCCGGTGGGAGGCTTTGCACGGAAACGGCGAGTACTCCTTTGCCGATTATGCAGGCTTTGCACTGGCCTATCCCGAATTTCCACGAACCGAGATTATCCGCATCCGTGCCGAAAACCGCCTGAACGAAGAAGCACCGACGCAAGCGCAGGTCCTGAATTTCTTCGACCGTCACCCCCCGCTGACCAATGTCGGCCGTGCGCGCTATGCTCTCTCGCTCGCAGCGGCGCAGCGTTCAGAGGCTATCGACGTCGCGCGCGCTGCGTGGCGGGGCGGAGAAATGAGCGGACCGGCTGAGGCCTATATGGCTGGGCTGTTCGGCTCTCGCTTTACAGCCGAGGATCACAGCGCGCGCATGGACGCTCTGCTGTGGCAGGGCGAGGTCGAAGCCGCGACACGTCAGATGCTCAATGTGACGCCTGCAGAGCGAGAAATGGCGTTGGCGCGGCTTGCGTTGATCAACGGCTCGACGCCGCAGGCAGAGGGGATTTCGGTTCCGGCATCGGCTCAGCGTGATGCAGGCTATGTCTTCAACCTCGTCAATTACTACCGCGCACGCCGCCAGAGCGATGCCGCGATCAGCTTGCTTGCCAACCGCCCTACTTTCGACGCGCCAGCCTTTGCGGCCGAGGAATTGGTGGGCGACATGCTGGGCGTTGCCGAGGCCGCAAGCGCGACCAACACCGTGCGGATCGCCAGTAAGATTGTTGATCTTTTCCCTGCTGGAACAGATATTTCGCAAGGATCCTTCACACTGCGTGACCGCTACACCGACCTGATGTGGAAGGGCGGGACCAACGCTCTATGGCGTCTGGGCGATGGCCGTGCAGCCGCGCCTCTGTTTGAGCGTTATGGCAAGGCCGCAAGGACGCCGCTGACCCGCTCGAAGGGCTTTTTCTGGGCAGGCCGTGCCGCGCGTCAAGCGGGCCTGAACGAGGATGCGACCCGCTATTTTGAGATGGCCGCTGAGTATCCGCATTACTATTACGGCCAACTCGCGCTGGATGCTTTGGGCCGCCCGATGCCCACCTTCGCCGAATTGCCCAACCCTCAGATCTCCACCGAGGCGCGCGCGGAATTTGAGCAAAGCGCCCTCACCCGCGCCATCCGCGATATGGCGGGCAACCGCCGGGACTGGCGGACCGAACGGCGCTTCTTCCAAGCGATCGGCGCAAGCGCGCAGACGGCGGAAGAACTGACCATGGTGAGCCAGCTCGCCGCGCAGACCAGCTTGCCCGAACTGGCCGTGGTCGTCGGGATGGAAGCGGGCGCGAACGGGATCAAAGGGTTCGAACGCATCGGCTTCCCGACTGTACCCACCCCGCGCGTCAATGACTGGACCATGGTCCACGCCATCGCGCGGCAGGAAAGCGAATTTGACCGCACCCGCCGCAGCCACGCCAACGCGATCGGTATGATGCAGCTGCTGCGCAGCACCGCGCGCGAAGAGGCCGGCATTCTGGGCATCCAGTATCTTAGCGCCGATCTGACCCGCGACCCGCTCTACAATATCACCCTTGGCGATGCGCATTTCGCGCGCCGGATGGACCTCTATGGCGGCGCCTACCCGCTTGCGATTGCATCCTACAATGCAGGTCCGGGCCGCGTGCGGCAGTGGATCGCGCTCAATGGCGATCCGCGCCGCGGCGATATCGATTGGGTTGAGTGGATCGAGAAGATTCCCGCCAATTTCGAGACCCGCTATTACGTCATGCGCGTGATCGGCAATGCGGTGACCTATTCGCATATGTATCCGGGTGAGGCAGGCCTGCCGCGCACGGTCGATCAGTTCCTTCCTTAAGCGAGATGGCTTCCAAACCGGGACCGCCGATTACCCCGCACGGCATGGCCGCCCTAAAGGCGCGCTATGACCATTTGCTCGGCAAGGAACGGCCTGAGATTGTCGAGATCGTCAGCTGGGCGGCAGGCAATGGCGATCGCAGCGAGAATGGCGATTATCTGTACGGCCGCAAGCGTATGCGCGAGATCGACCGCGAGCTTGCCTACCTCTCCAAACGGATGAAGGCCTTGCGCGTGGTCGATCCGGCGAACCAGCCCGATAAGGCCCGCGTGTTCTTCGGCGCAAAGGTCGAGCTTGCCGATGAGGAAGATGCGCGCCAGACTGTGACCATCGTCGGCGATGACGAGCAGGATGCTGGCGCGGGCCGCGTGGGCTGGAACTCACCCATCGCCAAAGCTCTGCGCGGTGCGTCCCTAGGCGATGTGCGCAGCGTGCGCTTGCCAGCGGGGACAAAGGAATGGGAAGTGATGGCGATTGGTTATGACTAAAGTGTCAAACGCCTAAGGAATTGCGGGGGAACCTGTTCAACCAACCATACGCCGTTTGCAGATAACGCAAACTCAATCCCGGTCTCAGCCATCTTAGCGGCATCGATCACCAAAATGACAGGCTTCCCGCGCCTCTGACCAACCTTTGAGGCTGTCTCTATATCAGGCGAAAGATGCACGTGGTGACGCTTCTGTTTGGTCAGTCCTTCTTGCTCAATGGCAGGCAAAAACTTCTCGACAGTGCCATGATAGAGTTTCGCAGGCGGGTTGGCCTTTTTCCAGGCCCCTTCGACTCCCACCGAATGCCCTTGGCGTGCACGGATCTGTGTTTCATCGTCATTGAACTCGAAGCGTTGCTTGTCATTTTCCGTGACAACCCGCCGCAGTAAGTCGAGATCAGTGGCAAGGCCGCGTTTGCCGAGGGCCTCTAATATCGCATCAGTGGGCGCCCACCCCTGTTGGTCGAGATTAATACCGGCCTTTTGCGGTTCATGGCGTAGCCAGTAAGACAGCGACTTTGAATGGTTCTTCAATTCATTCGGCATTTCGGCGCAGTTGCAAAATTCAACAAGACAGGCAATCTCATGCGCAATATGTACCGTATTATCACACTTGTCTGTGCTGCCTCCGCAACTCTCGCCGCACCGCTCGCAGCCAAGGACAGCCTTGGCGTGTATTCCAACTGGGCCGCCTTTCGCGATGATAGCCCCGCGCGCTGCTATGCGATTGCAAAGCCTGAGCGCGGTGCCGACACCGGCCCCTTTGCCAGCATCGCCAACTGGCCGGCGCAGAATGTGCGCGGGCAGGTCCATATCCGGCTCTCGCGCAGTATCGGTGAGGATGCAGATGTCACCCTCACAATCGGAGACCGGCGCTTCGAGCTGGCAGCCAATGGCCGCAATGCCTGGGCGGCAGACACTGCGATGGACGCTGGCGTAGTCGCAGCCATGCGTTCTGCCAGCCGGATGAGCGTGTCTTCGCGTGACAGTTCGGGTAGGCGCTTCACCGACAGATACGACCTCACCGGCGCAGCCACGGCGATGGATGCAGCCGTGGTTGCCTGCGCGAGTCGCTCCTGATCGGGCGCTGACTGGTCAAACGCCGCGCCCGCGCCTATATGCGCCGCCAACACCCATGGCAGACACAAATCTCATGACCATTCCCGGGCAGGTTGACCCGGTCCCCGTCGCGCGTGACATCACGCCGCGCGAAGACGGGCGTATCGACCTGATCGGCCTCCCCCGCCCGCGCATCCGCGAATTGTTCGAGGAAGCGGGGCTGGACGCACGGCAGGCGAAATTGCGCTCGAAACAGGTGTTCCACTGGCTCTACCACCGCGGCGTCACCGACTTTGCGTCGATGACCGACATCTCCAAGACGATGCGCCCGTGGTTGACCGAGCGCTTCGTGATTGGCCGTCCCAATGTGGTCGAAGCCCAACACAGCACTGACGGCACGCGCAAATGGCTGCTCCAGACCGATGACGGCCACGATTTCGAGATGGTCTTCATCCCGGACGCGGATCGCGGGACTTTATGCGTTTCTTCGCAGGTTGGCTGCACGCTCAATTGCACCTTCTGCCACACTGGCACGATGCGTCTGGTGCGCAATCTCACTCCGGGTGAGATTGTCGGGCAGGTGATGCTCGCGCGCGACGCACTGGGTGAGTGGCCCAAGGGCGTGATGGACGGTCTCGACGATGCCGAGGACGCCGGACATTACAGCTCGGATGGCCGTCTGCTCACCAATATCGTGATGATGGGCATGGGCGAGCCGCTCTACAATTTCGACCACGTCCGCGACGCGCTCAACCTGGTGATGGACGGCGAAGGACTGGCGCTTTCCAGGCGGCGGATTACGCTATCGACCAGCGGCGTCATCCCGATGATGGAACGATGCAGCGCGGAGATCGGCGTCAATCTGGCAGTCAGCCTGCATGCCGTGCGCAAGGATGTGCGTGACGAGATCGTGCCGCTCAACAAGAAATACGGGATCGAAGAGCTGCTTCAGGCCTGCGCCGACTATCCCAAAGCCTCCAATTCGCGCCGGATCACGTTTGAATATGTGATGCTGAAGGACAAGAATGACAGCGACGAAGATGCGCATGAGCTTGTCCGCCTGCTCAAGCATTACAACTTGCCGGCCAAGGTCAATCTGATCCCCTTCAATCCGTGGGAGGGCGCGAATTACGAATGCTCTAGCCCCGAGCGGATCAAAGCGTTCAGCAATATCGTCTTTGAAGGCGGGATTAGCGCCCCTGTGCGCACGCCGCGAGGACGCGACATTGATGCAGCTTGCGGTCAGCTTAAAACCGCCGCGATCAAGAAAAGCCGGGCGGAAAGAGATAGGGAAGCCCGCGACCGCGAGGCTGCCCGAAAAAACTAGGCTACCGCACTGCTTCCGAAGCCAAACTAGTCGGACGTATCCATCGCATCTGGATCATATTCTGGCACTCCAAAATGCCTGCGCACCTCGTTTTCCAATTCCAGATTGGGGAATTGACCCGATATAGCGGCGTGCCTGGCCAATACCATTTCGGCGCGCTGCTTAGCGTCTACCGGCACCGTAACGTTTTGGTCAAATTTGGCGTAAGTTAGATCATTCATGCTCGCCACCATCTGTCCGTATGAATTCGACGCAGCTTGGCCTTCTTCGGATTGCATCGTGGTTTTGAAATTGGGATCGAATGCATAAGCAAGTTGGTTGAGTTGAACTGCCGAACTGACGTCGCTAGCTTCAATCGCGTTGCGTTGAGCTGTGCGGTAACCCGACGAATTCATTCCTGAGCCATCGGCCTCGTTTGAGGACCCCGTTCCAATATGATTCCGGTGCAAATGCTTGACCTCCTGATAGGCAGGTGCATTCTTTTCCAGAGAGGTTGCGCGAGGGGTCGCTCCCCGTTTGTCGCCAGAGGTTTGATTTAACGGTTCAAAGCCGACCGTGTGTTCGGATTCATGTGTGTCTCCCGTCACGCTGATTCCATGCTCACCTTTCAATCGTTTTTGCTCGCTTTTTTTGCCTCCATGCTGCCCCAAAGCATAACGCCGCCGACCTGTCGGTGTGTCAGCCAATCTGAGCAAAAGCGAAGTCGAAAGATGATTCTTCGCAAGCTTCAACTTATTCGCTTGCTTGTGATTCTTCTTACCAATCACGCTTTTAACAGGCTGAATGAATTTGTTTTTCGGAGACTTTCCGCTTCCTACAAATCCTTTTCCCATCACCAATAGCCTTTTCGAGGTTTTATTTTTCCTCCATCGACTATTGTGTTGGTGAAATTTTATTCAAAGCTGGAACTGATTGGTGTTCGACGTTGGGACAGCGCTCAATTGAAAAAGTTTAGCAAGATCAGTCAGTAAAAGTCGGAGTGTCGCCATTTCGATAAGATCACGAAGACAAGGCAATGGCGAAATCGGCTCTTGCCATATATAGATGCGCCAGGAGGACGAAAAATGTCAGGCAGATTTCGGATATTCCCGCTCGCACTCGGGGCGCTCGCCATGGTGGCCGTCGCAATCCCCGCCCACGCCCAGTTTCGCGGATTGCTGCGCGATGTAACCCGCGATGCGCAGAGCGGCGCTCAGGCAGCGGAAGGGTGCGAGAAAGGCTCCAGCGGAAACACTGCACGCGGCGTGATTGGCGGCATCCTCGGCGGTGCAGCCGGGCGCACGGCCAATCGGATGGGCCTCGGCTCGTTTGTGCCGGTCGCCGAGTTTACAAACACGATCTCCGCCGAAATCGCCTGCCAGTTGGACGAGCAGGAGCAGAAGCAAGCCGCAGATGCGACCATCGCAGCCACCACCAAGGTCGATGAAGAGGGCAACCAGGCCCCTCCCGAAGTGGGCCGCAGCGCCGAATGGACATCAGGCACACGCGACGGGGTTAGCGGCACTTCAACCGTGACCGCGCGCGAGGCGTCTTCAGGTGGCGACGACTGTATCACTGTCACCGATGTCATCATCGTCGAAGGCGAGGAAACGCGGGCAGAAAAGCGCATGTGCCGGCTCGCCGGATCGCCGCGTTACACAATCCGCGCATGAAATCTGCCACAGCCTTGAAAGCAACGGGTGCGCTGTTTGCCCTGGCGATACTGACCGGCGCCGGTCCCCGCGACCCGAACAATCCGACCTGCCCGGCTGAACCGAATTGGGGAAGCGCCGACGCGATGACGCTTACCGCAATCCCGCAAGGCGAGTTCAAGGTCCTGCTAGCTGAGGGGCGGATCGATGCGGGCCTGCCCGAGCGTCTCACGGCTGCGCTCGATGCCGACCCGCTTATTGGCGAGGTCTGGCTGCGCTCGCGAGGTGGCAATGCCCGCGCTGGCAATGAAGCGGGCCGGTTAATCCAGCGCTACGGCTTGAACACACGTATCCCCGAAGACTGGGTGTGCTTTTCAGCCTGCAATTTTATTTTCATGGGCGGGTTCGAGCGACAGGTCGACGAAGGTGGCACATTCATGGTTCACATGTTCACGCACACCCGCGACCGCTGGATCATCGACGACGCGGTGATCGACGGGAGCGAAGCCACAACGGAATTGATTGTGAGCATCGAACAGAGTTCCGCGCTGCTCGCCACAGAGGACAACGACTTCCTGATAAGAATGGGCGTCAGCCGCAAACTGCTGACAGACATCATGTATCAGCAACAGGCGCGCGGGACCGAGGATAATCCGAGCACACGTTATTGCCTCACTCAGGAGGAATTGCTCGAATACAACGTCAAGAGGCTGCGTCACTAACAGTGCTTAGTGAATCCATCGCAATAGATCCGATTTGATTTTGGGCGTTGGGCTAGACTTTGACCTAACCAGTCGTCGCGCATCGTATTTTCAGATCCGAATACTACACTTGCACGTTGACATTCTAATACTTCTCAGGTCAATTTCGATATCTAGAATCGGTTCTGCACTAATTTCGTAGCGATGTAATCTACTAGACGCAGTCATAAAGGGGTTTCAAATGTTGCATAAAGACCACCAAGAACCCGGTTTCCGAGTCCTAACGCCGGAAGAAGTTGTGTTTGTTTCAGGCGGCAATGATAATAGTGGCAATGATAATAACGCCAATAACAATTGCGTTATCACTACGAATATCGAAATCCGCTTCAATTACGATACCAACCAGAATGAGGAGGTCACGACATATCACCTTCTTTGCCAAACTGAGGACTCTCCCAGGTATCAGAACGTGACCCAGACAGCTTCGCTCGAGGACTGGCAATCTGCTGATGGATTCGATCCGAACAATCAGGAAATGATGGATTGGATCATTGATATGCTCCATATTGATGATGGTGTAGATATTCCAGGCACCACGGAGAACTTCGGCCTAGGCTCATAGCGTGCGGGAATGAGCGGCGATTAGCCAACGCTTGCGCATTACGAAGCCAACGTCTCCTATTATGCCTTCGGTCGGTCGCTTTAGCGCCGTCTCGATGCGTTTCTCGATCGCTTGCCAAAATGCGCGCGGGTGCTTGAACTGGGCTGCGTCATCGGGCGTGATGCGGCGCGAATGATCGAACGCGGCTTTGCGATTGATTCTGTTGCTATTGAGACTTTCTAAGAAGGCAGCAGGATTGGAATCGCTAGAAAGCCAGCCATGGGAGGGAAAGCCGCATATAGGGCGATGCGCAAGTGGGTTCCCGTGCTAGTGCGCAAGCCATGAAACACACGCTAGAAGCCATCTGCACCGGAACCGCCCGCCCCTTTAACGGCGCGGAAGCAAGCGCAATTGCGAAGCATCCGCGCGAGGGGATTGTGCAGTTTCTTGAAGACGGGCTTGCGCCTGACGAACAGGCCGACAAGCGCGTCCATGGCGGGCCGGAGATGGCGGTGCACCTCTATCCACTCGACCATCACGAATACTGGCGGGATGAGCTGGGTGCGCCCGATTTGCTCGACCAGCCCGGCGCATTCGGATCGAACCTCGCTGTGCGCGGGATGACCGAGGATCAGGTGCATATCGGCGACACATTCCGGGTCGGCCCTTCGGCAACCGGGGCGCTGCTGCAAATCTCGCAGCCGCGCCAGCCGTGCTGGAAAATTGAGCACCGCTTCGGCGCGTTTTGCGAGGCCAAGGGGATGGTTACAAAGATCGTCTCAACGGGCCGCTCGGGCTGGTACTTCCGCGTGCTCGAATTCGGCGAGGCGCGAGCAGGCGATGCCATCGAAAGGGTCGAGATCGGCCACCAAGACTGGAGCGTCGCGCGTGCATTCGCTGTTCTGATGGCGGGCAAAGGCAGCCGCGAAGAACTGCGCGAATTGGCGAATCTGGATGCTTTGTCCCCGAAATTGCGAGAAAAGGCGAAGGCCAAGCTGGGTTAGAAGCCGTTTGCGGCAACATCTGACCTCAAGCAGCGCCCATTCTATCCCTTCCTGCTGCCTCAGTTACTTCAGGTTCTACCCACTGGCACAGCTTTGTGTGCTATACCGCGTGAACTTGGAGAGGACTTCGATATGAATTCACAAATCGCATTTCTGGCCGCGCTCGGCGCTGCGGCACTCGCCGCCAGCCCCGCCGCTGCATCCAGCGACATCGGCCCGGCACAATTTGCACCCTTGCAAATGCCCGGCCTTCACTCCGCGCTTGCCGCTGATCCGCCTCGCCAGGCGCCCGCCCATGGCCGCCGCGACCGCGACCGGCAGAGCATCTATGATGATCGCGGGCGGTATCGCGATCCGCGCCGTCTTGGCCGCCGGGACCGGATTTGGCGTGGCCGCGACGGCAATTATTATTGCGAACGCGGCAATGGCACGACCGGGCTTGTGATCGGAGCGGGCCTAGGAGCTCTTGCGGGCCGCGCTATCGACACCGAAGGCGACCGCACGGCCGGCACCTTGCTTGGCGCGATTGCAGGCGGATTGCTGGGGCAGGAAATCGACCGCGGGGAATTGCGCTGCCGCTGAGGCTTCGCACGAGTTTGCTGCCCTTCTTCTTGTGCAGTGCGCGCGCGCACTGTTAGGGCGGTCAAATGGCTGACAATGCACATTCTTCCGCGGTAGTCGTAACCGGCGGCGCGAACCGTATCGGGGCCGAAATTGTCAGAGGTTTCGCGCGAGCTGGTTGGCACGTCGTCATCCACTATCGCAGGTCCGGCGCAGCAGCAGAAGCGCTGGCGCAGGAACTGCCGAGTGCCGAGACATTCCAATGCGACCTCGCCGATGATGAAGCCGTCGATGCGATGATCGAGGCGCTGGCCGCGCGGCTGCCCGCTTGGCGCTGCCTCGTCAATTCAGCTTCGGTTTTTCGTTATGACGATGCAACCAAACTGGACCCTGCCACGAACCGGGAAGCGATGCAGGTCAACGCGCTTTCCCCCGCCCGCCTCGCGCAGGGTTTTCTTCGTGCCGCTCGCGGAGATGCGCCGCGCACGGTGATCCAGCTCACTGATATGAAGCTGGAGAACCCCAATCCCGATTTCTTCAGCTACACAATGTCCAAGAATGCGGCGGCTTCGACCATCCCGATGATGGCGATGAGCGCCCCTGAGAATGCGCGGGTTTACGGCATTGCGCCGGGTGCGATTCTGGCCAGCCACGATCAGAGCGAGGAAGAGACGGAAATCTCGCACCGGCTCAATCTGTTGGAGCGTAAGACTGCACCGCAAGAAATCGTCGAAGCTGCGCTATTCCTCGCAAGTGGAACGCTCAGGAGCGGCTCCACACTCTTCATCGATAGCGGACAGCACCTGCTCTCCCAGCCGCGCGACGTGATCTATCTGGCGCGCGAGAAAGCGGCCGGGAATTGAGCACGCAATTGAAACGCCACGCCCTCCCCACCCGCATCTGGCACTGGCTCAACGCGCTGGCTTTTATCGTGCTGTTTATGTCGGGGCTGAATATCTCGAACGCGCATCGTTACCTCTATTGGGGCAATTACGGCTTCGATCCGGCGGATGCGTGGCTCAGCGTCGTGCGTTTCCCCGCGTGGGCGACGATCCCGCAGCGATACGACCTGGCCGAGGCGCGCGACTGGCATTCGGGCTTTGCATGGCTGTTCGCGGTGAGCCTGCTGATGATGTGGGCGGCGAGCCTTATCAACCGGCATTTCTGGCGTGATATCGCCACGCGCTTTGCCGACTGGTCGCCGCGTGCGCTGATCGCGGATGCGAAGCGGCATCTGGACGGCGAGCACGCGGGCGAGGATGGCGGCTACAATGTCCTGCAAAAGATCAGCTACGGCATCGTGCTCGGCGTGCTGCTGCCGATGATGATCTTTACCGGCCTTGCAATCAGCCCTGGTTTTGAACCCGCAGCGCCGTGGCTGGTCGAAATTCTGGGTGGGCGCCAGAGCGCGCGCAGTCTGCATTTCATCGTCGCATGGGCCTTGTTCGGTTTTGTAGTGCTGCATGTGGTGATGGTGTTTATTTCGGGTGCGGCGACGCAGATTTCCGACATGATAACCGGCGGTTCGCGGCAGGAGGCCGACAATGCCTGACAAAGTGCCGAAGAAAGGGCCTGAGATGAAACGCCGCACCTTGCTCGCGGGCATGGCCGCCCTTCCCGCTGCCGCTTGCAGCGAACTTGCCGAGACTGGCCCAGCAGGCGACCTGTTCGATGTGGCCGAAGGCTGGCACCGCACCGCGCACCGTGCCCTTGCAAGGCGGCAGGCGCTCGCTCCCGAATACGCTCCCGAGGATCGCTCCCCTGACATTCGCGGCAATGGTTCGCTGACGGTCGACACGGACGAGTACCGCGCGCGAGCGGCGAACGGCTTTGCCGATTGGCGGCTTGAAGTAGGCGGGCTGGTCGACAACCCGCTCAGCCTCAGCCTTGCCGACCTCAAGGCCCTCCCCCAGCGCACCCAGATCACCCGCCATGACTGCGTCGAAGGGTGGAGCGCGATTGCCGAATGGAGCGGCCCGCAGCTTTCCGCCCTGCTCGATGCGGCCAAAGTGCGCGAAGAGGCCAACTTCATCGTCTTTCGCTGTGCTGACCGGCTCTATGACCGCGACTATTACGAGAGCGTCGACATGGTCGATGCCTACCACCCGCAAACGATCATCGCCCACAAACTCAATGGCGAGCCGCTACCCGAAAAGAACGGCGCTCCCTTGCGCATGCGGATCGAGCGGCAGCTGGGCTACAAACACGCCAAATACCTCACCGGCATCGAAGCGGTGGCGAGCTTTGATGACCTCTACGGCGGCAAAGGCGGCTTTTGGGAGGATCTGGGCGATTACCAGTGGTATGCGGGGATATGACTTAGCTTGATTCCCAGCGAAGGCTGGGACCGCCTTCCGCAATGAGTGAGATCGAAAACGATCCCAGCCTTCGCTGGGACTCGGGGCGGGCTGCTAATCAGGATAGACCCGGTTCATCGCGCCCCAGCACACACCGATAATCTCCTCCAGCACATCCAGATCGATATCGGCCAACTTGTTGACATAGACACAGCTCGCGCCGGTCGTGTGCTTGCCCATCTTCTCGAGCAGTGCGTCGACTTTCTTGCCCGTCGCTTCGTCGCAATAGCGGCCCATCAGATAAAGCGAATGCTTGGCCTTGCGCGGGCTAAAGCCGGAGCGCATCCAGTCCCCCTCGCGTCCGCTTTCATATTTGTAGTGGTAGCTGCCATAGCCGATGATCGTCGGGCCCCACATTTGCGGCGCTTCACCAGTGACCTTGCGGAACAATGCGTCGAGCACTTTGGCGTCCTCGCGCTTTGAGGCGGGTTCGACGGCTTCGATAAACTCTGCAACCGACACCGCAGTCGGCTTTGTTTTTGCTTCGGATTTCTTGCCAGCCATCGCGCGTCCTCCCCACACTTCCACCACAAGGCGATTGACAGCCTAACACATGCCGCGCCAAACCTGCTCGCAAATTCGCAGCAAGGGGACTGCTCAGCATATGTGGCTACTCGACAAGTTTCTCGCCAAAGCAATCAAGCACGGTCAGCTGATCGTTACAGATCACGACGGTACCGAGCATACCTATGGTCCGGGCGGTGAGTATGATCCGCTGGTCGGAGGCCGAGCAGGCCCTATCCGCATCCGTTTAACCAACAAGAAGGCCGCAAATCACATCGTGCGCTATCCGCAAATGGGTGCGGGCGAGGCGTTTATGTGGGGCTGGCTGGTGGTCGAGGAACCGCACGACATCCGCGACATGATCCTGATGGTCACGATGAACGCCAAGCGGCTGGGCGATGCCTCGCTCAAGGCCAAGGGCCCGGTTCGCAAAGCGGTGCAGAAGATCAAGGCCGCCGTCGATGGCATCAACCTGCGCAGCTCGGCGCGCGCCAATGCCGAGCACACCTACAACCTCACCCGCGAGCTGTATGAACGATTCCTCGACGAGGATCGCCAGTACACGATGGCCTATTACCGCGAGGATGATCCGACCCAGACCAGCCTCGAGCAGGCGCAGATGGACAAGAAGGCGCATCTTGCCGCCAAGCTCCACCTGAAGCGGCCCGAGGACAATGGCGGCGTGCCGATGAAGGTGCTCGACATTGGCTGCGGCTGGGGCGGCTTCGCGCTCTATCTCAACAAGATGTACGATTGCGAAGTGCTCGGCGTGGCGCTCGCACCCGACCAGATCAAGTTCTCCAACGAACGCGCCGAAGAGCTGGGCGTCGCCGACAAGGTGAAGTTCAAACTGCTCGACTACCGCGATGTGCCCAGCGAAGAGGGAGGCGCGTTCGACCGTATCTCCAGCGTCGGTCTGCTCGAACATGTCGGCACGATCCACTATCCGCAGTTCTTCGAGCACACCAACCGCTTGCTCAAGCCCAACGGCGTGATGATCTCGCATTGCTGCGGCCGCGCGGGTCCTCCGGGCTACACCGACGCATGGACCCGCAAATACATCTTCCCCGGCGGCTACATCCCGGCCCTGTCCGAACTTGTCACAGAGAGCGAGAAGAACGGCTGGCAGGTCATGGATGTCGAGGCGATGCGCTACCACTACTCGCACACGCTGGAGGAGTGGTACAATCGCACCGTCATGCACCAGGCAGAGATCACCGAGATGTATGACGAGGTGTTCTACCGCATGTGGCTCTTCTACCTCGCCGGCGCGGAGCAGAGCTTCCGCAATGGCGGCATGGTCAACTGGCAGCTCCAATATGTGAAGAGCCGCGACGCGATCCCGATGACCCGCGAATACATCCACCACGAAAGCGCCCGCCTGCGCGAGCGAGGCGAGATCCCGAGCTGGCGATTTGATCCGGGGATGAAGGAAGCGGCGGAGTAGGCGCTACTCCTGCACCTCCTTCCGGTTCGAAGGCCGATAGATCGGACCAAAGCCCAGCAGCGCAGCGCCCACGAACGGCGCGGCTACCACCCATATGCGCAATCCCGTCACGCCATCAGGGCTGGCGATAGTCACGCCTGCTGTTGCAGCGAGGCCGACGCAGATCAGCAGGACGCCTGCCACCACCCGCGCCTTGGGCACGGTGCGGCCGCCTCTGATCGGGCCGAAGACGCGCTCGTTCTTGGCGAAGATCGCGATCATCGGCAGCAGCGCGAGGATGTAGATGCCGAGCCAGAGCGGACGCGTTGCCCACCACTCGCCTGTGCCCGGAACCGGACCGAGGCCCATCCCGCCTAGGCCGAGCCACACGGCGGTCATCACCAGCACAAAAGCGGTGAGGTGCCACAGATAGACGGTCATGATCATGCCGTTCATCAGCACCGTCGCGGTCCAGATGCCAATGTTGTCCAGCATCTTGCGCCCCAGAGGCTCCAGCGCGAGCACCAGCCCCACCTGCACCACGCCCAGTGCGAACAGCGCAAGCGTCGGCGGCAGTGAGTTGGAGAAGCCGCCCGGCGCGCTCACCATCGAGACGGGGTAGAAGCCATAGACCGTGATCGACACCAGCACCGCTAAGCCCACCGCGAACCACAGTGCGGCGAACAGCCGGTTGTCGAACTTGCCATCCCTCCACGCAAAGCCAAGCTGATGGATGCCGAGGAACACCCACAGGAAGTTGGTGAAGCTGATGTAAGGCACGTCGTGCGCGAACCGCAGGTAATCGACCCCCATCGCCAGCGGGATGTAGATTGCGAAGCTCAGCCACCCAAAGCGCTTCCAAGCTTTGTAGGCGAGCGGCGTGCAGGCCGTGACCAGCAGATAGACCGCGAGGAACCAGACCGGGATCAGCGCCGCCTCGGTCGCAGCCCGGATCTCGCCGCGGTCGATCCCGACCTGCGTCATCACAACCGCCAGCACCGCCCAGACGAGCAGCAGCGGGAAGGTCGGCCCGATCAGGCGCTGCACGCGGCTTGCCAGCCAGTCGCGGTAGACGCCGGTCTGTCCGGGCTCCGCCTTGCGTAACGTCGCATCCCAGCTCACGCCGTTGGAGTAGCCTCCAACCAGGAAGAAGACCGGCATCACTTGGAAAGCCCAAGTCAGCCAGTGGGTCCAGTCCGCCGTGTCGAGCAGGTCGCCGCGCTGCAATGCGCCAGCCTCGTCGACATAGAGCCCAGCCATCAGCCAGTGGCCGAACACCACGGCGAGGATCGAGATTGCGCGCAGGAAGTCCACCCAGCGATTGCGCTCCGGCGGGGCCATTTCGGCCAGCTCGCGCGCTTTGCTCCACATACCCATATTTCGCGTCTCTCCCGTATCCGCGTTCCCGCCAATGTTGGGCGCAAGGCCCCGGTTTGCAAGCAAATGCATCGCTTTCGCCCTCCCCGCCCCCTCAAAGCCGTTGCCGCATGCCCCCCGCTTTGCTAGCCGCGCCTCTCCTGTTCCAAGAGGTTCCTTCCATGTCCGACATCAAACGTGTCGTCCTCGCCTATTCCGGAGGCCTCGACACCTCCGTCATCGCCAAATGGCTCAGCACTGAGCGCGGGTTGGAGGTTGTCACCTTCACCGCTGACCTTGGCCAAGGCGAAGAGATCGAACCGGCCCGCGACAAGGCCCGCGCGATGGGCATTCCCGACGAGCACATCTTCATCGAAGACCTGCGCGAGGAGTTCGTGCGCGACTTCGTCTTCCCCATGATGCGCGCCAATGCCCGCTATGAAGGCGACTACCTGCTCGGCACCTCGATCGCCCGCCCGCTGATCTCCAAGCGCTTGGTCGAGATCGCACATGAGACCGGCGCCGATGCCATCGCCCACGGCGCCACCGGCAAGGGCAATGACCAAGTCCGCTTCGAACTCAGCGCCTATGCGCTCGACCCCAGCATCCACGTCATCGCTCCGTGGCGCGAATGGGACCTCACCAGCCGCACCGCGCTGATCGAATGGGCCGAGGCGCACCAGATCGCCGTGCCCAAGGACAAGCGCGGCGAAGCGCCCTTCTCCACCGATGCGAACCTCCTGCACACCTCGTCCGAAGGCAAGGTGCTTGAGGATCCGTGGGAAGAGACGCCGGACTACGTCTATTCGCGCACCGATCACCCTGAGAACGCGCCCGATACGCCTGAGTATATCGAGATCGGCTTTGAGCGCGGCGACGGTGTTTCGCTCAATGGCGAGGCGATGAGCCCTGCCACTTTGCTCACCGCTCTCAACGATCTGGGCCGCAAGCATGGGATCGGGCGGCTTGATCTGGTCGAGAACCGCTTTGTCGGTATGAAGTCACGCGGCATGTACGAGACGCCCGGAGGCGAGATCTACGCCCGCGCGCATCGCGGAATCGAGCAGATCACGCTGGATCGCGGCGCGGCGCATCTCAAAGACGAGCTGATGCCCAAATATGCCGAGCTCATATACAACGGCTTCTGGTTCGCACCCGAGCGCGAGATGCTGCAAGCCGCGATTGACCTGAGCCAGGAGAAGGTGACGGGCACCGTCCGGCTCAAGCTCTATAAGGGCAATGCCGATGTGGTCGGTCGCAAGTCTCCTCATTCGCTGTACTCGGAGGCGCATGTGACCTTCGAGGATGATGCCGGTGCCTATGACCAGCAGGATGCCGGGGGCTTCATCAAACTGAACGCCCTGCGGCTGCGTTTGCTCGCCCAAAGGGATCGCTGAAGCGACTCGAACCGGCGACTCGGAGCGGCCTTGGCTTGCCGCATTGAACCGCGTTTCAATCCCGCGCAATGATCGGCAAGCACCGCTTCACGCTTTGAACCGCGCGGGCGGTCTTGCGGGCCACGCCCCGCCGCCGCCAAAGTCACTTTGCGACGAATGGTGGACTTATCCACTCTCCTCCACAGGCGAGTCCGCAGAAAGTGGAAAAGTCGCGATTTCCGCCCTTGAGAAATGCGCGATTCGGGCGCAGCTTCTAACTGTCTTTGGGACATAAAGGCTTCGAACGAAACGCTGCAAAGCGCTGAAATTCAAGGAATTTATGTAACAAAGATACGGTGGCGACTGTCCACACACTGACTTAGAAAAGGTGAGCCGAAGGTTTAGGCCCAAAGCAAACCCGATCGTTTGAGGTTAGCGTGAAACGACGCCAACGTTACGGCCGTAATACAGGCTGACGATAGCTGTAGGAAAGGGTTTTCGAACCCGGAACTGGAGTGCTTGAACCGTCAACCAACGTATCACGGTCTCGGCTATGCCAAGGGGCAGGCCTGCGGACGAAGCGTTCCGGCGCAGCGTAAGCTAGGCGGTCACGAGGCCCAGTCGGATGCCGGCGCGAGCACCGGTGACGAACCGCGAAGCAAGGGGACTTGCAAGAAGGCGCAAGCCGGAAAGCCAGAAACCGGACGCGGGTTAGACATCGAGCGCCAAGCGCGTTGACACTGGAAGCAGACGGGAAGGTTCGCCGGAACGAATGCAACAAAGACAATGACCACGCGCTGGTGAGAGTGGGGTCGGCAGCAATGCCGGCCCCATTTGCTTTGGGGTGCGCCTTGCCTGCGCCCCGCCTGCGCCACCTCGACTGCGCTGCCTCTCGTGCCTCGTCCCACCTGCCTTCCAACCCGGCTTATCCCGACCCGATTTGCGCTTGGCTGAGCCGCAACGCTATACCGCTGCTCAAGATGGGCAACGCTTCTCAGCCTTCGCGCGGGTGCACCCGCAGCTCGACACGCAGCACGCTTGGCCTGGCGGCACTGGCTCTGGTCTGCACACCGCTCTCATTTGCCCACGCTCAAGCCAAAGCGCAGGACAGCTCAGCCGACTACGACGAGAGTGAGGGCAGCGTGCCCTTCGCCGCGCACTTCGCCGGTGTGATCGAGCCGCTCGGCCCCGACCTTCAGGACATCGATCTGGCAGTGCCCCCTGACGCAGTGGACATCTCTACGTTCGAGCCTCCGGTCGAGCAGACCCGCGTGATCCGAAGCATGGGCACCGGCATCGCCTCCTTCTACGGCCGCCGCTTCCATGGCCGCCTCACCGCCAATGGAGAGCGGTTCAACATGCGCGCCATGACGGCGGCTCACAAGACGCTGCCCTTCGGCACGATGGTGCGCGTCACCAACCCGCGCAATGGCCGCTCTGTCACCGTGCGCATCAACGATCGCGGCCCCTTCATTCGTGGCCGCGAGATCGACCTGTCGCGCGGCGCCGCCGAAGCCATCGGCATGATCAGCCGCGGCCATGCCCGCGTCGAGCTGGAAGTGGTGAGCCCCTAGCGCCATTCAGCGCCACTCCGGCCCAATGCGCTCGATCAGGGCCTCGGGCAGGTCGGCAAGCTCGCCGATCTCCCACCATTGCTCCGCGCCGTTCTCGAAGGCGAAGAGTTGCAGCATTTCCGCGTCGTCAGGGCTGGCAAAGTCCCTCAGCGGGGTCGCACTGACAGGCCGCGCGGCCTCCATCGCCTGAAGCCGCCGCTCTAGCTCGGGCAGCGCTTCGCCATCACCCCCCTCGCCCTTCTGATCCGGCTCTTCCACACCGTCTTCGGCAGGCGACATGGACCGCATGTTACACGGTCCTGAGGAAGTTTTCTGCGCCGGTTCCGGCTGGCTTTCGGCCGCCCCGTCAACCTGCATAGCCGCCCGGTCGGTCAGCACCTGCACGGCCCCTTCATCCTCCTTGGCCATCGCATCCAGCAGCGCGTCGAAATCCTCCGCCAGCGCCGCCACGTCGCCGCGCTCCGCTAGCCGGTCGAGCCGCGCCAGATGAGCCAGCAAGAGGCGCGAGTCGAACCTCCGCCGCGTTGCGATCACCTCGCCGTGGTAATAGACCTCTTCCTCAACCCCATGCATCGCGCGGGTGGCCAGTGCATCCTCGGCGTGCTGGCGTGCAACCACCAGAGCCGCCTCACAGGCGCGCCGAAACACCGGACAGGCGCGGCGCAGCCGGTAGGCGGTCTGGTGCGAGACAGCGCAATGCTTGGCCGCCGCGCGCATCTCCCCGCATTCCGAAAGCCGCGCAAGAAACGCCCGCTGCCGCTCGCGGGTGAACTGAAACTGCGCCGCATGCGCCTCATCCGGCGGCAAGCGGTCGAGCAGCGCCGGCAAAGCCTCGGCGGCGGGAATGTACTGGACAGGCTTCTGGCCCGAGCGATCAGGGTGTGCGGGTGAGTTCATGGGGGGCTCCGGGGTAAATCTTTGGAGCCGGGTCAGTTATAGGAAACTGGCGGTGTAGGAAAATGGGGGAGTTGTTTGTTGCGCCTCAAGCGCCGGCGTTCGCGTCCGCTCACTTGGCTATCCTCCGGGGGCCCGACCCCTGCGGGGCCACCCCTCCGGGCGGCCGGTCGGCCTAGCGACGCCTGCGGCGTCGAGCCATTCCAAGCCATCTAACTCGCGCCTAGTACTTGGTGCCAGCTATCGGCTTGGTCGCGGAGCACGGCGCGCAGCGCCGCAAGGGCGACTGCCCGTCCGCAGCGGGTGCGTAGCGAAGCGGAGGACGTCTAGCGAGGACGCTCCCACGGAGGTGGGAGCGCAAAACAAAAACTCCGCGCGGAACCTTGGTCCGGCTCCTTCAATCCAATTCCCCGTCAAACCAATCCTCCCAACAACACCCCCTCTTAACCATAAATCAAACCCCCTCCCCTATCCGCACCCAAACACCACCACACAGGGGACCGGAATGTTCTGGGAACGCGTCAGCCGCATCGGGCTGGTCATCAACACAAAGTCGCTGCTGATCGTCATTCTGGCGATTATCTCGACCTGGGCGAGCCTTAAGCTCAACCTGATCGCCGACTATCCGCTGACGATCATCTCGACCGCGGTGATCTTCCCGATCGTGTTCTCCATCGGCCACGCCTATAAACGCCGCGAGGCTGCGCTGGACGATTACGGAACGATCAAGGCGCATGGCCGCGCGCTCTATTTCGCCGCGCGCGACTGGCTGCCCGATGGCGAGGATGATGACGCCAAAGCCGCCAAAGAGCAACGCCTGCGCCATATTGAGGGCGCGCTCGAACATCTGCTCGCCGCCTGCCGCGCGATGTTCAAGGGCGACCGCAGCGAAATGCCGCAGACCGAGCGCGCGGTTTACGCCGCCTTCTCGGAGATTTCCGGCTTTGTGAAACGGATGCGCGCAGAAGGTCTGGCGAGCGGGGAATGCTCGCGCTGCAACCAGTATGTGTCGAAGATGATCGTGGCGTTCGAGAGCGTCAAACACATCTACCAATACCGAACCCCGCGCACTCTGCGCGCGTTCAGCGACGTGTTCATCATCCTGCTCCCGCTGATCTACGGGCCGTTCTTTGCCTTTTGCGCAATCGAATATGAAGCGCCCGTGCTGACCTATGTGATGCCGGTGCTCTTCGCGGTGATCCTGACGGGCCTCGACAACATCCAGAACCACCTCGAAGACCCCTTCGACCAGATCGGCCCCGACGACGTCGCGATCAACGCGGAGAAGTTTGTGGAGTTGCTGGGTTGCGGTGAGGAAGAGGCTGCCTAGGGGGGCTGGTGGTCACGCGGCTTTGCGCCAGAAACCACGGGTGAAAGTAGTAATCCCTAGGGTCGTCTTTCAGACAAATTGGTTGTCGCCGGTCAAATGTTTGGCTGCGGACAGGCGCAGGGCCTGTTCTTCTCCAATGGCGGGAAGCAGGGCGGATATGAAGCAGTCACCTATCACTCCGGCAGCAGGAAAACCGGCCGGGATCATGCAATCCGCCGCTGGCGAGGATGCATTCCACTCAGTGTTTGAAAATGCGCCCTATGGCATGCTGATGGTCGATGATCAGGGGGTGATTGCGGCGGCGAACGACCACCTTTCATCGTTGTTCGGCTATCCACGCGAAGAACTCATCGGCGAGAAAATCGAAAAGCTTCTGCCCGCCCGTTACCGCACCGACCATGTGCAAAAGCGCGAAGGCTATGCGAGTGATCCTTCGGCCCGCGCGATGGGCCGCGGACGCGATCTCACCGGATTGCGCCGCGACGGGGTCGAGTTTCCGCTGGAGATCGGGCTGAGCCGGGTCGAGACAAGCCACGGCCAGATGACCTGCGCGGCGATTATCGACATCACTGAACGCCAGCGCTTTGAACTGCGCCTGCGCGAGGCCAATTCGCAGCTCGAAGAATTCACCTATGTCGCCAGCCACGATCTGCGCTCGCCGATCCGCGGCATATCGAACCTGATCGAATTTGTGCGCGAGGATATGGCCGAGGGGCAGCACGATGCGATGCAAAAGAACCTCGACCGGATGGACAAGCGGGTGCACGCGGTCGAGCGGATGATCGACGACCTGCTGACCTATGCGCGCGCAGGCCGCCGCGCGGTGGAGGTCGAGGAGATCAACCTCAAGGATCTGATTTCCGAAATCGTCAGTCTTGAAGACCTTCCGGTGGGTTTTTCCGTTAATTTCGAGGTGCCTGACGAAAGCTTTGTAGGCGCGCGCACCCCACTCACCACGGTCATTCGCAACCTCATTTCAAACGCGGTCAAACATCATGACAAGGAGGTCGGGACGATCAGCGTCAATGCCAGCTATTCGGGCAATACCTGCCTGATCGAGGTGAGCGATGACGGGCCGGGCATTCCCGACAATGCCAGAGAGCGCGTCTTCAGGTTGTTCCAGACACTCAAATCTTCCGAGCGCAAGGGAGAGGGCCTCGGTCTGGCGGTCGCACAGCGCCTGGCGACCGGGCACGGCGGGCACCTCGAACTCGTACCCCACAGCGCCGAAAGAGGCGCCTGTTTCCGTGTTTCATGGCCTCGTTTCACAAGGACAAATCTCGATGCATGAACCCAGCCCCAAGATCCTGATCATCGACGATGATGATATCTCAGCCGAAATGGTTGCGCGCGCGCTGCGCAAGGACTTGCCCGATTTGCAGGTTCTAGCCGCCGAAGACGGCATGGCGGGCCTCGAAGTTCTGCGCGGAAGAGGCCCTCAACCATGCACCAAGCCGCTGATGATCTTTCTCGATCTCAACATGCCGCGAATGAACGGGTTCGAATTTCTCGAAGAGATGCGCGAGGACCCGGAATTGCGCCGGAATGTCGTGTTTATCTTCTCCACCTCAGAGGCTGAGGAAGATCTGAGCCGCGCCTATGATTTCGGCGTTGCGGGCTATATCACAAAGTCGCGCGTGGGCCGGCATATGTGCAATGTGACCGATCTGCTGAAATCCTACGCCTCGACGGTGATCCTGCCAGCCTAGAAGGATAGCGCTCTGCGCGGTGGCCGTTGTTCCCTGCCTCCCGCGCAGAGCCGCGCTTAGCGTTGCGCTCGCCTCATTCTGCAGCGTCCTGCCGGCGCTTGAGCATAGGCTCCAGATAGTGCCCCGTGAATGAGCGCGGTTCCTGCGCAACATCCTCCGGCGTGCCTGCCGCGACGACCTCGCCCCCGCGCACGCCGCCTTCGGGCCCGAGGTCCAGGATCCAGTCGGCGGTTTTGATCACGTCGAGATTGTGCTCGATCACCACCACCGAATTGCCTTGCTCGACCAGGCGGTGGAGCACCTCCAAGAGCTTGCGCACATCCTCGAAATGCAGGCCGGTTGTCGGCTCGTCGAGGATGTAGAGCGTCTGGCCGGTCGAGCGTTTGGACAGCTCCTTCGCCAGCTTTACCCGCTGCGCTTCGCCGCCTGACAGGGTCGTCGCCTGCTGGCCGACCTTGACGTAGCCCAGCCCCACTTCGTTCAGCATTCGCATCTTGTCGCGGATCGGGGGGACCGCTTTGAAGAAGCCCTCCGCATCCTCGATCGTCATGTCGAGCACGTCAGCGATCGACAGCCCCTTGAACTTCACCTCCAGCGTCTCACGGTTGTAGCGTTTGCCGCCGCATTCCTCGCAGGTGACATAGACGTCGGGGAGGAAGTGCATCTCGATCTTGATCAGGCCGTCGCCGGTGCATTGCTCGCAGCGCCCGCCTTTGACGTTGAAGGAGAAGCGGCCCGGCTTGTATCCGCGCGCCTGGCTTTCGGGGAGGCCCGCGAACCAGTCGCGGATATTGGTGAAGGCGCCGGTATAGGTCGCGGGGTTGGAGCGCGGCGTGCGGCCGATGGGCGACTGGTCGATCTCGATCACCTTGTCGCAGAATTCGAGGCCGGTGACCTTGTCGTGCTTGCCCGCGATCACCCGCGCTCCGTTGAGCGTGCGTGCGGCGGCGGCGTAGAGCGTGTCGATGGTGAAGCTCGACTTGCCCGACCCGCTGACGCCGGTGATGCAGGTGAAGGTGCCCAAGGGGATGCTCGCGGTCACATCGCGCAGATTGTTCGCCTGCGCTCCGTGGACGGTGAGCTGGTGCCCGTTGCCCTTGCGCCGCTCTGCCGGGACAGCGATCTCGCGCCGCCCGGTTAGGTAGTCGGCGGTGAGCGACCTCTTCGCCTTCATGATCTGCTTTAGCGTGCCCTGCGCGACCACTTCGCCCCCGCGCACACCTGCGCCGGGGCCGAGATCGACGATATGGTCGGCCTGCCGGATCGCGTCCTCGTCATGCTCGACCACGATCACCGTATTGCCGAGATCTCGCAGCCGCTTGAGCGTCTCCAGCAGCCGGTCATTATCGCGCTGGTGCAGGCCGATGCTGGGCTCGTCGAGCACATAGAGCACGCCCGAAAGGCCGCTCCCGATCTGCGAGGCGAGCCGGATGCGCTGGCTCTCGCCTCCGCTCAACGTGCCCGAAGTCCGATCCAGATTGAGGTAGTCCAGCCCGACATTGTCGAGGAAGCCCAGCCGCTCATTGATCTCTTTCAGGATCGCGCGGGCGATCTGCGATTGCTGGTCGGTCAGCTTGTCGTCGAGCGCCAGGAACCACTCCTTCGCATCCGACACGCTCATCGTCACCGGCACGGCAATGTCGGTCCCCGCGACCTTCACCGCGAGCGACTTTTCATTGAGGCGCTTGCCCCCGCAGGTCTCGCACGGCTGCGCGGTCTGGAACTTGCCCAGCTCCTCCTGCATCCACGCGCTTTCGGTCTGCATCATGCGGCGGTTGAGGTTCCCGATCACGCCCTCGAACGGCTTATTGACCGTGTATTCCTTGCGCCCGTCCTTGAAGGTCAGCTGCACCGGCATCCCGCCTGTGCCGTGCAGGATGATCATGCGCTGATCCGGCTCCAGATCCTTCCACGGCGTGGTGATGTCGAAATCATAGGCCCGCGCGAGGCTGGTCAGAACCTGCATGTAATAGGGCGAAGGAGGGTTGGACTTGGCCCATGGCGCGATGGCACCCTGTTTGAGAGTGAGCGCTTCATTGGGCACCACCAGCTGCTCGTCAAAGAGCTGCTTTTCGCCAATCCCGTCGCAGGTCGGACACGCGCCTTGGGGTGAGTTGAAGGAGAAGAGCCGCGGTTCGATTTCCTCGATGGTGAAGCCGCTGACGGGGCAGGCGAACTTCTCGGAGAAGACGATGCGGTTGGCGGGCAGGCCTGCGCCTTTCATCGCGCCGCCGCCCTCAGCCTCGTCTTCACGCCCGGGGACCACGCCATCGGCGAGATCGACATAGGCGAGGCCGTCTGCGAGCTTCAGCGCCGTCTCGAACGAGTCCGCAAGCCGCGTCTCCAACCCTGTCTTCACCGCGAGCCGGTCCACCACCACTTCGATGTCGTGCTTGTACTTCTTGTCGAGTGCGGGCGCGTCTTCGATGCCGTAAAGCTCGCCGTCGATCCGCACGCGGGTGAAGCCGGCCTTCTGCCACTCAGCCAGCTCCTTGCGGTATTCACCCTTCCGGCCGCGCACTACGGGAGCGAGCAGATAGGCGCGCGTCCCCTCGGGCAGTTCCATCACGCGGTCGACCATCTGGCTGACGCTCTGCGCGGTGATCGGCTCTCCGGTGGCAGGCGAGTACGGCACGCCCACCCTCGCCCAGAGCAGGCGCATATAGTCGTAAATCTCGGTGACGGTCGCCACGGTCGAGCGCGGATTGCGGCTGGTGGTCTTCTGCTCGATCGAGATAGCAGGCGAGAGCCCGTCAATATGCTCGACATCGGGCTTCTGCATCATCTCGAGGAACTGGCGCGCATAGGCGCTCAGGCTCTCGACATAACGCCGCTGCCCCTCGGCATAAATGGTGTCGAAGGCAAGGCTCGACTTGCCGCTCCCCGACAGCCCCGTAACGACAATCAAAGCATCGCGCGGCAGATCAATGTCGATGCCCTTGAGATTGTGCTCACGCGCACCACGAACTGAGATTTTGGTCAACATAGGAGCGGGTTTGTTCCGGAAATGTTCGGGTTGGTCAAGGGGCGCAGATGGGCGCGGCGCTGTATGTCCACGATATGGTTGGCGCGGTGGGGC
Organism: uncultured Erythrobacter sp.; assembly: GCF_947492365.1. Classification (NCBI taxonomy): domain Bacteria; kingdom Pseudomonadati; phylum Pseudomonadota; class Alphaproteobacteria; order Sphingomonadales; family Erythrobacteraceae; genus Erythrobacter; species uncultured Erythrobacter sp. Next base: position 1,234,478 of record NZ_CANLMB010000001.1, read on the forward strand.
AATTGCAATGGGTAAAGGTGGATTTACCTGCGCGCCTAGACGCCGACCATGCGGAAGAACGCTTCAACCAGCTCCCGGCCCGCCAACAGCAAAGGCTGCGCTTCGGGTGCCATCCTGATCGAGGCGATCGACCCGAGCACTGTGAGCGTCGCAATGCCGAACCCGCCGACATAACGCAGAAAGCGATGCCGGGCGGTGGACGGTTTTTCATCAGCATCCGGCGCGCCCGCTTCAAATGCGAAATCGCGCCCAAGATCAACCAGCTCCTGAGCCGCAGCATCGTACTGCCCGCTCGTCACTTCCAGATCTTTGGCCAGCGCCGCCATGTTCTTGAGCTTCTCGACAAGGTCGGCAATCGCCGTCTGGTCGGCATGGGGGAGCGGCACATTGGCCAGCTCGCGCATCTGCTCATCGACATTCCGGAGCGCCGCCATGCACGCCTTGTGCGCGGCAATCAGCTGCCCGAGCGCGGCTTTCTCGTCGCCCAATTCGGCGCTCGACATGGCGGGCAAGCCGTCGATGATGATCGCCATATAGCGGTCCAGCCCGCCCCAGCTTGAATCCTTGCCGCGCTCGGTAAAATGGTCGTCATAGAGAATGAGCGTGCCCTGCATCATGCTCGACAGGTTGCGCTGCGAGCGGCGCACCAGATCGAGCATCATGCGCACCTCATCCATCGCCCGCGCCAGTTCGGCTGGCACTTCGGGGTCGTTGATGACCGGGTCGGGAGTGATGTCGAGCTTGCCATCGCCGCCTTCCACCACGCCGGGGTCGAGATGGGTGGTGACGGTCTTGGCGACATTCTCTTGCGTCAGCGCGGGCGGTTCCCATCCGATCCAGTCGCGGATCACCCTGGCGCGTTCAGCGCGCGGGATCGCCACCATGTCTTTGTAAACCACCTGATCCATGATCGGCATCAGATCGGCGCCATCCAGCCGGAAAGCGACGATCCGCCTCTGCGCCGCAGATGGGTCCATCTTGTAGAAGTGGTTCCACTCGGTCTTGCAATGATCGGAGGAAATGTAGTGGCGCGAATAGAGCGGGATCAACCGGTCCGAGCGCGCCATTGCATCATCCATCGCATTGACCCAGTTCTGCTGCGGAAAATCGCGATACTGGACGATGTAGGACTTGCCGAGATCGTCGAGCACGTCGGCCACTTCGCGCGCCGCCGCTTCGTCTTCGCTGGCATAGCTGATGAAGAAATCGACCTTGGGATCAGTCTGCTCGGGGAGTTCGCGCAGCTCATCGACCTTGGCGGCGATTTCGGCGTTGATCGCGGCTATGTCTTCGCGGCCCCACCACTCGTTGTCGCGTTCGATCAGCCATTGGTAGAAAGCGACGTCCGCCTTATCGGTGAAACCCTTGAAGGCGTGAGGTAGGCCTTCAAGGCGCCCGTAGTACCATTCACGCCAAATCTCGAAACCGTGCTCTGTTCGAGAGAGCCAAGCGGCAGCTTTTGGCCAACGTCTATTGAACCAATCGGGCCGCTGAGGCCAAAGTGGCTCACCCAGAAGGCTCTGCGCAGGCTTGCCCTTTTCTAAGAGTTCACACTCCTTGGATACCACCGACCAAGAGTAGCTAGAAGCGGTAGCGTAGGCGGAAACGGAGGCGGCGGCAGCGTTGGCAGTATAAGCTGAGGTGAAGGCAGATTCGGCTGCGTTGTGAGCTGCATCAGTGGCGTCAAAGGCAACATCAGAATGCTGTTTAATGGCAGACGCAGCAGAAGCAACTGAGGCAAAAGCAGCATCGGCGGCATGCCCCGGGTAAGCCGGGTAAAGAGGGTAGGCGGTAGATGCGGAGACATAATAATCAGCAGAGTAGGCTGCGTCCGCAACCGAGAAATGGGGGGCAACATTGAAGGCACCTGCTGATAGAGCGATTGCCCTAAAGATATTTTTCGTCAATCCTTGATCGGGTAGTTCGTCCACCCATTGAAGTGGGTCAGTAGCGATTGGTAATACCCGTAAGGCACATCGCGCCGCTAAAACCTGTGCCCATTCAGTGGGCTTGTCTTGAAGCCACTCCTCAAGGTCATTTGCGGATGTAATCTCAACTGCCATAACCCAGACTATCCCCGCCCCGTTCGACCAGCGCAAGCCCTCTCGGATCGCGCTATCCGCATTGGCTCGGAGGCCAATTCACCCTCATTCCGCGCCCATTTCGCCATTAAAACCATCGCCCTTGTCAGCAAAACGCGGCTAACCTAGCGCGCGTCAACCACTCTAACCTATTGATTTTTGACATTAATACCTCAATCAACCGCCCTACAGAAAATATGAAGTCGTAGAACTACGCAAAATCGGCGAGACGAAGCTTCTCTTTGCAAGTCTTCGGCTTTGTTCCCTTCGGGTCGCACCTTGGGACTCGACCCGATGTCTCGAGGAGATGCGCGGCGCACCCTAACCCGTCGCGTCGGGTCGGTGGGAGCGGGTTGTGCGGGGGCACGGTGGGCAATGCACCTGTCAATCGCGACCGTTTGCGACAAGCGCCTGCCGACCCGGTTCCCCAAGCCAGACTGCATCGACGCCCCAGCCATTCGCTATCACCTCATGTGACAGCGCAGTGGCTGGCGGTGCATCGGCGACCAGCCGCCCTTCTCTCAGCACCAGAACTCGGTCTGCATGGTTCATCGCCATGGCAAGATCGTGGAGCACGATGACCACGCCGGTCCCCGCCGCGGCGCAGGATTTGAGGTGGTCGATCAAAGTGATCTGATGGCCCAGATCGAGCGCGGCAAGCGGCTCGTCGGCGAGTATCCAGTCGGGCTCTCCGGCCAGCACTCTGGCGAGCAGAGCGCGCGACTTCTCGCCGCCGGACAAGCGGCTGGCGGGGCGCTTGCGCAAATTGCCCAGATCCATGATGTCGATGGCCGCTTCGACCGGCTCGGTTCCCCGATCACGATGCGGCATCCGGCCCAGCGCGACGAGATTTTCCACTGCGACATCCCATGCCACCTCTGCCGCTTGCGGGAGGTAGCCGATTTGCATTGCGCGCTCACGCGGAGCGATCGCAGCAAGGCTCTCACCCCCCAGCGAAACACTGCCCGCAGCCGGTGCGAGCAATCCCGCAAGGCCCATCAGCAGCGTGCTTTTGCCCGCGCCATTGGGGCCGACAATCGCGGTGATCTGGCCCGCTTCGAGCGAAGTCGAAACGCTCTCCAGCGCGAGCCTGCTGCCGCGTGTGATCGAAAGGTCGGTGCAAGCAAGGCTCATAACCGTCCTCCCCGCATCCTGAGCAGCAAATGCAGGAAGAACGGCGCGCCGATCAGCGACAGCGCAATGCCGAGGCGCAGTTCGGTGACAAAGGGCAGCACGCGCACCGCACTGTCTGCGGCGAGTACGAGGCAGGCTCCCGCAAGCGCGCTGGGCAGCAGCAGCGAGCTTGGCAGGCGGTTGGTCAGCGGGCGCACCAGATGCGGGACGATCAGCCCGACAAAGCCGATGATCCCCGCCACCGCGACGCCCGATCCCACGGTCAGCCCAACGCCGACCACCAGCAGCCACAAGAGCCGCGACGGATTGATGCCAAGCGAGCGCGCGGCGTCCTCTCCGAGCGTCAACGCGTCGAGGCTGCGTGCGGCCAAGGCCAGCACCGCGATGCCTGCTATCGTCAGCGGCGCGGCGATCCACACTTCGGTCCAGCTGCGGTCGGTCAGCGCGCCATTGAGCCACATCACAATCTGGCTCATCGCAAAGGCGCTGGGGGCCATGGTGATCGCAAGGGCGGTGAGCGCGCCGGCAAGGCTGGCGATCATCAGACCGGCGAGCGTGAACAGCGCGATCCCTCCGCCCGCGCCTGACGGCGTGCGACCGGCGATCAAGGCGAGGAGCGTCATGCCCAAAGCCGCTCCGGCAAGCGCGAAGACGGGGACGCCCCATACTCCCCACGCAGCTGCGCCAACCCAGAAACTCGCCACTGCTCCAAGCGCCGCCATCGGCGCGATGCCGAACAGGCCGGGGTCGGCAAGCGGGTTGCGCAGATAGCCCTGCATCGCCGCACCCGCTGCCCCCAGCCCTGCGCCGATGACAATCGCCAGCACGGCGCGCGGCAGGCGCAGCTCCATCAGGATCAGCGCGGCGTTGGGTGTGGTCGCAGGATCGATCCACACGCGCCCGGCGAGCAGCGACAGCGGCAAGAGAACCGCCAGAATGGCAGCGAAGAACAGGCTGGCGCGGATCATTGCCCAAGCTCCCGCGCGGCTTCCTCAACTATCGAGGTCAACCGCGCGCGCGCCGCCGGAATTGACGGCCCCGCGCAATAGAACAGCGAAGGCTCGAAGCTCGCTACATAGGTCCCCTCCAGCTCCTGCAAAGCGGGATGACGCTGTCCCGGCCCGTCGCCTGCGATCAGCAGGATTTCGGGTGGATTGCTGAGGATCCGCTCGATAGACACGCGGTCCGCTTGCCCCAGCCCCAGCGCCTCCGACTGGCTCGACAATCCGGCCCACTGCATATGTTCATGGACCAGCGAGTTTGCGCCTGCGACGATCTCGCCCGGCTGCCACAGGAGCGCCGCAAACGCGTGCTCGGACTGCGGCGGGTCTTGCGCGATCATCGCGATAAGATGCGTGGCGCGCTGCGGCTCGCCGGTAAGTGCAGCAAGACGCTCGATCTGTTCGATGCTCTCGGCGGCATTGTTGGGACTGCCGAAAGTCTCAACCCGCAGTCCTGCCGCTTCAAGAGCGGCGCGGGTGGCGGGCGCGATGAAGCTCCCCGCGAGCACTATGTCGGGCTGGAGCGCGATCACTTCTTCGGCCGTGCCGCCGGTCACGCCAAAGCGCGCGGCTAGCTCCACATCCATCGAAGAGGCCGCCGGATCGCGGCTGTAATGCGACAGTGCTAGCACCAGTTCGGGCGCGGCAACTTCGGCGATGATCGCGTCGAGGCAGGGGTTGAGGCTGACAAAGGTCGGCGCATCGCCCGCAGGTGCCTCGGCATCAGGCGTGCCGCATGAAGCAAGCATTGCCGCCAGGCCCATCACAACCGCACTGTTCGAAGCTCTGCCCATATCCGCCAAAGCGCGTAGCTTTGCGCGCACAATCGGGCAAGCGCTGCGGTGCGAAGGAGGCGCTGTTAACGAATTTGCGCAGCCTGTTTGTTTTCGGGACACGGGGCATCGACGCCCTCGCCCGACCGCCTTCCTGAAGCTACGCGCTGGAGCGCGATTATGAACCCGATCAAATCTCTCTTCGCCGCAATGGCAAATGGCACGGCAATTGGCAGGCGTGAGCCGCCGCAGGTGATCCACCTGCCCGACGCCAATGCGCCTGCGCAGGAAGCGCGTTGGGGCAATGGCCGCTGGGACGAGGCCAAACCCGCGCCAATCGGCAAGCGCACGATGCGCAAACGGATCGCGGTGCTGCTCGCGGCCATCGCTGTGCCTGCGATGGCGGCTCCCGGCGATTTCGGCGCGCTACCCGGCAGCGCTCCGACCGAGGCTGAACTGGTCAGCGCCAGACTGGCGCAGCAGCTTGCCGAGAATCCGGCCATGCCGTTTGAACGGCCGGGGATGAGCTTTCCCGGTTCCGCCTTCTTCTTCCTCGCCGATCCGCCATCTGACGAGGCGCTGGTCGCACTGCCGACCTTTGACGCCACGGATACTGGTGCGGAGTCCGGACGCGAGCTGGGTCAACTGATCGACGCAGGCCCTGCCGCGCGTCCCTTCTTCAGCGGGACCGGTATCAATCACACCCGCGCGCAGGACTGTCTGGCGCAGGCGATCTGGTACGAGGCGGCGAGCGAAAGCGAAGCGGGCCAGCGCGCGGTTGCGCAAGTCGTGCTCAACCGCGTGTCGCATTCGAGCTGGCCGGGCAGCGTGTGCGGGGTGGTCTATCAAGGCTCGAACCGCTCGACCGGCTGCCAGTTCAGCTTCACCTGCGATGGCAGCCTTGCGCGGCGCGCGGGCGGCGCGACATGGGCGCGCGCTCAGCGGATTGCGAGCGAGGCTTTGGCAGGCAGCGTCTACCAGCCGATCGGCCATGCGACCCACTACCACACGCTCTGGGTAAACCCGTATTGGGCTTCGAGCCTCGACCATGTCGGGACCATCGGCGCGCACCGTTTCTACCGCACGCGCGGCGCGGCGGGTGATGCCAGCGCCTTTGGCCGTTCCTATGCCGGTTTCGAGCCCGGTGTGAGCGGACGCAGCACCGCTGCCCCGATTGATAGCGTGTCGGATTTCACCATGCCGGCTCTGCCCGATGCGCAATCCGCACCAGCCCGCGCGGCACCGTTTGGCCAGCGCGGCGGCAATGCCAATCGGAGCGCTGCACCCTCGGCAAATCCGGTCCCCGCGCCCGTTCTCGCCGACCCGGCTCTGACCGGAGCAGGACAAGTGCGCGAAGACTATGCCCGCGCCGGACAATGGCGCAGCGATGAAGCGCGCGCAGCAATGGAAGCCGAAGAGCGCGCCATGGCTGAAGAGCGCGCGCAAGCCGCACCCGCACCGCCGCCACCCGCTCCTCAGCCCTGAGTTCTTCGCGCAAAATCGCACAGGTTAACGCGCTCTAAACCTTAGCTTCACACCAAGCCTTAGCGAGCACCGTTCTAACAGCGCATCCCAATCGCTGAACATGCGCAAACCTTGACGGGAAAGCCGGCAAACCCGCCCGGCCCAAACCTCCCGCAAAGCTGCGCAGCAAGAACGGAAATGCACATCTTTATGCCGCAGCATTCTGCACCCACTGATGGCGCCGCTGATACTCGGGCACACTCCAATGGTGTTCCCGCCTACCGGGGCGGCTTCTTCACCGGCAACCCCGTCTGCGCGCCGATTGCCAAAGCGCTGGCATCGCGCGCGGCTGAAAAAGCGGCCAATGACAATGCAGAGTTCACCCGCGACAGCGTAGCCAATGACCAGATGCTGCGCGCGGCCCTGCGCCACTTTGCCGAGCACGGCCTTGGCGCGGCACGCGAGGCACGGGCGCAGGCGGAAAATGCATTCTTCACCGGCGACCGGCAGGCCTATAATTGGTGGCTGGGCATCACCCGCACACTCGACCGGCGTATGGCGGCTCAGGCAGCCCAGCTTTTACCCGATAATGCCAACGGCACTTCGCCCGCCTGATTTAAGGGCCTGATCGCGGGGCCTGATTGAAGGGCCTGATTGAGCGGCCCGATTAGACCGCCTTTAGGCTGCGAATCACATGGTTAACGCGGGCGCTCGGCCTAGGCTTCAACCCCTAGGTAAAGCTCCATGGGCCACACGTTAGCGAAGCCCGCGCGCCCGTCCGTAACCTACGCAATTCTCCCGAGCATTAGCGGTAAGTATGCCGTTAACCTCAGATTGACCACTTTCAGCTAGTGCAGGCTGACCATGGGAGTGATCAACCTACTCAAACCGCTTCGCACGCGGATTCGCGGAGGCTCTACGCAGAGCGCTTCGCCGAATTCCGGTGCTGGCCCGGAGCCCGGCTCGCCGCCGGGCGCGGCGAAGCGTGAACGCGCGGACCAGCTGTCCGAGCGGGTCCGGCGTATTCTGGTCACGACGCTTTACGCACAGCCCTCCAGCCTCGCTATCGGCGCGCTCTGCACGGTTGCGGCGGCTTCGGTATCGGCATGGATTGCCGAACTTCCCGAACTCTATGTCGCCGCGGTCATCCTGACGATTATCGGTGTCGCGCGCGTTGTCGCCGCGTTGGGCCTGTCGCCTGACAGCGAGAACACCTCCACCGCGGTGCTCGAACTGGTCTATGAAGTCGGCGCGTTCAGCTATGCGCTGGCGCTGGGCTGCACCGCAGCCTTCACCATTCTGATCGGCACCCAGACGCAAGTCGAAGTGCTGATGGTAGCCAATGCGCTGGGTTACGGGATCGGTGTGTCTGCGCGAAATGCCGGGCGACCGACGATCGCCATCGGCCAGTTGGCGCTGACCTGTCTTCCGATTGCACTCGCGGCGTTCTGGGCGGGCGGCGCGGGCTTTATCGTGCTGGGCATTACGATCATTCTTCTGATCCCGGCGATGATCTCGATTGCGGGCAATATTTTCACCGTCTTGCGCGACTCCATCGCCTCGGCGGAAACCAGCGCGAGGCTGGCGGACAAGATGCAGGTGCTTGCGCGCACTGACGTTGTAACCGGCCTCGCCAATCGCGCAGGCCTCAACCACGCCATGGTCGAAACCATGATGGGGGTCGATGAAGACAGCCGTCTGGCGCTGATCTGGGTCGACCTTGACCGGTTCAAGGAAGTGAACGACCTGCTCGGCCATCCGGTCGGCGACCGGGTGCTGAGCGAGGTTGCAAAGCGGCTGCGCGAGGTAGCGCCCGAGGCTGGGACTGTTGCACGCTTCGGCGGCGATGAATTTATCGTCTTCTGCCCGATCAGCGACAGCAAGGATGCCGCACGGCTCGCCAGTGAGATCCATGCCGAAATCATGCGGCCATTCCGCATCGATGGCGAGCGGCTGGAAGTGCGCGCTTCGCTCGGCGTGGCATTGCTGCCCGACAACGGCACCGATGCCGATACTTTGATGCAAAGCGCCGACCTTGCGCTCTATCACGCCAAGGTCGGTGGCCGTTCGCAGACTTGCTTCTTTGACAGCTCGATGACCCGCGACCTTGTTCGCCGCCGCGAGATCGAGGACGAGCTGCGCGCCGCAATCCAGCGCGATGAGCTGTCGATCTTCTTCCAGCCGATTGTCGACCTCGAGACGGGCCGGATCAAGACGTTCGAAGCTCTGGTGCGCTGGTTCCACCCGGAAAAGGGCGAGCTGCGTCCCGACGAATTCATTCCGGTTGCCGAGGAAACCGGCGTTATCGTCACGCTCGGCAACTGGATCACCGCACAGGCCGCGCGCATTGCCGCGACCTGGCCCGAAGACGTCACCGTCGCGGTCAATCTCTCGCCGCTGCAAATCCGCGCACCGGGTGCGGCGCTTGGCATCAAGAACGCTTTGCGCGAAGCAGGCCTCGATCCGCGCAGGCTCGAACTTGAAGTGACCGAGAGCCTGTTTATCGAGGACAACCACTCCACCGCAGCCTTTATCGAGGAACTGTCGGAGATGGGTGTGCGTTTCGCGCTCGACGATTTCGGCACGGGCTATTCCTCGCTCGGCTATATCAACAAGTTCCCCTTCTCCAAGATCAAGGTCGACCGCTCCTTCGTTTCGGGCGCGCAGGTCGGCAAGAAGAGCGATGCGATCATCCGCGCTGTGGCCGAGATGGGCAACACGCTGGGCATGGACATCGTGGCAGAGGGTCTGGAAGAAATCGAACAGGTCCAAGCCGTGCGCGATGCAGGCTGCAACCTCGGTCAGGGCTATTACTTCAGCCGCGCTGTGCCCGATTACCTCGCCGCAATGCTGCTGGCGCAGGAACGCGAACAGGATCTGCGCGCAGCGTCTGCCTGATCGCGGCGACCTGATCGCTTTGGCGTTCTAACGCCGCTTTCCCACCACCATCGATGTTGCTGCGTCCGGCCCTCGCCTTGCGTGAGCATTCCGCTTGAAGTCCATAGCTCTTATTGCAACTGCGAACTGTTTGCAAACATTCTTGTAAGATTGAGGGTTTTGACGGTTGCAATAGGCTTTTTGCGGGCCTACGCCGCCGTCATATGCAGGTGCCCGGCCAATGGGACGAATGCCGGTAACGCCTTTACGTCAAATCCCCGTCCCCATTGTTTTAGGGAAGGACTTACCCCTCATGGCCCAAAGCGCAGGACGCAACAAGATCGCCTTGATCGGCTCCGGCATGATCGGCGGCACGCTCGCCCACCTCGCCGCGAAGAAGGAAATGGGCGACATCGTCCTGTTCGACATTGCAGAGGGCATGCCGCAAGGCAAAGCGCTCGACCTGTCGCAATGCGGCCCGATCGAGGGCTTCGACGCGAAGATCACCGGATCGAACGATTACGCCGATATCGCTGGCAGCGACGTCGTGATCGTCACCGCAGGCGTTCCGCGCAAGCCCGGCATGAGCCGCGATGACCTGCTCGGCATCAACCTCAAAGTGATGAAGTCGGTCGGCGAAGGCATCAAGAACAACTGCCCCGACGCTTTCGTGATCTGCATCACCAACCCGCTCGACGCGATGGTCTGGGCGCTGCGCGAATTTTCCGGCCTCCCCCATAACAAGGTGGTCGGCATGGCCGGCGTGCTCGACAGCGCGCGCTTTGCAACCTTCCTCGCATGGGAATTCGGCTGCTCGGTCAAGGACGTCAACGCATTCGTGCTGGGCGGACACGGCGACACGATGGTTCCGGTGAAGAGCTACACCACGATCAACGGCATTCCGGTTGACGACTACGCCAAGATCAAGGGCGTTCCGGCTTCGCGTCTCGACGAAATCGTTGACCGCACCCGCAAGGGCGGCGGCGAGATCGTCGGCCTGCTCGGCAACGGCTCGGCTTACTATGCGCCTGCAACCAGCGCGATCAGCATGGCCGAAGCCTATCTCGGCGACCAGAAGCGCATCCTGCCTTGCGCGAGCTATGTGCAGGGCAAATACGGCCTCGACGGACTCTATGTCGGCGTCCCGACAGTGATCGGCGCAGGCGGCTGCGAGGATGTGGTCGAGATCGAACTTTCCGACGAAGAGAAGTCCAACCTCAAGGTCAGCACCGACGCGGTCGAGGAACTGCTCGAAGCGTGCAAGGGACTGGATAGCAGCCTTGCTTAGGAAGCATTCGTTATGAGTTACGACCTCATGGTCTTCGATCCTGAGAGCGCGCCGCGCGAGCGAGCGGCGTTCTTGGAATGGTATCAGCAAAGTCCGTTCGAAGATGACTCTGACATTTTCAACGATCCTAGCGTTTGTTCTGACAACCTTCGCAACTGGTATCAGGCGATCGTTGGGGAGTATCCCGACTACAACGGCGATGACTTCGACGATGACAAAGTTGAGGAGGTCGGAGATCGCGCAACGGGCTATGCGATTGGCCCCTCAGCAATCTATGCCGACTTTCGCTGGCAAGCGGCCGAAGCAGCATACGACACCGTGCGTCGACTGGCTGTCGAGCATCAGGTTGGCTTCTATGACGTCAGCGGCGATGAAGGCGATGGTGAAATCTACTTCCCCGGTCATGAACTACGCGAACCCTCGCAAGGCCAGTGGCGTCAAATTTCTGCTGACTTTCAAACAGGTGATCTGAGCAAATACATGCCAGAGCCCGAACCACCCAAGCGCCGGTGGTGGGACATTTTCCGGAGAGACAAGTGAGCATCCTCGTAAACAAAGACACCAAGGTCATCACGCAAGTCTGATGCGCATTTTGATCGCCTCGCTTGTGGTTGCAGGTGCGCTTGCCGCGCCCGCTTCCTCGCGCGAGGTGGACCGGCAGGAGGTGGCCGAGGTGTTTGCGAGCGATGTGGCGCAGGAGCAGCGGCTCTATTGCCGTGATACGCGCCTGTTCACGCTCGCCGATGGGCGCGAGGTGCACGCTTGCATCGATTGGCGCGCGCAGAACCGCACGCGGCTGGTGCGCAGCTATGCCGCGCTCGAGGGGCCAGAAGTGGATGCGGACGAAAACCTCGACCTTGCGCGCACATGTTTTGAACTGGCAGTCGCAAGCCAGAACGATCCCAACCGCACCGAGTTTGACCCCGACCAATTCCTCGCTGGCGCACGCGAGCATTTCGCCCTTTGCGCGCGCACCAACGCTCTCCAGCAGAGCGGAGAATACAGCCTCAATATCTACGAGCGCGGCGTGTGGCTCGGAGCCAACTGATTAAAACGAATTCCCAAGACGGAGATACGAATGTCCATTCTCGTAAACAAAGACACCAAGGTCATCACCCAAGGGATGACCGGCAATACCGGCACGTTCCACACCGAGCAGGCGATTGCTTACGGCTCGCAGATGGTCGCAGGTGTGACGCCGGGTAAAGGCGGCACCACGCATGTTGGCGTGCCGCAGTTCAACACCGTGCGCGAAGCCAAGGCGGCGACCGGCGCGACGGCGAGCTGCATCTACGTTCCCCCGCCCTTTGCCGCAGACGCGATTTGCGAGGCGATTGATGCCGAGATCGAGCTGATCATCTGCATCACCGAAGGCATTCCGGTGCTCGACATGGTGCGCGCAAAGGCTGCGCTGACCGGCTCGAAATCGCGCCTGATCGGCCCGAACTGCCCCGGCGTTCTGACGCCGGACGAGTGCAAGATCGGCATTATGCCGGGCTCGATCTTCAAGAAGGGCAGCGTCGGCGTTGTCAGCCGCTCGGGCACGCTCACTTACGAGGCTGTGCACCAGACTACGATGGTCGGCCTTGGCCAGACCACCGCTGTCGGCATTGGCGGCGATCCGGTCAACGGCACCAACTTTATCGACGTGCTCGACCTGTTCCTCGACGATCCTGAAACCAAATCGATGATTATGATCGGCGAAATCGGCGGCTCGGCAGAAGAAGAAGCCGCTGAATTCTTGAAGGCAGAAGCTGCCAAGGGCCGATCGAAGCCGACCGTCGGCTTTATCGCAGGCCGCACCGCGCCTCCGGGTCGCCGCATGGGCCATGCCGGCGCGATTGTCTCGGGCGGCAAAGGCGGCGCTGACGACAAGATTGCAGCGATGGAAGATGCCGGCATCCGCGTCTCGCCCTCGCCCAGCGAACTCGGCACCACGCTCGACGCGATGCTGAAAGAGCTGGCGTAAACCAATGTGCGTCCCCGCCGCGTTGGCGGGGACCAACTCCCTCCCTCCCCGGAGACCCCCATGGGTAAAGAACAAGGCAAACTCCTCCCGCAGATGACCGATCAGGAAGGTCCGCAACCCGGTCCGTCCTGGGGCAATCCTGCGTGGCTTGACCAGGTCAGCGATTCCGGAGCGGATCTGACCGGCGCGATGGATCCGACGCAGATGATGCTCGAGGCGAAGGACGCTGTAGGCAAAGCTGCGAAAGCTGCTGGCAAGTCCGCCGATCCCAAGGCGATCGAGAAAGCGGCGAGCCTCTCCATCGCAGCGATGACGCTGGTGCGGCTTTACCGTGTGCGCGGGCATCTGGGTGCTGACCTTGATCCGCTGGGGGTTTCGAGCAAGCGCGGCGATCCCGAAGACCTCACCCTCGCCTTCCACGGGCTCGAAGGCAAGGAAGCCGAAGAGGTCTATGTCGGCGGCGTGCTCGGTCTGGAATGGACCACTGTGGGCGAGCTTTATGCCCGCCTGCGCGAGGTCTATTGCGGCAAGGTCGGCCTTGAATACATGCACATCGCCGACACCGAAGAGCGGCGTTTCCTGCAGGACAAGTTCGAAAGCCCCGGCGAAACGATCCAGTTCTCACCCGAAGGCAAAAAGGCGATCCTCGCCGCCGTGTTGCGCGGTGAAGGCTACGAGGAATTCCTCGGCAAGAAATATGTCGGGACCAAGCGTTTCGGCCTCGATGGCGGCGAAAGCATGATCCCCGCTCTGGAAGCTGTCATCAAGCAAGGCAGCCAAGGCGGCGTGCGCGAGATCATCTACGGCATGGCTCACCGCGGGCGCCTCAACGTCCTCGCAAACGTTATGGCCAAGCCATACAAAGTGATCTTCCACGAATTTTCGGGCGGCACGGCCAATCCCGAAGATGTCGGCGGATCGGGCGATGTGAAATATCACCTCGGCACCAGCACCGACCGCGAATTTGACGGCATCTCGGTTCACATGAGCCTTGTGCCAAACCCTTCGCACCTTGAGACGGTTGATCCCGTTGTGCTTGGCAAAAGCCGCGCACAGCAGGCAATCCGCGACGATCTGGAAAACAAGAAGCAGGTTCTGCCCGTCCTGATCCACGGCGATGCAGCCTTTGCGGGCCAAGGCGTGGTGTGGGAAAGCCTGAGCCTGTCCGGCGTCAACGGTTATGACACTGGCGGCTGCATCCACTTCATCATCAACAACCAGATCGGCTTCACCACCTCGCCCCGCTTTGCGCGCAATTCGCCCTATCCCAGCGATGTGGCGAAGGGTGTCATGGCGCCGATCCTCCACGTCAATGGCGACGATCCCGAAGCGGTGACCTTCGCCTGCAAGCTCGCTATCGAGTACCGCCAGAAATTCGCGCGCGATGTTGTGATCGACATGTGGTGCTATCGCCGCTTTGGCCACAATGAAGGCGACGAGCCCAAATTCACCCAGCCGCTGATGTATGGCGTGATCGGCAAACACCCCAAGGTCAGCCGCGTTTACGAAGAGCGCCTGATCGCGGAAGGCGTGATCGACGAAGGCCACCGCGAAAGCGTCGCGGCGGAATTTGCCGCGCATCTCGAAGAGGAATTCGCAGCGGCCAAGAGCTATTCGGCCAATGAAGCCGACTGGTTCGGCGGTCGCTGGGCGGGCCTTAATAAGCCTGCCGATGATGAGACCGCGCGGCGCAATATCGAAACCGCGATCGAGCCGAAAATGTTCGACTCGCTCGGCCGTGTGCTGACCGAAGTTCCTGATGATGTGACCATCCACAAGACGCTGGGCCGGGTGCTCAAAGCCAAAGCTGCGATGTTCGAAAGCGGCGAAGGCTTTGACTGGGCCACCGCCGAAGCGCTCGCCTTTGGCAGCCTCGTGATGGAAGGTTACGGGGTGCGCCTGTCGGGGCAGGATTCGGGCCGCGGCACTTTCTCGCAGCGCCACGCCGTCTGGGTCGATCAGAACACCGAGGATAAATACATCCCGCTGACCACCCTGCCCCACGGCAAGTTCGAGGTCTATGACAGCACGCTTTCGGAATATGGCGTGCTCGGGTTCGAATACGGTTTTGCGATGGCCGATCCCAAATCGCTGGTCCTGTGGGAGGCGCAATTCGGCGACTTCGCCAATGGCGCGCAGATCATGATCGACCAGTATATCGCGGCTGGCGAAGCCAAGTGGCTGCGCGCAAACGGCCTCGTGATGCTGCTCCCGCACGGCTATGAAGGTCAGGGGCCGGAGCATTCCAGCGCGCGGCTTGAACGGTTCCTGCAATTGTGCGCGCAGGACAATATCCAGGTCTGCAACATCACCACTCCGGCGAACTATTTCCACGTTCTTCGCCGCCAGATGCTGCGCACATTTCGCAAGCCGCTTGTCATCATGACGCCCAAGAGCCTGCTGCGTCATCCGCTCGCCAAGAGCCCGCGCGAGGAATTCCAGGGCGACTGGCAATTCAAGCGGATCAAATCCGACATGACCGAGATCGACGACAAGAAGGTCAAGCGTTTGGTCCTGTGTTCGGGCAAGGTCTATTACGACCTCTACGAACGCCGCGAGGAAGAGGGGCTGAAAGACGTTTCGATCGTGCGGATCGAGCAGCTCTATCCCTTCCCAGGCGATCCGCTGGCTGTGCGGCTTAAGCGCATGTCAAATCTGCAGGACGTCATCTGGTGTCAGGAAGAGCCAAAGAATAACGGCGCATGGTTCTTCGTGCAGAACCAGATCGAGGACGCGCTGACGGCAGCCGGGCATGACGGTATGCGCCCTGCCTATGCGGGCCGCGCCGCTGCGGCTTCGCCCGCAACCGGCCTCGCCAAACGACATGCCGAGCAACAGGCGGCTTTGGTCGCCGATGCTCTCCGTCTCAAGAAGTAATCCAAGTTCAGCCCAAAGAAACCACGACGGTTTGAGGAAATACGAAAATGGCCACTGAAATCACTGTCCCGGTACTGGGAGAATCGGTCACCGAAGGTTCGATCGGCGAATGGCTCAAGCAGCCCGGCGACGCGGTTGCGGCGGACGAGCCGATTGTCAGTCTTGAAACCGATAAGGTCGCGGTTGACGTGCCTTCGCCCGTTGCGGGCGTAATGAGCGAACATCGCGCGGCTGTGGGCGACACGGTCGAAGTCGGCGCGGTGATCGCGGTAATCGAAGCAGGCGAAGCGGCTCCTAAGCCCGCTGCCAAGGCGGACACACCGGCACCAGCCGCAGCGAAGGAAGCCCCCGCTGATACCGGCGCGAGCCAGACGCTCTCCCCTGCCGTGCGCCGCGCTGTGCTGGAACACGGGGTTGATCCTTCGACCATCAATGGCACCGGCAAAGGTGGCCGGATCACCAAGGAAGACGTGCTCGAAGCGGCGAAGAAGAAGGGCGATCCCGCGCCTGCTCCCGCACCCGCCGCTGCGACGATCCCAACCCCCTCCACCGGCGGACGCGGCGAAGAGCGCGTCAAGATGACCCGTATGCGCCAGACCATCGCCAAGCGTCTGAAAGGCGCGCAGGAAGAGGCCGCGCTGCTCACCACGTTCAACGATGTGGATATGAGCGCCGTCATCGAAGCGCGCACGAAATACAAAGACCTGTTCGCCAAGAAGCACGATATCCGCCTCGGCTTCATGGGCTTCTTCGCCAAGGCCGCCTGCCTCGCGCTGAAGGACGTGCCCAGCGTCAACGCCTATATCGAGGGTGACGAGATCGTTTATCACGATTACGTCGATATCTCGGTCGCGGTTTCGGCTCCCAACGGCCTCGTCGTCCCCGTGATCCGCGATTGTCAGGACAAGGGCTTTGCGCGAATCGAGAAAGACATCGCCGACTTCGGCAAGCGCGCCAAGGAAGGCTCGCTGACCATGGCCGACATGACCGGCGGCACCTTCACGATCTCCAATGGCGGCGTGTTCGGCTCGCTGATGTCGACCCCGATCATCAACCCGCCGCAAAGCGCCGTCCTCGGCCTCCACCGCATCGAGGATCGCCCGGTCGCGGTGAACGGCGAAGTCGTCATCCGCCCGATGATGTATATCGCGCTTTCCTACGACCACCGCCTGATCGACGGCCGCGAGGCGGTGACCGCACTTAAGATCATCAAGGAAGCGATCGAAGATCCCACGCGGATGCTGATCGACCTTTGAGATGTTAGGTGTGATCCAGTTTTTCCTGCTGATTGGCACGGTTGCGGCAACACTTTGGGTCGTGGGTTTGCTGGATCAGAAAATGCAGCGGTTCAGGCGCGTTGCGCCGAATGAGAACGGCCGAATTCCGGATGGCCCATTAGCCAAAATCTCGTTGGTGATAATCATCGGAGGATTCTTTGTAGCCTACGTGATCTGGGGCGGATCTGGGAATGCGTCGAGTGACTGTTTTGGAAGCATGCGCTGTTAGCCCATGCGCGATGCCTACTTCGACGAACAGCGCTACGCCTTTTGGCATGAGCATCGCTTTGGCGAGTTCTGGGCGCGGTTTGGGGGGATGCCGGATGTTGCTGGCAAGCGGATGATCGACTTTGGCTGCGGACGTGGCGGCATGGTCCAGCGCTTGATGGAGGCCGGGGCGGCTAGCGCGCTGGGGATCGAACTGGACGAGGATTACGTCGACTTCGCAACCCGCAAAGTCGCCAGCCAGTGGGACGGGCGGGCGCAATTTGTGGTCGATGACATCCGTGAAATGCAGCTGGAACAGGCGGATATTGTCGTCTCCTCCGACACGTTCGAGCATGTGATGAGCATTCCCGATACGCTGCGCGCGGTAGTCAATGCTTGCAAGCCGGGGGGTGAGCTGTTCATCGGTTTCTCGCCGCTGTGGCACTCCCCCTTTGGCCATCATCACCTGATCAATTCGCGCATCCCATGGGCGCATCTGCCGCGCAGCAGTCGCGCCTTTCTTGAGCGGCTGCGCGACGACAAAGGCAACCACCCGCACAGTATCCAGCAGCTCGGCTTTAACGGCGCGGTGCCGTCCGAATTTCGCGAGGCGCTCAAGGGCCTGCCGGTCGAAGTGATCTCGGCGCGCCGCAATCTCGCCAGCTCGCCGCTCAAGGCGCTTGCCCTGAAGGCGCTGCTGATCCCCTCGATCATCCCGGCGTTGGAAAAATTCGTGACTGTCGGCATCTACTGGCATTTGCGCCGGTTGAAGGGCTAAAAGACCCCATGCTCGCGAACCTGCGCACCCGTCTTTATGTCGTCCTTGCCGCACTGCGCCGCCAATATCTGCGCAGTGTGTGGGGCATGACTATCGGCAAGGGCGCGCGCATTTCGGGCAAGGCGCATCTCGACTACACCAACCCCAAGGGCGTCCATATCGGCGACTATACGATTGTGACGCCGGGCGCGCGGATCTTCACCCATGACTATGTCGGCGCGCATCATGACAATACGCATATCGGAAGTTGCTGTTTTATCGGCGCGAATGCGATCATCATGCCTGCGGTAAAAATCGGCGATCATTGCATCATCGCAGCTGGCAGCGTGGTCACCGGCCATGTTCCCGATGGAACCTTGGTTGCCGGAAACCCTGCGCGTATCGTGAAGACCGGGATCGTGACCGGCCATTATGGCCGCACTGTTGACTGGGCTCCGGCCAGAAACGACGGCGCGCGTAATGTGCCAGAGCGGCAAATCAGCGATGGAAACCCTTCCGATCAGCCCCTAAAGGGGGCGCAACACAACCCTCACATGCCAGAAAAACGGGATTCTTCGACCAATGGCTGACCATTCTTACGACTATGATTGCCTTGTAATCGGCGCTGGCCCCGGCGGCTATGTTGCTGCGATCCGCGCTGCGCAACTGGGGCTGAAGACCGCCTGCGTGGAAAGCCGCGAGACACTGGGCGGCACGTGCCTCAATGTCGGCTGCATCCCGTCCAAGGCTCTCCTCCACGCCTCGGAACTGTTCGAGGAAGCCGAAGGCGGCCACTTCGCCACCTGGGGCATCGACGCCAAAGCGACATTCGATCTCAGCAAAATGATGGGCGAGAAAGTCAGCGCGGTTGGCGATCTCACCAAAGGCATCGAATTCCTGTTCAAGAAGAACAAGGTCACCTGGCTCAAGGGCCTCGGCTCGTTCGAGGATGCGCACACGGTCAAGGTCGGCGACGAGACCGTTACGGCCAAGGACATCGTGATTGCGACCGGTTCCTCGGTGACTCCCCTGCCCGGCGTCGAAGTTGACAATGCCAAGGGGCGGATCGTCGATTCCACCGGCGCGCTCGAACTGGACGAAGTGCCTGAGCACCTTGTCGTGATCGGCGGCGGCGTCATCGGGCTGGAGCTTGGCAGCGTGTGGCGGCGTCTTGGCGCGAAAGTCACCGTGGTCGAATTCCTCGACCAGCTGCTCCCCGGAATGGACGGCGAAGTGCGCAAGGAAGCGGGCAAGCTGTTCAAGAAGCAGGGCATGGAACTGATGCTCGGCCACAAGGTCACCGGCGCCAGTGTGAAGGGTAAGAATGTCTCGCTGACCGTCGAAAAATCGGCTGGCGGTGACGAGCAGACGATCAAGGCAAGCCATGTGCTGGTCGCCATCGGTCGCCGTCCCAACACAGACGGCCTCGCGCTCGACAAGGCCGGTTTGCAGGTCAACAATCGTGGTCAGATCGAGATCGACCACGACTTCCGCACCGGAGTCGAAGGTGTCTGGGCGATCGGCGATGTCGTCCCCGGCCCAATGCTCGCGCACAAAGCCGAAGATGAAGGCGTCGCAGTGGCAGAGAACATCGCAGGCGAGACCGGCATCGTGAACCACGATGTGATCCCCAGCGTCGTCTACACCATGCCCGAAATCGCAGGCGTGGGCCTGACGCTTGAAGAAGCGATCGAAAAGGCTGGCGGCGACAAGTCCAAGGTCAATGTCGGCAAGTTCCCCATGATGGCCAATTCCCGCGCCAAGGCGAACCGCGACACCGATGGCTTCGTCAAGGTGATCGCCGACGCCGAAACCGACCGCGTTCTGGGCGTGTGGATGATCGCCAGCATTGCCGGCACCATGATCGCGCAGGCAGCACAAGCCATGGAATTCGGCGCAACGTCGGAAGACATCGCCTACACCTGCCACGCCCACCCCACCCACGCCGAAGCCTTCAAGGAAGCGGCAATGGCGGTGACCGGCAAGCCGATCCATATGTAAGCCTCGCAATTATGGGGTGGATTGGGCGCGCGCTCCTGTTAGTCCTGCAAGGCAACGGGAGACGACAGACATGGCCTATCCGCAACTGACCGACAAACCCGGCGCGCTTGAGACCGCTGCTGCTATTCGCGCGGGCGAGCTCAGTGTTGCGGAAGCGGTCGATGCTGCGATCACGCGGATCGAGCATTTCGATGCCGAGGTAAACGCGCTGGCCGTGCCTGATTTCGAGCGCGCGGTTGAGACTGCCAAGGCTATGGACCGCGATGGTCCCACAGGCGACCAACCTCTCTTCGGCGTGCCGATGACGGTCAAGGAAAGCTTTGACATTGCCGGTCTTAAGACCTGCTGGGGATATGAGGAGCTGACCGACTACGTCGCCACTCGCGATTCCGACCTCGTGCGGCGGATGAAGGCCGCGGGTGCGGTCATTCTCGGCAAGACCAACGTACCCATCGACCTTGCCGACTGGCAGAGCTTCAACGCGGTCTATGGCCGCACCACCAACCCGCATAACGCTGAGCGCTCGCCCGGCGGATCGTCAGGGGGCAGCGCAGCAGCGGTGGCCAGCGGCATGGTCGCTGCCGAGTTCGGGACCGACATTGGCGGTTCTGTGCGCGTGCCTGCGCATTTCTGCGGCGTGTGGGGGCACAAGACCACTTGGGGCCTTGTCTCTAGACAGGGTCATGACCACCCGCAAATGGCGCGGCGCAAGGGTTTTGTCGCCGCGCATGACGGCGTGCTCTCGATTGCAGGGCCATATGCGCGCAATCCAGAGGATCTGGCGATCCTGACGCAGATCGGGGCGCAATATCCACTCACAGCTCGCCGCAAACCCATTGCGGAGTGCAAGTTCCTCGCGATCACCGAATATCCCGGCGCTCCGGTTGATGCCTCGGTTGCCGAGCCGACTGAGGCGGCGATTGATACGCTCCAGGCTGCTGGAATAAAGATCGACCGCGCAAGCAGCCTGGTGCCCGATCTGGAGGCGCAGCAGGCGCAATATCTGCGCATGCTCAACACAGCGAAGGCTCGCGGCGGCCCCGCACCGAACGGCAAACGCGCGACCGCAACCGACTGGTTCGATCTACTTGATGAGCAAGCGGTTAAGCAGTTTGAATGGGCGCGCTTGTTCGAGGAATACGACTTTGTCCTCGCCCCGCCCGCTCCAGTGCTGGCGATCAGGCATCTTGACGAGGCGGTGTTCAAAGGCACGATCTGCGTCAACGGACAGGATATTCCGGCGGCAACCGGCCTTGCATGGGCGGGCATTGCGACTTTCCCAAATCTGCCCTCCACGGTCCTGCCCATCGGCAGCGGCCTGTATGAAGGCGCCGAACTTCCCTGCGGCATGCAGGTCATGGGTCCTTGGATGAGCGACCTCGACTGCATCCATGCGGCGGGCGAAATCTCCAGCATTCTGCACGGATAGAGACATGGCAAAAACAATGCGGAACTTCGCCAAGTGGCACATCTGGCTTGGCTGGCTGGTCGGGGTGCCGGTGGTGATGTGGACCGCGACCGGCCTCTACATGGTCGCCAAGCCGATTGAGGAAGTGCGCGGCAATCACCTGCGCATCGCGGTTGAGGAAGAAGCGCCATTAGTGCTCGAAGACAGCACGCTCGCAACGGCAGAGGCCAATCTGCGCGAGATGCGCGTCGCGATGCAGGATGGGCGCGCAGTGGCTCTGCTAACCGATATGGACGGCGTGACCACCCGCGTCGATGTCGCGAGCGGGGAACCGATCCCTGCCCTCACCGCCGAGGATGCGCGCGCGCTCACCGCCGAGCGGATCGTGGGCGGAGACAAGGTGCGCGCTGTCACCTTCTTCGAGGCCGATGAAGTGCCCTTCGACTTCCGCCGCCCGATGCCGGTGTGGCAAGTCGCGCTGGAGGACGGCGCGCATATCTATATCGGGCGCGATACCGGCCAGATCGAGGCGGTGCGCACAAGCTGGTGGCGCGGGTTCGACTTCATGTGGGGGCTGCACATTATGGACCTCAAGACCCGCTCGGACACCAGCCACCCGATCCTGATCCTGTTCGCCGCGCTTTCGCTGATCGGAGCGCTGATGGGCTGCGTGCTGATGTTCCGCCGCCGCCGCGCGAGGGTGCGAGTGTCCAAAGAACAAGCCGCGCAATGAACGAAGCGGTCCTCACCCCGATCCTTGACTGGCTCGACATGGTGGGCATCGCGGTCTTTGCGCTGTCGGGAGCTTTGGTCGCGGCGCGCGAGCGGCAAACCTTTGTGACCATGGGCTTCTTCGCGCTGGTCACAGGCGTTGGCGGAGGCACTTTGCGCGACCTGTTGATCGACGCGCCGGTGTTCTGGATGACCGATCCGTGGGTCGCGGTGATCTGCCTGGCGACCGCGCTGATTGTCTGGTTCACGCCGGTGCGGATGTGGGATGGCAAGCTGCTCGATTATGCCGATGCGGTGGGGCTTGCGGCCTATGCTGTGCTCGGCAGCGCGAAGGCGATAGCCTACGGCATTCCGCCTGTGCCCGCCGCGCTTATGGGGATCATCACAGGCTGTGTGGGCGGAGTGATCCGCGATGTGGTCGCAGGCCGACCTTCCATCATTGTGCAGCCAGAGCTCTATGTCACCGCCGCCGCACAGAGCGCGGTTCTAACCGTTCTCGGCATGCAGCTTGCCGCATATCTGGGCGTCGCCGACGCGATTGTCTGGGGCATTGCCTTTATCGCCGGATTTGCGCTGCGGGCCGCGGCGATCCGGTTCGAGCTGGGTCTGCCGAGTTACGGGAGAGGTTCAAAAACCCCTCCCGATGACCCGTTTCAGTCCGAGTAGGTTTCTTCGCCCGGCAGCGGACCGCCGGGATAGGCCGGAAGCGGCTCGTCGCTTTCTTCAGCCGGTGCGGGAGCCTGATAGGCCTGCTGACCGCGCACAGCAGCGCGTGCATCGGCATAGGACTGGTCCGAATATTGCCCGTCAGCCGCGCCCAAAGAACTATCCGAAAATCCGCTGTAATCGATGTTCGAGATGCGGCCGTCATTGTCGATCTGGCAGGTGAAGCCCGATCCGTTGAACAGCGTGCCCGACACCGTCCAGCCCGAAGCCGTGCGGCTGGCATTGTCGACGCTGTCCACGCGGACATCGCGCTCAATCTCGCCCATGCATTGCGACACGGCGCTGTCGAGGCCCGATCCGCTGGATGAGCGCGGGTTGGAGCGGCGGCGGTCATCATAGCGGCGATTGTCATCGTCGCGGCGTTCATAGCGGCGGTCGCGGTAGCGCTCACGCTCGCGGTTGTTGTTGCTCGCAGCGCTGGCAATGGCGGCAATACCGCCAAGCACCAACACGCCTGCAAGAACGTCTCCGCCGCGAATCCGGCCACGGCGATAGCGGCGATAACGGCGGCGGTGATACTCGCTCGCCTCGGCCTCGCCTCGATAGATGTCGGTGTCGAACGCTCCGCCAGTGCCAAAGTCCAGCTGAGCGGCGCTGATCGCAGTAGTCGAACTTGCGCTCGTCGCCAGATCAGCCGCCTGTGCTGGGGTTGCCGTGAAAGTCGCTGCGGCGGCAATACCGGCCAGCAATGCGATGGTTTTGATGTGAGCCATGGTCACTCCCTCCTGTTGGGTTGCACATATCATGTACGCGCCAGTTTCCTAGAAAGGCGGCCACCACTCGCCCAGATGTGACACGCGCATAGGCGGCGCAGGCTTGATCTTACCTGAACCGCCAACGGGGTGCGGCCAAAGATACGGGGCGGGTTCGAAAACCCGCCCCGCTGGTGGAGAAGATGGGGTCCGCTATCAGCGAAGACCCTGAATGCCGCGGAATTCGATCTGCGGGCGGTTGCCGCGTTCAACGTAGCAGGTGAAGCGGCCGCGGTCGGCATTGCGGCCACGATAGCCACGCGCACCTTCGACAACCATCCGGCCACGGACACGGAAGCCATAACGGGTCCGGTCAATGTCGCGGATCTCGGTCACATCGGCATAGCGCCAGCCACCGAACCTGCGCGCTTGTCGCTCAGCCCTGCGGATACAACGCTGAACAGCGCGCTCAGCTCCGCCGCGATAGCCTTGATTGCCGCGATAACCGCGATTGCCGTCATAACCGTTGCCGCGATAGTCGCGATCACGATAGCGCCGGTCGCGCCGATCATCGTTGTCAAAGGCACCGGCGAGGGCGGCAAGTCCGCCGATAATTACGGCGCCGGCGATCACATCGCCTGCATCAATGCCGCGGTCGCGGTGGCCACGATCATCAGCCATTGCAGGGGTTGCAGACGCCAGGGCCATCGCGCCAGCCGCGACAGTCCCGAAGGCGCCCTTGGTCAGAGTCTTTTTGAGAGTCTTCATGGGTTCATCCTCGGGTTCGCGCCGATGCGGGATTGCTTCGGCGTTGAACCCCTTATGGATGATTCGCTGTGTGCTAAGTCTGACTGGCTCTAGCAGCTTTTGTTCAGGTTTATGGCTATTTTTCTGAACAACGCGTCTGGGAGGCGGCTTATCGCGTCAGAATGTGCGCCGCTGATAGGGGCCGGTGGATGAGCGCTCGATTAATCGGAGCCGCCTTCCTCCAAAGCTGCCAGCACATCGCGGGTGAAGGCTGCGATATCAAAGCGCGTGCCCACCATATCCTCGCCCCGCCGCACGATCACGACATCGCGGCTGGGCACGACCACGACATATTGCCCGCGATTGCCGCGCGCTGCGAAAGCGTCGTCGGGAATGCCCTCGAAAGCATTGCCTTCGGGCCTGCGGAACGTCCACCAGCCCGCGCCATAGCCCCAATCGGTGCCCTCGGGCTGCGGGCCGCTGGGGTCGGAGATGTATTCGACCCAGCCTTCGGGGAGGATGCGCTCGCCATCCCAGACCCCGTCATTCAAATAGAGCTGGCCCAACCGCCCCAGATCGCGCGCGGTCGACCACACCTGACTTGAAAGCACATAGCCGCCGCGCCAATCGGTCTCGGCGATCGTCCGGTCCATCCCAAAGCGGGAAAGCAGATCCTCTGCCCCATAATAGCCGAGAAACCGGTCCACGGTTCTCACCGCGAGCAACGTGTCGTTATTCGCATAGCGAAACACCGTTCCCGGCGCATGAACGACCGGCCAGCGCATTGCGGTTTCGTCAACCGTGCTGCCACCCCAGTAGAGCGGGTCGGTGCGGTTGCCGGGAGTGTCCGAGTAGCGGCCAGTTGCCATACGCAAAGCATGATCGATTGTAATTTGGTTGCGCAGGTCAGGCGCCCCGCCCTGCCTCCAGTAATTCAGCCCAATCGGCTCGTTCACATCGATGCCGTCCGCCAGCAATCCTATGCCGACAAGAGTTGAAGCAATGCTCTTGGCAACCGACCAGGTGCGCTGCGGCGTGTCTGCACCGAAACCCTGAGCGTAACGCTCCATGATGATGGCGTCGCCTCGTATGACGAGCGCTGCTGTGGTGCGCGATCCTTCGCCATAGCTCATGTCAAAGGCAGCATCGCCAAGGCGGTCCTTGGCCGAGCCGCTCAAGACTGCTGAATTCGTGGTCCATCCGTCATCAGCAACGTTTGCATTGGCGCTCTCCGCACTGAGAGGGAGCGGCTCGGCAAGCGATGCACCGATGGGCTCGACATAACACCCGCCATTAACGGACTGCGTCGCAGCGCGCGCAGGCATGTCATCCGCCCATTCGACCCGGACCTGATAGACAGGTGGATTGGCCATCCCGTCCACCGAGTAGCGCACGATCTCATAAGGAAGGTCCCGAATGATCGGATCGAGCACAGGATAGATGCCCGTCAATTCCCACTCATGGACGCTCTCTTCTGTCCGCGAGCCTCCCAATCGTTCCGACGTCGCCATCGCGCTGCACAACATCATCGCCTTGTAACCCGCCGCGAGTGCGTAGTTGTAGCGGTCGTCGAGCCGCTCTTGCGCGCTCTGTGCGGAGGCTGTGGTGGTGAGCGCGAGGGCGGCGGTGGCTGCTAGGCTGAGGAGTGTCTTCATGGGCGCAGACCCTAAGCCCGCTCCCCGATCAATCAAGCACGCAAAAGGAAAGGGGCCGGCGGATTGCTCCGCCAGCCCCTCAGTCCCTATGCTGCCCGCATAGCGCAGGCACGCATGGATTGGCAAATTACGCGTCGGCAGTAGCCTCTGCATATTCGTCTTGTTCAGCCATGTTCGGACCCGAATCCTGACCCTTGGCGTCTTCGTCGCGCTCGACGAATTCGATGATCGCCATCTGCGCGCTGTCGCTGGCGCGGTAGCCGGCCTTGATGATGCGGGTGTAGCCGCCATCACGGTCGCTGTAACGCTCGGCCAGAACGTCGAAGAGCTTCTTCAGCTGGGTTTCGTCGAGCAGGCGAGCCTGCGCGAGACGGCGGTTGGAAAGACCACCGCGCTTTGCCAGCGTGACCAGTTTCTCGATGTAAGGACGCAGTTCCTTCGCCTTGGGAAGGGTCGTCTCGATCTGCTCGTGCTTGATCAGAGCAGCCGACATGTTGCGGAAAAGAGCCTTGCGGTGGCCCGATTTGCGGCTCAGCTTACGCTGTGAAATTCCGTGACGCATTTTTGTATTCCTTCAGTTCGATGAGGGCCCGTATGAGGTAGCCCAAAGCTGGCGGCGCTTAAGGCGCGCCGCCGGTGCCTTGATTAACCCAGAAGCTCTTGTTCGAGTTTCTTGGCCATTTCCTCGATGTTCTCAGGCGGCCATCCGGGGATGTCCATGCCGAGGCGCAGACCCATGCTGGAGAGCACTTCCTTGATCTCGTTGAGCGACTTGCGGCCGAAATTCGGCGTGCGCAGCATCTCGGCTTCGGTCTTCTGGACCAGATCGCCGATATAGATGATGTTGTCGTTCTTGAGGCAGTTGGCCGAACGCACCGACAGTTCCAGCTCGTCGACCTTCTTGAGAAGGTAACGGTTGAGCTGGTTCGCATCGTCTTCCTGCGGCTGCGCAGCGTGGCCGATCATGGCCGACTGCGGCTGCGGGATGCCGTCTTCGAAGTGGACGAACAGGGTCAACTGGTCCTGAAGGATGCGCGCAGCATAGGCCACGGCGTCTTCGGGAGTGACAGTGCCGTCAGTTTCGACGGTCAGCGAGAGCTTGTCATAGTCAAGCTCCTGGCCGACACGGGCGTTTTCAACTTTGTAGCTCACCTGGCGGACCGGCGAGTAGAGCGAGTCAACCGGGATCAGGCCAATCGGCGCATCGATCGGACGGTTCTGGACAGCAGGCGAGTAGCCCTTGCCCACGTCAGCGGTCAGCTCCATGTTGAGCGTCGCGCCTTCATCGAGGTGGCACAGGACCAAGTCCTTGTTCATCACTTCGATGTCGCCGGTGACAGCAATGTCGCCCGCTTTCACGGTTGCAGGGCCAGTGACGGACAGCTGGAGCCGCTTGGGCCCTTCGCCTTCCATCTTGAGCGCGATCTGCTTCACGTTGAGGACGATATCGGTCACATCCTCGCGCACACCGGCGAGCGAGGAGAATTCGTGAAGCACGTTTTCGATCTTGATCGAGGTGATTGCAGCGCCCTGAAGCGAAGACAGCAGAACACGGCGCAGGGCATTGCCGAGCGTCAGGCCGAAGCCCCGCTCAAGCGGTTCCGCGACGAAGGTTGTCTTGCGATTCTTGTCGCCGCCTTCTTTGATTTCGAGAGCGTTGGGTTTCTTAAGTTCCTGCCAGTTCTTCATGTTGACGGACATGGATTTCCCCTAATTCGCTTGCCTATAGCGGTTCAAATTTCAGAGCGGGCCCGGTCGGTTGGCGTGACCAGTGTCGGGCCCGAAACGCGGCACAAGACCCCATGGCCCTGCACCGCAAAACGGATCAGACGCGGCGACGCTTTGACGGACGAACCCCGTTATGCGGGATCGGTGTCACATCGCGGATCGACGTGATGTTGAAGCCAACAGCGGCGAGACCGCGCAGCGCGCTCTCACGACCCGAACCCGGGCCTTTCACTTCGACTTCGAGGGTGCGGACACCATGCTCGGCAGCTTTCTTGCCGGCATCGTCTGCGGCGACCTGCGCTGCATACGGGGTCGACTTGCGGCTGCCCTTGAAGCCCATCATGCCTGCGCTGGACCAGCTGATCGCATTGCCCTGTGCATCGGTGATGGTAATCATGGTGTTGTTGAAGCTTGCGTTGATGTGCGCAACGCCGCTCGTGATGTTCTTCTTGTCACGGCGCCTGATCTTGGCGGGTTCGCGTGCCATTGTTCGTATTCCTTTAAGCTCGTCAGAAGGAAAAAGCAGTTCGGAGCCAAAGCTCCGGCCAGCTTACTTCTTCTTGCCTGCAATCGGCTTTGCCTTACCCTTGCGGGTGCGGGCGTTGGTGTGGGTGCGCTGGCCGCGAACGGGCAGACCGTTACGGTGACGCAGGCCGCGATAAGAACGCAGGTCCATCAGACGCTTGATGTTCATCGCAGTGGTGCGACGAAGATCGCCTTCGACCTGATGGTCGGCGTCGATAGTCTCACGAATGCGCAGGACCTCCTCATCGGTG
This sequence comes from uncultured Erythrobacter sp., assembly GCF_947492365.1. NCBI lineage: Bacteria > Pseudomonadati > Pseudomonadota > Alphaproteobacteria > Sphingomonadales > Erythrobacteraceae > Erythrobacter > uncultured Erythrobacter sp. The sequence goes on from NZ_CANLMB010000001.1 coordinate 1,262,648, forward strand.
AGGTCCTGAACGCGTGCAGCGTGATCAATGCCAAGCTTGTCGGCGATTCGAACAGCCGTTGTGCGGCCAATTCCGTGAATATAGGTCAGCGCGATAATAACACGCTTGTTGGTGGGGATATTTACCCCGGCAATACGAGCCACTTAATTCTCCATGCTCCACAGGGGTTTTGCGGATCTGGGTCCGCCCCCTATCTCGACGCTCAATTCATTCAAAACGCTTGAGTCTCTTTTTGAAATTGCCTCAAACGGCAAAAGTCCGGATGGCACAACTTTGATGGGCAGTGCCTGCCGGACAAGACTCGAACGTGTCGAATGAAGGGCGCGCTTACGGCGATTCGGGTTTCCCGTCAACCGTCAGCCACGCAATATCGACCGCGCCGCCGAAATAGGCCGCAGCGGTGCGCTTTCAAGAGCCTGAATACACCCAAAGCGCGGACGGGTCAAAACCCGCACCTACGCATTTCCACGAGGAGCCGTGCAACGCCCTCACCCGTCGCTGAGATCCCCGAAGGCGTCATCGACGGTGGGGCCCCTATCTTCGGGTTCAGTTGCCTCTTCAACGTCGATCACCTCTTCGGCGTCGATCGTAACAGGAGCCTCTGCATCTTCCACAAGCGCCTCTTCGGTCACCTCCTCCTCGGGCGCCGGTTCCGGCTCAGGTGCAGGAGGCGGAGCGGGGCGCGTCGGGGCTTCGACTGTGCCGAGCAGCTCTGCCAATCGCACCAGCTGGAGGGTCATGACCCCGTCCACTGCGGGCGAGATCACCTCGACCGGATAGCGCATCTGCCCGCCGACATTGTATTCCCACACGATCCGCGTGCCCGTGCCCTCTTCAAGCTCCACTTCGGACAGCGCGATCGTGAGAATGCCGGTGACAGGTTCGCTTTGCAGCGGGCCAAGCGCGCCGGTCATGCGCAAGGCGACCTCGGGATAGGCCTGGATGACGCGCATATGTTCGACCGAGCCTTCGAGTGTGAAGCGGCCCGGCTCGTCGACTTCGGGGATCTTCTCGCAGAAACACCCGCCCGCCTGCGGGGTGAGCGTCAGATTGGCCGCATCGGCGGACCATGTGTGCTCGCCAGACCACCAGCGCGCAGGCGAAATCAGCGCGAGCCAGGTTTCGGTCGTGCTCGCCTCGACCACCGCTTCGTTGCGGGTGATGAAGTGGTCTTCGTCCGCCGAAACGACTTCGGCTGCGGCAGGCCCAGCAGCGATCATGGCGGCGCTGGCAATGGCTGCTGCGCGCAGAAGTGCAAATGGTGTACGCAAGATGCGAGTCTCCCTATTCGGGAGAAGGGTTAGGCGATCTGTTGCAGGCTGGAAAGCCCGCAAGTCTCAGCCTGCAAGGATGCTGTCGATTGCAGCTGCCACTTCATCGATATCGGCCATGCCGTCGACGCGGGTGACGATCCCGCGCGCTTCGTATCCGGGGAGGATCGGTGCAGTCTTGCCGCGGTATTCCTCCATGCGGGTGCGCACGGTTTCCTCGTTATCGTCGGGGCGGCGCTTGAACTCGGCCGAACCGCAGGCATCGCACACGCCCTCTTTCGCAGGCGGATTGGCGGTGTCGTGATAGAGCGCGCCGCAATTGCCGCAGGAAAAGCGGCCTGTAATCCGCTCGACCAGCGCATCAACGTCCACGCCCAGCTCGATCACATGGTCAAGGCTGCGCCCGTGCTTGGCCAACAAGCCGTCAAGCTGCTCACCCTGCGCAGCGGTGCGCGGATAGCCGTCGAAAATCGCGCCCTGATCAGCGGGCATCGCGGCAAGGTTTTCGTCGATCAGCGAAGAGACGATGGCGTCGGAGACAAGCTCGCCGCGATCCATCACGGCCTTGGCTTCGAGGCCTACCGGTGTCTGAGCCTTCACAGCGGCGCGCAGCATGTCGCCGGTGGAAAGCTGCTTCATCCCGTGGCGTTCGACCAGACCGGCACTCTGCGTGCCCTTGCCTGCCCCCGGAGGGCCAAGAAGAATGATGTTCACGTGCAAAAATCCCCTTTTGCCGCGCGTGCCCTAGTCGCCTCTGCGCGCGTGTCTGTGATGAACGCCCTCCCCGCTTTAGCGGTTGCGGCCCTTCAGCTTAGCCTTCTTGATGAGATCGCCATATTGGTGCGCCAGCAGGTGCGATTGGACCTGGCTGATCGTGTCGACTGTGACGTTGACGACAATCAGCAGGCTGGTGCCGCCAAGGAACAGCGGAATGCCGGTCTGGGCGATCATATATTCAGGCACCACGCAAACGAAGGTCAGATACATCGCGCCGACCACGGTGATGCGGGTCAGGACATATTCGAGGTAATCAGCGGTCCGCTTGCCCGGACGGATGCCGGGAATGAAGCCGCCATTGCGCTTGAGGTTGTCGGCGGTGTCCTCGGGATCGAAAACAACCGCGGTGTAGAAGAAGCAGAAGAAGATGATCCCGACCGCATAGAGCGTCATGTAGATCGGCTGTCCGTGCTGCAAATACTGGTTCAGCGATTGGATGATGCTGCCCGAAGTCGTGGTCGTGTCAATCGACTGACCGGCAAACGAGCTGATTGTGAGCGGCAGCAGCAGCAGCGAGCTGGCGAAGATCGGCGGGATCACACCAGCGGTGTTGAGTTTGAGCGGCAGGTGCGAGCGGTCTGCCTGCATCATGCCGCGCTGGGTCGCGCGCTTGGGATACTGGATCAGCAGGCGGCGCTGGGCGCGCTCGACAAAGCTGATGAGCAGGATCAAGCCTGCCACCATGAAGATGAAGGCGATGATGATGCCCGCAGGGATAGCGCCAGTGCGACCGCCTTCGAACATGTTGGTAGCAAAGGTCGGGAACTGCGCGACGATGCCCGCCATGATGATGAGCGAGACGCCGTTACCGATGCCGCGTGCGGTGATCTGCTCACCCAGCCACAGCAGGAACATGGTGCCGCCAACAAGGCTGATGACAGCGCCGACGCGGAACATATAGCCAGGCTGCACAACCGCAGCGATACCCTGCGAGCTGGCGAAGGTTTCAAGCCCGACCGCAAGGAACCAGCCCTGGATCGCACAGAGGAACACCGTCCCGTAACGGGTGTATTGGTTGAGCTTTTGCCGACCGCTCGCGCCCTCTTTCTTAAGCGCGGCAAGCGTGGGGTGCAGCGCCGAAGCCATCTGCACCACGATCGAGGCGGTAATGTATGGCATAACGCCCAGCGCAATCAGGCTCATCCGCTCCAGGCTGCCGCCTGTGAACATGTTGAACATGCCCAGAATGCCTTCTTGCTGCTGTTCCGCCAGCTGGACCAGACCGAGCGGGTTGATACCCGGCATCGGCACAAAGCTCAGGAAGCGGAACACAATCAGCGCACCCAGAGTAAACCAGATGCGCTGGCGCAATTCGGTGGCCTGGGCGAAGTTGCCAAGGTTCAGATTGCTGGCGATGTTATCGGCGCGTGATGCCATATCAGTCTGTCGATCCTGAGCTCAATTACCGGCCTAAACCGGCCAAGACACGCTAGATAGGTAGCGCGGGCGCGAATGTCGAACCCTGCCCGCCACTTTTCGTCACCCCCACACAATTGCAGGGGTGACGCATAGCATTCTTATTAGGCTTTGGCCTTGGCCGCCGCATTGGCTTCGCGCCGGGCCGTCTTCTTTTCGTGCTCGGGTTGAGCAGCTGGAATGACCTCGACGCTGCCGCCGGCCTTTTCAACCGCAGCAATCGCACCCTTGGTCGCGCCAGTGACGACGAACTTGGCCTTGGCCTTGATCTCGCCTTTGCCCAGCAGACGCACACCGTCCTTGCCGCCGCGAACGAGGCCGCTGGCACGCAGAGCGTCTTCGGTGATGTCTTTCTTGCCGTCGAGCTTCTTGGCGTCGATGAACTTCTGGATCATGCCGATGTTCACCTCGGCAAAGTCCTTGCCGAACGGGTTGTTGAAGCCGCGCTTTGGCAGGCGCATGTGGAGCGGCATCTGGCCGCCTTCGAAGCCCTTGATGGCAACGCCCGAACGGCTCTTCTGGCCCTTCTGACCGCGGGCAGCAGTTTTGCCCTTGCCCGAACCGATACCACGGCCCTTGCGCATACGCCCTTTACGGGCACCCTCATTGTCACGGATGTCGTTAAGTTTCATTGCACTCGCTTTCGCTTTCATACGGCCCACCATGGGCTGCGCGCTATTGGAAGCGGGGCCGATAGCGAAGCTCGCGCGCCCGTGCAAGGGGAAAGGGTGCCCTGCGCGCCCAAAAGAAACACAAGCGCCAAAGAGAAAGGGCAGGCGCGCCCCCCAGCATGCACCTGCCCTAACCTGTCAGCCTCCCATGGGAAGGCTGCTATCTGTATTCAGGCGGCGCTTAGCGCTGACCGTAAGCGCCAATGCCGTAATAGCATGGCTGCACGCTGCACGAGATCATCCGCGCACGCAGCGTAAAGCGCGCATTGCGGATCGGCGTGACATTCACAATCGGCGTGTCGTCGACCAGCACATCTTCGTCGATCAGATTGCCGTTTTCGTCATAGAGCCAGAGGTCGATATCCGAACAATCACGGTCGCACTGCGCCACCATCATGTAGCTGACACCGGCATTCAGATCGAGCGTGATCGTCTCTTCTTGTCCCTGACGCAGCTGGCCGTTATAGCGCGAATGGGTTGAGGAGAAGCCGCGCGAACTGGCGATGCTCTGCGTTGCGTTGAGCAGTCGGTTGACCTCTTGCTCATACGAAGATTGCGCTGTGGTCGGTGCCGATGCACCCAGCGCGATCATAGCCGCTCCCACAAGAGCCGCGCTAAGTTTCGTTTTCATTCCAGTCATTTAATTGCCCCCGTTAACGGTTCGACTCACCACCCTGTGTAGGGATTACCACAAGCATAGTGGCGCAGCCAAACCTCAAGGGCTTGGAAGGAAACGACATTGCGAGCCTTTTTGTCCACAAATGAAAAGGCCGCCCCTTTCGGGACGGCCTCTCCGTTTGTTCTGTCGTGATCGTTACCGAACGGGTTCAGTCGACGATCGTCACCAGATGCGGGATCTTGGCGATCGCGCCGCGAACTTCAGGAGTGTCCTGACGCGTCACGACTTTGTGCATCTTGTTGAGGCCCAGCCCGATAAGAATCTCGCGCTGGCTCTTGGGACGGCGGATCGGCGAACCGATCTGCTTGATAGTGATGGTCTTTGCAGCAGCCATGTCGGTTACTCCACAATAGCCGCAGCGTCGGCTTCAGCCTCGACTGCGTTGGCACCGCCGCGACCCAGAAGGTCAGCGACTTTTTTGCCGCGACGCTGAGCAACCGACTTCGGCGAAGTCTGTTCCTGCAGTGCCTGGAAGGTGGCGCGGATCATGTTGTAGGGGTTGGACGTGCCGACCGACTTGGTCACAACGTCTGCAACGCCCAGGCTTTCGAACACGGCACGCATCGGACCACCGGCGATGATACCAGTACCCGGAGGCGCTGTGCGGATGGTCACCTTGCCAGCACCGAAACGGCCATTGCCGTCATGGTGAAGCGTGCGGCCTTCCTTAAGCGCGACGCGGATCATCTTCTTGCGAGCCGCGGCAGTTGCCTTGGTGATCGCCTCAGGCACTTCGCGTGCCTTGCCGTGACCAAAGCCGACGCGGCCCTGACCGTCACCCACAACCACGAGAGCTGCAAAACCGAAGCGCTTACCGCCCTTTACGGTCTTGGAGACGCGGTTGATGTGGACCAGCTTCTCGATGATGCCATCATCTTCTTCTTCGCGGCGACCACGGTTGCCATCACGGCCTCCGCGACCGCGACCACGACCGCCGCCATCACGGTTGTTGCCACCGCGACCGCCACGACCGCCACGGCCCTTTTGCTCTTCAGCAGCGGGAGCGGCAGGTGCAGGTGCAGCTTCAGCCGGTGCGGCCTCAGCAGGAGCAGCTTCTTCAGCGGGAGCCGCTTCAGCAGCAGGTGTCGCTGCTTCTTCGGTCTTCACTTCTTCAGCCGGTGCGCCTGCATTCTCTGGTGCGTTTTCCGTTTCCGGTGTTTTCTTGTCGTCAGCCATCATCAGAACTCCAGCCCGCCTTCGCGAGCGGCATCGGCCAGCGCCTTAACGCGGCCATGGAACAGGAACCCGCCGCGATCGAACACGACAGTGGTGACGCCGGCTTTCTTCGCAGCAGCAGCGATGTCCTTGCCAACCTTTACGGCTGCATCGACATTTGCGCCGCTGGCCTTCGCACCCAGCGTCGAAGCAGCAGCCACAGTGCGGCCGTCTGCATCGTTGATGATCTGCGCGTAGATGTGGCGGCCGGTGCGGTGAACCGACAGACGCGGCTTGCCACCCGAGCGCGCACGAAGCGCGGTGCGGACACGGCGGCGACGCCGTTCAAAAAGAGATAGTTTTGCCATCTTACTTCTTCTTCCCTTCCTTGCGGAAGACATATTCGCCGCGATACTTGATACCCTTGCCCTTGTAAGGCTCAGGCTTACGCCATTCGCGGATCTCGGCGGCAAACTGGCCAACGGCCTGCTTGTCGATGCCGGAAATTTCCACGGTGGTCTGATCGGGCGTGTTCACCGTAATGCCTTCGGGCACCTCAAGATCGACATCATGGCTGAAACCGAGTTCCAGCTTGAGCGTCTTGCCCTGCGCCTTGGCACGATAACCAACACCGGTGATTTCGAGTGTTTTGGTAAAACCCTCGGTCACACCTTCGACCAGATTGGCCACCAGCGTGCGCTGCAAACCCCAAAAGGAGCGTGCCTGCTTGCTGTCATTGGCCGGATTGACCTGGATCTCGTCCCCTTCGACCTTGTAGTCGATGAGGTCGGAAAGACCCATGGTGAGCGTGCCCTTGGCGCCCTTCACCGTCAGCGTGCCATTTTCGATATTGGCCGTTACCCCGCCCGGGATTGCGACCGCTTTCTTACCAATGCGGCTCATCAGAAGACCTCCGCAAGCACTTCGCCGCCGACCTTGTTTTCGCGGGCTTCGTTGTCCGAAAGGACACCGCGCGGGGTCGAGACGATGGTGATGCCAAGGCCGTTGCGCACTACCGGAAGCTCTTGGCTTCCCGAATAGACGCGGCGGCCCGGCTTGGAAACGCGAGCGACGTGCTTAATCGCCGGCTCGCCTTCGAAGTATTTCAGTTCAATCCGCAGCGCGGGGTGCTTGCCCGAAGCGTCTTCGGAATAGCCACGGATGTAGCCTTCGCGTTGGAGCACTTCGAGGACGTTCGCACGCAGCTTGGAAGCAGGCGAAAGGACGGAGTCCTTCTTCGCGCGCTGGCCGTTGCGGATGCGGGTGAGCATATCACCCAGTGGATCGGTCATAGCCATGTGTCAGTCCCTCACCAGCTCGACTTCGTCAGACCGGGGATCATGCCCCGGGTGCCGAGTTGACGCAGTTCGATACGGTTGATGCCGAACTTGCGGTAATAGCCGCGCGGGCGGCCAGTGGTTGCACAGCGATTGCGCACGCGGGTCGGATTCCCGTTACGGGGAATCTCGGCCATCTTCAGGCGTGCCATCAGACGTTCGCCTTCATCAAGCGATTGGTCGTTAGCGATAGCCTTCAGCTTCTCGTACTTCGCTGCATATTTCTCGACGAGCTTCTTGCGACGCTCGTTTTTATTGATCGAACTCAGTTTCGCCATTGGACTTAAGCTCTCTTCTTTCGTGTCTCTACGGAGAAACGGCTCACGCCGCTTCTTTCTGTTCGCCTGCTTCGCCCTGGAAGGGGAAGCCGAAGAGGCGCAGCAATTCGCGCGCTTCTTCGTCGGTTTTTGCGGTGGTGGTGACGATGATGTCCATGCCCCGGACCTGATCGATCTTGTCGTAGCTGATCTCGGGGAAGATGATCTGTTCCTTGATGCCCATCGCGTAATTGCCACGCCCGTCGAACGACTTGGCGTTCAACCCGCGAAAGTCGCGGATGCGAGGCATTGCGACCGTCACCAGACGATCCATGAATTCATACATGCGGTCACGGCGCAGGTTAACCTTGCAGCCGATCGGCATGCCGTCGCGCAGCTTGAACTGTGCGATCGACTTCTTCGCCTTGGTGATGACGGGCTTCTGACCAGCGATCAGAGCCATCTCTTCAGCAGCGATCTGGACCTTCTTCTTGTCCTGGCTTGCCTCGCCCACACCCATGTTGAGCGTGATCTTGGCAACCTTCGGAACTTCGAGACGGTTCTTGTAACCGAACTTTTCGGTCATCGCCTTGACGATTTCGTTCTCGTAACGGGCCTTGAGGCGCGGAGTGTAGCTATCAGTCATTGATGACCTCCCCACTCTTCACAGCAACACGCACCTTCTTGCCGTCCTTCGTTTCGAAACGGACGCGGGTGGGCTTGCCATCCTTGGGATCAGCCAGAGCAACCTTGGACAGGTGCATCGGAGCCGGAAGACGATCGATGCCGCCCTGCGGGTTTGCCTGGCTCGGCTTGCGGTGACGGGTTGCGACGTTGATGCCTTCGACCAGGACCTTGCCATCTTTCGGCATGACCTGCTGGACAGTGCCGGTGCGGCCCTTGTCCTTGCCCGAGAGCACGACGACTTCGTCACCCTTTTTGATCTTTGCAGCACCCATGATCAGAGCACCTCCGGAGCGAGCGAAATGATTTTCATGAAGCCGCGTCCACGCAGTTCGCGCACAACCGGGCCAAAGATACGGGTGCCGATCGGCTCCTCGCTCTTGTTGACCAGGACAGCGGCGTTGCTGTCGAAGCGGATGACGCTGCCATCGGGGCGGCGAACGTCCTTCTTGGTGCGCACGATCACGGCGCGGTGAACGTCGCCTTTTTTGACCTTTGCACGCGGCTGGGCTTCCTTGACGGAAACCACGATCACGTCGCCAACGGAGGCAAACCGGCGCTTAGAGCCACCCAGCACTTTGATGCACTGGACGCGCTTTGCGCCGCTATTGTCCGCGACGTCGAGATTGGATTGCATCTGGATCATTGATCCGGTTCCTTCTCTTGGCTTGCCGAGACACCCAAAATCGACTGGGGCCCGGCAGTTCCTTTCGTCAAATTACTCGGCTGCGCCCGGAGTCGCTTCTGCGACATCAAGATCAGCTTCGATCGCCTGAACTCCGCCAGCCACAACGCGGTCCTTGACGGCCCAGGTCTTGGTCTTGGAGATCGGCTTCGTCTCTTCGATGCGAACGACGTCACCCAGAGTGAATTCGTTCTTCTCGTCGTGAGCGTGATACTTCTTCGAACGACGGATGATCTTCCCGTAAAGCGGGTGCTTCACCTTGCGTTCGACCAGTACGGTCACGGTTTTGTCGGTCTTGTCGGAGGTGACGGTCCCGATCAGAATACGTTTCGGCATTGTCTACTCCTTACGCCTTAACCGCAGCTGCGGCGCGCTCGTTTTGCAGCGTCTTGATCTGAGCGATCGTGCGACGCACTTCGCGGATACGCGAAGGCTTGTCGAGCTGGTTGGTGGCAGCCTGGAAGCGCAGATTGAACTGCTCGCGCTTGAGCTCAATAAGCTCAGCGGAGAGCTGGTCGTCAGTCTTCGCGCGGAGATCTTCAGTAGTAGCCATTACTTGTCACCTCCCAGGTGCGAGGTGTCACCCAGACGGGCAACGACCTTCGTCTTGATCGGCAGCTTCATCGCAGCGCGTTCAAAAGCCAGCGCGGCGACTGGTCCGGGAATACCGTCGAGTTCAAACAGGATGCGGCCCGGCTTTACGCGAGCAGCCCAATATTCGACCGAGCCCTTACCTTTACCCTGACGAACTTCGGCAGGCTTCTTGGAAACAGGCACGTCTGGGAAGACGCGGATCCAGAGACGGCCCTGACGCTTCATCGCACGGGTGATTGCACGACGCGCAGCTTCGATCTGGCGTGCGGTGATACGCTCAGGCTCAAGAGCCTTGAGACCATAGGCGCCAAAGTTCAGCGTGGTGCCGCCCTTGGCTTCGCCTTTGATCCGGCCCTTGAAGGCCTTGCGATACTTGGTTTTTTTCGGTTGCAGCATTGTTCAGTTACCTCAACGTGCAGGCCGGACGCCGGAAGTCTGCGCTTCCATCATCAGGCGGTCCTGCGCGGTCGGATCGTGGGCGAGAATCTCGCCCTTGAAGATCCACACCTTGATGCCGATGATCCCGTAAGCGGTGAGCGCTTCGGTTTCGGCATAGTCGATGTTTGCACGCAAAGTGTGGAGCGGCACGCGACCTTCGCGGTACCATTCAACACGGGCGATTTCAGCACCACCAAGACGGCCGCCGCAAACGATCTTGATGCCTTCAGCACCCAGACGCAGAGCGGATTGCACGGCGCGCTTCATGGCACGGCGGAATGCGACACGGCGGACCAACTGGTCAGCCACACCCTGAGCGACGAGCTTCGCGTCGATTTCCGGCTTGCGGATTTCAACGATGTTCAGCTTCACTTCGCTCGAAGTCATGGTCGACAGCTTGGTGCGCAGCTTTTCGATGTCTGCACCCTTCTTGCCGATGATGACACCCGGACGCGCAGCATAGATCGAAACGCGGCACAGCTTGGCCGGGCGCTCGATCACAACCTTGGAGATCGCTGCCTGCGGCAGGTTCTTCAGGATGTATTTGCGGATCTTGATGTCCTCGGCCAGCAGGCTCGCATAGTCGCGCCCTTCGGCGTACCAGCGGCTGTCCCAGGTGCGGTTGATCTGCAGGCGCAGACCGATCGGATTGCTCTTCTGACCCATCTTACGCGTCCTCGTCTTCGTCGTGTTCGCGAACCACAATGCGCAGCTTGCTGAACGGCTTCAGAATGCGGGTCGACTTGCCGCGGCCACGTGTGTGGAAACGCTTCATCGTGATCGACTTGCCTACCGAAGCCTCGGCAACGATGAGCGCATCGACGTCGAGATCGTGGTTGTTTTCCGCATTGGCGATCGCTGATGCGAGAACCTTGCTGGCGTCGCGCGCCATCGCCTTCTTGGAGAAGGAGAGGATGTTCAGGGCCTCTTCGGCCTTCTTGCCGCGGATCAGTTGCGCAACGAGGTTGAGCTTTTGAGCCGAACCGCGAATCTGCGTGCCGACTGCCAGCGCCTCATTTTCCGCAACGCGGCGGGGGGACTTTGCCTTGCCCATTATCGCTTGCCCTTCTTGTCAGCAGCATGGCCGGGGAAGTTACGCGTAGGAGCGAACTCGCCAAGCTTGTGGCCGACCATTTCTTCCGAAACGGAGACGGGGATGAATTTCTGACCGTTGTAAACGTTGAACGTCAGCCCAACGAACTGCGGCAGAATTGTCGAGCGACGCGACCAGGTCTTGATCGGCTTGCTGTTGCTCGCTTCCTGTGCGTCCTCTGCCTTCTTCAGCAGGCTGAGTTCGACAAACGGACCTTTCCAGACGGAACGTGCCATCGTGTCTTACCTCTTCTTCTTCGCGTGACGCGAACGGATAATCATCTTGTCCGTCTGCTTGTTCTTGCGGGTGCGGGCGCCCTTGGTCGGCTTGCCCCACGGCGTAACCGGGTGACGACCACCGGACGTCCGGCCTTCACCACCACCATGCGGGTGATCGACCGGGTTCTTTGCGACACCGCGTGTGAGCGGACGGCGACCCTTCCAGCGGGTGCGACCGGCCTTGCCGAAATTCTGGTTCTGGTTGTCGGGGTTCGAAACCGCGCCAACCGTACCCATGCAATCGGCGCGCAGGTAACGCTGCTCGCCCGAGTTGAGACGCACCATCACCATCCCGCGGTCACGACCGACGAGCTGGACATAAGCGCCTGCCGAACGGGCGAGCTGGCCGCCCTTGCCCGGCTTCATCTCGACATTGTGGCAGATCGTGCCGACCGGCATCTGACCCAGAAGCATGGCATTGCCCGGCTTCGTATCGGTCTTCTCGCCAGCAACCACCGTGTCACCAACAGCGAGACGCTGCGGGCAGATGATGTAAGCAAGCTCGCCATCTTCGTACTTCAGAAGCGCGATGAAAGCGGTGCGGTTGGGGTCGTACTCGATCCGCTCGACGGTCGCGGGAACATCCCACTTGCGCCGTTTGAAGTCGATGAAACGATACTTCTGCTTGTGACCGCCCGCGATACCGCGCGAGGTCACATGGCCTTTGTTGTTACGGCCACCGGTCTTGCGCTTGCCTTCCGTGAGCGACTTGACCGGACCACCTTTGTGGAGGCCCGATTTGTCGACCAGGATAAGACCGCGGCGCGCCGGGCTTGTCGGTTTGTAGTTCTTGAGTGCCATGATCCGCCTCAGATACCGCTGGTGATGTCAATCATCTCGCCCTCGGCGAGACGTACGACAGCCTTTTTGAAATCCGAACGCTTGTAGGGCTTGCCCTTCCAGCGCTTCGCCTTCCCTTTGGTGAGAATGGTGTTCACCGAAACGACCTTCTTGTCGTAGATCGCTTCGACCGCTTCCTTGATCTGCGGCTTGGTCGCGTCGTTCGCCACCTTGAACACCACCGCGTTGTTTTCCGACGCAAGCGTCGACTTTTCGGTGATGTGGGGTGCGAGGATCACGTCAAAGTGCCGCGCGTCGACTTCGCTCTTTTTAGCCATTGAAGCGCGCCTCCAGCTTGGCGACAGCGTCCTTGGTGAGGACCAGCGTGTCGTGGTTGAGGATGTCGTAGACGTTGGCACCCGCGGCCGGGAGCACATTGACGCCCGGAAGGTTGCCAGCTGCCTTGCTGAAGCCCGCATCAACGGCTTCGCCGTCAATCACGAGAACTTTGCCAGCAAAGCCCGACTTGTCGAGGTGACCCTTGAGGATCTGAGTCTTCGCGTCCTTCAGCTCAAGGCTGTCGACAACGACCAGACCGTCTTTGGCCTTGGTCGAAAGCGCCATCTTGAGGCCGAGTGCGCGGATCTTCTTGTTCAGCGACTGCTCGAAGTCACGCTTGCGCGCACCGTGAGCCTTACCACCGCCGATAAAGATCGGAGCAGAGCGAGCACCGTGACGAGCGCCGCCCGAACCCTTTTGCGCGCCGAATTTCTTACCGGTGCGGGCAACGTCCGAACGCTCACGCGTCGGGCGTGCAGTCGCACGGCGATTTTCGAGCTGCCAGGTCACGACCCGGTGCAGGATGTCAGCGCGCGGCTCAACACCGAACACAGCGTCGTTGAGTTCAAGCTCACCGCCCTTGCCCGATACGGCCTTGCCGTCGATTTTCTGGACCTTCACCTTCATGGCTTAGCCCTCCTTGTTTTCGTCGCTGGCCGGAGCATCAGCTTCGGGAGCGGGAGTTTCAGCTGCTGCTTCAACCGCGGTTTCTTCAACCTTGGTTTCTACAGCGGGCTCTTCAGCGACAGGTGCCGAGGTATCGACAACCGCGCCGGGGAACGGCAGATCGTCGGGCATCGAAACCTTCACAGCATCACGAACCAGCAGCCAGCCATTCTTCGAACCGGGGACAGAGCCCTTAACGAAGATGAGGCCGCGATCGGCGTCGGTGCGAACCACTTCGAGATTCATCTGGGTGCGCTGACGGTCGCCCATGTGGCCGGCCATCTTCTTGCCCTTGAACACGCGGCCCGGATCCTGACGGTTACCCGTCGAACCGTGCGAACGGTGAGAGAGCGAGACACCGTGTGTCGCGCGCAAACCACCGAAGCCCCAGCGCTTCATAGCGCCGGCAAAGCCCTTGCCCTGCGTGTGGCCGGTAATGTCGACCTTCTGCCCGGCAATGAAGTGAGCGGCGCTGATCAGCGAACCGACAGGCACAAGGCCTTCTTCGCTTTCAACACGGAATTCCGCGACGCGCTTCTTGAGGCCGACACCGGCCTTACCGAAATGCTCGCGCTGCGGTTTTGCAACGTTTTTCTGTTTCGCTTCACCAGCACCCAGCTGAACGGCGAAATAACCGTCATTGTCTGCGGTGCGGTGGGAGACAACCTGACAATCTTCCAGCGCGAGAACCGTAACGGGCACGTGCCGTCCGTCCTCCTGGAAGAGGCGGGTCATCCCAACCTTCTTTGCGATCACGCCTGTGCGCATCGTCTTTACTCCTTACAGAGGCACCCAAGGGACCATCCCAGAGGTGCGTGCGGAATGCCGTTTTCTTAGGCACTCCATTCAACCCAATTTTTATGCTGCGCCCCGTCCGGGCTGAGTGTTCGCGCGGCCACATGGCTGCTTGAACAAGACGGGAGACGCAGCCCGGTAACAACCGGCGGTATCTCAGTGTCTTCGGACCCTTAGAGGTCCACGTCGATTAAGCGAGCTTAATCTCAACGTTTACGCCAGCGGCCAGGTCGAGCTTCATCAGCGCGTCAACCGTCTGGGCGTTGGGCTGCACGATGTCGAGCAGCCGCTTGTAGGTCCGCACCTCGAACTGCTCGCGCGACTTCTTGTCGATGTGCGGGCCGCGGTTCACGGTGAACTTCTCGATACGCGTCGGCATGGGAATGGGGCCACGAATAAGAGCACCCGTACGGCGAGCCGTGTCTGCAATCTCTCCAGTTGCCTGGTCGAGAACGCGGTGATCAAACGCCTTGAGGCGAATACGGATATTCTGTGCTTCCATTACCTACTACCGATGCGAAAGAGCCAAGAAACCTGATCCCGAAAGACCCTGCTCCCAAAAATAAAAGGCCCGCCCAAAACCCGGTTCACCGGAAGGGAGGCCCCATGAATTTCGTTTCAACTGAGACGAATCCCCGTTGACTTGGCGCGCGTATACGTTCGTGTCGGGCAACTGGCAACCCCGAAGTGGCACGAATTTCACGTTTGCCGGTGAAGCGCCCTCCCCGCACGGACAGCGCGCCCGGACAGGAAATCTCCTCACATAAATTGGGGGCCGGCTCTCAGGTGAGAACCGGCCCCCGAATTTTGTCTCGCTCCGAAGAACGAAAGGCTTACTTGGTGATCTTCGAAACCACGCCCGAGCCGACGGTGCGGCCGCCTTCGCGGATTGCGAAGCGCAGACCTTCGTCCATAGCGATCGGTGCGATCAGCTTAACGCCGATGGTCACGTTGTCGCCAGGCATAACCATCTCGGTGCCTTCAGGAAGGATCACTTCGCCGGTCACGTCGGTGGTGCGGAAGTAGAACTGCGGGCGGTAGTTGGCGAAGAACGGCGTGTGACGGCCACCTTCGTCCTTCGACAGCACGTAGACTTCTGCGCTGAATTCGGTGTGCGGATTAACCGAACCCGGCTTCGCGAGAACCTGACCACGCTCAACTTCTTCACGGCCAACGCCGCGGATCAGTGCGCCAACATTGTCGCCAGCTTCACCGCGATCAAGCAGCTTGCGGAACATTTCAACGCCGGTGACGGTCGTCTTGGTGGTGTCCTTGATGCCGACGATTTCAACTTCGTCGCCAACATTCACAACGCCGGTTTCGATACGGCCGGTAACAACCGTACCGCGACCCGAGATCGAGAACACGTCTTCGATCGGCATCAGGAAGTCTTTGTCGACCGGACGATCGGGCTGCGGGATGTTGGCGTCAACCGCATCCATCAGTTCGCGGATCGAGTTTTCGCCGATGGCTTCGTCGCGGCCTTCAAGAGCGGCCAGAGCCGAACCCTTGACGATAGCGATGTCGTCACCGTCAAAACCGTATTCGGTCAGAAGTTCGCGGACTTCCAGTTCGACGAGTTCGAGGATTTCCTCGTCGTCAACCTGGTCAACCTTGTTCATGTAAACGACCAGAGCCGGAACGCCGACCTGACGGGCAAGCAGGATGTGCTCGCGGGTCTGCGGCATGGGGCCGTCAGCTGCGTTCACAACCAGGATAGCGCCGTCCATCTGCGCCGCGCCGGTGATCATGTTCTTCACATAGTCAGCGTGGCCCGGGCAATCGACGTGTGCATAGTGACGTGCGTCGGTTTCATATTCGACGTGTGCGGTCGAAATGGTGATGCCGCGCTCGCGCTCTTCAGGAGCTTTGTCGATGTTTGCGAAATCAACAGCCGAACCCAGAACCTTGGTGATAGCCGCGGTCAGGGTGGTCTTGCCATGGTCAACGTGACCGATGGTGCCGACGTTTACGTGCGGCTTGTTACGCTCAAATTTTTCCTTCGCCATTTCTCAATTTACCTTCTGTCAGATTTGAATTTCGTGCGGGAGAAAAGGCGGGCCCGCTGAATCAGGCGCCGCCCCTAGCTTGTGCAGCCTGCTTAGGCAAGCTTCTCCTTGACCTCTTGCGCCACTGCCTGCGGCACTTCGTCGTAATGCGAGAACTGCATCGTGTATTGTGCGCGGCCCTGACTGAACGAGCGAAGCTCATTCACGTAACCGAACATATTCGCGAGCGGGACCATGGCTTCGACCGCCTGGGCATTGCCCCGGGAGTCTGTGCCCTGGATCTGGCCACGACGGCTGTTAAGGTCGCCGATGACGTCGCCGAGATAGTCCTCGGGGGTCACAACTTCAACCTTCATCACCGGCTCCAGCAGCTTGATACCGCCACGTTCAGCCGCTTCACGCATGGCGCCTTTACCGCAGATTTCGAACGCCACGGTGGACGAGTCGACATCGTGGTAAGCACCATCGGTCAGGTGGACCGTGAAGTCGATAATCGGGAAGCCGATGAGATAGCCGCTGTCGGCCTGCTCACGAATACCCTTTTCAAGCGACGGGATATATTCCTTCGGAATGTTACCGCCCTTGATGCTGTCTTCGAACACGATGCCCTGACCGCGCTCACCCGGAGTGAAGGTCGCCTTGGCGCGGGCAAATTGCCCGGTACCGCCCGACTGCTTCTTATGGGTGTAATCGACGTTGATCTCACGGCCGAGCGATTCACGGTAAGCCACCTGCGGCGCACCGACATTCGCTTCGACCTTGAACTCGCGCTTCATACGATCGACGAGAATGTCGAGGTGAAGCTCGCCCATACCCTTGATGATCGTCTGACCGCTTTCGTGATCGGTTGTGACGCGGAAGCTGGGATCCTCGGCAGCAAGACGATTAAGCGCAACGCCCATCTTTTCCTGGTCAGCCTTGGTCTTGGGCTCAACGGAAAGCTCGATCACGGGATCGGGGAATTCCATCCGCTCAAGGATGATCGGATTGGCTGGGTCACAAAGCGTGTCACCAGTGGTGGTCGCCTTCATTCCGGCCAGTGCAACGATGTCTCCCGCCCATGCTTCTTCGATGTCCTTACGGTCATTGGAGTGCATTTCGAGGATACGCCCGATCTTTTCCTTCTTGTCTTTGACCGAGTTCAGGACAGTGCCCTTCGCCAAATGACCAGAATAGATGCGCGTGAACGTGAGCGAGCCGACGAACGGATCGTTCATGACCTTGAACGCGAGCGCCGAGAACGGCACGTCATCGGCAGATGCGCGCGAATCTTCTTCGTCGCTGTCTGGCTTAACACCCTTAATCGCGTCCACGTCGAGCGGGCTCGGCATGTAGTCGACAACAGCGTCGAGCAGGGGCTGAACACCCTTGTTCTTGAACGCCGAGCCACACAGGACAGGAACGAAGCTCTGGTTGAGCGTGCCCTTGCGGATCAGCTTCTTGAGCGTGACAGCATCAGGCTCTTCGCCTTCGAGATACGCTTCCATAACGTCGTCGTCTTGCTCGACAGCAAGCTCGATCAGTTTCTCGCGGTACTCAGCGGCTTCATCGGCCATGTCAGCAGGGATATCGCCGTAGACATATTCCGCGCCGAGATCTTCGTTCTTCCAGGTGATCGAACGCTGGTTCACCAGATCGACCAGACCCGTCAGGCTCGCTTCGATGCCGATCGGCAGATACAGGACAGCCGGAGTTGCACCGAGACGCTCGATGATCGAGTTCACGCAGTATTTGAAGTCTGCGCCGGTGCGGTCGAGCTTGTTGATGAAGCACATCCGCGGAACTTTGTACTTGTCGGCCTGGCGCCACACGGTTTCGGACTGGGGTTCGACCCCGGCAACTCCGTCAAAGCAGGCGACCGCGCCGTCGAGCACGCGCAGCGAACGTTCGACTTCAATGGTGAAGTCAACGTGGCCCGGCGTATCGATGATATTGATCCGGTGTTCCGGCGTCTTGCGCAGCTCCTTGGGATCGCTCCGGGGATCCTTCGTCGCGTCTTCCGGGTTCCAGAAGCACGTGGTCGCAGCCGACGTAATGGTGATGCCGCGTTCCTGCTCCTGCTCCATCCAGTCCATCGTCGCCGCGCCATCATGCACTTCGCCGATCTTGTAGGACTTGCCGGTGTAATAGAGGATACGCTCGGTAGTCGTGGTTTTACCGGCATCGATGTGAGCCATGATGCCGATGTTACGATAACGCTCCAGCGGATAATCGCGGGCCATATCTAATTCCTTGAGGTTTTAAGGGGCAATCTAGTCGCGCCCCATATAGTTGCGATTGTGACAGCCCCAAGACGGATCACGGGGCTGTCCACAATCATCGAATTACCAGCGGTAGTGCGAGAACGCGCGGTTCGCGTCAGCCATGCGGTGCGTGTCTTCACGCTTCTTCACAGCGTTGCCGCGATTGTTGGCCGCATCCATCAGCTCACCCGAAAGGCGTGCGCTCATGGTCGTTTCAGGACGGCCGCGAGCCGCACCGATGAGCCAGCGAATAGCCAGCGCCTGAGCACGCTCGGGGCGAACCTCGACCGGCACCTGATAGGTCGCACCACCAACACGGCGGCTGCGGACCTCGACCTGCGGAGCAACATTGCCCAGCGCATCGTGGAACAGCTGAACCGGATCGGACTTGGCCTTGGCCTCAACCGTTTCAAGCGCGCTGTAAACGATACCTTCTGCAACGGCTTTCTTACCGTCGAGCATCAGGTTGTTCATGAACTTCGAAAGAACCTGATCACCAAACTTGGGATCGGGCAGAATGACCCGTTTCTCGGGACGACGACGACGTGACATACTCTGTCTCCAAAATCTCTAACTCGTCTCCCCGGACTTGATCCGGGGTCCCGCTTCTTTTCAAATCCCGGCTCTGCGCCAGAAGTAAGCGGGTTCCCGGATCAAGTCCGGGATGACGGAAAACGGGTTACTTCGGACGCTTGGCGCCGTACTTCGAGCGGGACTGCTTGCGGTCCTTGACACCCTGCGTATCCAGCACGCCGCGAAGGACGTGGTAGCGGACGCCGGGAAGGTCGCGAACACGGCCGCCGCGGATGAGCACAACCGAGTGCTCCTGCAGGTTGTGGCCTTCGCCCGGAATGTAGGAGATGACTTCGCGGCTGTTCGTCAGACGCACCTTGGCGACTTTACGAAGTGCGGAGTTCGGCTTCTTCGGGGTCGTCGTATAGACGCGCGTGCAAACACCGCGCTTCTGCGGGTTCTGCTCCATCGCAGGGACCTTGGACTTGGCCTTCTGCGGAGTGCGGCCCTTGCGGACCAGCTGGTTGATCGTCGGCATTAAGTTCTCACTTCACCATATGAATGATGACACCCTGACCGTTCACGATGTGGAGTGAGGCTTGCCCCGTCTCGTCACCCCGGACCTGATCCGGGGTCCCGCTTGAAGGAAACGCCGCGAAGCGTCCTTTCGAGCGAAAGACAGCACAAGCTGAAACACTCCACCCGAAATCGGCCACTCGGCCACCGGGTTACTTTGACGGCTGCCCTGCTCTCCCCACCTCCAGCGCGAGTCCCCCGCGAAGGCGGGACCTCATGCAGTCAGCGAAGAGCCAATAGAAAAGGCCTGGCTTTTCCAAATTCATGGAGACGCGAGGCCTGCGGGACGAACCGGCAATGTTCAGCTCTATTGTTCGAAGGTAGCGCCAGCGCGAAGCGAGCGTGACCATCGGATGGCGGCGCGCTTAGGGGAGTTGGGGGTGTGGGTCAAGGGTTTGCTATTCCCACCCATCACGCAAATCCTGCCTCCGACACATGGGGCAAGAGATTGGGAAAGTTCGACGCATCTCTCTTTCTGCCTCGAGCTCTTCTTCAGGCGTCAAGATTTCCGACTCGAACCTGTGACCGCAATTATTGCACCTCTTTCGCACTAAGATCGGCATCTTCTAGATTTACCCCTATGAACCGCTCGCCTTTGGAGATACGTCGATAGAATAGAGAACCTTCTTGTCTCGACCTTTTCCGTGAACCACTGCCCAGCGAGTATAAGAAACAGCTTCATTTTCGGCACATTCGCCCAGACCCGCCACAAGTTGCTCGCAGTGTCCATACCTTTGAATACCGGCCTGCGGAGTCGAGCGGATATACAAGCCACATGATTTTCTAACCAGCGCACCAGGAGGCGAACTGGTTAAGTCACGGCCTGGATTAGTATCAAGGTCCACTTCAAAGGATATATCTTTGATTATAATTCCCGCATGATTATGCGCTGCTCCGGATAGAAAGCTTGTAAAGCTATGATCTCCGTTAAGGAGAATAGCGGTTGGCGGCCCACCCGCGTCTGAGACGATGAAGTCATACTCATAGTTGTTCGTACCTAGCACCAACGAAAGGCATTCAGCTGAGGACAGCCGCGCCTTTGCAAAACTCGGGCTTATAAAAACCATTCAAACTAATCCTTGAGTGAGCGCATCAAGAGGGACCAGTAGAACTCCGATGCCCCCATTTGCGTCAGTTTTTGCTCTTCCCGACCTTGGAAAGCTGCGGCCATACCTGAAGGGACTAGGAACATTTCAATATTGTCAGACGAAACCGCGAGAGCCTCGTTGTATCCATTTGAATCGCTCGTTTCTCCGTGAATGAAAGCAATCCCCTGTCCAAGGTACTGCTGCCCACCCATGAAGATTGTGCACCGTGCTTCCGCGTTTCCATGCCTATAAATCGACGCGGTGAAGCGATTGGCATCAACACGACGGAAGTCACACTCAATTCCGTCGTTTCGCTTCTCTAACTCTTTAAGTGAGTTTTCAAAGAACCGTGCCATGTATTCGAAGGATTCAACTTTGAATCGATCTCGATCCCGCTCGCTAAATTCCTTTGCTACCCTTAAGTTACTCGATCGCGGCCTATCGATGGTTTCGCCGTTAACAAGTGTTTGAAGCCTGTCGGCTTTGAATTCAGGCTTCGGAGAAGGCGATAACTCCTTCGCTACTTTGCGAATGCTCTTCGAAATCTCAAGAAATGCAGAATCGCGATCAGGCCAACTTGTGACCGGCCTTCCATCTACAGGGGTTGCCTGAAGTTTTCCGAAGGGAGCTTCCTCCCATTCGCATGGCCTCAAAATTACAGGGATGACACGCAACGCGCCTTGCTCATGTAACTCCATGGCACGCAACATCTCTTTATCATAGCAGTAATCTGACGCGAGGAAGTCCGAGCTTACAAGAAGAAGTACGATGTTTGAAGATTCAATCTGCGAGTCTATTTCGCCACCAAATTCTGTTCCGGCACCAATTCTCCGATCATGCCACGCCTCAATCAACCCTTGTCGCTTCAGCATGGTCAATTGAACTTCAAGTTGATCTCGCAAGTCCTCATCTTTGTGCGAATAAGAAAAGAAAACTCTAACCATACGTGACTCCATGTTCCGCACCATAGATTAAGTTGGCACGGAAGAGAACATATCGTGACCAGGTTTCCACAAGATGCGGCATCTGACATTTTCCTACACACCAAAATTCTGCTTAATCCCCCAGTCCTTTGTTTGTTTCGCCCTCAAGCGCCGGGCGCGCCGCGTCCGCGTCGCTTGGCTTTCCTCGCATAAGCTCGGGCGGCCGGTCGGCCTTGCGGTCGGCTAACGCCGCCCGAGCCCCCAAGAAAAGGACCGCCCAATGAACCCGCACAACCCTGCCCAGCCCCTTCCGCGCAAACGCCCGATCCTTGGCTGCTGTGCGCCATCGGACGAGCGCTACATGCCTCGCTATATGCTCGACTGGCTTGGCCATATTCAGGCCGGGCGGATCGGCAATAATCCTCCCACCCCTCCCGAAGTAGCCGCCCGCCGCGCGCGGAATGAGGCGGTGCTCAGGGGGTATGGGCGGTGTCGGTGAGTTGTTTGGTGCACGCCACGGGCGATGGTGAGTGGTTCCGTTTTTTTGTTTGCGCCCTCAGACGCCGGGCGCAGCGCCTCCGCGCTGCTTGGCTTCGCCGCAGGGGCGGCGGCGCGCAGTCGCGCGCTGGCTCGCCTTTGGCTCGCGACCATTCCAAGCCATCGACTTTGCGCCCAGACGCTTGGTGACACCCATCAACCTCGCGCCCCGAAACTTGGTGCCTGCTAGAGAGTTAGCGCCCTGATGCTTGGCGCTCCTCCGATGGCTTGGAATGGTTCGGTGCGCGCCTAGCGCACCGCGAGCGCACGCGCGCGAGCCGCAGCGGGTCCGCAGCGAAGCGGAGGACGTCTAGCGAGGACGAAGGCGCGGAGGCGCCTTCGAAAAACAAAAAACTCTCGCGGAAACACAGAACTGCGCTTGAGGCCCAACAAAAAACTCCGCGGACGCTTGGTCCTACCTCTCATCCCCCTCCCCCAAGGAATCCCCCCATGACCGCCACCATCAAACGCGCCATCCCCCGCCAGGCCACCAGCGCCGTCGCGCATCGCGCTGAGCCGCCCTCGCCTGACGATCCGCTGCTCGGCTTCGAGCCGGTTCCGCACAAGGCTCCGCGCCGCAACTCGATCACCGCTGACCTCCAGCGCGCCTTTATCGCGCATCTTGCCGCAACCGGCATCGTCTCGGAGGCGGCTCGGCATATCGGCAAGAGCATGGAGGCGATCTACAAGCTGCGCCAGCGGCCCGGAGCGGAGGCCTTTCGCGGCGCTTGGGATGCGGCGCTGGATCGCGGGGTGGCGCGGCTTGAGGCGGGGGCGCTGGCGCGGGCGATCGAGGGGGAGGAGCGCATGGTCGTCTCCGCCGGCAAGCTGATCGGCACAGAGCTGCGTCATAATGAGGGGCTGGTGATGTTCTTCCTCAAGAACCGCCTGCCGGACCGCTATGGCAAGCGCGCGCAGGAGGCGGCGTTCGAGCCCGGCAATCCGGCTTTCGATGCGCTGGTGGAGAGCCTTCGCGCGCAGTGGGAGGAGGAGAAGTATCAGGAGCGGCACTCGCCTGCGAACTGCGAGGCGAATTACAAGTTCTTCGGAGAGCTGCGCGAACGCTGGCGGCGCGAATGGGAAATCGAGCGCGAGGCCAAGGAGCGCGAGGCGCGGGCGTTAGGCCTTCCACTCGCGGGCGAGTAGGCCGTAGAGATAGACGTCGCATACGCCTGCATGGGTCGTCTCGTGCTCGCGCAGATGGGCTTCGCGGGTGAAGCCGAGGCGTTCGAGCAGGCGGACAGAGGCGGTGTTGCGGGCGTCGACTTCGGCGGTGATTTTGCGCGCGCCGGTCTCGAAACGGTGGGCGATCAAGGCGGCGGTGCATTCGCGCGCAACGCCTGTCCCTTGCGCGTCCTTGCAGGTGATGTAGCCGATCTCCTCGACGCCTTCCTCATGCGCGGTGTGGGCCACGAAACGCCCCGCAACCGAGCCGTCCGCGCGTTCGGCAATCCATGTGAGGCCGGGCCATGCCGGATCGGTGAGCCAGCCGCACAGCTCCTCATGTGAGGTGAAAGCGGGCCGCGTGAGATAGAGGCACTGCGCCTCGTCAGAGAGCGTCGGGTAAAGCGCGGCAATGTCCGCATCGCGCAAGGACCGCATTGTGAAGCGCTCGGTGCGGAGGGTCGTTACCTCACGCACCAGTAAGGAACTCAACCAGCGCCTTCACCTTCTTGGAGCGCCATTGCGGGATCGGGGCGACCAGCCAGTAAGCGCGCTGGCTCTCCGCCGGATCGTCGAGCGCCTTCAACTGCCCTCGTTCGATAGCGCCCTCGACCAGCGGCAGCGGGAGCACGGTCTTGCCCATCCCCGCAAGCGCGCTGGAGAGCGCTTGGCCCGCGCTGCCGGCCTTGATGCAGGGGCGCGTGCCTTCAGGCAGAGCGGCGCCGGGCCAGTCGATCCACGCCTCGCGCGCGCCTTCTGCCTCGACCGTCACACGGCGCGCTTCGGCGAGTTGCACGCCTTGCAGCTCGCCCGGCCCGTCAACCAGCCGGATCGCGAGGTCGAGATTGGCCTCGGTGAAGTCCGCATCCTCATTGCCGACGATCGAATAGACGACACCGCCGATTTCCTTCGGCGTGCCCGCCTGAAACTCGGCCAGACGCGGCGCAAGCCATTCGGCGTAGAATTCGCGCGGCGCAGCAATCGTGTAGCGATCACTCGCCTGCCCCGCCTGCATCGCGGCGACGCTCTCTTCAAAGCGCAGGAAGCCTTCACGCAGCGGATCAAGCCCCGCCTCACCCTCGGGCGTCAGCTCCAGCCCTTTCGAGGTGCGGCGGAACAGCACCACGCCAAGGTGATCCTCCAGCGCGCGGATCTGCTGGCCGACAGCGGCAGGCGTAACCGCCAGCTCGTCCGCCGCGCGGGTGAAGGACAGGTGCCTCGCCGCCGCGTCATAGACGCGCAGGGCATTCAAAGGGAGATGTGTGCGTTTCACGCCACGCGACTTAGGAGCGCGCGCGCCTCATCGCAAGGTGAACTAAGCTTGCCGCGCGCAAAGCGAAACTTATGTGCGTGATTGTCCGTCGGCGGTTTCAGGCGCTGCCAGCGGAAAGAACGGAATGCGCACTTCGAGCGGCGATCCATCAGCCTTGTGGAAGGTATAGAACCCCTCCATCGAGCCATGCTGCGTCGTCAGCGGACAGCCCGAGACGTAATCATGGCTCTCGCCCGGTTCGAGCCGCGGCTGTTCACCCACAACCCCTTCGCCATCGACATGGTTCACCATCCCGCGCCCGTCGGTAATCCGCCAATGGCGGGTGCGCAACTGGATCGCCTCGTGCGTGCCGTTTTCGATCCGGATGTGATACACCCAGAACCACTTGCCCGCCTCGGGCTGCGATTGTTCAGGAAGGAAATTGACCGCAACCCGGACGGTGACGCCCTCGGTGATCGCAGCATGTTGGAACAGCTCTTTCATACGATTCCCAACCTAATGATTCCTGCCCGCGCTACAAGTCATTCAACGCGGTTAACCCCTTTTTGTATCCCTAAAGTTTACAAGTTTTCGCAAAAAAACACCACCGCGCGCAGCCGCTCCAACCATCCGCGCGGCGTTAACGATTGGATTCTCTCGCTAATTAACCAAGCACAGAATCAAGTCTAATCTTGTGGTTTTACTACGGATCAGCACCGCTTTTGCTGACAAGCACGGGTTTTGTACTGCTTTGGTCGCAGCACATGCCTGCTTCATATCCCCTCCAGCCTCAGCGGCGCATAGGGGCCGAGCGCGAGTTGCTCGAATGCGCCCATGCCCTGTGCATCGCCATCGACGCGGCAGAGGATCTGGACGTGGCGATTGTCGATCTGGGCTGGGTCGAGATCGGCGAGCACATATTGCTCGCGCTCGATTTTCAGCGGGCCGTGATGGAGGCCGTGGCCCCATGTCGGGTGGGTGTAGCCAAGGCCCTTCATCTGGAACCGCTGGACCGGAGTTAGGGTCAGCGAGCGCGGCGCGCCCGGCGCGTCAATCTCGAGCGTGCCGCCAGCGGGCCAGCGCGTGCCGTCTTGCAGAGTGCTGGTGAGCGTGCCTTCGCCCTCGTGCAGTTCGCCCTTCCCTGCGCCTTCTTCTGCCCAGGCGGCGCGGGTGTTCCACGCTTGCCCCTGCCCGTCCGCGTTGACGTGGAAGAACAGCGAGCCGCTATCGAGGTTGAGCGGGGTCCATTGCCAGAAGAATTGCGGCGCTGCGTGGCCCGGCATGGTCTGCTGATCGCGCGCGCCGATGGGCCTCACGCCCCAGCTGCGGTCGCGCGTGCCGATAGTGCCTGCCGCCATCTCGCGGCGATCACCATCGATCGAAATCCACCCCGAATAGCGCCCGTTCTGGGTCATGCGGGTGTAATCCATGAAAGCGCGCGGGCCGATCCGGTGGATGAAGCGCGGCTCGGCAATCGGGAAGGCTCTGCCGGTGAAGATGAAATCGGCGGCGATGCCTTCGCAGTCCTCAACCGTGACCTTGAGCGCGTTCAGCGGTTCGAGCACTTCGATTGTGATCGGGCCAACGCGCATGCTCATCCGCTCCATCCCCAGCTCGGTGCTGACGTGGAGCGAGTGCTGCACCCCGTCCCGGATAAAGCTGAAATGCGCATCCGCAATGTCGAGATGCGGATAGACGCCGAATGCGAGCGCGAAAAACCCCGATCCATCAGGCGCGTAGCCGTTGAAGAAATAGCGGTCGTAGAAATTGCGATCGGTGCCCGCAAAGGCAATCGGCTCGGGCGTCTGGTGGATCGGATATTCATCCGCATGCGAAAGCGTCATTCAGCCTGCCTCCTTAAGAGCGCCGATGGAATCGTGTTCGAGCGCCAGCGCGCAGCCGCCCCGGGCCATGGAGAGGAAGTTCGCGTCCCCCCGCTCGGTCCGCTCGACAAAGGCGGCGCTGAAGACGGCGGTGGTGACCCCGTGCAACGCGCCGCGCCGGTAGTCGTCCCAGATGTCTGCGCGGGTGAGCGGAACGCCGCGAGCGCTCATTTCGTCGCAATAAAGGTCGAGCAGTTCGTCCTCATGCGCCCGGCGTAGCGCGTCGCCGATCCCGGTGCCGAGGAAATAGCCGATATCGTGCATGGCATTGCCCGCGCTTACCGTCTGCCAGTCGAGCACCGCGATAGGCTCAGCCCCGCCGCGAATGTCGAACAGCATATTGTCGAGCCGGAAGTCGCCATGGGTGAGGCATTGCGGCGGCTTCTCGCGCGAGGAGAACAGTTCGGGCATCGCAGCAATCTGTTCGCACAGCGCCATGAATTCCGGCTCGAGGACGTCAGAATAGCGCTTGGCGAACTCCGCCTGCGCTTGCGGATAGAGCGCTCTGATCTGCGCGGTTACGGCGGGCGGTGTGCGCAGCCATTCCGCGCCGATCACTGCCTCGTTATGCCAGCTCGGCGCGTGGAAAGCCGCCGCCTGCCGGATCGCGGCGCGCGCGTCTTCGATGGAGCAGCTATCGAGCTGATTGCCGCCGCGCGCAGGGCCGAGATCTTCGAACAGCAGCACGAACTCGCCGCCATCCTCGCTGACTTCGGCGGCAAAGGTCTGCGGCACGCGCACCCCCAGATGCGGAGCGATGTCGGCGTAGAAGCGCACTTCCTTGGCGTAGAGGCCGAGCATGGCGGCGGTGGCGCGGCTCTTGGCATCGGCGGCGGGGAACTTTGCCGCGAGTGTTGATGCGCTGCCGTCGGCGTGGGTGCAGTGGAAGCGCACGCTATCGCCGACCTGGCCGGTGCCGATGGGCTCCCAGCGCGTGTCTGTGATCGCGCTCGCTGGACTTGCCGCGGCGCTCAGCCAGTCGGGCGTGACGTGGTCGGGATGAGTGGGAAAACCGCTCACGCGCCCTACCCCTTGGCCAGCTCGTCCTCGACCTGATCGAGCCGTTCCTTGCCGAAGAACATCTCGGTTTCGCCCCCTTTTGGGCCCACGAACATCGTCGGGATGCCAAACGCACCGCGCGCGACCGCGTGATCGGTGTTGGCGATCAGCCCCTGCTTGACCTCATCGCTCTGCGAACGCGCGAACAGGTCTTGCGGATCGAAACCTGCCGCCGCCACCGCTGCGCCGAGAGTGGCGGGATCGGTGATGTCGATGCCCTCCTCCCAGATCGCGGGCAGCAGCCCCTCGACAAATTGCACCGCGCGCCCGTCCTGATCGGCGGCAAAGCACATGCGCTGCAAGGTGATCGAGTTAAACGGGAATTGCGGGTGGAGCTTGTACTTCGACAGCTGGTGCTTTGCGATAAAGCGCCGCATCTCCAGCATCGAATATTCGACCTTGCCCTTCACATCGGCGTCGCGGATCATCGGCGGAGCGTTGCCGGTAAGCTTGTGCATCCCGCCCAGAAACACCGGCGTCACATCCAGCTCTGCCCCTGTGCGCTTGAGAAGGTCGCGCAGCGGCCACCAGATCAGATAGGCATTGGGGCTGACGAAATCGAAAATCAGCTCGACGCGGTTTGCCATGTGTTGTCTCTCCCTTTGGCGAGTTTGGTTGCATGGAGAAACCGAGATGGCAAGGCGGCAGATCGCGCGAGGAGCGAAAAGCGGGCTGAGTTTCTTCATGCCAATGGCAGGTTTGATCGACATGCGAGAAAAAACAAACAGTCCGCTTGCGACCCATCATCGGACATCCAACATTGGTGCCAAACGCTGCGATGATTATAGCAGAGATTCAGGCAGTAGCTTCTGGAATCCAACTGCCGTGGAAGGTGACCGGTAACCTCTGCGGTAGTTTGATCTCAGCCAGCGGTCCTTTCTTCACGTTTTGCGCATCGAAAATCGCCGCCTTTGCGGTCCGCTTGGCGACATTGGTCGCTGTTGCGAGAATATAGCCCTCTCCCTCGCCTGCATCTTCGTCATGGGGTACGAACACGGCCTCGCTCGTGGCTGCGCCCTTGCCGAAACTCCATTCCTGCGTTCGGCCGTTGCCATCATAGACGATGATGCCAGTATCGCCGGTGAAGCGGAACAGTTCGGTCGTGACGCTGAACCCGTTCTTGCGGCCCCAATACCGGTCGTCGATGCGCCCAAATTCCTGCGCGCGGGGATCAATCAATTCCTCTGTCATTGCGCCTGTATCAAGGTCCATTGTCCAGCGATAGAGCTGCGGGATCGCCATGTCGCCTGGGCCCGTGCTGTCACTTGCGAACATACTGTCGCGCCGGATCACGTCGCAGTGAACTTTTGCAATTGAACCGTCTTCGCCGCGTTCTTCCCACGCATTGACGGCGTGAAAGATGAAAGCCTCCGGTGCGTCGAACCAGTGCACACTTGCGTCTTCAGCATCAAGGCGACGAAGACCCACCTTTGCTTCATAGCCCGGCGTCCATTTGTAGGGCGCTTTTGAGCCTCGCTTGGCCGCTTCGACATCAAACAGCAGGGGTAGATCCCATATGATCGCGAAGGTTTCAGTCGCTGCAAAGTCATGGATCATGATGGCGCTGCCAAGAGCGATCCTGTTCTTGCGCAGCGGTGTGCCGTCCGGGGCGATCACATAGTGTGTGACGCTCGGATCAGCATCGTTGTCGTATCCGATAGCATGCATCTCGCCGGTCTTCGGATCGACGTGAGGGTGCGCGGAAAAGCCGGTATCGATAAAGCCCGAAAAGTCCTCTCTCCCAAGCGTCTCCAGATCTTCGTTGACCTTGTATGGGATTGCGGTTTCGGTGAGGGCATAGAGCGACCCGGCGAACGGGAAGATATGCGTGTTCGCAACATCAGTGTTCTCAATAGGATCGAGATCAGTGTGTTCACCAAGCTTGCGGGCAACGGGTTCGGTGCGCACCCAACGATTGCGATAGGTCTGCGCGCGGCCATTTTTTAGCGTGAGCGTATGCACCATCCCCTCGCCATTGAAGAGATTGTGGTCGGGAGGAACTTCACCGATCGGATTGGGGCCTATCCGAGCAAGTATACCGTTCAGGTCGGACGGTATGGAGCCTTCGACCTCCAGATCAAAAGCTTCGATCTCGTTCAGGACAGGCTCGTAAGCACCTTGAACCCAGGGACTAGTAGGCATGATAACTCCTATAACAGCGTTATACTATTGCCAATAACAGTGTTATATCTGTACGGCAAGGGCCATGACTGAAACCACAAATCAACGCTCACGGATTCTGGAAGCCGCCCAGGGCATCCTTCGCAAAGACGGGGTCGAGGCACTCTCAGTCCGCAACATCGCCAAGCGCGCAGGTCTTTCCACGATGGGCGTCTACAGCTATTTCGGTGGGAAGGATCAGGTCTGCGAAGAGCTCTACATTGCCGGTTTTCGCGACTTGGCCACGGCCGTGGCAAGAGCCCGGACCGACGAAGACCCTGAGGCCGTGGTTGTGGAGTCCACAAGAAACTACCTGGAATTCTACCAGCACAACGAGAACCGATACGCGCTGATGTTTGGAATGGGCGCTTCTGACTACACCCCCGGAGAAACCGCAAAGCGAGCTGCGCGTGAGAGCTTTGAGGTGGCTATCAGCCTGGTTCAGCCTCTAACCGAATATCTCAATACTACGTCCGAGGCAGAGCGTCTTGCGCTCCAAATCTGGGCAAGCACCCACGGTTTCATAGCTATCAAGCCCCACGCGTCAGGCATCGATGAAGGCGTATGGCAGGAACTAGTAATTGAAAGCACACGGCAGCTCATTCGCGGGCAAGCAATCGGCTGAAAATTGTGCCTACTAAGTCCGCTCCCACCTCCAACCCAAGACATAGGGCACAATTCGGCGCGCAGCTTTTATCGGTCGCCTGCCAACTCAATCGCGGCCATTTGTGAAGCCCCCTTACGAGGCCTTCATCGGGGCCAGACCCAGCTCGATCCCGGTGCGGTCTTCCAAACCGAAGCGGTCGAACAGGTCCGCGCTTGCAGCATTCAGCCCGACCACGCGCGTGTGGCGGCCATTGCGGCGCATCCGGTCGATCACTTTCTCAAGCGCTCCGATTGCGGAGATGTCCCAGAAATGCGCGCGGCTTACGTCGATCACGACATGGTGTGCGGCGTCCTCATACTGGCTCTCCGGCCCGAGCGCGTCCTTGAATTTGTCGACGCTGGCGAAGAAGATCTCGCCGGTGACGACATAGACCGCGCTGTGTTCGCGGCGGATACGCTCCACGGTGAACAGGGTGCGCACCTTGTTGGCGAAGAAGATGCCCGACAGCAGCACGCCGACCAGCACGCCGAGCGCGAGATCGTGGGTCCAGACCACCACCACTACGGTCGCGATCATCACGACCGAGCTGGAAGACGGATGACGGCGCAGATTGGGGATCGAGTTCCAGCTGAACGTCCCGATGCTGACCATGATCATCACCGCGACCAAAGCAGGCATCGGCACCTGCCCGACATAGGGCCCAAGCACGGTGAGCAGGAACAGCAGGAACGCGCCTGCGGTAAAGGTCGAAAGCCGCCCGCGGCCTCCGCTCGCGACGTTGATGACCGACTGGCCGATCATCGCGCAGCCGCCCATTCCGCCGAAACAGGCCGCAACGACATTGGCGATGCCCTGTCCGGCGCTCTCGCGGCGTTTGTTGCTGTCGGTGTGGGTCATGTCGTCGACGATCTGCGCGGTGAGCAGGCTTTCCAGCAGGCCGACTGCGGCCATGGTCGCGGAGAATGGCGCGATGATCCGCAGGGTTTCCCAAGTGAGCGGTACGTTGGGCAGCGCGAATGTTGGCAGTCCATCAGGCAGTGTGCCTTCTCCGGCCACATTGTTGACCGGCAGGCCCCAGTAGATCGTCGCCGCCGTCAGCAGCACAATTGCGACCAGCGGGCTCGGCACAACCTTGGTGATGCGCGGAAAGCCGTAAATGATCGCAAGGCCGCCCAGAACCATCGCCCAGGTCCACGGGCCGACGCCCTCGTTACCCGGCATAAGCTGCGGGATCTGCGCCATGAAGATGAGGATCGCGAGCGCGTTGACAAAGCCGGTGATGACGCTGCGGCTGACGAATTGCATCAACAGGTCAAGCCGCAGCAAAGCCGCGATCCCTTGGAAAATGCCCATCAGGATAGTCGCGGCAAACAGGTATTCCACCCCGTAATCGCGCACCAGCGGGATCACGACGACCGCCACCGCAGCTGTCGCGGCAGAGATCATCCCCGGACGCCCGCCGGTGAGCGCAATCACCATCGCAATCGCGACGCTGGCATAAAGCCCGACGCTGGGATCAACCCCCGCAATCAACGCAAAGCCGATCGCTTCGGGGATCAGCGCGAGCGCCACCACGATGCCCGCAAGAATGTCTGCGCGCGGCTGTGCGAGCCAATCGCGGCGTAGCGTGTCCGCAAAGGTGGCGGTCTGGGTCATGATCGGGCGTGTCCGGATTTTGTGTAAGCCGGAAAGCGCGCTGGCTCCGCCGGTCAAGATTGACCCGCGCCATAGGCTCCAATGCTGCATTGCACAACCGGCGAGGCACTTAGGAAGTGGTTAAACGCGCGTTAGCTTAACTCCCTGCCGCTTTTTTAGGCCTACCGCCGCTAGAGAGCACAAGTCATCGGCAACGATGGCACAAGAATGTCGTTCCAATCACCCCTATTCGAAGACCACTTGAACAGGTGTGTATGTGCTTAGAAGCCGGAGTGGCGGGTAAGGCCCGCTGCTCCGGTTTTTTGCTTTGAAGTAGACTGTCAGGCGCTCAGGCGGTTTTGGGAGCTCTGGAACCGCTGGCTTGGCGTCCGTTTATGGGGGGTGTGAGCGGACGTTGAGGGTGAGCCATTTGACAGCGGGACGAGATTGCAGCGATTACCAGAGACAAGTTCCAATTAGAATGACATCACGTCCGTGATGGCCTCAACGAACCGCAGAAGAAGGCGCTGCGGCTTGCCAACAACAAGATCGCGCTCAATGCGGTAAAGACTTTCCGGTTACA
Source organism: uncultured Erythrobacter sp. (assembly GCF_947492365.1). Classification (NCBI taxonomy): domain Bacteria; kingdom Pseudomonadati; phylum Pseudomonadota; class Alphaproteobacteria; order Sphingomonadales; family Erythrobacteraceae; genus Erythrobacter; species uncultured Erythrobacter sp. The sequence continues at coordinate 1,294,795 of NZ_CANLMB010000001.1, forward strand.
GCGCGAAAGAGCACCTAGCCTGGATTGACTTGGTGCCGTAAACCCGATTTATTACAAATCGAAATTCTTCAGGCGACGGCTACAGTCATTCGAGCCGAAGCCTTGAGTTTTATTTGGCGGGATTGCGCCTTGGGGGAGCAAAATTTATGAAATCGGTAATCTATGCGTGCGGCTCGATCATCGCCCTGGCGGTGGCGACACAGGGTCTGGCCCAGAATTCTTCGACCGTCACCCAGAACGGAACCGGCAATTCGGTCGATATTAGCCAGCAGAATGCCAATACATCGATCGTCACGCAGGTCGGTGATGCCAACACTGCCCAAGTCGTGCAGCAGATCGGAAGTGGCAACACATCAACAGTGACGCAGGATGGTGACGATCAGAACGTCGCAGATGTCTTACAATTCGGCAATAGCAGTACCGCGCAGATAACCCAGACGGGGGCGGCGCGCGGCGATATGGCGACCATCTTTCAGAACACAAGCGCAGCGGATAGTGACGCTGCCATCACCCAGTCCGGCGACGGCGTTGCAGGCGATCCGGCAAGCGCCAATATCGCAATCATCGACCAGAGCTTCGGAACCGGAAACAGTGGGACGATCGCACAGAGCGGGACCGGGAACTTCGCCACGGTTTTTCAATCCGGCAATGGCGTCCTGTCTGACAATCTCGCGGATGTGATCATGGGTGGTGTCGGAAACCAGGTATTCGTCGAACAGGTCGTACCGGGCAACTCGAGCCTGGTTGTTGTCGGCTCGGATCCGACTTCGACTGGTAATTCGGCCTCCAGCTTTTCGGCATCTAGCGACAGCATTTCGAACATTTTTCAGGAAGGCGATTCCAATACCGCGACTGTCATGCAGTTTGGTTCCAATAACGAAAGCCTGATCGACCAGGGCTTTGCTGGGAGCAGCGCGAACAACACGGCTGATGTTTCGCAATCGGGCACAGGCAATCTGAGTTTTGTCGACCAGGGGTTCAACGCCGCTGCAACCGGGAATTCGGCGACAGTCAACCAAACGGGCGGCAGCAATTTGTCGGCGATCGCCCAGGACGGCGATACCAATTCTGCAACGGTGACACAGGCCACCGACGGCAACGCCTCCTTCGTCACTCAAAGTGGTACCGGCAACACGATCTCCGTGAACCAGTAACGTCAGCGCGCTCAAACGTTTGCAAATTCGCCGGGTGGCTAAGCGGTCGTACGGCGTTTTTGCCATGGGGCAGGAGTGGTTCGACTGGACTTGATCACGGGCCGGACTATCCCGACATCGGCTCGCATGAGACCTTATCACAAAACCGTCCTCGTCCGCTCGCTCGACGTCAGCGTGCGCCATTACAATGCGCTGCTCCCGCTGCTCAGCTTTGCGAAGGATAAGGAGCACAAACTAGATCTGCGGTGACGTCCGCTTTAACCTACCATTCTGAGTCATCGGCGTACGGCGTGAAGGGGTCGTAAGCGGAACGACTGATCCTATCCCCACAATAGAACTCTAAACACCTTCCGCCGCCAACCCCCAACCCTAATCCTTGATCACACCGGTTCGGCCAAGACGTCAGAATGTCCGTGCTCCATCAGCCTGTCGAGGCTGACCTCGTGGGCGCGCGCGTCTGGTTCGATCCGTTTGAGGCGGTAGCCCAGCTCTTCGGTCAGCAGATTGCGCAGCGCCTGCGCCTTTTCTGGATTCCCGTCGAAGAAGTCGGTGTGCCATTCGAGGATCAGCTTTGGCCGATATTGCGACAGCGTTTGACGCGCACCCGCCAGCACCTGATGCTCAAAACCTTCGACATCGATCTTGACCAGATCGACGCGGTCGAGCGCAAGGTCGGCGACAGTTCGGTCGAGTGTGCGGCACTCCACTTCGCGGGTCGAGATCGTCTCACCATAATCAGACCGCGCCGCTTCTGCGACACCGGCCAGCATCGTGTTGCTGCCCTGCCTCGTGGCGAACTCGTATAGGGTCAGCGTGCCCTCGGCCTCACCCAAGGCGCAGCGCACAATCTCGGTGCGGCCTTCGAAACCGTTCATGACGATATTTTCGAACAGCAAGGCGGCGATTTCGGGGGCAGGTTCGACCGCGATCACACGGCCCGCATCGCCTACACACGCGGCTCCTATCAGCGAATAAGTGCCGAAATTCGCGCCGATATCGATAAAAGTCATGCCCGGCTCGAGCAGGTCGCCGATCACGTCGGTCAGATTGCGATCATAATATCCGTCGCGGATAAGGTGCGGTGCGATCGCAGTGTCCGCCCCATTTACCAGCATAAGGTGCCCGAATGCAGTCTCAAGCAGCACCCGCCCATCCCCGACATAGGTCGATGGCGCCCGCGATGTTCGAGGGTGGCGCGCCGGTCTGCGCCACGCTGCAAGAAGCGCATCGCTGATCATCTTGTCACGGTCCAACAGGTGCGGATTATCAGGCGCAACCGGCTCGCCAGAATGCGAATAGATTACGAAAACTTCGTTGGCGAAGGTCGGGGTGAAGAATCTGGTCGCCGAAAGGAGGTGCTCACCCGGCACTTCCTCGATCCTGCCCTTATGGATGATAACCGCGCCCAATCGCGCAAAGTTGGGCGCATTGTCGGCTGACCAGCATCCCGGCAGCAACGCATGGAAGCCGGCCGGAGCGAGAACATGCGCAGGCTTGTACCCGGCATCGCGGACATGCGCCGCTGCAGCTTTCCAAAAGGGATCGAAGGCTTCGGTCATAAACTCGCGACCTAAACTCCTGCCGCCGCCAGCGCCTTGTCCATATCCTCGGTAAGGTCGGCGATATCTTCCAGCCCGACATTGATCCGCAGCAGCCCTTCGGTGACACCCATCTCGTCGCGCGCCTCCTGCTCCATCCCCGCATGCGTGGTGCTGGCAGGGTGGCACATCAGGCTGCGCGCATCACCGATATTGTTGGAGATATCGACCAGCTCCAGCGCGTCGAGGATCGTGAAGGCGCGCTCGCGTGTGCCCACGTCGAAAGCGAAGATCGGGCCGGTGGCTTCCATCTGCGCGAGCGCGAGATTGTGGCGCGGATGGCTTGGCAGGCCGGGGTGGCGCATCTCGCCGCCCGCTTTGACGATGCGCGGCTCTAGGAACTGTCCCAGCTCCACCGCGCTCTTGCTCTGGTGATGCGCGCGCAGGCTCAGCGTCTCCAGCCCCTTGTGAACCACCCATGCGTTGAAGGGAGAGATGTTAGGGCCGGTGTTGCGCTGGAAGGGGAGCAGCACTTCGTCAATCCACTCTTGCGAACCGCACACCGCGCCGGCGAGCACTCTGCCCTGCCCGTCCATCAGCTTGGTCGCAGAATAAGCCACGACGTCCGCGCCGAACTCCATCGGGCGCTGCAAGGCCGGTGAGGCGAAGGCGTTGTCGACCACTGTGGTGATGCCATGCGCGCGGGCGACGTCGCAGACATGCTTCAGGTCCACCACGTCTAGCGTCGGGTTGGCAGGGGTTTCGAAGAAAAAGACCTTGGTGTTGGGCTTGATCGCCGCTTCCCATTGGTCGTTCTCGGCGCTGTCGATCACGCTGGTTTCGATCCCGAATTTGGGCAGCAGGTGATCGACCAGCCAGCGGCACGAACCAAAGGCCGCGCGCGCGGCAACCACGTGATCGCCCGCCGAAAGCTGGCACAGGAGAGCCGCCGTCATTGCCGCCATACCGGAGGCTTGCGCGCGGCAGGCTTCAGCGCCTTCCATCAGCGCGATCCGCTCTTCCAGCATCGCCACGGTCGGGTTCTGGAGACGCGAATAGGTCATGCCCTCGGCCTCGCCCGCAAAGCGATCCGCGACTGTCTGCGCGTCGTCATAGGTGTAGCCCGAGGTGAGGAACAGCGCCTCGCTCGTCTCGCCGTGCTCGCTGCGCCAAGTGCCGCCGCGCACAGCCTGTGTTGCAGGGCGCCAGTTGCGCGTGGTCGCGCGGTCCATTCCGGTGGTCTTTTTCATAGTCTCACGCGATTAGTCGGGAGTGAGGTTGCCCGCAAGCACGCCTTCCCTCGCAGTCGACTCATGCCCGACCGTGCCGAGCATTAGCGCGCCTTCGATCAGCGTCATCAGATAGCGTGCGCCGCCTTCGGGATCGGGATCGCCTTCGGGCATTCGCTGCTTGAGCCATTCGAGCTGACGGGTCATCATCTCCTCGGCAGCCTGTTTGTAGCCAGGCATGCCGCGCGCTGCGCCTGCTACAATTTCCCACCATAGCGACATGAAGCCCTGCATGGCGGGCAAGTTGATCTGCTCCAGAATGCGAGCCACCAACTCACCTCTGGTCTGCGAACGTTCGCTCCCCATCGCCATTTCGAGCGCGCCCGAATAGATGCCTGCTATATAGTCGAGCAGGTCTGCAATCAGCGTCTCCTTATTGCCGAAATGATAGATCAGCATCCGGTCAGAAGTCCCCGCCGCTTTGGCAAGCGGACGCAGGCTCGCCCCGCCCAGCCCATTGGCTATGACGTGCGCAGCGAGCAGCGGCAGCAGCGTTTCGCGGGAAAGTTTGGCGCTTTGCATTTTCCTCTTGTAGCACTTGCTACATTAAGCTAATAATAATTGTAGCACTCGCTACATATTCCTTGTCAAATCCAATCAGGAGCCCCCCATGAGCGCTACCGAAATCTTCTTCATTGCTGGACTCATAGCAGGCGGCATCGCGCTTGTGTCCATCCTCGTCAACAAAAGCGGGCGCGGCAATGCGCTGCTTGCTGCTTCGCTATCGGCAGGCTTTGGCGCCTTTACCGCAGTGCAAATCTGGCAGGAGGGCGCGGAGATGTTCTGGACCAACCACACGCAGAACCTCACCGGCACACAGGTCTGGTGGGATCTCATCATCTGCGCGATGGTAGCGCTGTTCTTCGCCGCGCCGCGTGCGCGTAAGCAAGGCATGAATGTGCCGCTTTGGGCGCTGTTTGTCGGCTGCACCGCTTCGATCGGTCTGCTCGCCATGGTCGCGCGGCTGTTCTGGTTGGAGAATGCCGAAGCGGCCGCAGGTGCGAAACCCACCGCCAAGCCTGCAACCGCATCCTAATCACCTGAAACATCTTGCTCACAATCGGGCGCGTGCCTAATCATCGCGCCCGATGAGTGAGGCCGCCTCCCCCCCATTTGCGCAATCCGGCCCGCCGCCACACCCGCATGATCCGTGGGTCTGGTGCCTGCTGGTTCCGGCGATCTTTGCCGCGCTCGCCAGCATCCGTCTAACGATCCCGAGTGCGCCTTTCTTCGACGAGGTTCATTACCTGCCCGCCGCGCGCGAGTTCCTCAATCTGTGGGCGGGAGAGCCGAGCGCGTATATCAATCAGGAGCACCCGCTGCTGGGCAAGCTGCTGATAGCGACCGGCATGCACATCTTTGGCGACAATCCGATCGGCTGGCGGATCATGCCGCTGCTGGCGGGCGTGATCGCGGTGGGCGCGAGCATGCGCGCGCTGTGGCATGCGAGCCATGACCGCTTTGCCACGCTTGCCTTCGGGGTTCTGCTCGTCACCGGATTTCATCTGTTTGTGCATGCGCGCATTGCCATGCTCGACATCTTCATGGCCGCATTTCTGGCGCTCGCCGCGTGGCAGTTCGCCGCCGCTGTGCGCGAGCCGGAGACGGGGCGCTGGCGGCTTGCGCTGACGGGCATTGCGATTGGCCTCGCGCTTGGGGCCAAGTGGAATGCCGTCCCGCTCGCCTGTGCTTTCGGCCTCACATTCTTTGCCGCGCGGCTTTCCGCCGGACGCCGCCGATTGCTGCTGAGCCGCAGAGGCATTCCGGTGCCGGGGATCAGCCTGCTGGAGGCCTTTGTGTGGCTCGGCATCCTCCCGCTTGCCATCTACGCGCTCACTTTCGCGCCGGGTTACTGGCTGGGCAGCGAAGTCGCTGCCTCCCCGCTCGCCGAACACGGGCTGATCGCGATGCATGGTGAGATGCTTTCGCTGCAACAGCAAGTGCTTAGCCCCCACACCTATCAAAGCACATGGCCGCAATGGGTGATGAACACTCGCGGGATCTGGTATCATTACGCTTTTGCAGACGGTGCGCAGCGCGGGGTGCTGCTGATCGGCAATCCGCTGACGACGCTGGTCGGCCTGCCTGCGCTGATGTGGTGCCTTGTGAGCGGGCTTTATCGCGGCGAGTGGGCCAAGATCGCAGTGGTGATCGGCTATGCAATCAGCCTCGGCCTATGGCTGATCGCGCCCAAGCCGGTGCAGTTCTACTACCACTACATCATGCCTTCGCTGTTCCTTCTGGCGGCCCTGGCGCTGAGCCTGAGCGACCTGCGAGAAGCGGGCCGCAAATACTGGGCTTACGGGGTATTGCTCGGCAGCGCGGCGATGTTTGCGGTTTTCTTCCCGATCCTGAGCGCCGGCGCGTTGGAGGGACCGCAGAGCTTCACCAAATGGGCGTGGATCGCGGGGTGGAGATAAAGGGTCGTCATTGCGAGCCGAAGGCGAAGCAATCCATGGACCTATGTTCTTATGTTGGTGCGGCGCCCCATGGATTGCCGCGTCGCTTCGCTCCTCGCAATGACGAGGATCTAAAACCGCCCCCAGACAAACCGGCTGGATAGGGCGTAGTTCCACACCGATCCGATCAGGATACCCGCCAGCGCGGCTGCCGCCCAGAAGACGCCCTGCCCCTCCAGCAATGTCGCCACCGCGAAATTGGCGAAGGCTCCGAGCGAGCAGGTAAGGCAGAAGCCGAGCCAGCCGCGCAGGACCGCTCCCCAGCCTTTCAAACGCAAATCGCGATAGGTCAGCCAGTTGTTGAGCCAGAAGTTGAAGCTCATCGCCGTCAGAACCGCGAGCGCCTGTGCCAAGGCGAACCCCTCGCCCAGCCCGAAGAGCAGCGCGGCGAGCACCGCCATATGCACCACCACGCCCAGCGCGCCGACTGTGCCGAACAGCGCGAAGCGGGTCGGGATCACGCGGCCCAAAGTCTTGTCATACAGCCCAGCGAGAAAGTCGAACGCCACCGCACGGTCGAGCTTGCTTTGCCCCTCGCGCCGCGCGGCAAAGTCGAGCGGGAACTCGCGCACCTTCATCGGCTGGTCGGCGCTTGCGAGCACGTCGAGCAAGATCTTGAACCCGATGCCTGACAGGCGCGGGACGAGCGCGCGCGCGGTGCTGGTGGGAAGCATGAAATAGCCGCTCATCGGATCGGTCAGTTCGACACCTGTGAGCCTGCGCGCGAGCCTGTTGGCAAGGCCTGACAGCTTCTCACGGCTCGGCTCGGCCCAGCCGTCGGTCTTCGCGCCCTCGGCAAAGCGGCTGGCGACGCAAATCTCGGCCTCTTGCCGTTTGAGCGCCTCCAGCATTTCCGCAAGCAGCGCCGGATCGTGCTGGTGGTCGGCGTCCATCACAGCGAAATAGGGCGCGGCGGTGGCGCAAAATCCTTCGATGGCAGCGCTTGCCAATCCGCGTCTTCCGATGCGCTGGATCACCCGGATGCGGTTGTCGCTCAGCGCGAGTGCGCGTGCTTCGTCAGCGGTGCCGTCTTCGCTATTGTCATCGACGATCAGGGCTTCCCACCCCTCGGCACCCAACGCCTTCTCGATCCGCTCGATCAAGGGCGCGAGATTGCCGCGCTCGTTGAGCGTGGGGAGGATGATGGCGAGTTCGAGCGTCACCCGAGGCTACGTATCAGAGCCGCTCCAGCACCGCATCTCCAATCGCCTGCGTGCCGTAATCGCCGCCCAGATCGCCGCCGTGAATACCGTCGGACAGCGCCTTGCCCACCGCCGCATCGATCCGCGCGGCTTCGGCTTCCATACCGAATGAATGGCGCAGCATCATGGCTGCCGACAGGATCGTCGCCATCGGGTTGGCTTTGCCCTCGCCGGCAATGTCAGGCGCGCTGCCATGGATCGGCTCGTAAAGGCCGAAAATACCATGCGCAGTGCGGCGCTCGCCCATAGAGGCGCTGGCCAGCAGGCCAATCGAGCCGACCGCAGCGCTGGCCAGATCGGACAGGATATCGCCGAACAGATTGCCGGTCAGGATAACGCCGAACTGCGCCGGATTGCTGATGATCTGCATCGCGGCATTGTCGACATACATATGATCAAGCGTGATATCGGGGTGCGAAACGGCCGCCGCCTTCACGCTGTCGCGCCAGACCTGACTGGTTTCGAGGACATTGGCCTTGTCCACGGATGTCACACGATGCTTGTCGCCGCGTCCGCGAGAGGCGCGAAAAGCGGTCAGCGCGATCCGCTGAACTTCGGTTTCGCAATAGGACATCATGTCCCAGCCTTCGCGGCTGCCGTCCAGAGCGACCTTTTCCCCTTTGTCGCCGAAATAGACATCGCCGGTCAGCTCGCGCACAATCAGCAGGTCCAGCGTCTTGGCAATTTCGGGCTTGAGCGGCGAGAGATGTTCGAGGCCTTCGAAAACCTTTGCGGGGCGCAGATTGGCGAACAGGTCCAGCTCTTTGCGCAGACCAAGGATCGCCTGTTCGGGTCGCAGCGAGCGCTCCAGATTGTCGCATTCCGGATCGCCCACCGCGCCGAACAGCACCGCGTCGCTTTCCTTCGCCATGGTCAGCGTTTCGAGCGGGAGCGGGTGGCCGTGGCGCTTGTAAGCGATCCCGCCGACATCGCCGTCAAACAGGGTCAGACCGGGCAGGTCGAGCGCCTCGAGCACCCGCACCGCCTCACGCGTTACCTCAGGACCAATCCCGTCACCGGGCAGAACCGCAATCTTCATGTGCTAATCCCACTATTCCATGCGAGCGAGCCGCTCGCCAAGCGCCACCCGAGCAGCCATAACATCGCGCGGGTTTCCGGCAAGCAGATGCTCGCCAATCGGGCGGTGAAGCTGGCGAAAGGCGCGGAATTGCGCTTCGAAATCCCCAGAAATCTCCGGTTTCTGGCCGCCATAACCCAGCTCGCGCAGCAGCATCGCCTCATAGGCGACCATCGCCGCGAGCCAGCCGCGGGCGCTGGGCGCATGGCAGATCGCGGTGAGCAGACCGTCGAGCGCGGAATAGAGCGAGGGATAGGGATTGCGCTCGGGCAAGGTGCTGGCGGTGAGCGCGCAGGCCCACTGGATCGCGGCAGCAGGCAGCGGCTCGGTCATCCACGGGGCGCGGCTTTCTGCCAGCTCGATCCGCGCAAAGGGAAGCTGGCTTTCGGACTTCGAGCGCAGTTCCAGCGCGACCGCATTGCCGGGGATCATCACAGGGCGCAGCTGCCGCCCTCGCCCGCCGGCAACATAGCCCGCGACCAGCCCGTGCTGCTCGGTCAGCAGCCGCGCAATCGCCGCCGTCTCACCATGCGCGCGCGATGCAATCAGAATGGCAGGCGCGCTGAGGTTCATTCGCTGCCGGAAAGCCCCAATTGCTCTTCGATAAATTGCGCCTGCTGGCGATAATAGAACAGCTGGTTCGACAGTTTCGCCCAGCCGTGCCCTTCATCGGGAATGCGGATGAAGGGTGCCTCGACCCCGTTTGCGCGCAGGGTCGTTACCATCACTTCGGTTTCGGCAATGTCGATGCGCGGGTCCATCACGCCGTGCGAGAACAAGACCGGCACGGTGATCTGGTCGGCTTTGCGGATGGGCGAGTTCACGGTGTAATATTCGCGCCAGCGATCCTCGGTAATGTCGCCATATTCGATCCGGTCGGCGGCCTTCAAAGCGGGTGAGGCGATCTCGAGCGCGGTCACCCAATCGGCCACACCGTATAGCGAGACTCCCGCGACAAATTCGCCCGGATACTCTGCCAGCACGGCATTCACCGCATAGCCGCCATAGGAGCCGCCCATCACCGCCGCGCGGTCTCCGTCGATCAAACCGTCGGCGGCCAGCGCGTTCTTCAGATCGACCAGATCGCGCACCGAATCGAGCCGGTTTTCGCGGTCATCGAGCGTCGAGTAAGTCCGCCCAAGACCTGTGCTCCCGCGCACATTGGGTTCGAACACCGCGACACCGCGCGCGACGTGATATTGCGCGATCGGATCATAATTGGCCTGCGACTGCCCCGAAGGCCCGCCATGGACGGAGAACAGCACCGGCGGTGCGTCCGCGCCTGTGCCCGCCCCTTCGGGCAGGTAGAGCAGACCTTGCAGTTCCACCCCGTCGCGCGCGGTGTAGCGCACCACTTGTGGGCGCACGAGCCGCTCAGGATCAAGCCCGGCCATATTGGCCGCGAAGATGCGGTTTGCCGTGCCCTGCTCCGGATTGGTCATCCAGATCTCGCCCGGCGTCTGCCAGCCATTGACGCGGATCAGCAGATCGCCATCGCCCTCGCAATCGAGCGCATAGGTGCCCTCCGGCATTTCGGGCATGGAAATCGGGCGTTTCTCGACCACGTGCCAGCCGCGCAGCTCATCGAACCCGTCGCGGTTCATGGTGAAATAAAGGAACGATCCGCCCGGCCCCGCGCCGCACAATTCGAGGTTTTCGACATCGGCATCGGTTTCAAAGACGCGCTCGAACGAACCGCCTTCGACGCTGTAGAACGACAAAGTCCCGAACTCACGGTCGCGATTGGTGGAGAAGTAGAAGCCGCTTGAATCGGGCCACCACTCAAACCCTCCAAGTGTGTGGCTGGCGCGGTCCTCGACCGCAGGTTCTGAAATCGTGGTCAACTCGCTTGTGGCAAGGTCGAGCAGATAGAGGTTGTCCGCATCCTCTCCGACCCGCTCCGTCACCAGCGCATATTTGCCATCGGGAGAGATCGATTGCGCCGCGAGGCCTAGCTCGGCTTCGACCAGCAGCTCGCTCTCGCCCTGCATTGTCCCGCGGTAGATGTCGAACACGCCGGTGCCGCGCGCGGTTGAGGCGTAGATGAAGCTGCCATCGGCGGCGAAATCGCCAAAGATACGGAAATCGCCCCGTGCTGCGGGGAGCACTTCGGCCTCGCTCATACCGTCGGGGGAAAGCGCGAAATAGCCCGGCTGTTCGTTGCCGTCGCGGTCAGCGGAGTAGAACAGGCTGGAGCCGTCGGGAGTCCAGATCGGCGAAAACACACCGGTTTCAAAAGTGATTTGCTGCGGCTGTCCCCCGCTCGAAGGCATCACCCAAATCTCGTACTGACCGCTCACATCCCATGTGAATGCGATCGTCTCGCCATCGGGCGAAAGGTTCGCCGCCAAAGGCCCCGAAGCGAGCAGATAGCGCGCAATGTCGGCAGGATATTCGCCCGCGCGCCCGATCGTGACGGCAGAGCCATCAGGCTCGATAGCCTCGATCGACATGTCCGCGCCCGATGCGCCGCCAAAGGTCGCTTCGTCATCCTGAGCGGACAGGGCTGCGGGCAAAGCTGCGCAGATAGCGGCAGTGCTCAAAAGGATTGTGCGGATCATGGGCGGCGTCCTCTGGCTGGAAAGAAACCAGCCTAACGCAATGCTGCCACTATTGAAAAGGTCGAAGCGCTTCTCAGCCCTTCAGCTTGGCTTCCAGCTCGGCAACTTTGGCTTCGAGCGCGTCGGCCTGCTCACGCGCCTTTTGCGCCATAGCCTTGACCGTCTCGAACTCTTCGCGGCTGACAAAGTCCATGCCGCCCATGGCTTCGCGCATACGCTCGCGCGCGCTCTCACGCGCCTCGCGGGTCATGCCAGCCATGGTTCCGGCCGCGCTGTTGGCGAGTTTGACGAAGTCGGCGATGATCGGGTTTTCGCTTTGCATGGCGAGCTATTTGGCGATGCGAGGGCGCTTGGGCAAGGCCCTTTGTTTTGCGCATCGCCTCCGCGATGCGATTTCCTCGCTCACGCGACCTAAAGGTCGCATCGCTGCGGGCGCGCCGTCGCGCTTGCGACGCCTGCGGCGTCGAACCATTCCAAGCTATTTAACGTATCGCGGAGCACGGTTTGCGACTAGCAGACCGCAAGGCCGACTGGCCGCCCGCAGCGGGTGCGGCTTGCCGCACGTCTAGCGAGGACGCTCGCCCGGAGGGGTGAGCGAAAAACTAGAGCTCTATCCGCTCCACCGCGCCGTCGGGCATGTCCGCGCCGCCATCGGGGTTGGCCTGGATGAACTGATAATTGAGAACCGCAGCGAAGATAACCCATGCCAGATAGGGGAGCAGCATCACCGCGGCGAGTTTGCGCACCCGCCAAAATATCGCGATCACGGCCAGCAGGCTAACGATGACATAGACCATCACATAGAGCGCGCTCACCATGTCCTGCATTCCGAAGAAAACCGGCGTCCAGGCAAGGTTGCCGATAAAATGCAGTGCGAAGGCGATGATTGCGATGCCTCGGCCATAGGCGCCCCATGCGCTGACGACGAGCGCGAGCGAGAGACCGATCATTACATAAAGCACCGTCCACACGATCCCGAACCAGACGGGCGGCGGGAAGATGTCGGGCTTCACCAAATTCTGGAACCAGAGCGTATTGGGGCTGCCCAATCCGCCGGCGAGAAAGCCGAGTAACACGATAAGCGGCACCAGAAATAGCGACCAGCGCAGGAAACTGGCGCGCAATTGCGCTTTCGAAGCGAGTAAGTTCATCGTCTCTCCTGACAGGGCAAAGCGATCACTCGCGCTCCACCCGGCATGCAGCAATCCCGTTTCAATTCTGCGCCTCGATTCGCATCTGGCGATTCGGACCTCGAAAGCGCGATCCGGCGATACACGAGCACTCCCAATGCGCCAATTCCCGCCGCGCTGACCTTGCGCCAACCGCCTCATTTTCCGCCGATTCTGGGTCTGGATCAGAGGAAAATCATTAAGACCATTCGCGCTTTCGCCTCATTGTGTTAGCTTCGCCACATTCTTGCCGCGATTCGGGGCGCTGTTCGGCAGGAAAAACATTATGCGCCTAACTTTATCATCTGGAATCCGGGCTCTTTCGCCGGGAATTCAATGAGGGGAACGATTTAAATGAAAAAGACCAACTTTGCATCGATGCTCGCTGTCGCTGGCGGCCTCGCAATTGCAACCGCTGCATGCTCGGCTCCGGCTGACGAAGGCTCGACCGACGCTGACGAAACTTCGGTTGAAGAAGTTGCAGCAGAAGGCTGCTGTGCAGCTGCTGAAGGTTGCTGTGCTGCCGCAGAAGGCTGCTGTGCAGCTGAAGGTTGCTGTGCCGCAGAAGGTTGCTGCGCCGCTTCTGAGTGCGAAGCTGCATAAGCTTCACGCACTTGCGTAAAACATTCCGGCCGATGGCAGCTCAGGTTGCCATCGGCCGTTTTGTATCCAGTTACCGTGACGTACAGTTACTCAAACTTAAGCCCTAACCCGCCAAGAATTGCCGACCATGACCCCAGTCGAAGCCGCACACACCGTTATCGAAACCATCACCGCAATGGCGCAGGAGCAAAAACCGCTCATGTTGCGCGTTGTACCCAAGGACAAGGTGCATTTCTGGAAGCACTATCCGGAAAAAGACGCCCGCGACAAACATTGCAAATCGCGCTGGTATTATCACGTCCACGCCGCCGGCTCGCGCGACGAGGATGAGCACGGCCACTTTCACCTCTTTCTCCACCGCTCACAATTGCCTGAGGGGCTGGAGCCAAAGGTTTGGCCGCCGCAAGGTGAAGACGCAAAGGCGCATGTCACCCATCTGATCGGCCTGTCGATCAACACCGTCGGCATTCCGCGCAGCTGGTTCACCGTGAACCGCTTTGTGACCAACGAATTCCTGTTCCCCGCCGAGACGATGATCGAGCATCTGCCCGACTTCAATGTCGACCACACCAATCAAGACGATCTGGTCAACCGCTTCGTCACCGCCATGGTCGCGCTCTACCGCGAAGAGATCGCCGATCTGCTGCGCCAGCGCGACGCGAAACAGGCCGAGCTTGAGGCCGAGCACGGCGAAAAGGGCTACGAAAAGGCCAGCGGCGTGGAAGTGCTTTCACAGATCCCGATTGACCTCGATGCGAAGATTTCGGGGATGGATCTCTAGGCTTCGTCATTGCGAGCGAAGCGAAGCAATCCACGGACTAACGGTTCAGTTCGAAGAACAAGTCACGCCATTCGGGGTTCGAGGCTGCAACAAGCGCAATCTTCTTCGCGCGCGACCCGCCCTTCAACTGCTTCTCGCGCGCAATCGCCGTATCCATCGTGGAGTGGAGTTCAAACCACACGAGCCGCTTGCAGCCGTAGCGTTTGGTGAAGCCTTCGACTTGACCCTCGCGGTGCTGCCAAGCGCGTTTCGCCAAATCAGATGTAACACCGACATAGATTGTGCCGCGTTTGTGGTTTGCCATGATGTAGACGGCGGGCTGGAAATTGTCTGATCGGTCCATGGATTGCTTCGCTTCGCTCGCAATGACGAATTAGCGGCGCTTTGCTGAGACCAAAAATTCCACATTGCCCTGAGGGCCGGTGATCGGACTTTGCACGATCCCTTCAATGTTCCAGCCAAGCCCTTCAAGCCATTGGCGAACTTCGCCGCACACCCGCTCATGCAGCGCGCTATCGCGGACCACGCCGCCTTTGCCGACCTCGTGCTTTTCGACCTCGAATTGCGGCTTGATCAGCGCGACCAGCTGGCATTCCCGCGCCGCCAGTTCGAGCGGGCGTTCGAGCACTTTGGCAAGCCCGATAAAGCTCGCATCGCACACCACCCAATTGCATGTCCGATCGATGTGATCGCTTGTGAGGATGCGCGCGCTGGTCTGTTCCAGCACGGTGACGCGATCATCCTGCCGCAGCCTCCAAGCGAGTTGGTTGGTGCCGCTATCGACCGCAAAGACATGCGCCGCGCCGCCTTGCAGCAGCACATCGGTAAAGCCACCAGTCGAGCTACCAATATCCATCGCCACCGCGCCCGCCGGATCGAGCGCGAAATGCTCGATAGCGTGCGCCAGCTTGATCCCGCCGCGGCTGACCCATGGGTGATCACGCCCGCGCACTTCGAGCGGAGCGTCTTCGGCGATCTGCTGGCCGGGCTTGGCAACCTTTTCCTCACCGGCGAAAACCACGCCCGCCATCACCAGCGCCTGCGCACGGGTGCGGCTTTCGGCGAGCTCGCGCTCAACCAGCAGATGGTCGACCCGCTTTTTGGTGCGTTTTTTGGGAGTTTTTGCGTTGCTAGTCATGGACCTGAAAGCCGTTAGCGCGCATTGAAGCGGCATGAAAGCGATCTACTTGCAAGCAGCTGGCGCATTGGCGCTGACATTTGGAATAGCAGCATGCGTCCCGCAGGCCCAGCCGCCCGCTCCAGCGCCGCCGCCGGTGGTCACTCCTGCCCCGACGCCAACCCCAACGCCGCCACCGCCGCCGGTCGTTGAGGAGCCGGTCTATGACAGCTATCTCGACGCTCCGCAGACGCCGGGGACATGGCTCTATGTCGAAGAACCGGGCGAGACTTTGGCTGTGTTTGGCACCGGACCGGGCGAGGGACGCTTTCTGGTTCGCTGCGCGGCGGGCCGCATCTACCTTGGCCGTGCTACCGAGACGCCTGCCACTCAAAGCCGCGCAATGAGCATCACAACCGAGACCACCACCCGCCGTTTGCAGGCAAACCCCGTTCCGCGGCGAGACGCACTTCTTGCTGTCGAACTGGACCCGCGCGACTCTATCCTCGATGCGATGGCGCTCTCCAAAGGGCGCATTGCCATCGGGGTTGAAGGCGAACACACGCTCTACCTTCCCGCATGGGTAGAGATCAGCCGCGTGATCGAGGATTGTAGATGAGATTCGTTTCTTAATTTCCACAGTCTGAGCGCTCGCCGCGCATTCCCGAGACCCTGAATCAAAAAGCGCCCGGGGTCTTCCCCTAGGCGCCGCGTCTGTCCTTATCGGGACAGGCGCAGGATTATGACGTGGGAAAAGATTTATTCAAGACTTGTGTCCGCGATTCAGGTGATTCACAAATGCAGGTGAGGCCAGCGGCACACGCGGCTCTCGGCCCGGCGGTGAAACGCGGGTCTTGGCTTAAAAGCGCGAAAGGAGGTGATCCGATGTCTCATGGTTCAGTAGAGAGGTCGGCAAGTTTCCGCGCGAGGCATATTCGGTAGGTCGACAACCGAGTAAGGCTTCGTGAGCGGCGCTTACCGCCGCTGACCATGAAAGGGCGCTTTGAGCTTAGGCCAAAGCGCCCTTTTAGTTTGATGGGTTAGTCAGGCGCGCGCCAAACCTACCATTGCTCTTCGAACGAAATACCCAATCTCCAAACGGTCAGTTTATCCGCGGGGAGCCCTGACGCATCCGATGACACGGCACGGTCGCCGATAAAGTCATCGGCCAGATTTACATCTTCGTAGGAATAGTTCAGATCGAGCTTCGAGGTGCATCCCCCCAGATCAGCCAGCGCCCCGCTGCCCATATCGATCAGCCGACCGCCGTAATCCCATTCGAAACCGTAAAACCGGAATGGTTCACCGTTGATATCCTGCACGCGCGTGGCGCTATCGCCGATTGCCACGCCCCCGACAGTCCATGCCGCATCTCCGGCAAAATCGAGATAAGCGACCGGTCCGCTCCCATTCTCTTCGGCGAAAACGACTTCGATTTTGCGCGTTGGATCATCGCCCCAAAGCACGATGCCGGGCACGAAGAAGCCCTCTCCGACATGAATGTCCGTCCGCGCTGCGTCATCGCCGAAGCGGGTGAGCACGTCCTGCGCCGTGTCCGAACGCTTTACCGGGTATGTGCAGTTGACTTCGCTCGCGGCGATCACTCCGTCATTCACCACTTCCGAAGCTTCAATCGCGCCGTTTGGCTCGCTCGTTCTGGCTGTAGCCGGAGCTTCGCTCGCCTGCTGGCACGCCGCGACCATGCCAAGCGCACATATGAAAATTGTCGATCTTGCACGCATTACTTCACCCCTTTGCATGTTGCAGGCAGTGTGCGCCCATTTTACTGATTTTCAAATCTCATTTGAAAAAGATCGCGCATCTGATTACCGGCATCCCCATGCAATTCGAGACGATCCCTCACCCCTCGCCCACTCCCGACGCTGCACGCGAAGCCGCTATTGCCGATCCCGGTTTCGGTAAGGTCTTCACCGATCACATGGTCACGATCGACTATGACGAGGATCAGGGCGGCTGGCATTCGGCGCGGATCGGCCCGCGTGAGCCTATCGCGCTCGATCCCGCCGCATCGGTGCTGCACTATGCGCAGGAGATCTTCGAAGGGATGAAGGCCTTCGCCCATGCCGATGGCAGGATGGCGATGTTCCGGCCTGAGGCCAATGCGAAGCGTTTCAATGACAGCGCGCGCCGCATGGCGATGCCCGAGATTCCTGAAGAACTGTTCCTTCAGGCGGTCGAGCTGGCGGTTAAAACCGACGCCAAGTGGATGCCGCCGGTCGAAGGCGGCTCGCTCTATATCCGCCCCTTCATGTTCGCATCCGAGGCGTTCCTCGGCGTGCGTCCGGCCAAGCAATACAAGTTCGTCGTGATCCTCGTCTCTTCGGGCAATTACTTTGCCGGCGGGGTCAATCCGGTGAAGATCTGGGTGAGCCAGGACTATGTCCGCGCAGCCCCCGGCGGCACCGGAGCGGCCAAGACCGGCGGGAACTACGCCGCCTCGCTGGTCCCGCAAGCCGAAGCCATCACCCATGGCTGCGATCAAGTGGTCTTCCTCGATGCGGTAGAGAAGAAATGGATCGAGGAACTGGGGGGCATGAATCTGTTCTTCATCCGCCGCGACGGCAGTGTCATCACCCCGCCGCTCACCGGCACGATCCTGCCCGGGATCACCCGCGACAGCCTGATCCAGATGCTGCGCGAGGAAGGGCTTGAGGTGCGTGAGGAGCTTTACTCGATCTCGCAATGGCGCGAGGAAGCGGAGTCTGGCGAGCTGCTTGAAACGCTCGCTTGCGGAACCGCAGCGGTAGTCACGCCCGTCGGCACCGTCGCTTCGCCTGCCGGCGAGTTCACCATCGGCACCGGCGGCATCGGCCAGATGGCGGACAAGATGCGCAAGAAGCTGGTCGGCGTGCAAAACGGCGCGGTCGCAGACAAGCACGGCTGGGTTACGCGGGTTTGATCAATGTCTGATCCCTTTGGTCCCAGCCCCAAAGAGCAATTGCTCCGCGCGATTGTCTTGATTGTATTTCTCGCAATCATAGGATTCGGCCTTTGGATTGCGGCCACGGTCGTCATTTCCGAAGATCAGCCGGTTGTGCATGAAGAGATGACCGTGATCGGATTTGGCATGGGTCAAGGTTATACCGGGGCCGAGCCGATCGTGCGCGTAAGAGACGAAGCCGGGCGCGAATACCAAGTCCCTGGGCCTTCAAACATCGGCGACAGTTGCCAAGTGGGTGACACGATCGCAATCCAGCGACAAGGCATCAAATTGCAAGTCGGCGTTGCGAGGTGCCAGTCAACTCCGTCAAGGAGCGACTAAGCTGTAATTGACTAATGGAGAATAGCTTATGATCAAACTTTCTCTCATTGCACTGGCAATGGCGGCATTCGCTCCAGAACATTCGATCGACTGGAATGACGATGGCAGTCTCCAGATCATGCTCACATTCGCGCCAGAGAATGCGATGGATCCGTTTGATGAGGGCGAAAATCTGCTCGATGACATTGCAGAGCAAACCTGCTCTGCGGCAGACTCGGACAAAAAAGATGCCGATATGATCGACGAAGTTCGGGTGCGCGGCATTGCAATCTCGCCCGAGGGTGAGCGCCTGATCACAATCTCGGCGACCTATGTCTGTAAGTGAGGGCTCCGGCGGGTTTCAAGTCGCAGCGCTCTACCAGTTCACGCCCTTCGCCGACCCCGCTGCCCTGCGCGATCCGCTCTTCGCTGCGGCTGAGAGCGCGGGCGTCAAAGGCACGGTCCTGCTCGCAAAGGAGGGCATCAACGGCACCATCGCAGGCTCGCAGGAGGGTATTGCGCAGACCCTCGACCATATCCGCGCTTTGCCCGGTTGCGGCGGCCTCGAAGTCAAGTTCAGCCATGCGCCGACCATGCCCTTCAACCGGCTCAAGGTCCGACTGAAGCGCGAGATTGTCACCATGGGAGAGCCTTCGGTCGATCCGCTCGCCAGTGTCGGGCGCTATGTCGATCCGCAGGACTGGAACGCACTGATCTCTGATCCCGACACCGTCGTGATCGACACCCGCAATGACTACGAAGTCGCGGTCGGAACCTTCGAAGGCGCGACCGATCCGCGCACCGGAAGCTTCCGCGAATTCCCCGCATGGTTCCGCGAAAACCGCGAGGAATTGCTTGCGGGCAAAAAGAAGGTCGCGATGTTCTGCACCGGCGGCATTCGCTGCGAGAAATCGACCAGCTTTCTGCGCGGCGAAGGGGTGGACGAGGTTTACCACCTCAAGGGCGGCATTCTGAAATATCTGGAAAACGTGCCCGAGGAAGAGAGCAAGTGGCAGGGTGACTGCTTCGTGTTCGATGAGCGGGTGACGGTGCGCCACGGGCTGGAGCCGGGCGATTACAAGATGTGCCACGCCTGCCGCCGCCCGATCGACGATGATGACATGGCCAGCGAGCACTACGTCGCCGGGATCAGCTGCCCGCATTGCATCGACGAAAAGACGCCGGAGCAGCGCGAGCGCTATGCCGAGCGGCAGCGTCAGAATGATCTGGCGCGCGAACGCGAGATGAAGCGCAAATGAGCGCTCTTCCCGTCCTCTATTCCTTTCGCCGCTGTCCCTATGCGATGCGCGCGCGCATGGCGCTCTGGATCGCGGGGATTACGGTGGAACTGCGCGAGGTAAAGCTCGCCGACAAACCGCCCGAACTTGCCGAAGCCTCTCCCAAAGCGACTGTGCCGGTGCTGGTTCTCGAAGACGGCACAGTGGTCGATGAAAGCATCGCGGTGATGCGATGGGCGCTGGCGCAAAACGACCCCGAGGATTGGCTCGGCGGCGATGATGCGGCGCTGCTCGCGCGCAATGACGGGCCGTTCAAACATCACCTTGACCGCTACAAATACCCCACCCGCTATCCGGAGGAGGCGCGCGGCGATGGGGAGAGCTTTCGCCTCGACCACCGCACACACGGGTTGACAATCCTGCGCGACCTCGACTCGCGGCTGGGCGAACACGGGCAATTGTGCGGCGCGCGGCGGAGCTTCACCGATATCGCGCTGTTCCCCTTCATCCGCCAGTTCGCCAACACCGACCGGACATGGTTCGACATGCAGGGATTGCCCCAACTCGAGCGCTGGCTCGAAGACCACCTCGCCTCGGAACTGTTCAAGGCGGTGATGCCCAAATTTGCGCCTTGGAAGGCTGGCGACGAGCCGGTCGTGTTTGGCCCCCAATAAAATCGATCACAGTGAACGAAGATTGCTGCTGGTAGGCAGCCAAGCCGCTCACCAGATATCTCCCGACAAACCGTTAGGAGACAGACGATGATCGAACTGCGTCCCTTCAGCACCCTCGGAGCCGCCAATCACGGTTGGCTCGACGCACATCACCACTTTGCATTCGCCGGTTACCATGATCCCGAGCGGGTCCATTGGGGCGACCTGCGCGTCTGGAACGACGACACAATCGCGCCCGGCACCGGCTTCCCCACCCACCCGCATAACGACATGGAGATCATCACCTATGTCCGCACAGGGGCCATCACCCACCGCGATTCGATGGGCAATGAAGGCCGCACCGAAGCGGGCGATGTGCAGGTGATGAGCGCCGGGAGCGGCGTTCGCCACTCGGAGTACAATCGCGAGGACGAGGACACCACTTTGTTCCAGATCTGGATCATTCCCGATCAGCGCGGCGGTGAACCGGATTGGGGTGCGAAACGCTTCCCCAAAGATGACCGGTCGGGAGCCTTCGTCCCGCTCGCCAGCGGAATCGCCGGTGACAGCGAGGAAGGCGCTTTGCCAATCCGCGCGCAGGCCAGAGTGCTGGGTGCGACGATCAAGGCGGGTGAGAGCGTGACCTACACGCCGTCTGCTGCTGACCGTCATCTCTATCTGGTGCCTGCCACCGGCAGCGTTCGGATCGACGATGTCGAGGCGCAGGCGCGCGATGGCGTGGCGATCACAGCACTCGACAAAGTAACAATCACCGCGCTCGAAGACAGCGAAGTGGTGCTGGTCGACACAGTGTGAGCACGCGCCCACGACGAGGAGCCGGAGCGGGTCTACCCGCTTCGGCTCTTTTCGTGCGGGTTAGAGCTCCGGCAGGCTCTTTCGCAGTTCCTCCAGCCATACATCCGCCACCGCATCGCTCGGTGCGCGCCAGTCTCCGCGGGGGCTGAGTGCGCCTTGTGAGCTGACCTTTGGACCGTTGGGAATTGCGCTGCGCTTGAACTGTGAGAAGCCGAAGAAGCGCTTGAGGAACACCTCCAGCCACTTGGCCACTTCGGCGAGGTCGTATGCGTTCTTGCGGTCTTCGGGGAAACCGGCGGGCCATGCGCCTGCGCTCGCGTCCTTCCACGCATGCCATGCCAGAAAGGCGATCTTGCCCGGTCGCTGGCCAAAACGGATGCAGTGGTGGATGAAGAAGTCGTGCAATTCATAAGGCCCGATATGCGCCTCGGTATCCTGGATCGCGCCGTCATCGCCCGCAGGGACAAGCTCGGGTGAGATAACCGTATCATAGACCGCCATCAGGACGTCGCCGCATTCGGGGGTGAATTGCTCGGTCTGGACAGTCCAGCGGATGAGATAGCGGATCAGCGTCTTGGGCACGCCCGCATTGACGCCGTAATGGCTCATATGGTCGCCCACGCCATAGGTACACCAGCCCAGCGCCAGCTCTGACAGATCGCCGGTGCCGACGACAAAGCCCGAATGCTGGCCCGCAAGGCGGAACAGATAATCGGTGCGCAGACCCGCCTGCACATTCTCGAAGGTCACGTCATAGACCGGCTCGCCCTTCGAGAACGGGTGCCCCATATCTTCGAGCATGCGGGTCGCGGCGGGTTTGATGTCGATTTCTTCGGCGGTGATGCCGAAGGCTTCCATCAGCTTCCACGCATTGCCCTTGGTCCCGTCCGATGTGCCAAAGCCAGGCATGGTGTAGCCGCGAATGGTCGAGCGCGGCAGGCCGAGCCGGTCGCAAGCCTTGCTCGCCACGATCAGCGCATGCGTGCTGTCGAGCCCGCCTGAAATGCCGATCACAAGGCTCTTAGCATGCGTCGCCTGAATGCGGCGCATCAGTGCATCGACCTGAATGTTGAAAGCTTCGTAGCAATCCGCATCCAGTGTTGCCGCGTTGTTGGGCACGAAGGGGAAGCGGCGCACGGGGCGCTGGAGGCCCACGTCGCCCTCTGCGTAGGCGTGCTCGAACACCACGCGGCGAAACTCATCTTCGGGGCGCCCATGCGCCTCGGCAGCGTCGGAAAAGGTCTGGTTGCGCATCCGCTCTCCCGCGATCCGGTCGGTGTCCACATCGACCACGCACAGCTCGGGGGCGAGGTCGAAGCGGGCGCTTTCGGCCAGCAATCCGCCCAGCTCGTAGATCACGCCCTGCCCGTCCCACGCGAGGTCGGTCGTGCTCTCCCCGTGCCCGCTGGCCGAATAGACATAGGCGCAGATCGAGCGCGCGCTGGAGGATCGGCAATGCAGGTGCCGGTCATCCGCACGGCCGATAGTGACGGGCGAGGCAGAGAGGTTGCACAAGATCAGCGCGCCCGCGAGCGCAGCCAGAGTGCCCGGCGGATTGGGCGCCCAGAAATCTTCGCAAATCTCCACGCCGAATGTGAAGCCGGGAAGGTTCGAGGCAGCAAAGACCAGATCGGTCCCGAACGGCACTTCCTCGCCATTCACCCCGATCCATAAGTCCTGACAATTGCGACCATGCGCGAACCAGCGTTTTTCGTAAAACTCGCGGTAATTGGGCAGGTAGCTCTTGGGGATCACGCCCAGAATTTCGCCGCCTGCGATCACGATGGCGCAATTGTAGAGCTTGGCATTGCGGCGCAGCGGAGCGCCCACCACCAGCACCGGCGCAAGGTCAGCGCTCGCCGCCGCAATCTCGCCAATCGCGGCCTCGCTGGCATCCAGCATCGCGTTTTGCAGGTGCAGATCGTCGATGGCGTAGGACGAGATGCAAAGCTCGGGAAAGACCACCAGATCGACGTTCTGCTCATGCGCCTTGTGCGCCTCGGCCATTATGCCTTGCACATTATAGGCGACATCGGCGGTGCGGTGGCGCGGTGTCGCAGTCGCCACGCGGACAAAGCCGTGGGCGTGCATGTCGTAAAAGGAATGGGTCTGGTCGCTCATGCGGCGGGCTTTCGGTTTGGGTGTGTCACTTGAGTCTTCAGGGGCGGGCTCGAGCCAGTCGGCGGGCTCGCAAATGCCAAGTTCGGCGAGGCGTTTTTGCACTTTGGGCCGCGCGACCTTGCCCTTGGCTTCCCAGCCATAGATCGTGCGGCTGGGCCATGGCTTGCCCCCGGGATCGAAGAAGCCCGCACCGAATTCCGCCGCCGAAAGCGGGGGATCGTGCGCCTCTCGCCACAGGCGAATCTTGTATCCAGCCAGATGCATAGGGCATTCAGTATCCTTTTAGGATACAGTTTGCAAGGCTTTGGGAACCCTCGCGCAAGTTCCCGTTTCAGCACGCAAAGCAAAACGCGCCTGCCCCTCCTCTTGCGCTTGTGAACGCTTTGCCCCACCTCTCCTGCCAACACCAAAACACATGCGACTGGAGACAGCGAAAATGGCCGATCCCACTTACACTCCGCCCGAAGTCTGGAGCAGCGACACTGAAAGCGGTGGCCGTTTCGCCAGCATCAACCGCCCCACTGCCGGTGCGCGCGAGGAACAGGAATTGCCGCGCGGCGACAATCCGTTCCAGCTCCACTCGCTAGCCACGCCTAACGGGGTGAAGGTGACGATCATGCTCGAGGAATTGCTCGAGCTGGACCACACAGGCGCGGAATATGACGCCTACACGGTCAATATCGGCGCAGGGCAGCAATTCACCAGCGGCTTTGTCGGCATCAACCCCAACTCGAAAATCCCCGCGCTGATCGACGCCAGCGGCGACAAAGACTTCCGCGTGTTCGAAAGCGGCGCGATCCTCGTCCATCTGGCGGAGAAGTTTGGCGAGTTCCTGCCCACCGACCCCGCCGCGCGCGCCGAAGTGCTCAGCTGGGTGTTCTGGCAGGTTGGCACCGGTCCCTTTATCGGCGGCGGTTTTGGCCATTTCTACGCCTATGCGCCGGAGAAATACGAATATCCGATCGACCGCTATGCGATGGAAACCAAGCGGATTTTCGACGTCGCGGACCAGCAATTGGGCAAGACCCGCTATCTGGCAGGCGACGAATACACCATCGCCGACATGGCCAATTTCCCGTGGCTCGCACCCTTTGTGGCGGGCACGATCTACAACGAGGCCAAGCGCTTCCTCTCGATCGACGAATACAAGAATGTCGGCCGTTGGGCGCGCGAGATCGCGCAGCGTCCCGGCGTTCAGCGTGGCCGCCTCGTCAACAAGGTCTGGGGCGATGAAGACCAGCAATTGATGGAGCGCCACTCCGCCGCAGATTTTGAAGGCAAGAACCTCGACTTCACCTTCTGACACATTGCCGCAAACAACTCACAATAATGGGCTGGAAGTCACCGCGCTTCCGGCCCATTGTCTTTGTGAAGAGAGGAATTGCGATTGAGCCAGCAGCCAGCCGAGACAATCCGCACCCGCGAAAAGCTCGGCTATGGAATTGGCGATCTGGCCTCGGGCTTGATGCTCAACTTTTTCGGATTCTTCCTGCTCTATTTCTTCGTCGATCTGGGCGGGCTGGCCCCGGCAGCCATTGGGCTGATGCTGCTCATCACCAAGCTGATCGATGCTGTGACTGACCCGATGATGGGCGCGATCGCCGATCGCACCCGCACGCGCTGGGGCCGCTACCGCCCTTACCTATTGTTCGCGCCCGTGCCGCTGGGCATCACCATGGTCCTGATCTTCAGCGCGCCTGCGGATTTGAGCGACACCGCCCTGCTGATCTGGGCCTATGTCACTTACACTTTGTGCATGCTCGCCTTCACCGCGACCAATGTGCCCTATGGCGGATTGCTGGGGGTGATCTCTCCTTCATCCAAGGAGCGCGCCAATGTCACCGGCTACCGGATGTTCTTCTCTGCCCTCGGCGGCATTCTGGTCGGCGCGCTGGGCACAACTCTGGTGCGCGAGCTGGGCGGCGGGGACGAGAAGCTTGGCATTCTGCTCACCATTTCGTGCATCGCGGCGGTTTCGGTGTTCTGTGTGCTGACCACCTTTGCAACCACCAAGGAACGCATTCCGCCTGTCGAGCAGAACGGCTCGCTCTCGGGCGATCTGAAAATTCTGATCTCGACCCGATCATGGATCGTGGTGGCGGTCGCTGCGGTGTTGGGCGTGACCTCCATCGCCGCGCGGGCAGGCACCGCGCCGTTCTTCTTCAAATATGTCGTGGGCGATGACGGAGCGCCGGTGTTCCTGTTCTTCGACCGCGCAGCCCTATTCCTGACAGCGCTTGCCGTGGGTCAGGTCGCGGGCGTTATTTTGGGAAGCATTCTGCAAAAGAGATTCGAGAAGTCGCACCTGCTATGCGCCGCCGGACTCCTGATGGCGGTGATGACTATGGCGTTCTACTTCCTCCCTCTCGATGCGGTCTGGCCGCAAACGGCAGTGCAGTTTGTGATCGGCATCGGCTTCGGTTTTCTGATGGTGCTGTCCTATTCGATGTTCACCGACATCGCCGAATATATCGACTGGAAGCATGCCACGCAGATGACCGCTCTGGTGATCGCGGCGTCGGTTTTCGGCGTAAAGGCGGGCGTCGGCCTTGGCTCCTTCATCCCCGG
Organism: uncultured Erythrobacter sp.; assembly: GCF_947492365.1. Taxonomy (NCBI): domain Bacteria; kingdom Pseudomonadati; phylum Pseudomonadota; class Alphaproteobacteria; order Sphingomonadales; family Erythrobacteraceae; genus Erythrobacter; species uncultured Erythrobacter sp. Next base: position 1,320,404 of record NZ_CANLMB010000001.1, read on the forward strand.
CGCGGTGCTCGACTGGACCGGCTTTGTCCCCGACGTCGAGCAGAGCGAAACCGCGCTGATGGGCATCCAGATCGCCTTTGCCCTGATTCCCGCAGCCGTGCTGGTTCCGGCGGCGCTGGCTATGGCGTTTTACTCCATCAATCGGGAGAGCCTCAACAAGGTAGAATCCGACCTTGCATCGCGCCGCGCAGAGCCTGTGTAAAAAATAGCTGAAATTGCGGCCTTCACATCCGCGATTGAGCCGCTATATCGCGCCTTCGTGCTGGGGTGTGGCCAAGTGGTAAGGCACCGGTTTTTGGTATCGGCATTCGCAGGTTCGATCCCTGCCACCCCAGCCATTTTTTGTTTCGAGAACCGGCCTCCGCCGGTTCGTCCTCGGGGCAGCTCCTCCACTCAGCTTCGCTTCGTTACGGTGCCCCTGCGGGCCGCGCGGTCGCGCTTTGACTGCCGTGACCAGGCTTCGGGACTAGACAGTTCCGGCAACGCAAAGGTTCTGGCCGGTCACCCACTCGCCCGAATTGCCCACAAGATAGAGCACGCAGGCGGCGATATCGCGCGGGGTGCCTAGCCGTCCGGCGGGCAGGTTCAGCTGCTCCAGCAGCGGCCCGAAATCTTCGTCGGTCATGTCGAGCGCTTTCTTCACCGTGTCGGTGGGCACAAAGCCGGGAAGGATCGCATTGACGCGGATTTTCTGCGCGCCGAGCTCCAGCGCGAGCGTTTTGGTGAGCATGTTCACACCCGCCTTCGCCGCGCTGTAATGGCCGCTGCCGGGGAAGGGATCGCGGCCCGCCATGCTCGACGTGTTCACGATTGCCCCGCCATTCTTCATATGCCGCGCCGCCGCGCGCACGCCGTAAAACACGCTGGACAGGTTCACCGCGAGCGTGTTGTCCCACTCTGCCGGATCAAGCTCTGTGATCGGAGCCGATACCAGCGAGCCGCCCGCATTGTTGATCCAGATATCGAGCCGCCCGAATTCATCGACCGCACGCTGGGCAAGCGCATCCATGTCCTCGGCGCTCGCCACATTGGTCGCCTGCGCGATGGCGCGCCCGCTTGAGTTGCTCGCATTGATCGCGTCCGCCACGCGGGAGATCTGGTCTTCGGAGCGCGCCGCGCACACCACATTCGCGCCCGCTTCGGCTAGCAGGATCGCGATCCCTTCCCCGATTCCGCGACCGGCGCCGGTCACAACTGCGGTCTGGCCTGAAAGGTCGAACAGGTCCTGCATCAAGTCTCTCCTGTGAAATTATGGAAAGAGATTGGGCCGCGCTCACGCTGCCGTCCACTAACGCTTATGCGGGGGAAAGGCGGTGTGCAGATGCAAGCGCCCGCTTGATCACATCCGCCTGCTCGCTCAGAATGACACGGATGAAGACTTTTTTCTCCGCTCCGTTGGCCATTATGATCTGCGCAAGCGGCTGTGTTGCGCCCTCACCGGCCAGCCCGCCGCAAGTCGTCGATCTTGCCCGCGACAGCACCGCAATCGCAATCGAGGTCCATACGTCGCACGACCTCGCGCTGTTCCTGTTCTCCTATCACGCCGCACGCAGCCTTTCGGATCGCGAGCTGCGCAATCGCAGGCCGCTCAGCGTGAAGGATGCGGCGCTATTGGCAGAGCATGCCGAGGCCTTTGCCCCCGTTTACGCCGCCTTCCAGCCCTATCTCGATGCGCATCCGCTGTTTGATCGCAACATGCTGTTCATGGGAGCAAATCTGACGGGCGGCCTTGTGGAGTTTCCCGATCCGGCGGTTAGCGCCGCGATGGACGCCTTTCGCCCAACCTACGAAGCCTATTTCGCCCCCGCACACCGCGCCGCGACGGATAGCTATCGCGCGATGCTCGAAAGCCAGATCGCGCAATATGGCGATGCGATGGCGCGGGCTGTCGTACGCGAGCTATCGGGCGAATGGAGGGTGGAGCCGATCCGGATCGATGTGGTCCCCTATGCTACGCGGATCGGGGCCTACACCAATTCGCACCACACGGTGATTTCGGCGAGCCAACCGGATTATCGCACCCACGCGCTGGAAATGGCGTTTCACGAGGCGGCGCATACCGACCCCATGTTCAGCCAGTTGCGCGAAGTCGCTGCCGAGGCGCTGGAAGCCAATGGCTTGGAAGAGCGGCGCTTTTGGCATTACCTCCAATTCTACGGCGTAGGCCGCGCCGCACGGTCGGTGCTGGGGGAGGACTATGTCCCCTATCACGAAGCCACCGGGCTTTCCTCCCGCTCGGCCAAGCCTTGGTATGATGCGATTGCGGCGGTGTGGGATGATCACGACACGCTAAGAGACCGCGCGCATGCAGCAGCGGCGCTGATTGCGGCTCGCGAAGCCAGCTAAAGCCTCGCCGCCTAAGGCGCGCTGCGGTTGGGGCGGGCTTCGGCGAGGAGGAGCGAGAAGCGCCCTTCGCTATCAAGCCAGCGCGCGGTTGGATCCCAGCCGCCCGCCAGCAGCAGCATATTCGACGTGCGGCGGTTGAATTTGTGGCTGTTCTCGGTGTGGATGCTCTCGCCAACGTCGAGCGAGAAGGTCTTGCCAGCAACGCTAAATTCAATCGCCTCGCTTGCCACCAGATGCATCTCGATCCGTGCATTTTGATCGTTCCAGCGCGCTTCGTGGGCGAGCTTTTCGACCGGAATATCGCCGCCGAGCTCACGGTTGATCCGGCGCAGCAGATTGCGGTTGAACTCAGCCGTCACCCCTGCCGCATCGTCATAGGCGGCGACCAGCACATCCTCGTCCTTGATCAGGTCCATCCCGATCAGAAGCTTGGCCCCTACACCCAAAGTCTCGCGCATGTTTCGGAGCAAGTCGACAGCCGTGCGCGCGACCATGTTGCCGATGGTCGAGCCGGGAAAAAAGCCGAGCTTAGGCAGGCTCGCTATCTCTTCAGGCAGCTCGACCCGGCGCATGAAGTCGGCTTCGACCGGATGGACCGGAAGACCCGGAAATTTCTGCGCCAGATCAGCCGCAGCCGCACGCAGGAAATCGCCCGAAATGTCGAGCGGCACATAGGCCGCAGGTTTGATCGCGGCGAGCAGCAAAGGCGTCTTCACCGAAGAACCCGAGCCAAACTCGACGACAGCGCGCCCTTCACCGATCATCTCGGCAAAGCTCGCGCCCTGCCCTTTGAGTATCTCGGTTTCCGCGCGGGTGGGGTAATATTCGGGCAGCTGGGTGATGTCTTCGAACAGCTGCGATCCGGCATCGTCATACAGCCAGCGTGCGGGGATCGCCTTGGGCTCTTGCGACAGGCCAGCGAGCACATCGGCGCGGAACGCCGTATTGACGCCGCTATCGTCCAGTTCGACCAGTTTTAGGCCTTCATCGATGTTCAAGAAACGTCCTTTGCCAGCCGCAATCCGGTGAATTGCCAGCGCTGATGAGAGTAGAAGAAATTGCGGTAGGAGGCGCGCGAATGGCCTCTCACCGTAGCGCAGCTTGCACCTTTGAGGACAATCTGCCCGCTCATGAATTTGCCGTTATATTCGCCCACCGCGCCGCTTGCCGGTTTGAAGCGCGGGTAAGGGAGATAGGCCGAGCGGGTAAACTGCCAGCAATCGCCGAACAGGTTTTGGCCGCCCTTGGGCAGCGGCGCAGAGGAGCAGTCGAGCTGATTGCCATCCGCCGGATCATGTGCAGGGCCCTCGCCCTCTTGCCCGCGCGCAATCGCCTCCCATTCAAACTCGGTCGGCAGGCGCGCTCCGGCCCAGGTCGCGTAGGCGTCGGCTTCGTAATAGGAGATGTGGGTGACCGGCGCGTCAGGGTCGCGGTCCTGCCAGCCGGAATGGGTGAAGGCGCGCGCGCCCTCCCAATAGAGCGGCGCTGTGATTGCCTGCTCACGCACCCATGCAAGGCCGTCGGATAGCCAGAGCGAGGGGGTGGAATAGCCGCCATCAGCGATAAACTCAGCCCATTCGCGATTGGTCACAAGCCGGTCGGCTAGCGCGAAGGGTTCCAGCAGCACGCGGTGGCGCGGGCCTTCATTGTCGAAGGCAAAGCCCTCGCCCTGATGCCCGACCAACGCGATTCCGCCGGGATGCGAGTGCCAACCGGTTTGTCGCGGCTCGGGCGAAGGAGGCGGAGCATTCTCCCACATCGCCGGGCCAAGAGGGTTCTGGAACAGCGCGTGTTTGATATCGGTCAGCAGCAGCTCGATATGTTGCTGCTCATGCGCGATACCCAGCGCGATCAGGTCCGTCAGTGCGGGATCATCGAGCAATGGCTCCATCGCCGCATTCACTGCCGCTCGCCACTCCCACACCTCATCCAGCGTGGGGCGCGAGAGCATTCCGCGCGAAAAGCGGTGAATGCGCGCGCCTTCGGCTTCGTAATAGGAGTTGAACAGGAACGGCCAATCTTGGTTGTGGAGCCTGTAGCCTTGCGCATATTCGCGCAGCAGGAACGTCTCCCAGAACCATGTCGTATGCGCGAGATGCCATTTGGCGGGGCTCGCATCCTCCATCGACTGGATCGTCGCATCGGCATCGCTGAGCGGCTCGACCAGAGCCTCCATCAGCGAGCGCGTGCGGCGGAACTGGTCGCGCAAGGGCGCGTCGCTATGGCTGAAAGTGTCTTCGCGCTTTTCGCTGCGGGGCACAGCGCCGCTCCTGTGTCGATTGTCCGGGTCGAGCCAATATGGCGAAAGGTGCGGGCAATTGAAAGGCGCATGGCCCCAGCACAATTGCGACGCAGCGTTGTATTCTCTCGGATTTCCGCAGGCAGCGGTCAGGCGGCCATGCGCACGCGGTTGCGGCCAGAGTGCTTCGCTTCATAAAGCGCGCCGTCTGCGCGGGCGAAGATCGACAGCGCGGTATCGCCGGTCTGGATGCAGGCAAAGCCGATGCTGATCGTGACCGACGGTATGCCATCGACGCCGCTTTCCGCAGCGATAGCCTGCCGCAGCCTTTCGGTCATGACCCGCGCCATTCCATCGCCAGCTGCCGGGATAACCCAGACAAATTCCTCGCCCCCCACGCGGCCCACCAGATCGCTATCACGGGCCTGGCCCTGAGCGATGCGGGCGATCTTCCTTAGCACTTTGTCACCGGCGGGATGACCATGCGTGTCATTCACCCGCTTGAAGTGGTCAATGTCGAACATCACCAGCACCAGCGGCATTTGCGTAATTCGCGCATCGACCAACAGACGCGAAAGTTCGGACATGACGCGGCGGCGATTAGCGAGCCCCGTGAGAGGGTCGGTTTCGGCCAGCACCTTCGCTTTCTTGGCCTCGCTTTCGGCACGCTGGCGCGAATGTTCCAGCTGGCGCACTTTCGCCATCTGCTCGGTATTGTCGCGCACAACTGCGACCACACGGTGCACCTTGCCATCGGATCCCATCAGATTGCAGGCCTGGACAGAGATCGAACGCGCCATCCCGTCATAGCCGTAAATGTCGAATTGCAAGGTGAAGGGTTCAACTTCATCACCATGTTCGCGCACCTTGCCGACCAGATTGATATTGTTGGCGAACAGCAGCGTTTCGGCGTCGCCTTCGACGAAGGGGTCATTGTGTTCGATCCCGAACAGGCGCTTGAGCCCGTCAGACCATTGCTGGATTCCGGTAACCGGATCAAACTGCCACACGCCGATCCCCGCCATGCTTTCCGCCATTCTGACCGTGCGTAAAAGCTCGCGCATATTCTGCGCACGGGCACGTTCGGTTCGGGTGATCTTGCGAACCTGACGGCGAGAAGTGATGACATTGGCAACTGCCGCAATCGCGACCATCGCCAGAAGCAGGCTCAGCACCATCAATGCGCCCGAACCCGTTTCGGCAGGCGCGGCGACGCCGCTAGCGAGGTCTGGCCCGGCGACCAATGAGGAGGCAGTGTTAAGCAACATTGAGCCTGGGCGTATATGCACCAAACCCTATGCTAAGGCCGCGCGCCCTCCCCGTTGCTCTACCTAAGCAATTCGCCGGAGAGCGCCGGATTGCCCGCGTTCAGTATTGTCCTACGCAGCGTCAGCAGCGCGCGACACGCCAATCTCGCTGTTGAGCATTTCTGCGAGCAGGAATGCCAGTTCAAGCGATTGTTCGGCGTTGAGGCGCGGGTCGCAGTGTGTGCGATAGCGGTCGCCCAATGCCTCATCGGTGATCTCGACCGCGCCGCCGGTGCATTCGGTCACGTCCTGTCCGGTCATCTCGATATGGATGCCTCCCGGATGCGTGCCTTCAGCGCGGTGGACTGCGAAAAAGCCCTTCACTTCGGAGAGGATGCGCTCGAACGGGCGGGTCTTAAAGCCGCTTGCCGATTTGATGACATTGCCGTGCATCGGATCGCAGCTCCACACGACCGGATGCCCCTCGGCTTTCACCGCGCGGACCAGTCTGGGCAGGCCTTCTTCGACCTTGTCGTGCCCGAAACGGCTGATGAGCGTGATCCTCCCCGCTTCGCGCGAAGGGTTGAGCTGGTCGAGCAGTTCGAGCAGCGCATCCGGCTCCAGCGAGGGGCCGCATTTCATGCCGAGCGGATTTCCGATGCCGCGCGCAAATTCGATATGCGCGCTGCCGGGGAAGCGAGTGCGATCACCGATCCACAGCATGTGCGCGCTGGTCGCGTACCAATCGCCGGTGAGCGAATCCTGCCGCGTCAGCGCCTGCTCGTAAGGCAGCAACAGCCCTTCGTGGCTGGTGTAGAAGCTGGTGCCCTGCAATTGCGGGACCGTCGCCGGGTCAACCCCGCAAGCGACCATGAAATCGAGCGCTTCGCCGATCCGGTCGGCAGTTTCGGAGAACTTGTCCGCCCAGGGCGTGCGGCCCATGAATTCGAGCGTCCATTGGTGGACCTGCCGAAGATTGGCGTAGCCACCGCCGGCAAAGGCGCGCAGCAGGTTGAGCGTCGAGGCAGCCTGCGAATAGGCCCGCACCATCCGGTCAGGATCGTTGCGGCGCTGTGCGGGGTCGAAGTCGATCCCGTTGATATTGTCGCCAAGATAGCTCGGCAGCGTCACATCGCCTTGCGTTTCAGTCGGAGCCGAACGCGGCTTGGCAAACTGGCCTGCCATCCGGCCGACCTTCACCACGGGCCGCTTGCTGGCGAAGGTCATGACGACCGCCATCTGCAGCAGCACGCGGAATGTGTCGCGGATATTGTTCGGGTGAAACTCGGCAAAGCTCTCCGCACAGTCACCGCCTTGCAGCAGGAAGGCGTGACCATTGGCCACGTCGGCAAGGTCCGCTTTGAGCGCGCGCGCTTCACCGGCAAAGACCAGCGGCGGATAATTGGCCAGCGTGCCTTCGGCAGCGGCCAGTTCGGCAGCATCCTCGTATTGCGGCAGATGCCGCGCTTCGTGCTCTTTCCAGCTTTCGGGGTGCCAGGTCTGCGCCACTGTCAAATCACTCTTTCTGAAACGTTCTGCGGCGCGCGGGGTAGGCGCGCTTGTTCTATCTGTAAAGCCGAATGCCGCAGTGCAACAACTTTATTTCGCGCCCTCTATGATCGAGAGGCTCGATCAGCGCTTTAACGGCCTGTAATCGCAGGTGCTGCGACAGGCGCAGCGCGCACAGCGGGCGCGCTCGACGTGGCGGCCGGCTCCTCGGGCGCTTCGGCTAGTTCCTGCCCTTCAGGGATCACCGCCAGTTTCAGCGGCGTGCGCTGGGCAAAATACCGGTCTGCAAGGAACTGCATGATCTGCGGATTGGTCTGCGAATAATCCGACAGCAGCGAGCGCAGCAAGGTCACACGCTGCGGGTCAAAGCTCGCACCTTCGAGGTTGAACAGCCAGAACTGGTTGCCGGTCGAAGCACGGCGGATGCGCTGGCTGAGCGGCTCGGTGACGCGGGTGATCTCGTCAGCGGTCGGCGGATTGTCGACCAGGTCGCGCGCGATCCGCTCCGCCTCGGCAAAGAAGACCGGCACGAAGTCTGGCTCCAACTGGGCGAGCGCAGTGACGCGGCCACCGGCGCTGATATCGGTCGGCCAGTTCGACCATGCTTGCGGCGAATAGCTCGCCCCGGCGCGCTCACGCAGCGCCTCCAGCAGGCGGTTGTTGAAGATCTGGGTGAGGATATCGAGCTGGCGCGATTCGCGGATGCTCGCCATGCCGCCGCCGCTGGGCCATGCGATCACCGCCGCCGCCTGATTGGCATCGCCGCGATGGGTGAGCACGGTTGGCGCGCTCGCAGCGTCGGGGAAGCCGGGCAGACGCGCAGCAACTTCGGGAGCGATGGCTTCGCGCTCGGGCAGCGCGCCAAAAGTCTCGCGCAGTTTCGCAACCACGGCATCGCGGTCAAATTCGCCGAATATCAGGACTTCGACCTGACCCTCAGCCAAAAGCGGCTCCCACACTTCGCGAAAGCCCTCGGGCGTGACGTTCTCGAGCATTTCCGGCGTCGGCGTTGCGAAACGCGGATCGCTGTCCGTGGCGAGATATTCAAGGTCACGGTTGAGGACCGCGCCCGGACTGGTCGAATAGGTGTTGTAGGCCAGCTCTGCCGCTGCGCGCGCGCGGATCACGGGATCCTCGTCCCAGCGCGGCATCGCGAGCTTGGCGGCGAACAGATAAAGCTGGTCCTCGACGTCGCTCGAACGCGTCTGCGCCGTCAGTGTGAAGACCGCATCATCAATCGCAAAGTCGAAGCCGAGCCTGCGCCCCGTTGCCAGCCGGTCCAACTCGTTCTGGCCCAGCTCGCCAATGCCAGAGCCGACCAGCGCCATCTGGCCGATCGTCGCATAGACCGCGCTGTCGGCGTCAAAGGCACGGTAGCCCGAGCCAAATCGCACCTTCACCGTCACACGGCCCGGCTCTGCATCGTTCGACCACAAAAGCGCGCGCACGCCATTGTCGAAATTGACCTGCTCGACTTCGAGAATGCCCAGCGGGCCTTCCTCGGTGATCGAACCGGGCCTGCCCACGGGGGGCAATTCGTCAAAGGAAATTGTCTGCGCAGCCAGCCGCGCGGTGTCATCGACCAGCGCCTCACTGGCGAGCGCGAGTTGCAGCGCATCCTCGTCCGCTTCGCCGATGGCGGGCGTGACATAGACCGAGCGCAGCACATCGCCTTCAAACAGAGCGCGGGTGCGGGCGTGGACTTCTGCCGGGGTCATGCGGTTACGCATTCCGCGGAACACGTCTAGCACCACTTGCGGCGCGGCGACGGTTTCACGGATATCGACCGCATTGACCAGATTGTCGGCGAGATCGCGTCCGGCCTGAACCGGCGCCTGCTCGACCGAACTGGCAAAGGCGACGTCGAATTCCGCCGCCTCGCGGTCGATCTCTTCCTGCGTCGGCGGATTGGCAATTGCATCGGCGATCACCCCGCGCACATCGGCAAGCGCGGCCTGCCAGTCATCCGAAAGCGGGGCGAAGCTCACAAAAGTCGCATCGGTCGAACGCGAGACATCGTCCTGCTGGACCTGCGCATAGAGGTAAGAGCCGCCCGCCCTCGCCCGTGTCTCCAGCCGCCGGTTGATGATCGACTGAGCCAGCACATCGAGCAGGAGGCCTTCATTATAGACAATCGTATCTTGAACCTGCCGCCACGGACGCATGATCGCATAGGTGAGATTGCGCGGCATGTCGGGTTCGACTGCGACCCCCAGATCACCGATGGCCAAATTGGTTCCCGCCGAAACAGGAGCACCATCGGGGGCGACCGGATCGCCGAAATCGGGCGCGACGCCGGGTGTGCCGGTGCCTTCCCAATCGCCGAACCACATCTCGACCAGCCCCGCGAGAACCAGCGGATCGGCATCGCCGGCGACGACGATCACGGTGTTTTCAGGGCGATACCAGCGGTCATAGAACGCCTGCACGCTGGAGCCTGTGGCGCCTTCCAATGTCTCAACTGTGCCGATCGGATTGCGTGTCGCGAGCCTTTGTCCGGCAAAGAAGGTGCGCCGCGTCAGGTCGCCCACCCGCTCAGCCGCCCCGCCCCGCTCGCGCTTCTCAGCCAGCACGATGGGCCGTTCAGCCGCGACATTCTCATCGCTGAGAACCGGCTCGCGGATCATGCCTGAAAGCAGGCGGAAACTTTCATAGAGCTTGGCATCGTCAATATCGGGGATGTCGAGCTTGTAAGCGGTGTGCGTCGGGCTGGTTTCAGCATTGGCATCGCTGCCGAATGTCGCGCCCAGTCTCTGCCATGCGGCAATCGCCTCTGCCTGTCCCAGATAGGCGCTTTCGCGGAACAGCAAGTGTTCGAGCAGGTGGGCATAGCCCTGTTCCTCATCGGTTTCGTGCAGGGAGCCTGCATCGATCCGCACGCGCACCGCGATCTGGCGCGGAGGCACACCGTTGCGGCGCACCGCATAGCGCAGACCATTGTCCATCTCGCCAAACAGCCATTCGGCATCGACCGGAACATTGCTGCCTTCGTAAAGCCACGGCACCTCGCCTGCGCCCTGAATGGCGGTGGGCGCGGGCACTGCAGGCGTCGCCGGAGCGGCCACCGGCGCAGCATTGCGGAAGTCAGAGCCGCTTTGCGCCAGCGCAGGCAGGACAATAGCGGCAGGCGCGGCGAAAAGAGCGAGGGCGGCGCTCGCCCGAAAAATCGTGATCATGTCTCTACCTATAAGGGGGCAACCTATGAAGGGCTAGTGAATGTCCGCAAACAATCGCTTCCTTGCCGGAAGGCCGCGCTCCTCCTATCTAGCACACCATGTTCATAGAGACCGAAACCACGCCCAATCCGGCGAGCCTCAAATTCCTCCCCGGCCGTGCAGTCATGCCTTCGGGCACGCGCGAATTTGCCTCTTACGAAGCGGCTGAGGCCAGCCCGCTGGCAGAGGCGATATTCGACACCGGCGAAGTCGTGAATGTCTTCTTCGGCAGCGACTTTGTGTCCGTCACCGCTGCTCCCGGAGCAAGCTGGGGCGCGCTCAAATCGCAGGTTGTGACAATCCTGCTCGACCATTTCATCTCCGAAGCCCCGCTTTTCGCAGGCGGCAGCGCGGACGGAATTTCGGTCCCGCCCGAAGCGGCAGAGATGGTGGTCGAGGACCGCGAGGAAGACGCCGAGATCATCGCCTCGATCAAGGAATTGCTCGAAACCCGCGTTCGCCCTGCGGTGGCGGGTGATGGCGGGGACATTGCCTATCGCGGCTTTGGCGACGGCGTGGTCTATCTGACCCTGCAAGGCGCGTGTGCGGGCTGCCCGTCCAGCACCGCGACGCTCAAGCACGGCATTGAAAGCCTGCTCAAACACTACATCCCCGAAGTTGCCGAAGTGCGAGCCGCCTGATCCCATGACCACACAATATCACGACAAAGTGCTGTCTCAAGCGGCGCTCGACCAGCTGTTCAACGACGCGCGCACTTACAATGACTGGCTCGACAAGCCGGTATCCGACGCGCAGCTCCACGCGATCTGGGACCTGATGAAAATGGCTCCCACATCGGCCAATATGCAGCCTGCGCGGATTGTATGGGTGAAGTCGGAGGCGGAGAAAGCCCGGCTTGCGGCCTGCGCGATGGAGGGCAATCAGGCCAAGATCAAAGCCGCTCCTGTCACTGCCGTGATCGGCTATGACATCGACTTTCACGAAGAATTGCCGTGGCTGTTCCCCCACACCGACGCGAAAAGCTGGTTCGAAGGTGACGAGAAAGGCCGCGAGGAAGGCGCATTCCGCAATTCCTCGCTGCAAGGCGCATACTTCATTCTCGCCGCGCGCGCTGTCGGGCTGGATTGCGGGCCGATGTCGGGTTTTGACGCCGAAGCGGTCAATGCCGCGTTCTTCGCAGACGAGCCGCGTCACCGCGTCAATTTCCTCTGCTCGGTCGGCTATGGCGACCCGGCGAGTATCTTTGATCGCTCACCGCGCCCCGATTTTGACACGTTCAACACGATTGTCTGACTTGCCTGCGCCGCGAGGCTGAGGCAGGGGGCGAGCCCATGCGCATTCTCGCGATCGAAACTGCCAGCGAAGCCTGCTCTGTCGCCCTCTTTGAAGATGCGGGGCTGATCGCGCATGACCACCGTGTGCTCGGGCGCGGTCATGCCGAAACTCTGGTTCCAATGATCGCCGCGCTGCCTGACAAGGGCCGCGCGGATCGCATTCTCGTTTCGCTCGGTCCGGGCAGCTTTACCGGCGTGCGGATCGGAATTGCGACGGCGCGCGCGCTCGGCGTCGCATGGGGCGCGAAGGTGCTGGGCTATCCGACGCTGGCGTTGGTCGCCGCGCAGTCTGATGCTTCGCAAGTCACCGTCTGCATGAATGGCGGACATGGCGAATGGTTCGTGCAGAACTTTGCGGGCGGCGCAGCGCAAGACGCTGTGCGCTCGCTCGCACCCGAAGCGGCGCGTGATGCGTGTTTGCACGAAACTATTGCAGGAAACCGGGCGGAAGAACTTGCCGCAATGTTTGCGGAGGCCAAGCGGCCGACCAGCCTGCTGCCCGATGCCCGAAAGGTCAGCGTGCTGAGCGAGGCCACTTTCACCACCGACACCGCCCCGACCTATGGACGCGCGCCCGACGCGGTACCGCAAAAGGTTGCCGGATCATGAGCCCCTTCCCCGATCAGGTCGATCAGATCATGGCGGTGATGGAGGCCTCCTTCGACCCGGCCTATGGCGAAGCGTGGAACCGCCGGCAGGTCAGCGACGCGCTCACCCTGCCGCACACTTTCGCGATCGTGGTCGACACTTTCGGCCGCGTCCTCGACGGCAGCGTTGCGGGCGAGCCCGCAGGCTTCGTCCTGTCGCGCCACGCCGCCGATGAAGAAGAATTGCTGCTGATCGCAGTTTCGCCCGATTGTCGCGGAGCCGGGTTGGGCCTCACTCTGGTCGAACAATTGTTCGCAGACGCCAAGACTCGCGGAGCAACACGCATGTTTCTTGAGATGCGCCGGGGCAATCCAGCAGTAAATCTTTATAAAAAGGTTGGTTTTGAACCGATTGGAGTCCGAACCAACTATTACAATCTCGCCGACGGCAGCAAGGTTGATGCAATTACTTTCGGCAAGACTCTCTAGTTCAAATCCGCTATTCGAATACACGCAAAGTGGATGTAACTTCATTTTATTTGAAGAGCATAAAGCTTGCCAAATCCGGCCGACTGCGCCATGCGCCTCGGCTGGACCCCAGTTAACGGGAAATCCAAAGAAAAATCGGGAAAACCCGAGAGAAAATGAGGGACTCACGCAAATGCAGGACTTGGAAATCGAGATGAAAGAAACGCTCATCACACTCACCAGCGATATTGTCGCAGCGCATGTTAGCAATAATGATGTCGCTGTCGATGATGTGCCTAGCCTAATCACGAATGTTTTCGGTGCTTTGGCAGCACTGGGCGAAGAAGACGAAGTCGAAGAAGTGCGCCCTGAACCGGCCGTTTCGATCCGCGCTTCGATCAAGCCGGATTACATCGTCTGCCTTGAAGACGGCAAGAAGCTGAAAATGCTGAAGCGTTATCTGCGCACCAATTACGACATGACGCCCGAGGAATATCGTGCGCGTTGGGGTCTGCCTTCGGACTATCCGATGGTCGCTCCCAATTATGCCGAAAAGCGCCGCGATCTGGCCAAGAAAATCGGTCTTGGCCGCAAGCCCGGATCGGGCCGCGGTGGCCGCAAGGCAAAATAAGAGTGCGAAGACACCCCCAGATCAATCATCTGGGGGCGATACCACCGGTCAAGCTTGAGCAATGCGCCCCGCCTCGGTAAGAGGCGCGGGTGTGTTGCTGCCGGTTCGCCCGTCAGCGGTAGTCGAGACAGGACATCCGGGAAGCCTTCGCTTGAACCAGAAAATCGATCTTGAACAATTGTGCGCCGAAAAGGGCCTGCGCATCACCGAGCAACGCCGCGTGATTGCGAAGGTGCTGTCGGACAGCGACGATCATCCCGATGTGGAGCTGCTCCACAGCCGTGCCTCGGCGATTGATTCCAAGATTTCGATTGCAACCGTCTATCGCACGGTTCGCCTTTTCGAAGAGGCCGGCATCCTCGACCGTCACGATTTCGGCGATGGCCGCTCGCGCTATGAGCCCGTGCCAGAGGCGCATCACGATCACCTGATCGATGTCGAAACCGGCAAAGTCGTCGAATTCGTCGATCCCGAAGTCGAGGCGCTCCAACGGCAGATCGCCGAAAAGCTCGGCTATAGGTTGGTCGATCACCGCATGGAACTGTACGGCGTGCGCCTGTCGCGCGACGATTGAGCGGCAGCATGGACGACCACGCCGCAGCGACAGGCATCGACGCTCCTACCGAGGATAAAGCCTGGCAGCTTCGCGTCGAAGCCGCGCGCGGCGCAAACACTCCGATTTCGATCCGCGGATGGCTGCGAGTTGTGCGCCGCGTGCTGATGCTGGTGGCGCTGCTGCTTGTCTGCCTACCGTCGCATTTTGTGTTCCGCATCTTGGCCTATGGCTCGCCTTTCCCGATGTATTTCCTTCGCTACTCCGCATGGATATGTGGCGCGCGGGTCGAGGTCGAAGGCACCCATCTCAAGCGCGATGTCTTCTATGTCGCCAACCACATCTCGTGGCTCGACATCCTCTCGCTCGCAGGCGCCTGTGGGACCGCTTTTGTCGCCAAGGCCGAGCTTGAGGAAACCCCCGTGGTCGGCTGGCTCGCCTCGCTCAACCGCACCGTCTTTGTGAAGCGCGAACACAGGATGGGGGTGGCCGAGCAGATCAACGCGCTGAAAGAGGCGCTGGCGGACAATTGGGCGGTCACCGTCTTTCCCGAGGGAACCACAACCGACGGTCAGTCGCTCTTGCCGTTCAAGACCAGCATGCTTTCGGTGCTGGAGCCCCCTCCCCCCGGCGTTCTGGTTCAGCCGGTGTTGCTCGATTACGGTCAGGTGGCGGAGTGGATCGGCTGGGTTGGAGAAGAAGGCGGGCTTAACAACGCCAAACGCGTGCTGGCGCGCAATGGCACTTTCCCGCTGAAAGTCCGCTTTCTGGAGCCTTTCTGCCCCGACGAGATTCGCGGACGCAAAGCCATCGGGCAAGAGGCACGCCGCAGGATCGAGGACGCTCTGCTGGAAACGCTGGGAAAGCCGCTGCGCCCATTCGCACATGACGTGCCGCCGATCCGCTACGAAGCGGGCGCGGCAAAGCAGGTCCCGGACGATACAGCGCCCTAAAGCCCCGCGCGCACCAGCCAATCATGAAACAGCCGCACCGGGCGCATTTCAAGCGCAGTCGGTTTGCACACGAACCAATAGCTGTAAGGGCTTTGCACTTCCGGCCCCGGCAGATTGACCAGCCTGTTATCGCCCGCTCGCAGCAAGTGATCGTCATGCATGATCGCAATGCCCAGCCCCTGCGCCGCCGCCTCCAGCATCAGCTGGCCGGAATCGTAATGATCGATTGCGGCGGGTTCCATATCGTCGAGGTGGTTCGCCTTTTTCCACTCCACAAAGCTTTCGGGTAGCTCATTGTGGATCAGGAAAGTCTGTTTCGCGAGACTGGCCGCGCTGACTTCGCCCACAACACTGGCCACGTCGCGCGAACAGATCGCGTGGACCAGATTGTGGTCGAGCCGCACGGCATGCAGCCCTGACGCCGGACCGCGCGACAGGATGATCGCGGCATCGAGCGTGTCGCCCACCCGGTCTTCCAGATGCGGCGCGGTGTCGATGTCGATATGCAGCAGCGGGTGCCGCTTGCGCAGCTCGCCCAAACGCGGGAACAGCCGCTGGCTCCCGAACATCGGCAGCACGCCCAGCCGCAAACGCAGCAGCGAGATATTGTCCGACTGGCTTTCCACCGCGCGAGTGAGCGATTCCAGATGCGGGTTCACCGCCTCGTAGAACGCCTGCCCCTCATCGGTCAGCTGCATTGACTGGCGCGCGCGGGTGAACAGCTTCTTGCCGACGAACTCTTCCAGATTGGTGATCCGGCGCGAGAGAGCCGACGGGCTGAGCCCGATCTCTTCGGCCGCCGCGCGGGCAGAACCAAGACGCACCGTGCGCATGAATGCTTCGAGGGCGCGTAGCGGGGGAAGTCGGCGAGATGGCATAGTGCAGCTCCTGTTACACCGGAGCTACGCTGCGCGGAACCGAAAGGATGCAAAAAATTGAAGCATCACCGCAAATAGCGGCGAATGCGCGCAATTATTGCACCTCAGCGGGTGGAGCAGGCGGCTCTTCGCTGCCCGGCGCGTGGAGACGCAAGCGCTTCACATGCGTCTCGTCACCCGCCGTAACCTCGATCCGCCAGCCGCTGGGATGCTCCAGCTTCGCGCCCACCGCCGGCACCGCTTCGGCCAGCACAAAGGCGAGCCCCCCCAGCGTATCGACTGCCTCCTCGACCTCGCCAAGGCGCGGATCGACCACTTCGGCCACATCCTCCAGCTCAGCGCGGGCATCGCAGTCCCACATGCCCTCGCCAATCGGCACGATCAGCGCCTCGGCGGTTTCGTCATGCTCGTCCTCGATCTCGCCGACGATTTCCTCGACCAGATCCTCGATCGTGATGATCCCGTCCGTGCCTGAGAACTCGTCGAGCACAATCGCCAGATGCACCCTGCGCGTGCGCATATCGGCGAGCACATCGAGCGCGCCGCGCGATTGCGGGACATAGAGCGGCTGACGCATCAGCACGGTCCAGTCGCGCGGCGGCGGCTTGTCGCTCACCAGCTCGGCAAACACGTCCTTGATATGGATCATCCCGATCACATCATCGAGCCGCTCACGATAGACCGGCATGCGCGAATGGCCGTGCTCTGCGAATGTTGCAACCAGCGCATCCCATGACAGAGATGCATCCACCGCAACGATCTCTCCGCGCGGAACCGCGACATCATCGGCGTCGTGTTCTGAGAAGTGCAGGAGGTTGCGCAGCATCTGGCGCTCGACCGGCGAGAGGTCGCCATTGCTACTGCTGCCATCCGCGCTTTCGGAATCCTCGTTCTCGTCCTCGTGCTCGTCGATCACCTCTTCGAGCTGCGCGCGCAAAGAGCGATCGCCGTCACCGGCACCGACCAATTTCTTGAAAGCGGTCCCCAAACTGGTGAGGACCCCGCTGCTACTCTCCGCGTCTCCCGCGGCGGGTGTACTGGAATCGGGCATGGCCCTTTGTGATTACTCCTTAATGATCACGATCACCATATGGGTCCGCAATACCCAGTTTTGCAAGTGCGGTTATCTCCAGAGCCTCCATTGCTTCGGCTTCTTCATCGGAATCGACATGATCATAGCCTGCCAGATGGAGCAGACCGTGGATGACAAGGTGCGCGGCGTGGTGGTCTAGCGGGACGCCCTTGGCCTCCGCCTCGCGGGCGCAAGTCCCGTGAGCAAGCGCAATGTCACCGAGCATCTCCGGCGGACCTTCAGGCGCCAGATCGAGCAGCTCATCGCGCTCCAGCATCGGAAAGCTGAGCACATTGGTTGGCTTGTCACGCTCGCGCCATTCGCGGTTGAGCGCGTGAACCTCGGCGTCCGAGGTGAACAGCACGCTCACCGACAGACGCGGGTTCGCAAGCTCCGGCGCGACCTCGGCAGCGGCGCTGGCTGAGCGCTCAGCCAGCGCGCTCCAGCCCTTTGGCCACTCACCCGCAGGCCAGTCTTCGATGTCGCATTCAAGCTCCAAAGCGAACCTCATGATTACAGCGGCTTAACCGAGACATGGACCGCATGTTACACGGTCCTAAGATAAAAAACCGCAATCCAGCCAGCATCGGTTCGAAGCGCGCTCCTGCCGCGCGAAGAGAGATGCAGATTCGTTCAATCATTGCCCACTCGCCCTAGCCCGGATCAGGTCGCGTAGGAAAGCGGTCCATATTGAAACTACCGCCGCTCCGCAAGACACGCTTGTCCATCTCTCACTTGGTTCTGAAGGAGAGAGCCACGCAATCGCCAGGGAGCGGCAGGTGCGGGGGATGGCTTTTGACGAGTGGGGCAGGAGAGGAGGAAGTGGGGGATCGGGGGTGGGAGCGGACTTTAGTCTGAGATTGTAATTTCGCTGATTGGAGTTCCCGGTGGCAAGCCCCTGACTTGCTCATGCAGTTGACCAGCGATGTGCAGCTTTACGACAAATGAAAGCTTGTGCATCTCTGCGACGTTCATCGTCCCACCAAATACGGGAGCAATTCTAAAATCGTAGCACTCGCCACTTTCTAGAATGAGACCTCGATTGCGAGCGCCGATCACTAGTGCTTCAAACAACATGCTATCTCTAGCTTCAACCTCTTGCAGACGGACCGTTAGTTCAGCGAGAGAGTTGGCAGCCTTGGAAAGCTTACCATCGATAGTGTCAATTTGATGGATCACACCAACGACGTCGCGAAAGAAGACCTCTCCGAAAGCGGAAACGGCAATCGCAGTGAGGCCTGACAATGGCAACCACCGCCAGCCGTCGAGGGCACGCAAGATGTCCTCTTCGGGAACCTCAATGAACAGATGGGCATTCTCAGGAGATCCTCCAATTGCAACTAGATCGATCGCCAAGTCGAGTTCTTGCTCATCCTCTTCGGAATCGGACTTTCCGCCGAACCAATTTTTCCAACCCATGACACCTCCGTGGGCTTTCTATGGACCGACTGGGCTATGTCCGCAAATGGGTCGCAAACCGCCCGTCCGCCCACCCCCGCAACCGCAAGAATAGCAGCCCTAGGCGTCCGGCCCCTCATAGGCCTCAACAATCCGCCCTACGATCGGGTGGCGGACCACGTCGGCGGCGGTGAAGCGGATGGTGCCGAAGCCGTCGACATGTTCCAGCTTGTCCACTGCATCGGCAAGCCCGCTCATCCGGTCGCCGCCGGGAATGTCGACCTGGCGCGGATCGCCGCAAATCACCATCCGGCTGTTCTGGCCAAAACGGGTGAGGAACATCTTCATCTGCTCGCGCGTCGTGTTTTGCGCTTCGTCGAGAATCACAAAAGCGTCAGCGAGTGTGCGACCGCGCATAAAGGCAATCGGAGCGATCTCGATCTCGCCGCTTTCGATCCGCCGCTCGACCTGCTCGGGCGGCATGCAATCATAGAGCGCGTCGTAGAGCGGGCGCAGATAGGGATCGACCTTGTCCTTCATATCGCCGGGCAGAAAGCCGAGCTTCTCCCCTGCCTCCACTGCCGGACGCGAGAGGATCAGGCGCTGGACGCTGCCGGTCATCAACTGGCTGACCGCCTGCGCGACCGCGAGATAGGTCTTGCCCGTCCCCGCCGGACCCAGCGCGAAGATGATATCGTCGCGCACAAGGCTGCGCATATAGGTGATCTGGGTGGCCGAGCGCGGCACAATCGTCTTGCGCCGCGTGCGGATCATGATCGGCGGCTCTTCCTTCTCGCCGCTGATAATCCCCTCCAAAGTCGGCTCGTTCGACATTGCGATCAGCGATTCGATCGCCCCGCTGTCGAGGTCCTGCCCCTGCGCAAGCCGGTCATACATGGTGTTGAGCGTCTCGCGCGCCCGCGCCACGGCATCCTCCGGCCCCTCGATCAGGATCTGGTCGCCGCGCGCATGGATATAGACGCCCAGCCGGTTTTCGACCTGAACCAGATTGGCATCGAATTGTCCGAACAGCGCGTTCAGCAGCGACTGGTTTTCAAAACTCAGCTCGACCTGCGCGCGCGTGACTTCAGCGGGATTGCCCGAAACATCGTTGATCGCTTCGGGAAGGGCAGCGGGATCAATCGCGCCCTCATGCTTCGGCTTGTGTGCTTTGCGGCCCATAAATTCCTTTGCGTCTGGCCCCGGGAAAGGGCGTCACCACCGAGTCGGAAGGTTAGGCTTCCACCGCGTTATGGCAAGTTCGGTAGGGCTGCGTGGCTGGGGATTGTGGTCTGATTGAAACCTTTCAGTGACAGGTCTAGTCTTTGCGCATGACCCGAAACCTGCTGCTTGCTCTCATCGCCTTGCCTCTTCTCAACGCTTGCAGCCAAGAGCCGGAGCAAGCGCCTGTCACTCCAGAATTGGCCGACGAGGCGACAGAGCCTGAACTACCTCAGGCAATCGCAAGTCTCGTCCGGACGGAATTCGAAGGGGTCGAGACGCTTACATTTCGATCCGGTCATGCTGACCTGAACAATGACGGGCAGGATGAGTGGCTCGTTTCTATTGTCGGGCCGGGAGTGTGCGGA
The DNA here is from genome assembly GCF_947492365.1 of uncultured Erythrobacter sp. Taxonomy (NCBI): domain Bacteria; kingdom Pseudomonadati; phylum Pseudomonadota; class Alphaproteobacteria; order Sphingomonadales; family Erythrobacteraceae; genus Erythrobacter; species uncultured Erythrobacter sp. Next base: position 1,340,384 of record NZ_CANLMB010000001.1, read on the forward strand.
AGCGGCGGCTGTCCGCTTCGAATTTTTCAGATCACGCAGGACGGGATCGAGACGAAAAGCAAGCTCTCGGTGACCAAATGGCCAATCGGCTTGTATGATAGTGAAACCAATGGCTGGCGTGACCTTGCTGTCGCGGTTGGCGGCGGCGGGCTCGAATACACGATTATGAAAGTGCCGCATGACGGGACGACCTATCCCTTCAATCCGACCATGCCTCCAGCCGAACCAAGCTCCGATGAGTACACGACGATAATCGCGCAGCCCGCTATGTGAGAGATCACGCGTCGGCGCGGCTTTTCACGACGCCCATCAGCGAGTTTCCGCCCGCTTCGACGAGGTCGCATTCGACCATATCGCCGATTGCCGCCTCGTCATTGAACCACACGCTTTGCAGCCATGGCGATTTGCCCAGCCATTGGCCTTCATGCTTGCCCTTGCGCTCGACGAGGACCTTGCAGCTTTTGCCGACGCTGGCGGCGTTGAAGGCGAGTTGGTCGCGGTTGATCCGTTCCTGCAGGCGCTGGAGGCGTTCGTCCATCACCTCTTTGGCGATCTGGTTGTCCATGCTCGCGGCGGGCGTGCCGGGGCGCGGGGAATATTTGAAGCTGTAGGCCTGCGCGTAGCGGACCTCGTCCACGATGCTGAGCGTGTCCTCGAACTCCGCCTCTGTCTCACCGGGGAAGCCGACGATAAAGTCGCCTGACAGCGCGATATCGGGGCGCACATCGCGGAACCGTTCGAGCAGTTTGAGATAGCTCTCTGCATTGTGCGAGCGGTTCATCGCTTTCAGCACGCGGTCATTGCCCGATTGCACCGGCAAATGGAGGTAAGGCATCAGCTGCTCGACCTCGCCATGCGCGGCGATCAGCGCGTCGTCCATGTCGTTGGGGTGGCTGGTTGTGTAGCGGATGCGCTCCAGCCCATCGAGTTTTGCAAGCGCGTGGATCAGCTGGCCCAGCCCTGCGACGCGCCCCTTGTCATCCTCGCCGCGCCATGCATTCACGTTCTGGCCCAGCAGCGTGATCTCGCGCGCACCGGCTTCGATCAGCTTGCGAGCTTCGTCCAACAAATCGCTGTAAGGCCGCGATATTTCAGCGCCGCGCGTATAGGGCACCACGCAATAGGTGCAGAACTTGTCGCACCCTTCCTGCACGGTGAGGAAGGCTGTGGGAGAGCGCCGCTTGCGCTTTGGCAGCGAGTCAAATTTCGCAATTGCGGGCATGTCGGTGTCGGTCGCGCGCTCGCCCTTCACCGCTCTGTCCAGCATCTCGGGAAGCCGGTGATAGGCCTGCGGGCCGACCACCATGGAGACCGCAGGAGCGCGGGTCATGATCTCTTCGCCCTCGGCCTGCGCGACGCAGCCGGCGACCGCGATCATCGGTGCCTTTTCCTGCGTCTTGCCTTTGGTCAGACGGCCAATGTCGGAGTAGATCTTCTCCGCTGCTTTCTCGCGGATATGGCAGGTGTTGAGCACCACCAGATCGGCATCCTCACCCTCAGGCGCGGGCGTGATGCCCTTCTCCGCCAGCAGCTCGCCCATACGCTCGCCATCATAGACGTTCATCTGGCAGCCGAAGCTCTTGACCCTGTAGGTCTTGGGGGGAGTGGTGGGTTTCATGGAGGGGCGCGTTTAGCGGTGAATTGGTTGGGGTTCAATCACCCGTCATCGCGAGGCCGCCGCCCCTGATGCACACACGGCTCCAGCTGGCGGAAACCGGGGCCGGGATGGACCTTGCCGGCCGGGCCGCATTCGACCATCGGCTTGGAAATGCCCTGCGCGGCCACCATCGCATGCGCATCCTTGCTGCGATAGGCGGCGATCCAGGTGATGCAATCGGCGAGCAGGCGAATGCGGTGTTTGGTGAAAGTGCCGTTTTGCGGGCCGCAATTGATCGTGAAGACCTCGGCAGCGGGCGCTGCGTCATAGCGGGCAAAGCGGCGCAAGACCTCTCCGCGTTCGTTGAAGACGGTGCGCTGCGTGTCATTGGTCATGCCGTCGCCGCCGTAAAAGGGCGAGGTGTTGAACATATAGGCGCGCACTTCGGGGTTCTGGATCGAGACTTCGGTTGCCAGCGCCCCGCCGAGCGAGTGACCGGTCACGATCCACGGAATGTCATCATCAAACCGCGCGCTTTCGGTCTCGAACGCGGCGAGCGCGAGTTCGATCTGGTCGCTGCGAAGCGTGCCGTAGAATATATCGCTGAACCCGTCGAAATCGGTCCCGCGAAAGGCGAGAATGCGGGCGATAGGCTTGCGTGTCGGATCATATTGGTCGTGCGCAAACTGCTCGAACAGCTCATAGCCAAAGCCTTTTTCCGCCGCGTCGTCAGGGATCGGTGTTTTCTCAAGCGGCTCCAGCATCGGCAGCGGCCACGCATAGAGATCATTGTCGCCCGTATAGGCCTGCGTCGCCGCAACCGCATAGGGAAACGCATCCTGTGCCGCATCGCCAACAAACGCACACCACCCCCCGGCCTCCGACCGGCACGGCGAGCGCGATTGCGAAATGTCGGGATATGTCGCGCAGGCGGAAAGGGTGAGGAGAAGAATGATTGCAATCTTACGTGGAGCAATCATTGGTTGTTCGCATTCGCTCCGTTGATGTCCTCGCCAACGACCGTCGAACCGTCGAGGATTCGGCCAAGAAATGACATTAGCATGAGCACATGAACGGCATATTCTTCATCGTATGGTTGCTCGCCATGTGCATGAGGATTTCGTACAAATGCTCTCCAACCTTGCATGAGCAAAAGGGCTCCTCGCTGCCGATTTCGATTAGTCTCATTGTCGAGATCACTAGGCACCATAAGAACGGGCTCATTGGGTGAGAAAACTCGACCAATCTCTCCATCGCTGTCGTTTTCCGCGCCGGACTTTCGAGTAAATTGGGTCGCAAGTGCGGTACAGCAAGCCACAATCAAATCGTGATAATTAGGTTGGTCAGCTTGCTCAGCAAGCTCGACACGTGCCCTAAATTCAGGATGCAAAAACCGATCGAACGAACCAGCATCAGTTACTTGCATTTCCTTGGCGAACATCTCAGCCTTTGCCAGAAGGTCAGGCACGTCGTGCAGGACGATATCGAACCAGTCATTCTGTTCGCAGAAATATATATGACGGCCTAAGTCGTCTATGCGGCTATTAGGGAATTCCTGAGGTAGAGCCGCTCTAATTGCGCCCAGATGATTCGACATCGCGTCGCGAAGCGCATTTCTCGTCAGCTCAGCGCCATAGTCTTCGGGATTGCGTATTGCCATCCCTGCAAGCTGGATCAGTTTACGACCATGCTCGGAGATTAGTGCCAAGAACTGAGCCGACTGATTTGGCACGACTACTTACCCTACGCTCGCCTTGACAATCTTGCCCGGTGCCTGCGGCGGCTCGCCCTTCGGCAGAGCGTGGACGTGTTCCATGCCGCTCTCGACCTGGCCCCAGACGGTGTATTGGCCGTCGAGGAAGTGGGCATCTTCGAAGCAGATGAAGAATTGCGAGTTCGCGCTGTCGGGCATTTGCGAGCGGGCCATCGAGCAGGTGCCTTCGACATGCGGCTCGGCGTTGAACTCGGCCTTGAGGTCAGGCTTTTCGCTGCCGCCCATCCCGGTGCCGGTCGGGTCGCCGCCCTGCGCCATGAAGCCCGGGATCACGCGGTGGAACACCACGCCATCGTAAAAGCCTTCGCTGGCAAGCTCCGAAATCCGCGCGACGTGGCCGGGGGCCAGATCGGGGCGCAGTTTGATGACTACGTCCTTGCCCTCGCCATCTCCGGTGTCGAGCGTGAAAGTGAGCTTGTCGGCCATTTGAAATTCTCCTGATGTTTGGCCGAGCGATATAGAGAATTGTGAGCGGGTGTCACCCTCCACCTTGCTTTTCGTGCACCCCTGCCTAGACCGCTTCTCATGGTCGATCCCGCTGCTCTAGATGATGAAACCATCACCCTCGACGCGCTTGAGGACGAAGTGCGCCCCGATGACCGGGTGGATGACGAGCGGCATGACGAGGAAAACCGGCTGAAACCCGAATATGTCCGCGATGTGCGCGCCGCGCTGGAGGCCGGTGACAAGGGCGCGGTCTATGACCTCGTGGAGCCGCTCCACCCCGCCGACATTGCCGACCTTATCGAGCTGGTGAACACCGACGACCGTGAAACTTTCGCGGCCGCCATCACCGACCTGATGAGCCCCGAAGTGGTCGCGGAACTCAACGATCACGTGCGCGAATTGATGATGGAAGCGCTGACGCCAGAAGACGTCGCGACCATCACCGAACAGCTCGAAACCGACGATGCGGTCCAGCTTCTCGAGGATCTCGACGAAGACGACCAGAAGGCAATCATCGCCGAGCTGGAGCCGGAGACGCAGGCCGCGGTTGAAAGCGCGCTGTCCTATCCGGAGGAGACCGCCGGGCGTCTGATGAACCGCCACACGATGGCGGTGCCCGAGCATATGACCGTGGGCGATCTGATCGATTATCTGCGGATCGAGGGCGATCTGACGCATGATTTCTTCGAGGTCTTTGTGGTCGATTCCTCGCATCATCCGGTGGGCACATGCGCGCTCAACTGGATCCTCACCACCCCGCGCTCGGTTAAACTGACCGACGTGATGAAGCGCGACCAGACGCTGATCCCGGTGACGATGGATCAGGAAGAGGTCGCACTGATGTTCCAGAAATACGCGCTGATCTCTGCCGCTGTGGTAGATGATAGCGGGCGGCTGGTCGGGCAGATGACGGTCGATGATATCGTCCACATCATCTCCGAAGAAGCGGGCGAGGATGCGCTGCTGCTATCGGGCGCAGGCGACGGTGACATTAACGAGCCGATCCGCGAGGCTTACTCCAGCCGCGTGCGCTGGCTGGTCGCCAATCTCGGCACAGCGGTTGTGGCCTCTGCGATCATCGCGTTTTTCGGAGCGGCGATCGAGGAACTGGTCGCGCTCGCCGTGCTGATGCCGATTGTCGCGAGCATTGGCGGCAATGCGGGCACGCAGACCATGGCAGTCGCGGTGCGCGCGATTGCAACCAACCAGCTGACCCGCGCCAACACCTGGCGGATCGTCTGGCGCGAGCTGCGCGTGGCGGTGCTCAACGGCGCGACGATAGCGGTGCTGATCGGGATAGCAGCGGCGCTTCTGTTCTCGCCGGAGATGGGCGCGGTGATCGCGCTCGCCATGATTATCAACATCGCGGTGGCGGGCCTTGCGGGCGTGCTGGTGCCGGTCGCGTTCGAGCGGCTCGATCAGGACCCCGCGCTGGCCTCCTCCGTATTCGTGACCATGATCACTGACTCGATGGGCTTCTTCGCCTTCCTCGGACTGGCCGTCGCAGCGGGGCTTGCACCGCTCTGATGCCGCTTCACATGACCAAGATCGCGTTCGGCGCGAAGAGCTATGAAGACCTCGCCAGCTGGTATGTCGAAGGCGCGACCGAGCCTAAACGCCTCACCACCAAATACCGGCCCAAGCGGCACGAGGAGATGGTGGGCGGCTCGCTCTACTGGATCTTGAACCATGCGCTGGTGGCGCGCTCGGAAATCCTCAGCTTCACCGAAACCGCCGAGGGGCGCTGGCACATCAACCTGAAGCCCGAGCTGGTCCGCGTCCACCAACAGCGCAAGCGCGCGCATCAGGGCTGGCGCTATCTCGCAGAGGACAAAGCCCCGCGCGATGTCGCTCCGGGTGAGGATATCGGCGATGCCCTGCCCGGCAAACTGGCTGCGAAGCTGGAACGGCTGGGACTGGTTTAGACCTGAGCGTGCTGCCGCATCCGAAAATGCGGTTGTCAGCTTGAAACCGGCCACATAAACTCGCTGGATGCGAATTCACATCCTCGCCGCCTTTGCGGCACTCGCCCTAGCCTTGACTGCAAATCCTGCCTTCGCGCAGCCCGTGACAAGCGAGCGCGACGATGTGGAGCGGGTCGAATCCAGCGATCCGGAAATGAACGCGGCCATCGAAACGGCACAGCAGACTTTACCCGACTTTCTCGCAATGCTTGCCGATCCGCCCAGAGGCGTGTCGCAGATCGGGTTCAAGTTTCCGCTGGGCGGGTGGGAGCATATCTGGGTTCACGATGTCAGGCGCGATGGCGACTATCTGACCGGCCGGCTCAGCAATGTGCCGATGCAGGAAGAATGGAAGCAAAACGAGCGGGTCCGCGTCCCGTTATCGGAAGTTTCCGACTGGGCGTGGATGGATGCGGACGGCGTCATGCGCGGCCAGCACACAACGCGCGTATTGCTCAGCCGGATCGACCCGCAAATGGCGGCTGCGATTGCGGAAAGTTTCGGCTGGAAGCGCTAGTCAGCGATAATTTCGCTTACCCTTTCGGCGGCATCGGGATCAGCGCGGGCGTGTTCTTGCGGTATTCCTGATAGGCCGGATCATCGCCCCAGCGCTCTTTCGCTTGTGCGTTTTGCAGGTTCACGCCGCTGATGCGGGTGAGCAGCAGGTAGACGAAGACAGGCGAGATCACGACCAGCCAGGACAGGCCTGACAGCACCGGCACCGCGATGATCAGAATGCCGGTCCACAGCGTGATCTCTCCGAAGTAATTCGGGTGGCGGCTCCACTTCCACAGGCCGACATTGATGAACTTGCCTGAATTGGCGGGATCGTCCTTGAACTGGCTCTTTTGCGCGTCGGCCACGGCTTCGAAGGCAAAGCCGAACACCCACACTGCCGCGCCAACCCAGAACCAGATATCAATCGGCACCTGAGTGCTCGAGGTGATGATTGCGATGGCGGCAGAGGCGGTCAGGATCACCCACAGGGCTTGCAAGGTCCACGCGACCAGAAAGCGCGGCGGGTTCACTTTGATCTTCTCGAAGCGGCTGTCGGTCCCGCCCATCGCGTGGATGCGCATGAACAGGAATGAGCCGAGCCGGATGCACCAGATCGCGACCATCGCCGCGACCGCGAGGGCTCGCATATCCAGCTCGCCATGCGCGCCGATTGCTGCGTAGCAGGCAACCGCGGTCACCGTGATGTAAGTGAGCGCGCCGGTCGTGTCATAGAACTTGTCCGACTGCGCAGCGGCGGCGGGAATGAAGGCGAGCCAGTTCACCAGCAGCGCGATCCAGCCGCAGACATACATCGCCGAATAGCCCAGCAATTCGACACTGTTTGCCCCTGCGAAATATGCGAAGGCGAGCGCGATTATCGTAACAATCGCGGCCACCATCAGGCTCTTTGCTGACTTGCCCATCTTGAATTCCCCTACTTTGTCTTCGCTGCCTCTCGCAGCTGCGCCATCACAAGTTGGACGTCGTGAACCGCGTCCTTTTCGGCCGGATTGGCAAATTCGGCATAGCTTTCATGCAGCGCGCCCATCCGCTCTGCAATGCGCACTTCGTTGTATCCGTGACTAACTACGAAGCGGCGGCGCGAAAGGATTTGCGGCAGGACGATATCGACGTAATTTTCGACATCCATTCCGAATTTCATGAACTGTTCGGGGCCAAGCGGGGTGAAGACCCAGCCGGGCACGATCAGGCCTGCATGGACATGCGGCGGCAGGTCGCCGCGCAGGCTCTCGGTCATGCCCAGAACTGCGTGTTTGGCCGCGATATAGGCCGCCGTCTGGCGCACCGCGCAGAACCAGCTGTTCTCGCTGCCAGTATTGTAGATCGCGCTGGGGCTTTCCTGCGCGACAAGGCGCGGTGCGAAGGCGCGGCAGCCGTTCCAGATACCCCAGAAATTGACGTCGAAATGCGCGCGGGCTTCTTCGGGGTCGACTTCCCACAGCTTGCCATGAACGCCGCCTTGGCCCGCATTGTTCAGCACGAGGTCGATGGCCTCGAACTGCTCGCCAGCCGCCTCGGCCAGCGCCTCGACTTGCGCGAGGTCTGATACGTCACAGGCCAGGGTGGAGATGTTCGCAATTCGCTCGGCCGCCTCTAGCCGCTCTCCTGGCAAATCGCCGACAAGCACCTCGACGCCCTGCCCTGCGAGCCTTTTCGCCAGCGCGAGTCCAATCCCGCTCGCCCCGCCGGTTATCACCGCTGTCCGGGGCGCGAAGTCTATCACTGGGCGGCCCGGCTCTTCTCGGCCACGCGGCGCAGCACGTTGACATAGGTTTCCGGCCCTTGCGCGCCCGGTACCATGAATTTGCCGTTGATGATCATGGCCGGAACGCCGGAGATGTTGAGGTCCCACGCCTGCCGCTCTTCGGCTTCGACGCGCGCTTCCAGATCGGCATCGTCCAGCGCGGTGCGCGCAGCTTCACGATGGAGACCAACACTGGCGGCGATGTCGAGCAGACCTTCGCGGTCAGCGAGCGATTGGCGCTGATTGAAATGCGCCTTGAACAGGGCAAGCTTGAGCTGCGTCTGCACCTGCGGTCCCGCTTGTTCGAGCGCGAAGCCCAGCAGCTTGTGACAATCGCGGGTGTTCCACATCATCGCAGGCGGCGCTTCCTCGCTGCCCTCATACGAAAGCGAAACGCCTGCATTCTCGGCAACCAGCTTCATCTGCCCGCGCACTTTCGCGCCCTCTTCGGCAGAGCGGCCATATTTGCGAGCCAGATGCGCTTCCTGCCCCTCACCCTCGGCTGGCATGTCGGGGTTGAGTTCGAACGGACGCCAGCGCACTTCGGCTTCGATTTCGCCTTCGAGTTCGCCCAGAGCCTTAGTCAATTGGCCGTATCCAATCGCGCACCACGGGCACACGACGTCAGAGTATATGTCGATGGTAAGCTTGTCGTGAGCGCTCATGCGGTCTTCTCCAACCACCATTTCATCAAATTGCTTGCAATCGCATGCGGTGGCGGCGCGCGGAACGGGCCGTCTCCGGCGAGCGAGGCAACAACCTCGTGACGGGTGAACCAGCGGATTTCCGCCATCTCGGTCTCGTCGATTACCAGCGCATCATCGTCGGCATAGCTGTGGCAACCGATCATCAGCTGGCTCGGGAATGGCCATGGCTGGCTGGCGACATAGGAAACGTCGCGGACCCGCACACCCGATTCCTCGAACACTTCGCGCGCCACGGCTTCCTCGATGGTCTCGCCCGGTTCGACAAAGCCTGCGAGTGCAGAGAATGCCCCCTCCGGCCAGCCCTTCCCTCGGCCCAGCATCAAGCGGCCTTCATATTCGGCGAGCATGATTGTGACCGGATCGGTGCGCGGGAAATGTTGCGCATCGCACGATCCGCAATCGCGCTGCCAGCCGCCTTTGGCGATATGCGTGTCACCGCCGCACGCCGCACAGTGGCGGTGCCGCGCGTGCCAGTCGATCAGGCTGCGCGCGCCGCCGTAAAGCGCAAGGTCGCCCGGATCGAGCGTCGCCATCAGCGACCAGAGCCGCGGATTAGCCATGCGCGGCTTAGCATCACCCTCTTTGGGCACTGCCGCAAAACAGGCCTTCTCACCCCCGTCGCTGCGATCAATCCCGAGGAAGACAAGCTCCGCATCCTCTGGCGCATCGGCGAGCGTGCCCCAGGCCAGACGGCCCGTGTCATCCAGATCGGGCATCATCTCGTCGAGCGCCAGCAGCCGCGCCTTCCAGTTCATCAGCCCCGCAAGCGCATCCGGATCGGCACGCAGATTGTCTGCGCGGTCTAGCGGCGAGCCTGAAAAGGCAATCGGTCCAGCATTGGGCGGGCTAAGCATCAGGCGGCGTGGCTCTGATGCATACCGGTCAGATCAGCCTCCATCGCGGCGAAGAATTCATCGCGGATCGGGAAGGCATCGGTGGGCATATATTGCGTCCACAAACAGGCGCGCAGGCCCAAATTGTAGTCTGCGGCGGCCAAAGTTCCGGCGGCACCGCCCCAGCCGAACCGGCCATTATGCGAACGTCCACCCGCACCGTGGCCCTGACCATCGACCCATGATCCGGTGAGATCGACCGTATCGGGGATCAGGTTGGAGACGCCGACGCGCACCGCTTCTTCGCTCATCACCCGCTCATTGCCGAGCATGCCGTAGCCGAGCAGCATCCGCAGGAAGCGGTCATAATCGCGCGGCGTAGAGATCAATCCGCCGCCGCCCGAGGGCACTTTTGGTGCGTCGAAATAGATCGAATTGTTCGCGGGATCGATCGGCAGCGGATTGCCGAACAGAATGCCGTAATTGTCGGTCAGGCGCGCGCCTTCGCCCTCCGGCACGGTCATCCAGGTGCTGTCCATGCCCAGCGGATCGAACAGACGCGATTTGAGGAAGGCTTCGAATTCCATGCCGCTTGCGACCTCGACCACGCGGCCGAGCAAGTCGATGCTGCACGAATAGCTCCACTTGGTCGCGGGCTGATACATCAGCGGCAGGCTGGCAAGCCTGTCTGTCCAGACCTCTAGGCCCGGCGCAGGCGTGACCGGAGGGAAGCCGGGGATCGGATTGCGGCTGACCCGGCCGCCCACGATGCCATTTTCGTTATAGGCATCGAGCAGCGGCCCCTTGCTGATGATCGAATAGCCAAGGCCGGACGTGTGGGTCAGCAGCTGGCGGAGTGTGATCGGACGCTCGGCAGGCACGGTGTCGTTCAGCGATCCTTCCGGATCGACCAGAACCTGCGTGTCGCGGAAGGCGGGAATCACATCGTAAAGCGGCTGGTCGAGTGTCAACAGACCATCGTCGATCAGCATCATGATCGCCATGCCGGTAATCGGCTTCGACATTGAATAGATGCGATAGAGCGTGTCCATGTCCACCGGCGTTTCGCTGGAAAGACCCAGCGTTCCGCCGCCGACTGTGTGGGCCATGTCGTTCTGACCCCAGCCGAAGGAGAGCAGCAGGTTCGCGACCTTGCGCTCCGACACATATTTCTGCGCCATCGCGGCGACATTGGGCCAGCTTTCGCTGACATCATGCGCAAGCAGCTGACGCCCGAAAGGAAGCGAAGCGAGCGCAGCCACGCCAGCGGCATAGGCCCCGCCGCGAAACAGCGAGCGGCGGCTGAGCTGGGGCGAAAGGGCGGGTTCGTCGAAAGTGCGATAGGCCATTGGGAATCTCTCCGAGGGAATGTCTTTGCGCGCGTTTGTGGGGGAGCAGAGCTGAACCGTCAATTGCGTGGTTAAATGAGACTAGTTCTGACGGGTCTTGAAATGTTGTAGTGTATTGCCCATATAACACACATGTTCAATATACTCTCTTGGCTGATCGGACTTGTGTGCCTGATCCTCGCAATCCCGCTCCAGCTGCCGATCCTCGGCCTTGGCCTGTGGATCGTGCTTCCTGTCGCGGTGATCGGTGCCGGTATCGGCGCGCTGTCTTCCTCGAATGGCGGACGCAATCTCAACCTGTTCGTGATTCTGGTGATCGTGCTCAGGCTGGCGATTACCGGCGGGACATTTTGATCTCTTAAGCCAGCGCGAGCCGCGCGGCCTTGGCGAATAAGGTTGGTAGCCCCGCCTCTCCGATCTCGCTGACCGGCCACCACTCGCCCTCGCCCATCGGAGCATCTGCGCTCGCAATCCGCACCACGTCCATCGTGAGATGCGCATGGGTGAACGTGTGCCGCACCGCGCCCAGCGCCTCGCGCTCGCCTGACAGCGGAGCTGCGCCAGTGCCATCCGCCTGCGCGCTCCAGCCGTCATCAGGCAGCGCGCGCATCCCGCCGAGCATGCCTGTGCCGGGGCGCGTGACGAGCCAGACCTTCTCTTCCATCTCAATCCAGAACGCTGTCCCGCGCCGCTCGGGCTTTGCCTTCTTGGGAGCTTTGACGGGCAAGCGTTCGGGTTCGCCCGCTTTGCGTCCCTCGCATTGGTCGGACAGCGGGCAGAGCAGGCATTTGGGAGCCTTGCTGGTGCAGATTTGCGAGCCGAGATCCATCATCGCCTGCGCGAAGTCACCCGCGCGTTTGTCCGGCGTGATTGTGTCAGCCCGCTCGCGGATCGCCTTGCGCGCTTTGGGAAGCGGCTCGGTGATCGCGAACAGCCGCGAGACCACCCGCTCGACATTGGCATCGACCACCACTGCCCGCTCCCCAAAGGCAATCGCAGCTATTGCGGCGGCGGTATAAGCACCCAGCCCCGGTAACTCGCGCAGCTCTGCTTCGGTCTTGGGAAAGCCGCCGCGCGCCGCCACTTCGGCTGCGCACTTCACCAGATTGCGGGCGCGCGAATAGTAGCCCAGCCCCGCCCAAGCGGCCATCACCTCGTCCTCACCCGCTGCGGCAAGATCGAACACGCTCGGCCAGCGCGCGGTGAATTTTTCAAAGTAGGGCTTCACCGCCGCGACGGTCGTCTGCTGCAGCATCACTTCGGATAGCCACACGCGATAGGGCCACGCATCGTCGTTCGGCGCAGGCATGCAGGGCGGATTGCGCCACGGCAAGGCCCGCGCATGGCTCGCATACCAGTCGAGAAGTTTGTCGGCTAAGCTGGCGGTCACGCGGGGCCTATGGCATGGCACAGGGCGACATGGGAAGTGACACCGACAAACCAAAAGGCAAGCAGCCACGCCCGCGCAAGCTGGCCAAGCCCTATGAGCGTCCGCGCGGCCGCGGCGCCAAGGCGATCGGCGATCTCATGCCCGAAATCGGGCGCACGGCCTTTCGCCGCTTCGGCTTTGTCCAAAGCTCGGTCGTCACGCGCTGGCCCGAAATTGTTGGCCCCAAACATGCGCGGGTCTGCTCACCCGAAGCGATCCGTTTCCCGCCGGGCGAGAAATCCGAAGGCATATTGCAACTGGTCGTCGCGCCCGCCCATGCGCCGCTGATCCAGCAAGTGCTGCCCGAGATCATCGAGCGGGTGAACCGCTTCTTTGGCTACAATGCCGTCGCGCGGGCAAAAATCCGGCAAGGTAAGGTTAAGCCGCCAACTGCTGAAGCGAAGCCCAAACCGCCGCCTTCGCTGAAGCCCATTCCGATGGAACTGGGTGACAGCTTGCGCGATATTGGCGATCCCGAACTGCGCACCGTGCTCGAATCGCTCGCCCGCAGCTTTGACGATGGAAAGAAAGAAGACGACACGTGAAGACAGCTTTTTGGGGAGCGCCCCTGCTATTTGGCACGGCCATCGGTGCGCTCGCCCTCACCCCTGCGTCGGCGCAATCCGGCTCGCAATCAAGCTCGCAAGACCAGCTGCGCGATGCCCCCAGCGCCTTTGTCGGCAGCGGTCGGCGCGCGGCGTGGCATGCCGAGGTTGAGCGCACCGAGCGCGGCTTTCGCATCGGCAACCCCGATGCAGAGGCGAGCCTGATCGAGTTCATCAGCTACACTTGCGGCCACTGCGCCACCTTTGCCCGCGAGGGCGAAGGTGCGCTGGACCTCGCACTGCTCGCGCCCGGCCATATGAATGTCGAAGTGCGCCCCGTGATCCGCAACGCCATCGACCTCACTGTGTCTCTGCTGGTTCAATGCGGCGGAGCAGACAGCTTCAAGGACAGCCACCGGCTCTATCTGATGCGGCAGGAAAGCTGGCTCGACAAAGCCCGCTCGGCTCCGGCCGCGCAGCAACAAATCTGGGCGCGCGGCGACCGTGCGGCTCGGCTCAATATGGCGCAGGCGCTCGATCTGGATGACATGCTGGCAGAGCGCGGTGCGTCAATGGCCGATATCCGCACCTGTCTTTCCGATGATGAGGCCGCGCTGGCGCTGCTGCGAAATGGCCGCGCGGATAGCAGCGACTTCGGCGTCGCAGGCACGCCCAGCTTCGCGCTCGACGGTGAATTGCTCACTGGCGTGCACAATTGGGCGGCGCTCTACCCGGTGCTCAGCGAACGCTTCCGTCCCGAAAGGGAACAGGATTCGAGCTTTTAAGCGCCGCCGAGTGGGCTATATCCACAGGACACCTCCATTTTTGCACAATCCCGCATGCTTAACCGCTTCCGCTCCTCCGGAGCATCCGTATAGTTTGCACAACTTCGATCAAAGGATCAGCCCGAGATGAAATCGACCCGCACTTTGCTCAAACTCTCGCTCGCCGCGCCCTTGGCGCTCGCCCTTGCCGCATGCGGTGGCGGGTCAGGCGATGTCGAGGATGGCGACGTGATCGCACCAATCGCCGCACCCGAAGGCACCAATTGGGGCGAGACTGTCACGATCAGCGAAGAAGACGGCTATGTCCTCGGCAACCCCGATGCGCCGCTCAAACTGGTCGAGTACGCCTCGCACACTTGCGGTGCCTGCGCGAATTTCTCCGCTCAGGCCAAGCCTGGGATCAAGGAATTCGTTGCAACCGGCGTTGTGAGCTTTGAGCAGCGCAACCTCGTGCGCGACCCGATCGACCTCACCATCGCCACTCTGGTGCGCTGCGGTGCGAAAGAAAACATGCAGCCGCTGTCGGATCAGGCATGGGGCAATCTCGAAGCGACCTTTGCCGCGGTCAACCAGAACGGCGCTGCCTATCAGGCCGCAGGCGAAGCGCCGCTGGAAGAGCGCTTTGTCGGCATCGCACAGGCTGCTGGCCTGATCGACTTCTTCGCCGCACGCGGGCTTTCGGCGGATCAGCAACTCGCTTGCCTGACCGACACGGAAACCATCGAAACGATTGCCAACAATTCGAGCGAGCAGGCGTCGGAACTGAACATCAATGCCACTCCGGCCTTCCTTCTCAACGGGCGCAGGCTCGATGTGAATCAGTGGCGTGAAATTGAAGGCGTGCTGCAACGCGCCGGTGCTCGCAGCGAATAATCGGGAGCACAGCAACCACCCATGCAAATCAACCGGCTCAAACTCTCTGGCTTCAAAAGCTTCGTAGAGCCGGCTGAATTGCGGATTGAGCCAGGCCTGACAGGCGTTGTCGGGCCGAATGGTTGCGGCAAGTCCAATCTGCTCGAGGCAATCCGCTGGGTGATGGGCGAAAACTCGCCCAAGTCGATGCGTTCCGGCGGGATGGAAGACGTGATCTTCGCCGGCACTGACAGCCGTCCCTCGCGCGCCTTTGCCGAAGTGGTCCTGCACGCTGCCGACGATCAGGACGAGGAACTGGTCGTCACCCGCCGGATCGAGCGCGGTGCGGGCAGCGCCTACCGCGTCAATGGCCGCGATGTCCGCGCGAAGGATGTCGCGCTGACCTTTGCCGATGCAGCAACAGGCGCGCACTCACCCGCGCTCGTCAGCCAAGGCAAGATCGCGCAGGTGATCGCCGCCAAGCCGACCGAACGCCGCGCCATGCTCGAAGAAGCCGCAGGGATCGCGGGGCTTCACGTGCGGCGCAAGGATGCCGAGAGCAAACTGCGCTCGACCGAGAAGAACCTCGAACGGCTCGAAGATTTGATGGCGGGGCTGGATTCGCAGATGGCCTCGCTCAAACGGCAGGCCAAGCAGGCAGAGCGCTACACCAAGCTGACCGAGCAGATCCAGCATGCCGAAGCGCGGCTGGTCTTCGCCCGCTGGCGCGATGCGGCTTACTCCGCGAAGGAAGCGCGCGAGGCGGCTGAGGGAGCCGAGGCGCGGGTTGCCGCTGCGAAAGAAGCAGCCGAAGCCGCGCAAAAGGAACAGGCCGAAGCCGCCAGCAAACTTGCCGAAGCGCGCGAGGAACTGACCGACCGGCGCGACGATGCCAGCGCGCATGGGCACCGGATGGCGGCGCTGTCGGAAAAGCTGGAAGCTGCCGAAACGCGGCTTGCCGATCTGGAACGCCAACGCGCACGGCTGGAGGAAGACCGCGTCGCTGCCGACCGCATGACAAATGACGCCGCCGATGCGCTCGCGCGGCTCGAACGCGAATTGGAAGCCTCGCAGAAAAGCGTGAGCGAGGCCGAAACCACTCGCCCCGGTGTCGCCGACGCTGCCGAAAAAGCCGAACGCGCCAGCCGCGCCGCCGAACTCGCGCTGGCCAAAGCAACCGCCGACCATGCAGGCGTAGAGGCCGAATGGCGCGTTGCTGAAGCAGCCATCGAACAGGCCGAAGCGCGGCTCGCCCGTCTGACCCGCGAAGGCGAACGGATTGCCGCGACGCGCGCCGAACTGAGCGGCGCGGGTAATCCCGAAACCGCCGTCGCCGAAGCGCGCGAAGCCGCCGATGAGGCTGCGCGCGAAGTCGCCCGCTTGCGCACCCGCCTCGAAGACGACCAGGCGCGCAAGGGTGAGCTCCAGACCGCCCGCGACGAAGCCGCCAGCGCGCTCTCCGCCGCGCGTGCCGAACTGGCCGGGATCGAGCGCGAATATTCCGCCCTCGCCCGTGACCGCGACGCGCGCGAGAAACGGGCGAAGAACCGCGAAGGCCTGCCCGCAGCGCTCGACAAGGTGCGCGTGGCCAAGGGCTATGAACGCGCCATCGCCGCCGTGCTGGGCCGCGATGCGAAGTCGCCGCTTGGCGCGCCGCCTCAGGCCAGCGACGGCCGTTTCTGGACCGGCAGCAACGCACCCTCTCCCGTGGCCGAAAGCATTCTCGACCATATCAGCGACTGCCCCGCAGAACTGCGCGCGCGCCTCGCTCTGGTCCATTGCGCCGCCAAGGATGACGGTCGGACGCTCGGCCCGGGCGAATGGCTGGTCACGACCGGCGGACATTTGCGCCGCTGGGACGGCTTTGTCGCGCGCGGCGAAGGCTCAGCAGAGGCCGCGACACTCGAAGCAGCGAACCGGCTCGCCGAACTGGAAGTGCAGCTCCCCGACCTACGCGGCGCGGCTGAACTTGCCGCTGCCAATGAGACCACCGCGCGCGAGGAATTGTCCGCGCTCCAGACCGCTCTTGTGGCGCAGGAGCGCGAGATCGCAGGCGCAATCGAGGCCGAACGCGCGGCCTTGCGGGGTCTCGATTCGGCTGAAGCCGCCAAGGAACGGATCGCGACGCGGCTGGCCGAACTGGCCGAAGCCACGGGTGATCTCGAAGAACAACAGGCCCTTGCGCAGACCGAACTGACCGAAGCGCGCGATGCCCGCGAAGCGCTGCCCGCGCCCGACGCCGGACGCGCCGCGCTCGAGGCTGCGCAGGCCAAGAACGAAGCCTCGCGCTCCGCCGTGCAGGCCACACTCGCCGAACTCGCCTCACACGATCAGGGGTTGGCCGTGGCGCGCGAGCGACTGGCGGCGCAGCAGGCCGATCATGCGAGCTGGAAGGCGCGCTCGGGCGAAGCGGCCACCCGCGTTGCCAATGCCGGAATGCGGCTTGAGGAGATCGAGGAAGAGCGCGCAGTCATCGCTGCCAAGCCCGCCTCGCTGATGGCGGAGATTGAGCAAGGCGATGCGGTGCGCGCGCGGCTGACGCGGGAGCTTGAGGCAGCGCAAGCGGCGATGGATCTGTGTCAGGAGGCATGCAACAGTGCCGACCGCAAGCTCGCCGATGCGCAAGAAAGCCTCGCCGTGGCGCGCGAAGGCCGCGCTACTTTGGCCACCCGGGCGGAGAACGAAGAAGCCCGCCGCAGCGAGATGGCGCGGATTTCGGGCGAGCGGTTCCAGTGCCCTCCCCCGATGCTGGGCGAGCGGTTCGACTTTGACGACAGCACGGTCAAACCCGCCAGCGAAGAATCGGACGAAATGGACCGCCTCACCGCCAGCCGTGAGCGGATCGGGCCGGTCAATCTCGTCGCCGCCGAGGAACTTGCGCGGATCGAGGAAGAGCACGGCACCAGTGCCAGCGAACAGGCCGAACTGACCGAAGCGGTCAATCGCCTGCGCAATTCGATCGGCAATCTCAACCGCGAAGGGCGCGAACGTCTGCGCGCGGCTTTCGAGGAAGTGGACGGGCATTTCCGCGTGCTGTTCACCCGCCTGTTCCAAGGCGGTCAGGCGCATCTCGCACTGGTCGATAGCGATGATCCGCTTGAGGCAGGTCTGGAGATTTACGCCCAGCCGCCGGGCAAGCGCCTGCAATCGCTTTCGCTGCTATCGGGCGGCGAGCAGGCACTGACAGCGACCGCGCTGATCTTTGCCCTGTTCCTCACCAATCCCGCACCTATCTGCGTTCTCGACGAAGTCGACGCCCCGCTCGACGATGCCAATGTGGAGCGCTTCTGCGACCTGCTCGATTCGATGGTCCGCACCACCAACACGCGCTATCTTATCGTCACGCATAACGCCGTGACGATGAGCCGCATGCACCGGCTGTTCGGGGTGACGATGGCCGAAAAAGGCGTCTCGCGCCTTGTCAGTGTCGATCTGGGTGAGGCCGAATTGCTAGCGGCGGAATGAAGCGCTCTTAGGCTTCGATGGCCTTGGCCAGCCGTCCGCGCAGGTTTTTGAGTTTGGCAATTGCGTCAGAGTAGTCCGGCTTGGGCGCTTCGGCCGCGCCTGTATCGTCGGCCCTGCGCGATTGGCCGTCACCGGCATTGGCTCGCCGGTCCCCGACGCGCCGGTCTTCGCGCCGCCGGTCCATGCCGGACGCGCCGCTTGAACGCAGCACCGCTTCGGCCCCTTTGAGCGTGTAGCCCTCTTCGTTCACCAGCCGGTTGATCGCTTCGACCATTTCGATGTCATTGGGGCGGTAGAGCCGTCGTCCGCCGCTGCGTTTCATCGGTTTGAGCAGCGAAAACTGCTGCTCCCAATAGCGCAGGACATGCGGCTTGATGCCAAGAGCCTCGCTCACCTCGCCAATTGTGCGAAAGGCGGCGCGATCCTTGCCATCATTAAATTCGACCATGCTAGTCCTCTATCGGGATTGTCCTGATCGGGCCGGTTAGCCCTTCGCAATCCGTTCCTTGAGCAGCTGGCTGGCGCGGAATGTCAGGACGCGGCGCGAAGTGATCGGCACTTCGACCCCGGTCTTGGGATTGCGGCCAATCCGTTCATTCTTGTCGCGCAGGACAAAACTGCCAAAGCCTGAAATCTTGACGTTCTCGCCATTTTCCAGCGCGCCCGTCATCTTGTCGAGAATGGCTTCGACCAGCTCGAGCGATTCGGCCCGGCTGAAACCCATCTTGCGATTGATTGTCTCGGCCAGATCGGCGCGGGTTAGCGTACCCACCGAACGCATCATACGCATCTCTCCCTCAAAAACGCGGCCCCTACGGATTGCGGCTGTTTGTATTGAAAAAATTGCAATTGGGCAATGTAGCCGGTCGAAAACCGTGGTTTATTCGCGGTAAAGCCGCGCGCAAAGATCAAATGCGGATCAGACTTGCGCCCCATGTAAAGCCGCCGCCCATCGCTTCAAACATGACCAGATCGCCTGATTTGATCCGCCCGTCCTTGCGCGCCACATCAAAGGCGAGCGGGACAGAAGCAGCCGATGTGTTGGCGTGTTGGTCCACGGTGACGATCACCTTGTCAGCCGGAATGCCGAGCTTTTTCGCGGTCGCATCGAGGATCCGCGCATTGGCCTGATGCGGCACGACCCAGTCGATGTCATCAGCCGAAAGATCAGCGTCTTCAAGGACTTCGCCAAGGACGCTGGCAAGGTTTACCACCGCATGGCGGAACACTTCGCGGCCCTTCATGCGCAGATGGCCGACCGTTTGCGTGGTTGAAGGTCCGCCATCGACATAGAGCAAATCGTGCTGCGCGCCGTCGGCGTGAAGCCGGCTTGCGAGCACGCCCGGCCCGCCTTCGCGCGCCGGATTGGCAGCGTCAGGCGCTTCGAGCACAACTGCCCCCGCGCCATCGCCAAACAGCACGCAGGTCGTGCGATCTTCCCAGTCGAGAATTCTGCTGAAAGTTTCTGCGCCGATCACCAAAGCGCGCTTCGCAGTGCCGGTTGCGAGCAGCGAATCGGCAGTGGTCAGCGCGTAGAGGAAGCCCGAACACACCGCCGCGACATCGAACGCGACCCCGCCATTGCAGCCCAGCGCGTGCTGGACCTTGGTCGCGGTCGCCGGGAATGTGTTGTCCGGAGTGGCGGTCGCGACAATGATTAAACCGATATCCTTGGCCTCTAGGCCCGCATCGGCAAGCGCGGCACGCGCGGCCTGTGTGGCGAGAGTCGCGGTGGTCTCCCCCTCGCCAGCGATATGGCGTTGGCGGATGCCGGTGCGCTCAACGATCCACTCATCCGATGTGTCGATCTGCGCGGCGAGTTCGGCATTCGGCACCACCCGCTTTGGCAATGCAGAGCCTGAGCCAAGCAGGCGCGAGCCGGTCACTTAGTGGCTCCGTCTTGGCTGCTCGCGGCGGCTGCGGAAGGGGTGCCGTTGCTGCGCAGCGCGTCTTCTCCCAGTTCGGCAAGGTCTTGCGCGATACGCTGGGTCAGCTTGTCTTCGAGAAGTTTGGCCGCGACATTGACCGCGTGGGCGACGCCCTTTGCTGTCGCGCTGCCATGGCTTTTCACCACGACGCCGTTGAGGCCAAGGAAGACCGCGCCATTATGGTTGTTGGGGTCAAGATGGTGCTTGAGCAGCTCGGTCGCAGGACGCGAGACCAGAAAGCCGATCTTGGAGCGCAGCGAGCTGGTGAAAGCCTGCCTCAGAAGGTCGGTCACAAAGCGCGCCGATCCCTCGATCGCTTTCAAGGCGATATTGCCCGAGAAACCGTCCGTGACGACCACATGGGTTTCGCCGCGATTGATCTTGTCGCTTTCAACAAAGCCGTCAAACTGGAGCGCCAGAGCGCCCTCTTCGCGCGCGCAGGCCTGTGTCAGCAGCGCCGCGGCATCGCGCAGAGCATCGGTGCCCTTGATCTCTTCGGTGCCGATATTGAGCAGGCGCACGCTCGGCTTTTCAAAGCCGTTGACGATCCGCGAATAGGCCGCGCCCATCACCGCATATTGGACAAGGTTGCGCGCATCGGCCTCTGTATTGGCGCCCAGATCGAGCATCACCACATCATGCGGCTCCAGCGTGGGCATCAAAGCCGCGAGCGCCGGGCGGTCGATGCCGGGCATTGTGCGAAGGGCAATCTTGCTCATCGCCATCAGCGCGCCGGTATTGCCCGCGCTCACCGCTGCTCCGGCCTGCCCTTCCTTCACCGCGTTGACGGCGAGGCCCATGCTGGTGGTCTTGGCACGGCGGATTGCCTTGGAAGGCTGCTCATCGCCGCTGATGACATCGTCGCAGTGGAGGATTTCAGACGCGCCCGCCATGCCCGGATGGTTCTCAAGCGCGCGTTCAATCCGCTCGCGGTCACCCACGAGCAGGAAGTTGAACTTGTCATGCTTGCGGCGGGCCATAGCCGCGCCTTCGACCATGACGCGCACGCCCTCATCGCCGCCCATCGCGTCAATTGCGATACGCGGGAGAGTCATGCGCCTGGTCCTTCTTTACTGACGGGTCAGATGCCCTTGGGCACGATCACTTCGCGGCCGTTATAAAAGCCGCATGCCGAGCACAGATTGTGCGGACGCTTGAGTTCGCCGCAGTTCGAGCATTCCTGGAATGCTTCGACTTTCAGCGAATCGTGTGCGCGGCGATTACCGCGACGGTGCGGGGAAACTTTTCTCTTGGGGACTGCCATGGCTAAGCCACTTCCTCAAATAAACATGTGTCTGGACGGGGAAACCCGCGCCGGTGATTTCGATAGTCGCCATTAGGGCAAGGGGCCGATGCGCACAAGATAAAGTCCCATGCGAATGCGTCGTCCGAGCCGGTTGTGGCGGAAGGCGCGCGCTATAACGGAAAAATCGCCCGTTGCAAGCATGGGAGTTGCCAGCAGTGAGACGAAGCTCCAAGCAGCTATCCAAGAAGACACATTGAGGGGATATCAAATGGACACTTTGCTCACGGTTACACTGGCGTCGGCTGCGGCTGCGGCGATTCTCAACATCTGGCTGATGCTGCGGATCGGCGCGATCCGCCGTGCGGCAGAGATCAGCATCGGCGATGGCGGCAGCGAGCCTCTGCAACGCCGGATGCGCGCGCAGGCCAATTTCATCGAAAGCACGCCTTTTGTCCTGATCCTGATCGCAGCGATCGAGCTTGCCGGCAAAGGCGCGCCGTGGCTTGCCTATGTCGCAGGCGTCTATTTCATCGGCCGCATCCTGCACGCCTATGGCATGGACGGCGCATCGCTGAAGTGGGGCCGGTTTGTCGGCACGATTGTGACTCTGCTGGTGCTGCTGGGTCTCGGCATTTTCGCAGCGCTGGTCGCTGCGCGGGTGCTCTAAGAGCTCCCACCCCTTGGTCACGGCAGTCAAAGGGCGACTGCCCGCCCGCAGCGAGTGCAGCTTGCTGCACGTCTAGCGAGGACGCACCCGCGGAGGCGGGTGCGCAATCAAGAAAGCGCGTAGTCGCTCACAAACGCATTGGTCTTGCGCTCTTGGCCAAAGGTGCTGGTCGGGCCGTGGCCGGGGATGAACATCACGTCATCGCCCAGCGGCCAGAGGCGCTGGGTGATGGCGTCGATCAGGTCTTGGTGATTGCCGCGCGGGAAATCGGTGCGCCCGATGCTTCCCTGAAACAGCACGTCGCCGACAACCGCAAAGCGGCTGGGTGCGTGGAAGAAGACCACATGGCCGGGTGTGTGGCCGGGGCAATGGATCACGTCGAGCGTCAACTCGCCCAATGTCACCGTGTCGCCATTCTCCAGCCAGCGGTCAGGCGTGAAGCTCGCCGCCTCCATCCCGTAGCGCGCCCCGTCTGAGTCGAGCTGCTCGATCCAGAACAGATCGTCCTTGTGCGGGCCTTCGATGGGCAGCCCGAGTTCCTCCGCCAGCATGCCCGCCTGACCGCAATGATCGAGATGGCCGTGGGTGATGAAAATCTTGACCAGATCAACGCCAGCCTTAGCGACACCCTCTTTGAGCTTGTCGAGATCACCGCCCGGATCAATCAGCGCGGCTTTATTGGTGGCCGTGCACCAGATCAGCGAGCAATTCTGCTGAAGCGGCGTCACCGGAATGATCGCGGCTTTCATAGGGGGTGTTGGTTTGGGTTGGTGGGTCATGCCGGGCGATGTGGCTTGCTTTGCAACCAATTTCAACCAGACGTCTGATGCAAAGCAACTACTCGGAATCGTGCTAATCCATCTCCCACCAACAGTCAGCTCCGTTATGTCGCAGGTGCTTTTTTTTGATAGTCCACGCCTCAGCCACTGTTAACTTTCGTACACCGCAGTGCCAGAAACTGCAGCTTCGCGGGTGACTACCATCAATAAGGGATACTCCCCAAATCTGGTCATCTTCCTCGCAAGCCTCGACGCACAGGCAGGGATGATATGCGCAATCCTCGTAGATGTCGCCCGGTCCGATATTGAAAGTCGCTGACTTCGAATCGCTCATAACGCTCGACTTATCACAAATGGTCATATCCGCCCCCCCTTCCACACAACCCTGCCAATAACCTCCATCTCCTCCGCGCTGACGTCAACAGGCGGGTAGGAGAGGTTCTGGCTGAGGAGTGAATAGCGCCCTGCCCCGGCTTGCGCGACGCGTTTGACCATCAGAGTGTCGCCTAGGCGCACGACGTGGACGCCGTCGCGGAACGCGCGGGGGGAGCGGTCTATCAGGATTTCGTCGCCATTGTTGAGCAGCGGCTCCATCGAATCGCCCTCCACCGTGATCGCCGATAGCTGCGCGCCGGTCAGCCCTTGCTCGGCCAGCCAGCGGCGCGAGAAGCGGAAGGCGTCGAAAGCGGCCTCGGATGCGGGCATAGCACCGGGGCCCGCGGAGGCTCCGATATCGAGCCTTGCGACTTCCACCCACTCGGTTGATTCGCGGCTAGGGGATTGCGCGTAGGATTTTTCCTGCGAGGCATCACCCGGGCCGCCCAACTCGACTTCGTCCACACCCAGCGCGCGCGCAAGCGTCCGGCGGTCGCCCTCCTCCAGCTTTCGCGGCGAACCTTTCTTAATGAATTGCTGGAGATAGCTCGCATTGCGCCCGAGCAATTCGGACAGGCTGGCAAGGCTCGCCCCGCGCTCCTGCGACAATTCCAGCAGGCGCTTGCGGGGGTCCGATTGGAGATCAGTCATGGCGGGCTCCTCAGCTCATTCAAGAAATTCTTCCTACATGAAAGATTTTTCCTAGACAAGTAGGATTTCGCATGGAACGTTTAGTGAACACCGGGCGATTCGCTCGGGTCACTCTGGGGGTCGCACCCCGCATGGACAGGACAAGACAGGGGATCAGAAATGCTGATACGCAAAGTCGAAAAATTCCTCCGCGAGCACGACATGCCCGCCACCAAATTCGGACGGCTGGCCGCGCATGATCCGCGCTTTGTGCTGGACCTGCGCATGGGCCGGATCCCGCGCGCCGCCACGGAAGCGCGCACTTTACGCTGGATGGAAGAGTTCGAGGCGAGCCGATCCGTTCGCGGCCACCTGGCCTGCCTGCCCCATTCGCTCGAAACGAAGGAATTTTCCTATGCTGTATGATGCCGAACTCGCCGCAAACCTGCCGCTGGAGACCAAATCGGCGTCGACAGGCGGAGCCCAGCGCCCGCCCGCGCGCCGTTACCGCCCGCGCCGGACCACGTCAGACCGCTTGCGCGAGGCGGTGCTGATGCTGGCCGAGGGGCGCGCGAACCTGCTCACCCATGAGGAGACGCCGTGGAGCTCGATCACATTCTCAGGCACGCGGCACGAGATCATGCTCGAATTTCAGGGCGCGGAAGAGGTCGAGGTTGGCGAGGAGTTTATCGAGCAACTGCCCGAACACGAATTCCGCATCCCCGGCCAGCTGGTCGCCGACGCCAATGTGCGCGAGGTCGACCACCGCTTTGGCGCGGATGAGCGGATGGTGGTGACAGCGGTGCTGCTGCTGTTGGAGGAGAGCTGAATTCATGCGTCGTCATTGCGAGCCGCAGGCGAAGCAATCCATGGACGAACGCCGAGCCAAGACGCGAAGTCAGGCTATGGATTGCCGCGTCGCCTGTCGGCTTCTCACAATGACGAACAGGGGAAAGTGGCCCCTAACTATTTATCACGATCATCTTCTCGATCGTCATCTCATGCATCGTGTAGGGAATGCCGCCCACGCCGTGGCCCGAATGTTTCAGCCCGGCAAAGGGCATCCAGTCGACGCGGAAGGCGGAGTGATCGTTGACCATCACCGCCGATGCATCGAGGTTGCGGTATGAGTTCATCGCTGATGCCAGATCGTTGGTGAACACAGCCGCCTGGAACGCCACGTCGAGCGAGTTTGCCTGCGCAATCGCATGATTCACATCGTCGTAGGAATAGACGCAGACCACCGGCCCGAAGACTTCGTTCTTCGAAATCGTCGCATCGGGTGAGGGGTTGAGCAGCACAGTCGGCGCGTAGGTCGTGTCGGACAGCTTCTCGCCCCCGCACAGCACCTCGGCACCGCCAGCGCGCGCCTCCTCGACCCATTCGGCCACACGGTCGACTTCGCGCGGACGGATCAGCGGGCCGCATTCGACATCGCCGTCGATCGCATTGCCGACCTTGAGCGCGTTGGCAGCCGCCGCCAGCTTGCTCGACAATTCGCCGACGATTGAGCTGTGGGCAAAGACGCGCTGGACGGACACGCAGACCTGTCCTGAATGGTAGAACCCGCCTTTGGTCAGGCTCGCCACGGTCTTGTCCATATCCGCGCTGGGATCGACAATCACCGGAGCAACGCCGCCATGTTCGAGCGCGCAGCGCGTGCCCGGCGCGAGCTTTGACTTCAGTGACCAGCCAACCGCAGCCGACCCGATAAAGCTGAAGAAGGCAGCGCGCGGGTCGGTCACCAGTTTTTCCGACACATCGCGCGGCGGCGATACTGCCCGTGCCCAGCCCTCTGGCAGACCCGCCTCGTGCAGGATCGAGATAAATTCGAAACACGAAAGCGGCGTGTCGCCCGAAGGCTTGACGATCACCGGACAGCCAGTTGCCACCGCCGGAGCGACCTGGTGCACGATCAGATTGAGCGGATGGTTGAAGGCCGAAACCGCCACCACAACCCCAATCGGCTCGCGCGAAGTCCAGCCAAAACGGCCATCGCCCGCCGCCGTCAGCCCCATCGGGATTTCGGTACCCTTGAGCGCGCCCATTTCGTGAATGCACAGCTCCACGCCGTTGATCGCGCGGTCGACTTCAACCTTTGCATCCACCAGCGGTTTGCCGCCTTCATTGGCGATCTGGTGGGCAAGGTGGTCCTTGCGCTGCTCCATGATCTCCATTGCGCGGTGGAGGATCTTGGCGCGCTGATGCGGCTTCATCCAGCCATCGCGGTTGCGGTAAAGCGCGTGGGCTTCGGCAAGATAGGCATCCACCTCTTCCCACGATGCAACAGGAACACTGCCGATCGGGGAGAGGTCGAACGGGTTTACGACTTCGAGACTCATATCCGTTTCCTTATCGACTGGAGGATCAAAGCTCTGCGGAGAGCTTCTTGATGTCGATATTCAGGATCTGGTCGTTCTCGGTGTAATCAACCGGGCAATCGATCAGGTGGACACCCGGCGTATCGCGGCAATGGGCCAGCACTTCGCGCAGGTGATCCGAGCTTTCGACCCGGTGTCCCTTCGCGCCGTAGCTTTCGGCATATTGGACGAAATCGGGATTGCCATAGGTCAGGCCGAAATCGTTGAAGCCCATATTGGCCTGCTTCCAGCGGATCATCCCGTATGCGTCATCGCGCAGGATCAGCACAGTCATATTGAGGCCGAGGCGCACCGCGGTCTCCATCTCCTGGCTGTTCATCATGAAGCCGCCATCGCCGCAGATCGCCATCACCTTGCGATCGGGATAGAGCATCGCGCTCATCATCGCGCTTGGCAGGCCTGCCCCCATTGTGGCGAGCGCATTGTCGAGCAGCACGGTGTTGGGCAGGTAAGCGGTGTAGCCGCGCGCAAACCAGATCTTGTAGACGCCATTGTCGAGGCAGATGATCCCGTCATGCGGCAGGCAATCGCGCACCTGCTGCACCAGATGCGGCGGGAAAATCGGGAAACGGGTATCTGCAGCCAGCTTGCCCGTATGCTCCAGCTCTGCCTGGTGGAAGGCGAGCATGTGATCGAAATTCCAGCTGCGATTGGGGCTGATGTCTTCCTTGATCTGCCAGATCGCATTGGCGATGTCGCCGATGACCTCGATCTGGGGGAAGTAAACCGGATCAACCTCTGCCGTGCGGGTCGAAACGTGGATCACCTTTACGCCGTTATCATGCATGAAGAAGGGCGGCTTCTCGATCACGTCATGGCCGACATTGATAAT
Organism: uncultured Erythrobacter sp.; assembly: GCF_947492365.1. NCBI lineage: Bacteria > Pseudomonadati > Pseudomonadota > Alphaproteobacteria > Sphingomonadales > Erythrobacteraceae > Erythrobacter > uncultured Erythrobacter sp. The sequence continues at coordinate 1,367,232 of NZ_CANLMB010000001.1, forward strand.
GCAGTCGGAGGCTTCGACGGCGCGGTGAACGAAGTCACCGGCTGACAAAGCCGCGCAGCCGAGGAATTTCGGATGCCGCTCGTCGATCACGCCCTTGCCCATCTGGGTGGTTAGGAAGGGGATGCCGGTCTTCTCGACGAACTGTTCGAGCATACGGCCGCACAATTTGCGGTTGGCGCCTGCACCGATCACCAGAACGGGGTTCTTCGCCTCTTCGATGGCTTTCACCGCCGCGCGCACAGCCTTGGGCTCTGCGCTAGGCCGCCGCGCGACGCTCTTGGGCAGCGGGTGCCAGTCGGTGGTCGGCTCTTCGGCGATATCTTCGGGCAGCTCGATCAAAGTTGCGCCCGGCTTTTCCTCTTCGGCGAGGCGGTAAGCTTCGCGCACGCGGCTGGGGATGTTGTCACCCGCTGCGATCTGGATCGAATATTTCGTCACTGGCTCCATCAGGCTGACGATGTCGACGATCTGGAAACGGCCTTGCTTCGATTTCTTGATCGGTTTCTGGCCGGTGATCATCAGCACAGGCATTCCGCCGAGCTGCGCATAGGCGGCGCTTGTCACAAAGTTGGTCGCGCCCGGGCCGAGTGTGGCCACGCAAACGCCGGTTTTGCCGGTGTGGCGGCCATAGGTTGCAGCCATAAAGCCTGCGCCCTGTTCGTGGCGGGTGAGGATGAGCTTGATCTTGTCTGACCGCCCTAGCGAATCGAGAAAGTCGAGATTTTCCTCGCCCGGAACGCCAAAGATATATTCGCAGCCTTCAGCCTCCAGACATTCGATAAAAACGTCCGAAGCTTTTTTGGTATCGCTCATTTTGTATTCCCCCCAATTTGCATCCACCATTGCGAAGTGGCTGTGCAGGTGTGTTCATACCCGCCATTCGTGCCGCATCGCAGAGGCGTTACACATGCGTGTGCGCAGCGTAGTGCCCCTATTGCGAAGGGGAGTATTGCAGGAATCCGTCAGAATCCAAGCGCGAAGGGGTTTTAGGTAGTGATTAGTAGCCCAGCCGGGGGTCGAAGATCGGCCCGATGGGCTTGCCTGCGCGGTAATTGGCAAGGTTCTCCAGAAAACGCGCGGCGCTGCGGATGAACATCTTGTCCTGCGCGCGGCCCGACAGGTGCATGGAGATATGCGCATTGTCGAGCGCCCAGAGCGGGTGGTCTGCGGGCAAAGGTTCAGGCGTTGTCACATCAAGGAACGCGCCGCCGATCTGCTTGCCTTCAAGCGCCGCGACCAGAGCCGGCTGGTCGATCACTTCACCGCGTGCGATGTTGACGATCACCGCGTCGGATTTCATCGCCGCAAGCTCGTCCGCGCCGATCATGTTCTCGGTTTCGGGCGTTGAAGGCACGGCGAGAATTACCCAGTCAAACTCGCCCAGCTCTCCGCGCCATTCATCGGGGGTGAGGACGCCTTCAGCCTTGGATCGCCGCACCACGCTGACATCGACGTCAAAGGCTTCGAGCCGCGGTTTGATCAGCTGTCCGATTGCTCCGTAGCCGAGAAGCAGCGCCTTGCTGCCAGACAGTTCGCGCTTGCCGGGGCTGTCGAGCAGCCATTCGCGCCGTTCCTGCGCACGCACGACTTCGCGGTAGCCCTTGGCGATATTGAGCATCCCCATCACCACATATTCGGCAATGGTGATCGCGTTGATCCCCACGCCATGCGTAACAGTGATCCCGCGCTCTGCCAGCACGTCCATCGGCAGGAAATCGAGCCCCGCATAGATCGAGTTCAGCCACTTGAGCTCGGTCGCCGCCATCAGCGACTTCACCATGTCGTCTTTGTTGTTGGAATCGAACCAGCCAATCTCCGCGCCCTTCACCGCTTCCAATGCCTCTTCGTGAGTCATGAACCAGCGCACGTCGAGATCATCGGGCAATTGCGGTTCGAGCAATGGGCGGATCAGGCCGGAGATGGCTACGGTGGTCATGTCGGTTCCTTGCGAAAAGCGGCCCATGTGAAGGCCTGTTCTGTCTGCCACGGCGTTACATGCACCTCGCGCCAATGCTCCACCAGCCGCAGATTGTCACCGAGCGCTTGTGACAGGCCGGCGGCGTCATAACGCTGGACCGGCAGGTCGCTGCATTGCTCCGGTCCGTCGGGCGCGAATGTTGCGATCAGCAACAACCCGCCCGGCGCGAGCCCCTTATCGAGAGCTCCGCGATAGGCATCGCGCTGAGAAGCTTCGGTCAGAAAGTGAAACACGGCCCGGTCGTGCCATACATCGTAGCGCCGCCGGGGCGACCAGCGGGTGATGTCGGCAGCGATCCATTCGACCTTGTCCGCAGCTTCACCCATCGCATCGCGCGCAAGCTCCAGCGCGGCTTCGGAGATGTCGAGCATGGCGAGATCGTCCCAACCGGCGCGGGCGAGATCGGCCACAAGCGGGGAAGCGCCCGCGCCGATATCGATCAGCGAATTGTCGCTGCCCGCGCCCAGCCGCAAAAGCGCGTCAAGCGATGGCGCGGTGCTCGGCTGGAACCAGCTGACGCGGTCGACCTGTTTGGTCTGATAGACGGTCTGCCAATGATCGCGCCGGTTCTCGCTCACCCCAGCTTCCACTCCCAGCCCAGCGGATCGCCGTCCATTACCTCGACCCCCTTGGCGCTGAGTTCATCGCGGATCGCATCGGAGGCCGCGAAGTCCTTTTCGGCGCGCGCAGCCTTGCGGCGGGTGAGCGCATCTTCGATTTCGGCTTCGGTGATCGTGGCCGTTTTGGGCCGGATGCGAAGCGCCTCTCGGGTGAGGTCGAACAGGCTGAGGCCCAGCACGGCGTCCATATACTCGACCACCGCGCGCTTGATACCCGCATCGACTTTCTTGACCGCCAATGCATCTTCGAGCGCTGTGAGCGCGATGGGCGTGCCGAGATCGTCCGAGATCGCCTCTTCGAACTTGGTCAGTGGAGCGGCGAATTTGGGATGTTCGGCAACCGGCTGGGACGGCGCATCGACAAGCCTTTGCGCTGCGATCACCATCCGTTTGAGCCTTGTGAGCGCCGCATCCAGGCCCTCCCAGCTAAACTCCAGCTCACTGCGATAATGCGCCTGCAAGCACATCAACCGGTAGGCGAGCGGGTGATAGCCCTTATCGACAAGCAGCTGCAGCCGCAGGAACTCGCCCGAGGACTTCGACATCTTGCCCGATCGCTCGACAAGGAAGTTGTTGTGCATCCATATCCGCGCCCCGCTATTGGTAGCTTCGGACAGGCCACCGCAGCCGCAAAAGGCCTGGTTCTGCGCGATCTCGTTGGGGTGGTGAATCTCGCGGTGGTCGATCCCGCCAGTGTGAATGTCGAAGGGAAAGCCAAGCAGCTTCTCACCCATTACCGAGCATTCCAGATGCCAGCCAGGCGCGCCCTTGCCCCACGGCGAATTCCATTCCATCTGCCGCGTCTCGCCCGCAGGCGTCTTGCGCCAGATCGCAAAGTCGGCGGCGTTGCGCTTGCCTTCAACCGTGTCGATCCGGCCTTCTCCGTCTTCGGTAACGGCCCGCGCAAGCCTGCCGTAATCCTCGATAGTCGACACATCGAAATAGAGGCCGCTTTCCAGTTCGTAGCAGTGCTTGTCGGCGATGCTCTTCGCGAAATCGAGCATCTCTTCGATATAGTCGGTGGCGATGGACCACTTGGCCGGCTGGCGGATGCCCAGCGCCTTCACATCGGCCCAATAGGCCTCGGTGTAATGACGCGCGATATCCCAGATCGACTGCGCTTTTTCGGCAGCTATCTTCTCCATCTTGTCCTCACCCTCATCGGCATCATCAGTGAGATGGCCCACGTCGGTGATGTTGATGATGTGGGTGAGATCAAAGCCCTTGTGGCTCAGCGTGCGGCCCAGAATATCGGCAAAGACATAGGCGCGCATATTGCCGATATGGGGGTAATTGTAGACCGTCGGCCCGCAGGTATAAACGCGCGCCTCGCCTTCATGGACGGGAACGAACGGTTCGATCTCGCGGGTGAGCGAGTTGAAGAGTTTGAGGTCGGTCATTGGGTGGCGCTTTGGCGAGCCTCCTGCCCCGCGTCAATTATCTCGTCATTGCGAGGAGCAAAGCGACGCGGCAATCCATGGCCGAACCAAGCAACTCACTTGATTGATTCATGGATTGCTTCGCTTCGCTCGCAATGACGAAAACCTATTCGAATCCTAGAAACTTCACAGTCTCGTCCAACGGCTCGCGTTCGCGCTCAAAATTGTTGAGCGGTGCGTCCGGATCGCGGTAGCCGATCGCCATGCCGCAAAAGAGCATATAGCGGTCATGGTCCAGCCCCAGATGGTCGCGGATCACATTGGCGTAGAGCGCCATATATTCCTGGAAACAGCTATCGAGCCCTTCCTCGCGCAGCAGCAGCGCTACGGTTTGCAGCCACATGCCGGTGTCCGACCATTGCGCTTCCTTCATCAGGCGCGGGAAATAGACGAACATGACCGCTGGCGCGTCGAAGCTGGTGGCGTTGCGCATCATCGCTTTCATTCGCCCCTCGCCATCATCACGGGCAATATTCATGGAGCCGAACATGCCTTTCGACACGGCGTTAAGGCGCTGCTTGTAGGCGTCCTCCTGCCCCGGCGCGGTCCAGTCATATTCGGCCTGCTGCGGCGGCGTCGTGGTGATCTTGGCCTGCAAATCCTTGAGCGGCTGGCCGGTGAGGATGGTCGCCTCCCACGGCTGATAATTGCAGCCCGATGCGGCCCAGCGTGCGGTTTCCATCACCCGGCGTAGGGTGCCGAGATCAACCGGTTTTTCGAGAAACTCGCGGACGGAGCGGCGGGTGGTGACTGCTTCTGATACGTTCATGGCCGCGAGTGCTAGACAGCACCCGCTCCAAGGGCAAGCTACCAATGCGGACAGGACTGCGACTTGCACGCCCCCATACAGGCATAGTAACGTGCCGGACGGTGAGCGGGTTCGTACCGCTTAAGGGGGCAAATATGGTCGATGTTTTCATATCCTATTCGCGTCAGGATCTTGATGCGGTCGCGCGGCTGGCCAAAGCCATCCAGCAGGCCGGATATGAGGTCTGGTGGGATGCCGAACTGCCCCCGCACAAAAGCTATGGCGAGGTCATCACCGACAAGATCGAGAACGCCAATGCCGCCATTGTGGTCTGGTCGCCGAGCGCGCGCGACAGCGAATGGGTGCGGGCAGAGGCCGACATGGCGCGCAGCCAGAAGAAACTGATCCAGACGGCCCTTGGCGATATTATGCCGCCGCTCCCCTTCAACCAGATCCAGTTCGCCGACCTTGGCGATTGGCAGGGTGAAGACGATCACATCGGCTGGAAAAAGGTGCAGGAAAGCCTGCGTGACCTGTGCGGCGAACGAGAGTCGCTGGGCGCAGCTGCGGCCGGCGCGGCAAGTGCGGCAGCGGCATCACCTCCGGTAGCGCCCGCTCCAGCACCCTCTCCGGCACCTACACCCGCTTCGGCACCATCAACTCAGCCTCAGCAAACACCTTCGTCCAAAGCTCCGCTCTACACCGCGCTCGGATTGGGAGGTGTGGGATTGCTGGGCGGCGGCGCGCTGGTTGTAGCCGCGATAAGTGGCTCAGGTGACGACGATCCCTATCTTGTTGGCGATAGCGGCAACCCTGTGGCTCTGGCTGATACTAGCGATATGCCCGCCTTGGATGACCGTTCAATCGATAGTGCACCGATCAATCCTGAACCTGCCCCGCCTCCTGCGCCCGTTCCGACACAGGCGCCCCCGGCAGCTTCCGGCCCAGTGTTCACCACCGCCTCTCAGACATTCAACGGCGCACTCCGGCAGGGTGAAGAGCAACGCTTCGCCGTCGGGTTGAACGCCAACACAAGCTACCGGCTCGTGGCCGAATGCGACATGGATTGCTCGGACATCGACATGTGGCTCTACGATGAGAACGGCAACATGATCGACGAGGACGTGCTGGAGGACGACTACCCGATCCTCGACGTTACCCCGATCCGCAGCGCCGAATTTACCGTGCGCTTGCAGATGTTCGCCTGCTCGATCGAGCCCTGCGGATTTCAGATCAGGGTGGAGCCGCAGTAGAGGTTAAGCGTCCTCGGCCGGGCCAGTGGGCATTACCACCCACTGGTCTCTACTGGCCTGCAATACTACCGTTCAGCAATCACTGAGCAGCTTCGTCGACAGTCGTTTCAGGATAGTTGGTCATCCTAACGGCTTCAGACATATCATCGGCATCGACCAACTTGGGATTGCGATAACGACGGTTCATCTCACGCAGAGAGCTGGGTGCGATATTGGCGCGGCCTGAGAAGAAGCCTGACTTGATCTTGCAGCGCACAAATTGAGTCTCGCCCTCTTCAACTTCCAGCGTTAGCGCATCGTCAGTTTCGAGCGACTTGACGGCGAAGTTGCGTTCACCTGGCTCCGAAACAAGCACGAAATAGCGTCCCGAACCCAGCGAGCTAAGCTTTTCTTCCTCGCCTGCATTGAACACCGCACAACCCAGCGCCGCGCCCGAAAGTCCGCCGGTGCGATAAAAGACGATCTGTCCCATGCCTTCCGGCGGGGTTGGAACCTGGAAACCCTCCTCTTCATCAGCCATAGCGACCGGAGCGCTAGCCACAAAAGCGATAGGAGTTGCGGTCGCGATCGCGAACGCTGCAATCAATTTCTTCATTTTTACGTCCCTCTTACTCAGCGATATCAACCGGGGCCCCCTGCCCAACGGCGATTTCGAAGACTTCGTCATTACGGATCTTGGCGCGCGCCAATGTTCCGGGCTCAATTGTGGTGTTACCTCCGCCGATCAGAAAACCCAGCGGGCCTAGCGCAGCAACAGTCGCGGAGACTGCTCCTGTGTTATCGGTGCCGCGGAAAGACAATTCTTCGCCTTCCTCGATAAAGCGGAAGCTGCGCAAATCTATCCGTCGTTCGCCATATTGGAGATATCGTGCAGCGAGAATAAGCTCCCCTGCTGAACCGGCAAATCCTGCTCTTTCGGCGTGCACCACTTGTCCTTCACCTTCTAGACCGGCTGGGAGCACCTCAACGCCGTCGATTACAACCGCATCAGCGAGCCTAATTGGGAAGAAGTCGCGCGCTTCGCTGATCTTCGATCCGACCTGACTTTCAATGGTGATGAGGATCGGATGGGTTCTGGGGATAGTGACTTCGATTGACGCCGGGACAGCGGTATTTCCGCTCTCGGGCGGACCGGGAGCCACTTCCTCTAGCACTTCGCTCACCGCCTCAATTGTGCTTTGAGTTTCAACCGTGGCGTCCGATGCAGGCACCGGCTGTCCAAGCAATAAAAAGAATAATGGAAGCAAAGCGATTCGACCCCTCTTTTCGCTTTAAGTATCTGGAATATCCTGCAACTCGACCTGCTCGTCAAGGTGGTCAGCGTCGTCCTCTCGTTGTTCCCTTCTCATCCTCGAACAGCTCCGCGAGCTGCTCCATGATCGTGCCGCCTAGCTGTTCGACATCCATGATCGTTACCGCGCGCCGGTAATAGCGGGTTACGTCGTGTCCGATGCCGATGGCGACGAGCTGGACGGGGGAGACTTTCTCGATCCAGTCGATCACGCCGCGCAGATGCGCCTCGAGATAGCCTGCCGAATTGACGCTTAAAGTGCTGTCATCGACCGGCGCGCCGTCTGAGATCACCATCAGGATGCGGCGCTCTTCAGGCCGGTACATCAGCCGCGAATGCGCCCAGAGCAGCGCCTCGCCGTCGATATTCTCTTTGAGCAGCCCTTCGCGCATCATTAGGCCGAGATTGCGGCGCGCGCGGCGCCATGGCTCGTCGGCCTGTTTGTAAATGATGTGGCGCAGATCGTTGAGGCGGCCCGGCGTAGGCGGTTTGCCATCGGCGAGCCATGCCTCGCGCGACTGCCCGCCTTTCCACGCGCGGGTGGTGAAGCCGAGAATTTCGGTCTTGACCCCGCAGCGCTCCAGCGTGCGCGCAAGAATATCGGCGCTGATCGCGGCGATGCTGATTGGCCGGCCGCGCATCGAACCGGAATTGTCGATCAGCAGCGTGACAATCGTGTCCTTGAAGTCGATGTCGCGCTCGACCTTGTAGGATAGGGCCGTACCGGGCGAGACGATCACGCGGCTGAGGCGCGCCGCGTCGAGCACACCCTCTTCCTGATCGAAATCCCAGCTGCGGTTTTGCTGTGCCATCAACCGGCGCTGGAGCCGGTTGGCAAGCCGCGTCACCACACCCTGCAATCCGGTCAGCTGGCTGTCGAGATAGGCGCGCAGCCGGTCGAGTTCCTCGGCATCGCACAATTCGGGCGCTTCGATTTCCTCGTCAAAGCGCTCCGTATAGGCATTGTAGTCGAGCCCGCCGGGGATGTCGGTTTGCGGACGGTTCGGGCGCACGGGTGCCTGACTGGCATCGCCTTCTTCGCCCGGCTCGCCGTCCTGCATTTCCTGATCCGCCGACATCTCGGTGTCGGAATCGCCCTCACCGTCACCCTCGGCCATTTCGGCGGCGGTCTCGGCGCTTTGGGGGTCGCCGTCGCCTTCCTGCTGCTCGTCGCCGGACTCGTCCTCGTCCTGACCGTCTTCCTCGTCCGAATCGTCATTGTCGGTTTCGTCGGGAGCGTCACTCAGACGGGTCAGATCGAGATCGCGCAGCATGTCGAGCGCGAGCTTCTGGAAGGCTTCCTGATCGTCGAGACTGTCGGACAGGGCGGTGAAGTCCCCTCCCACAGCGTCCTCGATAAATTCGCGCACCAGCTCTACCCCGGCTTGCGCCCTTTCGGGGATTGCCTCACCGGTCAGCTGTTCGCGCAGCATCAGCGAAAGCGCGGTTTGCAGCGGCACCTCGGAAGAGTTTTGCGCGCGGGTGATCTGGTCGCCCGCAGTGCGCATTTCAGTCGCCGCGTCGAGGTTGGATTTGATCCCGCCAAAACGGTTCGCGCCCAGCGCCTCGTAGCGCACCTGCTCGATTGCATCATAGCAAGCGCGCGCAACCGGCTCTGGCGGAGCGCCCACCGCGTGCAGCCCAGCGTCGTGGTGGCGCAGCTTGAGCGCGAAACTGTCGGCAAAGCCGCGCGCTTCAGTGACTTGTTCGCCCGGCAGATCGCGTCCGGGCAAAGGCACGCGGAAACGATTGCCCGAGGCTCCGGGCACATCGGCGCTCCACGCGACTTCAACCTCGGCATCGCGCGCAATCGCGCGGCTCGCGCCGGTCAAAGCCTGTTTGAACTTATCGAGAGGAGATTCTTCGGCCATTGCGAAGCTCGTTAGCCATTCCCGCCCATCTGCGGAAGCGCAAGCTTACTCCCAAATCAGATAATGCAGGTTCAAACGATGCCCTAAACGATCGACTGACCGGTCGCTTCCCAATCTTTCAGGAACCCTTCGATCCCCTTGTCGGTCAGCACATGCTTGAACAGGCCGAGGATCACCTTGGGCGGTGCGGTCATAACGTCCGCCCCGATCTTGGCGCTTTCGAGAATATGCGTCGCGTGGCGCACGCTGGCGACAAGGATCTCGGTGTCGAAGTCGTAATTGTCGTAGATCAGGCGGATGTCGCTGATGAGGTCCATGCCGTCAAAGCCATTGTCGTCATGCCGCCCAACAAAGGGTGAGATGAAAGTCGCCCCCGCTTTCGCCGCGAGCAGTGCCTGATTGGCCGAGAAGCACAGCGTCACATTGACCATCGTGCCATCTTCGCTGAGCGCCTTGCAGGTCTTCAGCCCGTCCACCGTCAGCGGCACTTTGATGCAGACATTGTCGGCAATTTTGCGCAGCACTTCGGCCTCGCGCATCATCGTCTCGTGGTCGAGCGCGACCACCTCTGCGCTGACCGGGCCATCGGTGAGCCCGCAAATCTCGCGCGTCACTTCCATGAAGTCGCGGCCCGATTTGTGGATCAGCGACGGGTTGGTCGTAACCCCGTCAAGCAGGCCGGTCGCGGCCAGTTCCTTGATCTCGGCAATCTCGGCGGTGTCGGCAAAGAATTTCATGGCGCGGCGGCTCCTGCATCTGGCGGTGGCGATTCGTGCCGTTCTGATTGGCACAGCCCTCCGATAGTGGCCAGATGCGGGCCGGAAAAAGCGCTAGACCGCCCACATCTAAGCGGTTGCTAACCGGCAGCGACGCCAAATACGCCGATCAAAAGCGGGTCGCCGGTCGCTTCGGGATTGGCGCGAATCGCGGCCTCTTCCGTACCGATCTCGGTCCAGATCGCATCGTCGATATTGCCCGCCAGCCTTTGCGCAGCGCCGCCAATATCGGCTCCGGTGGCCGCGTTCAGCAATTCCGCCACCAGCGGGTCGGAGGCGATCCGGATTGCCTCGCCCAGTTCGGGCACCATCTCGTCAATCAGCCGTCCGCCCAGTTCGCCGCGCAGCGCCGTGGTTGCCGCGCGCGGACCGCCCCGCACAAGCTCGACCGCATTGGCAAAGCCGATTGTCCGCACCGCATCGGTCACAATCGGCGCGGCGACGTAAGACCCTTCGATGGCGATGTCGGCAAAGACCCCTTCCAGCCGATCCTTGAACAGGGTCGATGTGAGAATCCGCGACAGCGTGTCACCGCGCGTGCCAAGCAGGTTGCCGAGGCCAAGCCGTGCGACCTGCGCGTCCCAATATCCGTCAGGCGCGGTCAGCCGGGCGAAGGCCTGTTCGGTCGAACGCAGCAGCAGACGCCGTACCGCTTCGGTCAGGCTGAAACCGGGAATGGTGGCGCATGCGGGCAGAGCCAGCACTGCCGCTCCGCCAATTCCCGCCATCAGCAATCTGCGCCGCTCCGTGCTGAACTCATCGCGCCCGTTCATATCCATCGTTCAATCCTTGTCGTAATGTGCTGATCGCGCCCATATTGAGGGCCTATCATGAACCGTGTCCGACTTCTTGTCCTCAATGCTGCGCTTGGCTCGCTCGATTACAGCGTGCCCGAGGGGATGCGTGTCGAGCCGGGCAGCGTTGTGGTTGCGCCTTTGGGGCCGCGCACCGTCACCGGGATCGTGTGGGACCACGGGCGCTTGCCAGGGGACGAGGTTGATGCGAGCAAGCTGCGGCCTTTGCGCGAAGTGGTCGCTGTGCCTCCGCTCGCCGCGCCGCTTCGCCGCCTGATCGAATGGTCCGCCGACTATTACTGCGCCCGTCTCGCCAGCGTCGCGCGCATGGTCCTGTCCAGCGGAGGAGCCTTGGGCGGGCCGACCACCATGACCGAATACCGGCTGACCGGCGGGACGCCCGAACGCATGACCCCGCAGCGCGCCGCCGCAATCGAAGCGCTCGGCGATGAGCAAGGCACGTTGCGCGAGCTGTCCGAGATTGCCGGAGTATCGACCGGCGTCTTGCGCGGCCTCGTCAATCAGGGAGTGATCGAGCCGGTGAGCGTGTCGATCGACCGCCCCTACCCTCAAGCGAACGCCGATCATCACCAACCCGCGCTCTCGCCCGACCAGCTGAGCGTCGCCGGGACCTTGGTGAACGCGGTCGAGGCGCGCAAGTTTGAACCCTTCCTTCTCGATGGCGTCACCGGATCGGGCAAGACCGAAACCTATTTCGAGCCTGTCGCCGCAGCGATCCGGATGGGGCGTCAGGTGCTGGTGCTGCTGCCCGAAATCGCGCTGACGGAAAACTTCCTCACCCGCTTTGAAGACCGCTTTGGAGCTGCGCCCGTCCAGTGGCACTCCTCGCTCAAATCCAAAGAGCGGCGGCGGGCTTGGCGAGCAATTGCGGACGGTTCGGCGCAAGTGATCGTGGGTGCCCGTTCAGCATTGTTCCTGCCCTATGCCAATCTCGGCCTGATCGTGGTCGACGAAGCGCACGAGATCAGTTTCAAGCAGGATGACGGCGTGCGCTACAACGCCCGCGACGTCTCGGTCATGCGCGCGCGGTTCGAGGGAATTCCGGTGGTGCTGGCGAGCGCAACTCCGGCGCTGGAGAGCCTGCACATGGCCAATAGCGGGACTTACACAAAACTGGAGCTGCCCAGCCGGTTCGGTGGCGCGCAATTGCCCGCGATCAAGCTGGTCGATCTGACTGTCGAGAAACCCGCCGCCGGTCGCTGGCTGTCTGCGCCTTTGATCGAAGGGCTGGAGGCGCGGCTCGAGGCGGGCGAGCAGTCGCTGCTGTTTCTCAACCGGCGCGGCTACGCGCCGCTGACGCTCTGCCGCAATTGCGGGCACCGGTTCCAATGCCCCAATTGCAGTGCGTGGCTGGTCGAACACCGCCTGTCCTCGCGTCTCGCCTGCCATCATTGCGGGCTGGAAACCAAGCCTCCCGAAACCTGCCCCGAATGCGGCGAAGGCGATTGTCTGGTCGCATGCGGCCCCGGCGTCGAACGGATCGCGGACGAGATCGCCGAACTGTTCCCCGAAGCGCGCATTGCGGTCGCCACCTCGGATACGCTCGGCTCGCCAGAACGGGCGGCCGAGTTTATCGCGCAGGCCGAAGCGCGGGCGATCGACGTGATCGTTGGCACCCAGCTTGTGACCAAGGGCTTCCACTTTCCCGAGCTGACATTGGTGGGAGTGATCGACGCCGATCTGGGCCTTGAAGGCGGAGACTTGCGCGCTGCCGAGCGCACCTACCAGCAGGTCGCGCAAGTCGCGGGCCGTGCAGGGCGCGGCGCGAAACCGGGCGAGGTTTTGCTCCAGACCCGCCACCCCGACGCGCCCGTCATCGCCGCGCTTGCCAATGGCGACCGAGACGCCTTCTACGCCGCCGAAACCGAGGCGCGCCGCGACGCCGGTGCCCCGCCCTTTGGCCGCTGGGCCGCGATCATCATCTCGTCCGAGGAAGAGCGCGAGGCTCGCGCAGCTGCCGTCCGGCTGGGCGATACACGTCCGCATCTCGACGACCTCTATATCCTCGGCCCCGCGCCCGCCCCGCTTGCGCTGCTGCGCAACCGCTACCGCTACCGCTTCCTCATCAATGCGCGCCGCAGCGCCAATTTGCAGGAGGCCCTGCGCGGCTGGATCGAGCAGCAGGACTTCCCCCCCGGAGTGAGAGTCGGTATCGATATCGATCCCTATTCCTTTGTTTGAAGGACACTTTTCGCGCCTCCGCGCATTGCAAAACCATGGCTGACAAACCCGTTCTCGTTCCGATCCTTGGCGACCAGCTGACCCGCACGCTGGCGAGCCTGCGCGGCCGCACCAAGGACGACACTGTGATCCTGATGATGGAGGTCTGGGACGAGGCTACCTACGTCAAACACCACAAGCAGAAGATCGCGCTGATCTTCTCCGCGATGCGCCACTTTGCTGCCGAGTTGGAAGATGCCGGGTGGAACGTCGATTACATCAAGCTCACCGATCCGGACAATGCGGGCAGCTTCACCGGCGAGGTCGCGCGCGCGGTCGAACGGCACGATCCGCGCGCGATCCATATCGTCGAAGCGGGCGAATGGCGGGTGCAGCAAGCGATCGAGGAGTGGCCCGACAAGTTCGCCTGCGACGTCGAGATATTGCCCGATGACCGCTTCCTCTGCTCACACGCAGAATTCCGCGACTGGGCCGATGGGCGCAAGCACCTCACCATGGAGCATTTCTACCGCGAGATGCGCAAGAAGACCGGCCTGCTCATCCGCGAAGACGGAAAACCCGAAGGCGGCAAATGGAACTACGATTCTGAGAACCGCGAAGCGCTAGACGGCGCACTGTTTGTGCCGGACCGGCCGAAGTTCGAACCCGACGACATCACCTGCGAGGTCATCGCCTTGGTCGAGGACACATTCGGCGGTCATTTCGGCTCGCTCGAACGGTTCGACTGGCCGGTCACGCGCGATCAGGCAGAGAAAGCCACCGATGCTTTCTTCGCCGAACGGATCGAGCAATTCGGCCCCTATCAGGACGCGATGGTCCACGGGTCGGACGATCTCTACCACTCAATGCTCTCAACCAGCATCAATCTCGGCCTGCTGGACCCGCTCGACCTGTGCGAGCGCGCCGAGAAGGCTTACCAAGACGGCAAGGCTCCGCTCAATTCGGTCGAGGGCTTCATCCGCCAGATCATCGGCTGGCGCGAATATGTGCGCGGGTTTTATTGGCACTATATGCCGGGGCTGGAGAGCGACAATCAGCTCAAAGCCCAGCGCGCGCTGCCCGAGTTCTTCTGGACCGGCGAGACCGATATGCGCTGCCTCGCCGACTGCATCCGCTCCACCCGCGAAAACGCCCATGCACACCACATCCAGCGCCTGATGGTGCTCGGCAATTTCTGCTTGCTTGCCGGGATCAATCCGCGCGATGTGCAGGACTGGTATCTCGCCGTCTATGCCGATGCCTATGAGTGGGTCGAGCTGCCCAATGTTTCGGCCATGATCCTCTTCGCCGATGGCGGAAATCTGGCGACCAAGCCCTATGCGGCGAGCGGCAATTACATCAACAAAATGTCCGACTACTGCAAGGAATGCAGCTATTCGCCAGCCAAGAAGACGGGCGATGGCGCCTGCCCCTTCAACCCGCTCTACTGGCACTTTATGGACCGCCACCGCGACCGGCTGAAAAGCAACCACCGCGTCGGGCGCGTCTACTCCACCTGGGACCGGATGGGCGATGACAAGCAGCGCGACTATCTGGAAAGCGCCCAGAAATTCCTCGACACGCTTCAGCCAGCCAGCAAAGGATGGGCGCGAGGCGATTAAACGGAGTTCGAGCTATGCTGACTATCCACCACCTGCGCATTTCACAGTCTGAACGCATCGTCTGGCTGTGCGAGGAGCTGGGGCTCGATTACGATCTGAAGCTCTATAACCGCGATCCGGAAACGCGGCTCGCCCCGCCCGAGCTGAAGGCGTTGCATCCGATGGAGATCGCTCCGGTCATCACCGATGGCGACCTTGTGCTGGGCGAAAGCGGCGCGATCATGGATTACATCGTCGGCAAATATGCGCCCGATACCGATCTGGTGCCCGGAGCGGACCACCACGATTTTGCCGACCACCTTTATTGGTATCACTTCGCCAATGCGACGTTGATGACCAACGGCATGATGAGCATCGCGGTGAACGCTGTTGGCGCAGAAATGCCGCCGCCGCTGATGAAGCGCCTCACCAATGCCTGGGCGCATATCGAGAAACGGCTGGGCGAAGCGGATTACTTTGGCGGCGGTGCGCTGACAACAGCCGACATCATGCTCGGCTTCTCGCTAACAACCGCGCGCGCCTTCAACGATATGAGCATCGAGCATATGCCCAACCTGAAGGCGTATCTGCAACGCATCGGCGCGCGTGATGCCTATCAGCGCGCGATGGCAAAGGCGGAACCGGGCTTTCCGCCTAAGCTGGACTAAGTCGCAAAAGCCGCGCGGGCGGTGTCCTCGAGTTCCGCAATCATTGTCTTCCAAGGACCGGGTCCATAGCTGATCCGCGCCACGCCCAGTTCGCCAAGCTGCGCATTGGCGACCATATTCGGCAACCGAATGATATTGACGGGCAACACCACCTCTTCACACAACCTTGCAATCAATTCTGGATCGCTGAGGCCAGGGGCAAAGAAACATTCTGCACCCGCTTCGGCATAGGCGGCGGCGCGTTCAACTGCCTGATCGACCAGGTCACTTTGGTTCGCGTCCTTGCCGGCCTTCAATCGTGACAGGAACAGGTCGGTTCGTGCATTGACGAAAAGCCCGCTGGACGCTGCGGCTTTGACCCGCTCCGCTTGGTCCGCAATCGCATGCAGCCCTTCTCCGCCTACGATCTGATCTTCGAAATTGCACCCAACCGCGCCGGTATCCGCCAGCCGTTTCGTGTTCGCGGCAATTTCTTCGGGCTCGGTTGCATAGCCGCCTTCAAAATCAATCGTCACGGGCACATCGACCGCGGCAATGATGCTACGTGCGACTGCCAATGCGGCTTCCATCGGGAAGTTCTGACCATCGGCATAGCCATTGGCCCCGGCGACCGGACTGCTGCCCGTTGCGATCGCTTTCGCACCGGCTCGTGCCACTGCCTGAGCGCTACCCGCGTCCCAGATGTTGTAGAGCACAAGCGGGGTATCGCCGTGATGAAGCCGGGCAAAGTCGGACTTGTTCATTTCTGGAATAACTCCTCGTCAACTGAACCTTCGCGTTTCAGTAGTTCATGTTTGATCTGAGGCCCATAGGCATAGCCTCCCACCCCGCCGCTCGCGGGAACGACCCTGTGGCAGGGGATCAGCACCGCGATGTTGTTCGCGCCGTTTGCGCTGCCGACCGCGCGGCTGGCTTTGGGGTTGCCCAGCATTGCCGCCTGTTCGCCGTAGCTGCGCGTTTCGCCTGCCGGGATTTCGCGCAAGGCCTGCCAGCAGCGTTGCTGGAACGCGGTGCCCTTTACGTCGAGCGGGATGTGCGCGCTGGCCTGCGAAGGGTCTTCGACAATGCCGGTCACTTCAGCGAACAATGCGCGGAAGTCCTCGCCTGCCTCGACCAGTTCGGCCTTGGGAAAGCGCGCGCGCAGCTCTGGCTCGCTTTCGTTGAACGAGAGGCAGCAAACGCCCTTGTCCGTCGCCGCGACCAGCATGTCGCCGAGGGAGGTGGCGATCACGCTCCAATGCACCGTGCGCCCCGCCCCGCCATCGCGCCAATCGCTTGCCGTCATACCCATCTGGCTTTGTGTCCCGTCATAGAATCGTGAAGGAGCTGAATAGCCCGCGTCGTAGAGCGCATCGGTCACGCTGGCCCCGCTTTCCAGAGCCTCGCGCACCCGCTCCTCGCGCAGGGCCCTCGCAAAAGCAGCGGGCGAGAGTCCCACCGTGCGCTTGAACAGCCGCTGGAAGTGCGTTGGTGAATAGCCGGTGAGGTCCGCCAGCTGGTCGAGCGTCATTGTGCCCTGCTCGCGGATCGCAGCGATTGCAGCGAGCACACAGGCTTCCTCGGCGCTTTGGGTGTTGGGCGAGCAGCGCTTGCAAGCGCGCAGGCCAGCCGCCTCGGCATCTTGGGGACACGCATAAAAGCGCACATTCTTGCGATGCGGCGCGCGAGCGGGGCAGGACGGGCGGCAATAGATGCCGGTCGAATGCACGCCCGTCACGAAGGCTCCGTCAAAGCGGCGATCCTTGGCCAGCGCGATTTGCCAGCGCTGATCGTCGGTCAGGTTTTGGTTCTGTGTCATGACGGCCTAAATCTCACAGCCGCCACATAAGCGCATCCCGAAGCTTGCGGTCAATGTCGTGCGCGGCGTAATGATGGCGGCGATGGCACTGTTCTACCGAATTCTCGCCGCGCTTGCTGCGCTGATCCCCGCGCTGATCCTCGCGCCCTTCACCGCTGCCGCCGACACCGGCGACATCGATGCGGCGGCGCGCGGTGTGGTTCGCGTCGTCCTGATCGATAACAGCGGCGAGGATGTCGTGCCCGTCACGCATGGCAGCGGCTTTGCGATCACGCCGACCATGATCGTCACCAACGCCCATGTGATCCGCGAGGCCTTGGTCGATGACACATTGCGGATCGGGATTGTGCCGAGCGAGGGTGATGCGGGCACGTTTGCAACACCGGTCGCGGTCAGTCCGCGCAACGACCTCGCGCTCTTGCAGATCAGCGACGGATCGCTGCGCCTGCCTCCGCTGACCATTGCGGGCGGCGTGTCGGGCGATATGGGAGAGGTCTCTGCGGTCGGCTATCCGATGAATGTCGACCTCGCGCAGGGGCTGGAGATTAGCGATATCTTCCGCGCGCAGCCGCCGGTGAAGAGCCGCGGCTTTCTCTCGGGCGAGCGTCCCAGCCGCCAGTTCGACACGATCCTCCACACAGCACCGATCGCGCGCGGCAATTCGGGCGGGCCGCTGCTCGATGGATGCGGGCGGGTATTGGGCGTCAACAGCTTCGGCGCGGATTCGGACGGGTCGGATGCGGAGTTCTACTTTGCAGTAAGCCTGCGCGAACTGCTCCCTTTCCTGCGCGACAATGGGCTGGAGCCTGCGATTAACGCCCTGCCCTGCACCTCGATTGACGATCTGAACCGCGCCGAACGCGCGCGCTTCGATGCCCAGCGGGCCGAGGCACAGGCACGGCTGGATGAGCGCGAGGCTGAACTGCGCGAGGCACGCGACAATGCGCGGCTACAGGCGCAGATCGAGATTTTGGAGGAGCGCGATAATGCCATCGCGATTGCGGTCCTGCTGCTGCTTGGCGCGATCGGATCGGGCTATGCCGCGATGCAATTGCGCCAGACGCTTGCCGACAATCCAGCGAACCGCAACCGCGCGATGATCTCTGCGGGTGTCGCGGGCGCGGCGCTGATCGGCGCCGCGCTGGTCTGGATCACGCGCCCGGGCTTTAACGAGCTGGAGGAGCGAGTGGCCGCGATCCTTGGCGAGGATGTCGAGGCTGACGGCGGCGGTGACAATCCCACCGCCGCGCAGTCGGGCGACGGAACGCTGATCTGCACGCTCGATCTTGAACGCAGCCGCATCACCGGCGCACGTACTGATGATGTCGAGTTCGACTGGGCCGCCAATGGCTGCGTCAACGAGCGGACCCAATATGGCATGGTCGGCGGCGAGTGGACCCGCATCTTTGTGCCGAGCGACGAAGCGGCGGTTTCGGTGAGCGTCTATGATCCCAATTCGCGCACCTACCGCACCGACCGCTATCTGCTGGGCCGCGCCGAAATGGAGGCCGCGCGCGAAGCCCGCCGCGCCTATGACCCACCCGCATGCGGCGTCACCGACGCGCAGATCACTCTGGGCGAACAGCAAAGCGCGCTGCTAGCAATCCTGCCCGACCGCCCGAATGAACGGCTGGTCTATACCTGCGAAACTAAGCGCGAGGGCGTGGTTGGGGGAGATGATTGAGATCAGCCAAACGAGCCAGCGACGCTGGCTCACAAGCACGGAGTCGAAGCCGAAGACGCAGACGGCCGGAGGCCACCTGCAAGGGCGTCGCGGCTACTGCCGCGCCCCTCGGAGCGTCAGGCCGCAGGCCTGATTAGCGCGAGAGCAAACTACGCAGCCAAAGCCTCGCCGCTCAACGTGATGCGGTGCATCTCGCGGTAGTGGCCTTGATAGTCATTGATCGCGTTGTGCCAGCTGGTCCGGTTGTCCCAGATCGCAATCGTGCCCGGCTTCCATTGCAGGCGGCACTGATTGTCATCGGTCAGCGCGGCGTCGAGCAGTTTCTCAAGCAGCGGCAGGCTTTCTTCGCGGGTCTGGCCGACAAAGTTGATGGTGAAGCCGCCATTGACATAGAGCATCTTGCGGCCCGTGCGCGGGTGGCGGATGACGACCGGATGGACCGCGCCGGTCTTCAGATCGTGGCCGCGCAGGTTCTTGCCCATATCGGTCTGCGCATAGAGGCCGTCTTTCTTATAGACGTGATCGGCGGTGTGGAAGGCTTCGAGCCCTTCGATTTGCGCCTTCAGCTCATCCGACAACGCATCGTAGGCCGCGCCCATATGTGCCCACATCGTGTCGCCTCCGCTTGGCGGAAGGTGACGGGCAACCAGAACCGAACCCATGGCAGGGATCTGGTCATAGGAATGGTCGGTGTGCCACGCGCCGCCAATATTGGTCTGCTGGTCGGGGTCTTTCTTGACCACGGCGATTTCGTTGTAATCGTCCTGCAGCGGGAAATAGTTGTTCACATCGATCCCGCCCCAGCGGCGACCGAATTTGATGTGATCTTCGGGAGTGAACTCCTGATCGCGGAATACCGCGACGCCGTGTTCGTAGATCGCCTGTTTGATCTGATCCATCTCGGCATCGCTGCACGAAGCAAGCGCCACGCCGGAAATTTCAACGCCGCATTTCGGGGCCATCGGGGTGAGTTGCATTTCGTCTCTCCGCAGGTTCTTTTTACCAATCGGTAAGTTTTATGCCACAGCCGGGTAAAAATCGCAAGCATTCGCGAGAGTCTGCGCCCTTCGCTTGCGCTATCCAGATTCAATTGCTAGGCGCGCGCCAGCTTCGGCAGGGAGCCCCCAAACGCCCCCGGCCTCTTAAAAGCTGCATCGTTATCCTTCACTCCTCCAAGAGGACACTAAACGCGTGGAAATTTCCGCCGGTATTCAGGCTAGCCTGGCAGGGCGTTACGCCTCGGCCCTTTTTGCACTGGCCAGCGAAAACGGAACCGTGACCGCGGTCGAATCCGATCTGGAAAGGATCGGTGCGGCGCTGGGCGAATCGGATGATTTGCGCAGCGCGACGACCAACCCCGAGCTTTCGCGCAGCCAACAGGCTGATGCGGTGGCTGCGGTTGCCGGTCATCTGGGTCTGTCTGACCTCACCACCAAATTCCTGGGCGTGCTCGCAGGCAATCGCCGTCTGTCGAAACTTCCCGACATGATCGCCGCGTTCAAGACTATCGCAGCGGCCCAACGCGGTGAAGTCACCGCCACTGTCACCAGCGCGCACCCACTGAGCGATGCTCAAGTCGCCGCGCTCAAGGACAAACTCACGGCGCGCGAAGGGCGCACCGTTATGCTTTCGGCTGATGTCGATCCCGACCTTCTGGGCGGGCTTGTCGTCACCATTGGATCGCAGCGCATTGATGCCTCGATCCGCACCCGTCTCAATTCTCTCTCCCAGGCAATGAAGGCCTAAAGGACTAGAAACATGGAAATCCGCGCAGCAGAAATCTCCAAGGTCATCAAGGACCAGATCGCCAATTTCGGCACCGAAGCCCAGGTCAGCGAAACCGGCTCCGTGCTCAGCGTTGGTGACGGCATCGCCCGCATCCACGGCCTCGACAAGGTTCAGGCCGGCGAGATGGTCGAATTCGCCAATGGCGTTCAGGGCATGGCTCTCAACCTCGAAGCGGACAATGTCGGCGTCGTGATCTTCGGCTCTGACGCCGAGATTAAAGAAGGCGACAGCGTCAAGCGGACCGAAACCATTGTTGACGTTCCGGTTGGAAAGGCTCTGCTCGGCCGCGTGGTCGATGCTCTGGGCAACCCGATCGACGGCAAGGGCCCGATCGAAACGACCCAGCGCAGCCGCGTCGAAGTCAAAGCGCCGGGCATCATCCCGCGCGAATCGGTGAGCGAGCCTGTGCAGACCGGCCTCAAAGCGGTTGACGCTCTGGTTCCGGTTGGCCGCGGCCAGCGCGAACTGATCATCGGAGACCGTCAGACCGGTAAGACCGCTGTCGCCATCGACACCTTCATCAACCAGAAGAACGTCAATGAAAGCGACGACGAGAGCAAGAAGCTCTACTGCGTCTATGTCGCTGTCGGCCAGAAGCGTTCGACCGTTGCCCAGATCGTGAAGCAGCTCGAAGAAAACGGCGCGATGGAATATTCCATCGTGGTTGCCGCAACCGCTTCGGAGCCTGCTCCGCTTCAGTATCTCGCGCCCTACACTGGCTGCGCGATGGGTGAATTCTTCCGCGACAACGGCATGCACGCCGTGATCGTTTATGACGATCTTTCCAAGCAAGCCGTTGCTTACCGTCAGATGTCGCTGCTGCTTCGTCGTCCTCCGGGCCGTGAAGCCTATCCGGGCGACGTGTTCTATCTCCACAGCCGCCTGCTTGAGCGCGCCGCGAAGATGAACAAGGACGAAGGTCACGGCTCGCTGACCGCGCTGCCGATCATTGAAACGCAGGCAGGAGACGTGTCGGCCTATATTCCGACCAACGTGATTTCGATCACCGACGGCCAGATCTTCCTCGAAACCGACCTCTTCTATCAGGGCATCCGTCCCGCGATTAACGTGGGTCTCTCGGTTAGCCGTGTTGGGGGCGCCGCCCAGACCAAGGCGATGAAGAAGGTTTCGGGCTCGATGAAGCTCGACCTTGCGCAGTACCGCGAAATGGCTGCGTTTGCGCAGTTCGGCTCGGATCTCGATGCTGCGACGCAAAAGCTGCTCAATCGCGGTGCGCGTCTTACTGAACTGCTCAAGCAGGCCCAGTTCTCGCCGATGCCATTTGAAGAGCAGACGATTTCGATCTTTGCTGGCACCAACGGCTTTATCGATGGCATCGCGGTTGACCGTGTGGGTGAATATGAAGAGCAGATGCTCGCCTTCTTCCGCAGCGAACACGCTGACGTGCTGAAGACCATCCGCGACACCGGCAAGTTTGACGACGTCAAAGACGCCACCGTCGCGGCCCTCGAAGCCTTCGCCAAGCAGTTCGCATAAGGAACCAGGGTAGATGCCCTCACTTAAGGAACTCAAGGATCGGATCGGGTCGGTTAAATCGACTCAGAAGATCACCAAGGCCAAACAGATGGTCGCCGCGGCGAAGCTTCGCCGTGCGCAGGCTGCTGCCGAAGCCGGACGGCCCTATGCCGAGCGTCTGGGTGCCGTCATGGCCTCACTCGCGGGCAAGGTTTCGGGCGACAGCGCTCCCAAGCTGCTGGCTGGCACCGGTTCGGATCAGCGCAACCTGCTTGTTGTGGTGAACACCGATAAAGGCCTGTGCGGCGGTTTGAACTCGAACCTCGTCAAGGCTGCGAAGCTCAAGGCGCAGGAATTGCTGGCCCAAGGCAAGTCGGTCGAGTTTTACCTCGTCGGCAAAAAGGGCCGCGCGCCTTTGAAGCGCGATCATGCCGACGCGATCACCGGCGGCTTCGACACTTCGACGGTGAAAACGCCCGGTTTCGAAGAAGCCGACGCTATTGCTGCCGAACTGATCGAGCTGTTCGACAGCGGCAAGTTCGACGTCGCGCATCTCGTTTACCCGACCTTCCAGTCGGCTCTGGTCCAGAACCCGACCGTCAACCAGCTCATCCCCGTCCCCTCCCCCGAGGCGGCAGAGGACAGCGGCGCGGTGGTCGAATATGAGCCGGGCGAGGAAGAAATCCTTGAAGAGCTGCTGCCGCGTTATGTGAAGACGCAGCTGTTCGGCGCGCTGCTTGAGCGTGAGGCATCGGAGCAAGGCGCTTCGATGACCGCCATGGACAATGCGACCCGCAATGCCGGCGACCTCATCAACAAGCTGACGATCCAGTACAACCGCAGCCGTCAGGCCGCGATTACGACTGAACTTATTGAAATCATTGCTGGTGCAGAGGCGCTCTAGACATGAAGAACAACGCACTGACCTTGTTTGCAATCGCTCCGCTCGCACTGCTTGCTGCATGCGGCGAAGAGCCCGCACCCGCGCCGGTTGAGACGCCGGTGGTTGCCGAGCCGGAAGCCCCCGAGATCCCGCCGCCTGACGCGACTTTCTTCACTCAGAAATTCGCAGAAATTTGCCCGAATGCCGAGCCTGTAAACACCGCGGCTTGCCGCCGCCGGGGCATGGGCTCTCCCGAAGTCCTCTGCGAGTTCGGCCTCGGCGATGACGAATATTTGCGACACGAATCCATCCTGGTCCAAGGCGAAACCGAATGGGAAATCGCTGACCCCGAAACCACTTGCGCAGCTGGCGCATAAGCATTCCACGAAAGCAGGACATTAAAATGGCCACCGCACCCGCACTTAACCAGACCACCAATGGCGTAATCAGCCAGGTCATCGGCGCTGTCGTCGATGTGCAGTTCCAAGGCGAACTGCCCGCAATTCTCTCGGCGCTTGAGACCAAGAACGATGGCAAGACCCTCGTTCTCGAAGTTGCTCAGCACCTTGGTGAAAACACCGTTCGCACCATCGCGATGGACGCCACCGAAGGCCTCGTTCGCGGCGCTGAAGTGGTTGCCACCGGCGCGCAGATATCTGTGCCTGTTGGCCCCAAGACGCTGGGCCGCATCATGAATGTCATCGGTCAACCGATTGACGAACTTGGCCCGGTTGGCGCGGAAAAGACCATGCCAATCCACGCAGAGGCGCCAGCCTTCGTCGACCAGTCGACCGAAGCGGCCATCCTTGTCACCGGCATTAAGGTCATCGACCTGCTCGCCCCTTACGCAAAGGGCGGCAAGATCGGCCTGTTCGGCGGCGCTGGCGTGGGCAAGACCGTTCTTATTCAGGAACTCATCAACAACATCGCAAAAGGTCACGGCGGCGTGTCCGTGTTTGCCGGTGTGGGTGAGCGGACCCGCGAAGGTAACGATCTCTACCACGAATTCCTCGATGCCGAAGTCATCAAGAAAGACGAAAACGGCGTCGCCACTCCAGAAGGTTCAAAGGTTGCGCTGGTCTTCGGCCAGATGAACGAGCCTCCCGGCGCGCGTGCCCGTGTTGCTCTGTCCGGCCTGACCATGGCGGAATATTTCCGCGATGAAGAAGGCCAGGACGTGTTGTTCTTCGTCGACAACATCTTCCGCTTCACGCAGGCCGGTTCGGAAGTGTCCGCACTGCTGGGCCGTATTCCTTCGGCAGTGGGCTATCAGCCGACCCTGTCGACCGACATGGGTAACCTGCAAGAGCGTATTACCTCGACCACCAAGGGTTCGATCACTTCGGTTCAGGCCATCTACGTGCCTGCCGATGACCTTACCGACCCTGCGCCGGCAACCTCGTTTGCTCACCTTGACGCAACGACCACGCTGAACCGCGCAATTTCGGAGCTGGGCATCTACCCGGCGGTTGACCCGCTCGACTCCACCAGCCGCGTTCTCGAACCGCGCGTTGTCGGCAACGAGCACTATGAAACCGCGCGTAAGGTTCAGGAGACCTTGCAGAAGTACAAGTCGCTTCAGGACATCATCGCCATTCTGGGCATGGACGAGCTTTCGGAAGAAGATAAGCTGACCGTGGCCCGCGCGCGTAAGATCCAGAAGTTCCTGTCGCAGCCGTTCCACGTTGCAGAAGTCTTCACCGGCATCAGCGGCGTGTTCGTGCAGCTTGAAGACACCGTTGCCTCGTTCAAGGCTGTTGTCGAAGGCGAATACGATCACCTTCCCGAGCAAGCCTTCTACATGGTCGGCGGTATCGAAGACGTGGTCAAAAAGGCCGCTGAAATGGCTGAGGACGCGTAAGCTTTGAAATCCGCTCTTGCTCTTGCGGCAGTACTGCTCGCCGGTTCGGTGCAGGCACAGGACGCTGTTGAGCCGATCGAGAAGTCGGTTGCCACGCAGTTCGCAGAAGCAATTGCGGATTTTTGCCTTCCCGTCGCCAATGGCACGGTAAACATTTCGGCCTCTGACGTGTCCGGCGATCAAGAAATAATCGAGAGCCAAGGCTTTAGCTACGGTATTGATGGTTCGATCTATGAACGCTTTGGCATACAGGGTTCGGGGATATTGAACCGTTCTGTCATGGGTCACCGCGTCATAGGCGAAGACGTCATCGTCCTAGCCGTTGGCGGGCAGCTCCCCGGCTGCAAAACGATTTTGCTGCGCTCCGCTGTGGACAATCTCGAGGACGAGGTCGCAATCGCACTGACCGAGCTGGAACCGCAGTGGCGCGAACTTCCTTTTGCGGATTCGCGTCAGGGAAGCCGCGTCACGATGCGCCGGTTCCTGATGCGAGACAGTGAAGGCAAGCCTTTTTTGATTAACTTGATAACCACGCCGATACCGAATTCTGATTTTCGATTGCTGGCAACGGTAAACGCAGTTCCTTCTAACATACCGATTCCACAAGGTTTTTGACCATGCCACTCCACTTTGAACTCGTAACCCCGGCTCGCCAAGTCCGTTCGGAAGACGTCCATATGGTCGTCGTCCCCGGCGCTGAAGGCGAGTTTGGTGTGCTTGAAGGCCACGCGCCTTTCATGAGCACGATCCGCGACGGTGCGGTGCAGGTTTACAAGACCGAGGGCGCAGCACCCGAAAGCATCGAAGTGCGCGGCGGCTTTGCCGAAGTCGGCGAAAACGGCCTGACGGTGCTTGCAGAGCACGTCGAAGGCTAACGCGCCCGACCCAAGCTGAATTGATGAAGGGCGGCCCCACTTACAAAAGTGGCGTCGCCCTTTTTCGTTGGGCGCTCAAGCGTTTTGCCGTTGCACCCACCCTGCCATCTCCATCAGATGCTCGGGCGTCGAATTGGCGGCAGCCTCCTGCATGATCGAGGCGAGCGTCTTCGCGGCGAGCGCATCGCGATAAGCCTGTTCGGCAATCGCAAAGGCAGACGCGACCTCGCAAGGCCGCCTGCAGTCGGCGCGCTTCAACCCGCACGGTCCATTCTGCCGGATCTCTGTGCAGCGAAAGGCGCTTTGCGGGCCTTCGATCGCGGTCACGATATCGAGCAAGGTGATCGCATCGACACCGCGCGCCAGCCGGTATCCCCCGCCCTTCCCGCGCAAGGATTCCACAATCCCCGCGCGGCGCAGCAGCTGCATCTGCTTGGCGAGATAGGCGGCGGGAAGCTCGAAAAACTCGGCCAGCGCATCCACGCTCAGCCCCTGCCCTTCGCGCAGCAGAGCGAGCACGGTGCAGATATGCGTGGTCCATTCGACGCCTTTTGAGATCTGCACGCTTGACTCCTTAATCGGATATTCTTTATCCGGATAACACATATCCGGTTAAGGAGAAGTGGCATGGAACCCAAGGCCAATCAAGCTCGGCACAATCCTTCCACGCATTTGCAAGCAAAGCGCGCGCACCGCACCCTCGCGCTGTTCATTCTGGTTTTCATCGCGGTCCACTTCGCCACCCATTTCGCGGCGCTCGGCGGAGTTGCCGCCCATACCGAGGCACTCGGCCTTGCACGCCTGATCTACCAGTTCCCGCTGATCGAGATCGCGCTGGTCTTCGCGCTCGCAGCGCAAGTGGTGCTTGGCGTCACATTGCTGCGCGCGATCCGGAAGCGCGCGCGCAAAGGACTGTGGCATCGTGTGCAGTTCTGGAGCGGGGCCTATCTCGCCTTCTTCGTGGTGATGCACACCGCCGCAGCCGTCACGACGCGGCTTGTCATCGGCCTCGACACCAATTTCTACTGGGCCGCCGGAACGCTGGTGCTGGCGCCGCTCAAATACGGCTTCACCCCCTATTACGTGCTCGCGGTCACTGCGATTGTCAGCCACTTGCTCGCCGCATTGCATTTCCGCCGCGCCCGCAAATGGCACGCTCCCGCGCTCGCATTGGGGCCATTGGTCGGGATTGCATTTGTGCTGGGCTATGGCGGCGCGTTCGAGGCGGTTGAGTTGCCGCAGACCTACCGCGATTACTTTGCGATTGTTCCCGGCACGGGGAGCTGAGCGCAAGCGTCGCAAACCGTTTTCCTACAGACCGGCCTTGCGGCTAGATGGCGCGGCAATGTCTGCCCGCCGTACCTCGCTTCGCCCCCCGGTTCTTTCACCCGCTTGGCCAGCGCAGTTTTTTGTCTCAGGACCGTGTAACATGCGGTCCATGTCTCACCATATCGTGGGCCTATGCAGCAACGTTGTTGGTCGGTTTCACCCTTCACAAGCGGCTGCAACAGGGCCAATGTCCTGCCTTGCAATCCCCACAGGAGAGGACATTTGAAACTTGCATCAACCCTCGCAATCACCGCCGTTCTGGCAGCAGCCATGACGATAGGCGCGACAACCCCCGCGACTGCCGAGGCGCACAACGAGACTGCGCCTATCCCCGGCCCTGAAGAAGATCCCTATATCTGGCTCGAAGAAGCCCGCAGCGACGAAGCGCTCGCATGGGTCGAGGCAGAGAATGCGCGCACCCTCGGCGTGCTTGAGGCTGATCCGCGCTTTGAAACGCTCAAAGGTGAAGCGCTCGCCATCCTCGACAGCGAAGATCGCATTCCCTTTGTCAGCTTCCGCCCCGATGGCCTCTACAACTTCTGGCAGGACAGGGAGAATCCCAAGGGCCTCGTCCGCCGCACCACGCTGGAAAGCTACCAGACCGACGATCCCGAATGGGAGACCATTCTCGACATCGACGCGCTGGCTGCGGCTGAGGGCAAGGAATGGGTCTATAAAGGCTCATCCTGCCTCCCGCCCGCGCTCAGTCGCTGCATGATCGCGCTGTCCGATGGCGGCGAAGATGCAACGATCCTGCGCGAGTTCGACACCTCGACCAAGAACTTCGTCGAAGGCGGCTTTGCGATCGAGCACAAGAGTCAGGGCGGCGTCAGCTGGATCGACGAGAACACTTTGCTGGTCGGGCGTGACTTTGGCGAAGGGACGCTGACCGACAGCGAGTACCCTTTCACCACCCGAGTCTGGGTGCGCGGTACTGACCTCGCTAATGCTCCCGAAGTGTTCCGCGGCGAATCCTCCGACGTCTCTGCGGGTGCCTATCTGCTGCGCGACAGCGATGATGTGGTGCACGCGATGATTGGCTATCGCGGCATCAGCTTCCACGAGCGCGAATACTTCGTTTCGGTCAATGATGACTGGATCAAGCTCGACCTGCCAGCAAAGGCGAACCCTTATGGCATCGTCGATGGGCACCTGCTGTTCAGCACCGATGTCGATTGGGAAGTGGACGGACAGACCTTCCCCGCAGACAGCCTGATCGCGGTCGATCTGGAAGAGTGGAAAGCAGATCCCAACGGCGCGGCCAAAACGCTCGTCTGGGCCCCGCAAGAGCGCCAGACAAAGCGCGGCGGGGCGATCACCGCCAATGCGCTCTATGTCGGTCTGCTCGACAATGTCGTTGGCAAGGTGCTGGAGTTCAATTTCGAAGACGGCGCATGGGTGAGCAAGCAGGTCGCGCTGCCCGACAATGCAACCGTCGGGATCGCGGCAAGCTCTGACGAGACCGACCAGATCATGTTCACCGTCACCGGCTTCCTGGAGCCGACAACGCTTTACTACAGCGATGGCAGCAGCGATCCGGTGGTGCTCAAGACCTCGCCCGAACGCTTCGACGCGGCTGGCATGGAAGTCGAACAGCACGAAGCGACCAGCGCGGACGGGACCAAAATCCCCTACTTCATCGTCAAGCCTGCGGGCATGGAGATGAGCGGCGACACAGCGGTTCTGATGACCGGCTATGGGGGCTTCCAGGTGCCGCGCCTGCCCGGCTATCTCGGTTCGACCGGCAAGATGTGGCTGGAGCGCGGCGGGGCCTATGTGCTCGCCAATCTGCGCGGCGGCGGCGAGTTCGGCCCCGGCTGGCACCAGACCGCCATCCGCGAGAACAAGCAGCGCACTTGGGACGACTTCATCGCCGTGGGTGAGGATCTGGTCGCGCGCGGCTACACCTCGCCCGAACATCTCGGCATTCAGGGCGGCTCGCAAGGCGGACTGCTGGTCGGCACTGCGATCACCCAGCGGCCCGACCTGTTCGGCGCGGCGATTGTGCAGATCCCGCTGTTCGACATGCTGCGTTACCATGTGATCGGCAGAGGCGCTTCGTGGATTGGCGAATATGGCGATCCGCGCATTCCCGAACAGCGCGCATGGATCGACGGATACTCGCCCTATCAGATGATCGAGGAAGGCGTGGACTACCCCACCCCGTTCCTGTGGGCCTCAACCGCTGATGACCGCACCCACCCGGCTCACGCGCGTAAAGGCGCCGCACGCTTTGCCGAGCAGGGCCACGATTACTACTATTTCGAAGACACGGTCGGCGGACATTCCGGCGGCGTCGATAACGAACAACGCGCGAAGATTCAGGCGCTGCAATATATCTATCTGATGCAGCAATTGATGGACGAATAGGCCTTCAAAACCGCCGCGAATCGCGCGCAGGAATGGGGCGGTTTCCGTATTGGAGACCGCCCTTTCTTTTGCACTGCAACATCGCGCTGTAAAATCGTCCGACAGTTTTGCCTCGGCTCACCGCAGTTGCGGCACGGGGAACGTCGTCAAGTGCGGATTAACCAATGATCGCAGGCCGGGATTAAGGCTGCGCGCCAAGGACGTTGATCAACAGGGATCCAAAGGAGACGAAAAATGGCATACCCCCGCAACATTTCGATCGCCGATGCGATCAAACGCTACAGCCTTCCCAAGAGCCACAAGGTGCATTGGTCGCCTGCTCGCAAAGCCGATGTTGTGCGTGCGGTTCACGACCGCGCGATCAGCTTTCACGAGGCGCGCGAACGTTACCTGCTGAGCCGCAGCGAGTTCGAGCAATGGGAAAGCGAATACCATTCGCAAGCTGGTACCCGAACAGCTGAACTGGAGAGTGTCTGACGCTCCGCCGAGCGCCGCTGCCGGACGGTCCCATCGCCCTTTGCCTCCCGGTTGATCGGATCACCGTTCGGCAGCGACCTCAATCAGGACTTCGTTGCGCCGCATAGGACCGGGCACCATAGGTGCATCGTAAAAGGCGTATTCGAAGCTGCCGACCGGTATCAGGCCCTGAGCATCGACCCATTGTGATAAGCGCTCTTCCATGATCGCAAGATCGCTGCTGCGGGCCACTCCGCTGAAACGGACGGCAGCCACGCGCCGCGAAGGCACTTCGACCAACGCAATGTCGGCAGGCGGCTGAGGGAGAGTTTCCATCGTAAAGCGCGCGGGCATTACAAATCTGGTGCGCCACTTGCCCATTCCGGTTTCTTCCTGAAGCACCGGAGATGTCATCTCGATCCGCTCGTCCTGATCAACCCGTTCCTGAATGACAGGCGATGTCATTGCGATGGCTTCACCACCTGCGGGACGGTCCTGGGCAAAGATATAGGCGGCAAGTCGGCGGAAACTCGCACCGCTCGCCCGGCGTCGATCGCCTTCATGGGTGACTTCGGCAACAATCATCGGGGCGTATTCGCGCAATTCAAAGCGCTTGTCGGACGTGACCACCTCGTATGACGGTTCTTCGGTGTCACGGTATTGGGCATGCAATGCCGCACCGCCAATCGCGGCGAGGCTAACGCCCACTGCAACCCATTTCAAAATGCCCATGTACAGCTCTCCGGAGGATAAGTTTCAATGTCCAACAAGTTACGCAGAGCGCTGCCGGACGGATGAGCGAATTTCACCGGCGCGTTGGCGCGTGGAAATCAGACGGCTTGTTGGCAATCCAGGCGAGAAAATTGGCAACTGCATCGCGCGCGCTCACAGCCTCTCGATCTAAGCCGATCCGAGCCAGCTCGGCATTGGTGAAATTGGCGTGGATCGTCTGGTGGCAAATCGGGTGTACGGGCACGGTCTCACGTCCCTTCTTCGATTTCGGCACAGGATGATGCCACTCGATCCGCGCGCCCAGCGGGCGACCGCACAACCAGCAATCTTGTTCCACCTGATCCATCTCTTGCGCTCTACCACTCAAACAGCGCCCAGCGCGAGGGCAGGTTGCAAAAGCAATTGAGCCTGGCCCTTACCGCAAGAGCTCGATGCAATCCTCTAGCTGCAGGGCGAGGCTGACATTGCTTCCCGACCCGTCAATTGCGGATTCGGTGTCTTCTAGTAGGCTTTCTATCCGTTCGAGCACGCCGGCAAATTCTTCAAGCTGTTCGCTGGTCACGTCGCTCGCCCTATTGGCGTGAGAGGCTGAATCCTTCACGCTTGCATGGACCGAGCGAAGCCGTTCAAGATTGGACTTGCTGGTCGCATTTCCGCGCGAAGTGATCCCTCTCAAGTCGGCGCATTGCTGCGACATCTTGCTCGCATCCTCGACCAATGTGCCGAGCCGGTCTGCGATGGTTTCGGCCGTTTCAGAGCTGATCGCGGCCAGTTCGCGCACTTCGTTGGCGACCACCTGAAACCCGTCGCCATGCTCGCCCGCTCGCGCAGCCTCGATCATTGCGTTGATCGAAAGGACATTGGTGCGGTCGGCCACATCGATGATCGTGTCTGAAAAGCTGCGCACTTCGTGGAAACGGTTTTCGAAGGCGGAAATCTGTTCGTCCAGCGCTGCGATGCCGTCCATGGACTGATCCATCAAAGCGACGATCGAGAGAACCTCTTTGATGATTTCCTCGGCGGCCTTGGCGGTGACTTTCAGATTGTCCTGTGCGCTGTGCGATTGCTGTTTGAGCTTGGTGATTTCAGCGCCGACATGATGCGAGCGCTCGATCAACTCTTCGATGAAACCCTTGCGTTCGAGCGAGGCGTGATTGACCCGCTCCGCATTGGCACGGATCAGGCCGACGAGCTTGGCGGCCTCCTCTGCTGGAGCGATATTCGATTGCAATGCTTGGCCCATCGCTGACGGAGCTACGGCACTCACGGTGAAAGCCCGCTAAATGCTCACCTTGCGGGAAACCCTATGTGGGAGGGCGCAATCAACCTTTGGACTTCGCCGCAGCTTTCTTCTTTTTCATCGCGTCATGAAAGCGGTCGGCCCAGCCCTGTTTGACCAGTTGCTCGCCGCGCACCATGCGCAGATCGCCTGCGCCGACATCGCGGCTGACGGTCGAGCCTGCCGCAACGATGGCGTCTGCGCCGATAGTGACGGGCGCGACCAAAGCCGAGTTCGAACCGATGAAGGCGCGGTCGCCGATCACGGTCTGGTGCTTGAAATAGCCATCGTAATTGCAGGTGATCGTGCCCGCGCCGATATTGGCATTCTCGCCCACGGTCGCATCGCCGATATAGGAAAGATGGCTCGCCTTCGCGCCTTTGCCGAGGGTCGCTTTCTTCATCTCGACGAAATTGCCGACGAAGCTGTTCTCTTCCAGAACCGCGCCGGGCCGCAGGCGAGCGAAGGGACCGACTTGAACCCCGCTGGCGAGTTGCGCGCCTTCGAGATGCGAATAGGCTTTGATGTGAACGCCGTCCGCTACACTTACGCCGGGGCCGAAGACTACATGAGGCTCGACCGTAACATCGCGGCCTAACACCGTGTCATGGCTGAAGAAAACGCTGTCTGGAGCCTTGAGCGTAGCCCCATCGTCCATCGCAGCCTCTCGCCGCGCGGCCTGCCAGCGCCCCTCGGCTGCGGCGAGTTCGGAGCGCGAATTGATACCGGCGACTTCGTCTGCATTCGTCTCGACCACAACCACCTTGTCGCCGCGCGCAATCGCTCCGGTGGCGACATCGGGGAGGTAATATTCGCCCTGCGCATTGTCGTTACCAACCGCATCGAGCAGCGGCCACATATCGTCCGAATGCGCGACGATCAGACCTGAATTGCACAGCCGAGTCTTCTTCTCGCGCTCGGTCGCATCCTTGAACTCGACCATCTTGGAGACCGTGCCATCATCGCTCGCGATGATCCGGCCATAGGCGAGCGCGTCTGCGGGCCGGAAGCCGAGCACCGCGACCTTGGCTCCGCCCGAAAGCGCTTCAGTGAGCTTGCGCACCGTCTCGGCGCGCACCATCGGCACATCGCCGAATGCGACGAGGATATTGCCGCTGAACCCGCTCAAAGCTTCGCGCGCTTGCAAGGCTGCATGCGCGGTGCCGTGCTGCGGGTCTTGCAGCGCGGTCACGACATCGCGGCCTTCCAGCGCCGCATCGATCTGCTCGCGCCGGTCGCCGACGACCACCACCATGCGCTGCGGCCCCAGGGCCTCGAACTCGTCGAGCAGGTGCATCAGCATCGGCTTGCCCGCAATCGGGTGCAGCACCTTGTGCAGGTTGCTCTTCATGCGGGTGCCCTTGCCCGCGGCAAGGATGATGGCGGCAAAATCAGTCATACAGGTCCTTCATAAGACCAGCCGCCTCTGCCAGCAAATGCTTGCGGTTTGAAGTCGGTTACTTCACGCGGGCCTGCATGAGTGATTTTCCTTTTGCAGCCGTGGGCTTCGACCTCGACGGCACGTTGCTCGACACATTCCGCGATCTGGGCACAGCGGTGAACCATGCGTTGGAGCTTGGCGGGTTTGACCCGGTGCCGGTGGATTCCTCGAAAGACCTGATCGGCGGCGGGGCGAAGATCATGCTCGCACAGGCGGTCGAAGCGCAGGGCGGCATGCCCGAGGAGGATTTTCGCGCGCTCTACAAGGCGATGCTCAAATACTATTCCGAGCACAATGCAGTCTATTCCGCGCCCTACCCCCATGCGCGCGAGGTCGTGGCAGAGCTGACCGCGCAAGGGGTGAAACTCGCGGTGGTGACCAATAAGTTCGAGGAGTTTGCCCGCTCGATCCTCACCCAGCTCGACTTTATCGAGCCATTCGCGACGGTCATTGGCGGGGATTCCATGGGCAAAGGGCCCGATGGCAGGTTCCTGTCCAAGCCGCACCCCGAACCCGTCATCGAAGCGCAAAAGCGCTGCGGAGGAGGAAGCTTCGCTTTTGTCGGCGACAGCACTTACGACGTCAACGCGGCGCGCGGCGCAGGCGTTCCGGTGATCGGCGCGGCCTATGGCTATTGCGACAAGTCGCCGCATGAATTGGGCGCGGATGCGGTGATCGATTCGCTCGACCGCCTGATTCCTGCCTTGAAGGCCCTGTAAAGCGCTTCCTGACCCTACGGCATTGCGCGCCTCCAATCCGCCTGTTGCAACGCAACACGGAAAGTGCCACCCATCGCGCCGGACAAGTTTACGCGAGCGTCAAACAGACGCCGCAATCTGACAGGAGAAGAACCCATGAGCATCGACTTCAAAGACAAGGTCGCCATCGTTACCGGCGCAGGCGGCGGTCTGGGCCGTGAATATGCGCTTGAACTGGCTCGCCGCGGCGCGAAGGTTGTCGTCAACGATCTGGGCGGCTCGCGCGATGGCACCGGCCATTCGGACATGGCGCTGAAAGTCGTTGAAGAAATCGAAGCCATGGGCGGTGAAGCCGTCTCCAACGGCGGCTCTGTCACCGAATATGAGCAGATGGAAAAGATGGTTGCCGACGCCAAGCAGAAATGGGGCGGCGTCCACATCCTCATCAACAATGCCGGCGTTTTGCGCGACAAGACGTTCCACAAGATGACCCCAGACGACTTTGAGTTCGTCGTAAAGGTTCACCTCACCGGTTCGGCCTTTGTCACAAAGGCATGCTGGGAAACATTCCGCGAGCAGGCCTATGGCCGCGTTCTCATGACCGCCAGCTCGACCGGCCTGTTCGGCAATTTCGGCCAGGCCAATTACGGCGCGGCTAAGCTCGGCCTTGCTGGCCTCACAAAGACGCTCCAACTCGAAGGCGCGAAATACAACATCCGCTGCAACTCGCTTTCGCCGGTTGCCGGTACGCGCATGACCGAAGACCTCTTCCCCGAAGAAGCCTACAAGCTGTTTGATCCGGTGAATGTGGTTCCGGCCGCGCTCTACCTCGTTAGCGAAGATGCGCCGACCAATGCTATCGTCGGCGCGGGCGCAGGCGGTTATCACTCGGCATGGACGGTGATGAATGACGCCGTGTGGCTGCCCGACGGCCAGCGTACGGTTGAAGGCTTTGCCGACAATTGGGACAAGATCAACGAATTCTCCAACCTCAAAGCCCCGCAAAGCGGCTCAGAGCAGTCGGGCGCGATCCTGACCGCGATGCAGAAGGTGACCGGCACCGGTCCTTCGAGCGCGCGCGGATAAGCTAAGCTGCGCAAAAGCCTCAAAAGCAGGCTTGCAATTTTACGGCTCTCACGCAGAAATGCGCGGGAGCCGTTTGCATTGGGGGCATTCGGCAAAATTGGGGGTCGTATCCATGAAAGCCGAGAATTTGCGCGTACCTGCGCTGATTGCCACTATCCTTGCCTGGGCCGTTTGTGCGCTCACTTTGGTGTCCGCATTATCGCTCTCGATCTGGTTGATCGCATACACGCAGATGGCGGAATCGCCCATCATGCTGGCGATCTCAGGGATTGCGGCTGCGCTCTCGCCCTTTGTCTATATCCTCTCGATTGTTGCAGTTCTGGTGTGGGTCTTCATGGCACATGCGAACCTGCACCGGGCCGGGCTCACAGGACTGAACTATTCCCCCTCATGGGCGACTTTCAGCTTCCTTGTCCCGATTGCCAATCTCTTCGTGCCTTTCCGCGCCATGCGCGAGCTGGCCAATCGCAGCTTGGGTGAGCCGGAGGAACTGGCCGCTGCCGATGTGGACGAAGTGTTCAGCTGGTGGGGCTGCTGGATCGGTTCCTTCGTCGTAAACCTGTTCCTGCTCTACACGCTGCTGGTCGCGATCATCCCGTGGCTGTGGATGACAACCCCGTTCTGGGCGACACAGGTCCTGATTATCCTCGCCAACATCCTGACCGCCGGCGCGGCGTTTTTCCTGATCAAGGTGATCAAACTGGTCACAAATGGCCAACGCGAAGGCATGGGCGCAGCTGCGACGTTTGAGTAGAGGCCCAGCAGAAGGGGCGTGTGATGGAAATCGACTTTCGACAGGGGTTGGAGCGCGGCAGCCGCATCGGCGACGTAGCGCAGGTTATGGCATCCTTGGTTGCGGGATCGAGCACCCTTTGCGCTATTGGCGTGGCGCTGTTTCTCAACGGTCTTTGGCCCGAAGCCTTGGCGGGCAGTTATGAACTGCACGGGCTGGATGCGCTTGTGCTGATCGATGTGCTGCTTCTGATCGTCAGTTTCTTCGTAATTGGTGCGTGGATCTGGCGAGCCCATGCCAACCTCTCCCTCACTGACGCGCCGCAGACCGAATATACGCCCGGTTGGGCTGTGGGTTGGTTCGCCGTTCCGATCGCCAATCTGTTCAAACCGTTTCAAGCGATGAAGGCCTTGTGGCAGGCGAGCCATGGTGAGGAACCTGACGCCAACAACCCCGCAGGTGGCCTGCTTTGGGTTTGGTGGATCGGATGGCTCGTGTCGAGTATTGGCGGATTTGGTGAGGTCTTCACTACGCTGAACATCGTCGCGTATGTGGCAACGGTCGTTTCTGCGATCTGCATGCTTTTGATAATCCGCAGGATCAACGCAGCCCAGCCGACAATGTCAATTGCGCGCACCTTCGAATAGAGCTGGAATGTCGGCCCGTATGCTTGGGTGTATTGACACAGTAACACGCCTAGCCTAGCTTCCCGCCCGAAGTGGGAGAGCTGAGCTATGTACAGCGAAGAAGATATCAATTCCGCCGTCGCCGCTGGTGCCATGAGCGCCGAGGCTGCTGCGGGTTTCCGTGACCATATGTCAAAGCGGCGCGAATTGCCGCGCGGGTCGGAGGAAAACTTCCGCCTGATCAACAGCTTCAACGACATCTTTGTGACCATCGGGGTGGTGATCCTGCTGGTTGCGGTGGGCGCGATTGGTCAGGCAATTGCTGGCATCATCGCACCTGTCCCTGATGTCGACTTCTTCGCTCTTGAGGTAGGCGACGCGGCAACGCAGCAGTGGCATGCGGCAAGCGACCTCAATGAATCGCTCTCGATCTCGTTGATGGGTCTGTTTGTCGCCGCGACAGCCTGGCCGCTGGCCGAGTTTTTCACGCGCAGGCGCCATATGGCCCTGCCCTCGATTGTCCTGCTGCTCGCCTTTGTCGGCGGCGTTTTCGCCACCGTTCTGGGCGGCGCGGTCATGTATATCGAGTCGGGCG
This sequence comes from uncultured Erythrobacter sp., assembly GCF_947492365.1. Classification (NCBI taxonomy): domain Bacteria; kingdom Pseudomonadati; phylum Pseudomonadota; class Alphaproteobacteria; order Sphingomonadales; family Erythrobacteraceae; genus Erythrobacter; species uncultured Erythrobacter sp. Next base: position 1,404,162 of record NZ_CANLMB010000001.1, read on the forward strand.
GTAACGAGCAGGTTGGTGCAGTCTTGGTCTCTGTCTCGGCATTGATCGCTGCTGTGGGAGCCTATTTCCACTGGCGCCGCTTCATGGTGCCGATCACCGTCGCAGCCGGAGCCGCAGCGGTCGCAGGCACTGTCATCGCATTGATCGTCGCCGGGATTGGCCCCGACCTCCTCAACGAGAATATCGTGCTGACGCTGGTCTTCGTCGCCGGGCTTGCAATGTTCGGCTTCGCCATGCGCTGGGACATGTCGGACCGCGAGCGCACCACGCGCCGCTCTGACGTAGCATTCTGGCTGCACCTGCTGGCCGCACCCATGATCGCCCATCCGATCTTTGCCATGCTCGGTGTGACCGAAGGTGACAATCTGGGCATCGGCGCGGCATTCGGCGTAATCGGCGTCTACATCGCGTTTGGCCTGGTGGCGCTGGCGGTTGACCGCCGTGCGCTGCTGGTTTCGGCGCTGGTCTATGTGCTGTTCGCGCTCACCTTCCTGTTCCGTGAATTCGGCGCAGTGGAGCTGAACTTTGCGTTGACCGCGCTGGTGATCGGATCGGCCCTGCTGAGCCTCTCGGCCTTTTGGCAACCGATCCGCAGTGCAATTGTTGGCGCGCTGCCCGGCGATTTGCAGGCGCGCTTACCGGAACCGGGCGTAACGCACGCAAGCGCCTGATCGGAACAATTCATGAAAGACGAAAGCGGCTCGCGCTCAGGTGCGGGCCGCTTTCTTTTTCCGGAGCCCCACTATGCAAACCGACTTTGCCCAAAAGCAGGCCTGGCTACCCATGGCGCTGCGCATCCTCATTCTTATGCTCGCCGGCCTGCTCGTGTTTTATCACCTGACCATGATCTACGAGTTTTGGGCCGGGCAAAGTCTCAGCGCCGACGGCACTTACAACGCGGTGCAGGCTGCTTTGCGTCTGCTAATCGCGGGAAGCCTCACAATTGTGGTTCTTGGAAAACGCGCCGGTCTATGGATGATGTGGATCAGCATTGGCGGACTTGTCGCAACCCAGTACTGGGCGCATTTTGGCGGCGTCCATGCAGACTTCACTGTCGGACGGCACCCATTGTCCTATCTCAAGGGCTTCATTATCCCGTCGATCATCACCGCCGCTTTTCTGATGCGCCTCAGGATAACGTCCTAATCCTCGACGGCTTTCACCAACCGGCGCTCCATGGGCGCAAGGACATTGGCGAGATCGGAGCCGCGTTTTAGCACCTGACCATGCTCTCCAAACAGGGTGTACATGCCCTGCTTGGCGCGCAGCGAGGGGCGTTTCTCGATCCGCATATTGGGCCGCTCGGCGGTGCGGCGGAACGCGGAGAAACTTGCGGCGTTGCGGTCAAAATCCATCGCATAGTCGCGCCACTGACCGGCGGCGACCATGCGGCCATAGAGGTCGAGAATGCGCTGGAGCTCGTCACGGTCAAAGCCGATTTGCGCGGCCGACTTGCCCGGAAAGGCTACGACCTTGCTTGAACCACCGGCACCGAGCCCTGCGCTCATCAGTCAGCGGTTCCGCTTTTCTTCGAAAGGTCGAGCGAGGGCTGCACCGGTTCACCTGCGGGCGCCTTCGCTGCCTTGAGCGCCTCGATCTCCGCCTTCAGCACGGCAAATTCCCCTTCGAGCTTCTCGATGCAGTCGATCTGATTGCCCTCGGCATCCTCGCAAGTGGGTGTGGTGCCGTAGGGGATAAACTCCTTGATCCACTCTTCGGCAGGAACCAGCGTTGATCGCGCCTTGAACCCGACCATGGTCGCGCCTGCGGGCACATCTTCCATGACGACCGCATTTGCGCCCACGCGCGCGCGTTCGCCCACAATGATAGGCCCGATAATCTGCGCACCCGATCCGACGATCACATTGTCCTGCAATGTCGGGTGACGCTTTCCGCCTACCCCGTTGGTGGGGTTGGTGCCGCCCAGTGTGACGCATTGGTAGATCGTCACATTATCGCCGATCTCAGCCGTCTCTCCGATCACGGTAAAGCCATGGTCGATGAAGAAATTCTTCCCGATCTTTGCGCCCGGATGGATATCAATTGCGGTCAGCAAGCGGCTGAAATGGTTGACGAAGCGCGCAAGGAAATAGAGCTTTGCATCGAACAGCCAATGGGCCAGTCGGTGAAAGCCCAGCGCCCAGACACCCGGGTAGAGCATGATCTCCCAGCGTGAGCGCGGCGCGGGATCGCGCGCCTTGATCGAGTCCAGATAGGTCTTCAGCCGGTCAAACATGGCCAGATTCTCCCACCAAATTCGCGCGATTGCAAATTTCTTTCACAGCAGTTTTTGTTGGTCCGGCCCATGCAGAGCTTCCAACGCTGCCCTCCAGACTGACATGGTGGCGGGCGCCTGACGTTCAAGACTAATGCGATCAACCGTCGCAATAAGAGCCTCGATATCGGCAAAGCTGCGGCGTGTTCGCGGGACGAGATAGTCAGCTGCCCCTTCGGCCAGCGTCAGCGCGCGCGCCTCTGCATGCGCTTCGATCAAAGCGGCAGCCATGGCATCATCAGGGTCGCCAATGGCCAGTTGGAGCGAACCGCCGAGCCGCGATTTGAGATCGGGAAGCGTGATCTCCCAAGGCGTGCAATCCGCGATCAACAGCAGCTTCTCGCCCGCGCGCGACCCGCCATCCTGCACTGCGTTCCAGCGGTGGAAGATGTCCGCTTCGTCGAGCTTGTCCGCACCGTCGACAACTTCGATACCCTGTGCCCGGGCCCAGCGCCCCAGCAGCGACTTTCCGGACCGCTCTGGCCCGGTCAGCACGGCGGTTCCGAATGGCCAGCTTTCAGGCGATTGCAGCGCTTCGATGACCTTGGCATTCGCTGCGCCAACCACAATGCGCTGTGCCTCACCCGATCCCGCTGAAACGAGCGGGAGGGCAATTTGCGAGCTGTTGACGGATTTACGGGCCATAGCGAGGCCTTTAGCGGCTGATCGCGAGCGCGTTGGCACCTTCGCGCACGGTAAAGCCGCGCTGGCGCAGCACCGATGCGAGCGCGGAAAGCTCGCCCCCATAGCTCACGCTCATCACCGACGTACCGCCAATCGCTGTGCTGGTAACAGCGAGCCCGCGCACTCCGGCGGTCTGACGCACCGCGGTCAATGTTGCATCGAACGTCGCAGGATCGGGCGTTGCGAACTGGACGACAAAGGCGCGCACAACTGCGGGTGCCTGCGTGGGTTGATCGGTGGGAGCGGCAACAACCGGCGCGGCGCTTGCCGCTGCAGCTGCGTCGGCGGCAGCGCGGTCGCGGGCCTGAATCGCCTGTCCGATATCAATCAATCGCTGGATCGCGGGGTCCACCGCACCCGATCCGCCAAGCCGCAAGGTCGGATCAGGCTGCAATTTGCCTTCGACCAGAGCCTGTTCGTAAATCCCGTCCATCTGTTCGACCGCCCGAGTGAGCATGTCCTGCAATTGCCCCGGTCCGCTTGCTTCGAGCGTGAAGCTGTCGAGCACCTTGCTGTCTGGACCATAGCGCGCGGTGAAAGTGCCGGTGATCGGTCCGCCGGGGAACTGATGTTCGAGCCGTGCGACCGGAACCAGCGCATCGGCGGCGCTGTATTGGTCAAGCGTTGTGCGCCACCATGCGCGGCTGCGGCGACCCGATTGCCCGAAATTGAGCAGCAGCGAATCGCCCCCGGCTCCGCTGGGCCGGACATAGTCGATCCGGCTGGTACCCGGATTGAACTCTGCCCATGCGCGCTGCCACGGATTGCGCACTTCGAATGCTGTGTAGGTGCCCGCGCTGACCGTCACAGGGATCAGCAACATCGGTGCAGAGGAGCGCGCGCGGGTTGCTCCGCCGAGGAAGCGCCCTGCCCGCTGGCGGTCAAAGGTCACGCCCAACGTCGCAATGTAGCGCCGCGGCCCGATCCGCTCGCGCTGGATCACGATTGCCGACACCATGCCCGAAAGCTGCGCGTCGGAGATCGCTGGGCCGCCAACACGGCTCCACGCCTCGCGCTGGGCGCGCCGCCATGCAGTATCGCGGGCTTCGGCTCCGGTCGCGGCGCGCACATCCACTTCGATTCCGCGAACTTCGATGTCTGCGCTGGAGGCGGTGGGTGCGATTCCCCGCTCGCCCGAAACCTGCGCCATGACCAGCGCATAGCCTCCGCCGAGCAGAATCAGCGCCAATGCAGCCGCAAACACCCAGCGGATGGGCGCGATTGCTCTTGCAAACGGGGCTCTCAATGGGCCGAAAAGGGTGGATGAAGCCGTCATCGGGGAAATCTGGCAGGTCTTTGCCCAATGCGAAGTGGAATTCCAAGCCTGAAAGGGTAAAGGCGATGCAATGACAGACAAGAATTCACCCTACACCTACGCCGATGCAGGCGTTTCGATCGATGCGGGCAACGCTTTGGTCAAGGCCATCGCCCCTCTCGCCAAGGCAACCGCGCGTCCCGGCGCGACCAGCGAGCTGGGCGGATTTGGCGGCTTCTTCGATCCGAAAGCGGCTGGCTATGCCGACCCGCTGCTGGTCGCGGCGAATGACGGGGTGGGGACGAAGCTCAAACTCGCCATCGATTTTGACTGCCACGATTCCGTCGGAATCGATCTGGTCGCCATGTGCGTCAACGATCTGATCGTGCAGGGCGCTGAACCGCTGTTCTTCCTCGACTATTTCGCTACCGGAAAGCTCGAAAACGGCGTCGCCGAGCGCGTGGTCGCGGGGATCGCAGAGGGCTGCAAACAGGCTGGATGCGCGCTGATCGGGGGCGAGACCGCCGAGATGCCAGGCATGTATGCGGCGGGCGATTACGACCTTGCGGGCTTTTGCGTCGGCGCGGTCGAGCGCGGGGAGCAGTTGACGGGTGAGCGCGTCGCGGCGGGCGATGTGCTGATCGGGCTTGCGAGCAGCGGGGTGCATTCCAACGGCTATTCGCTGGTGCGCAGGTTGGCGGCGGACAAGGGCTGGAAGCTCGACCGCCCTGCTTTGTTCGATGCGGACCGGCTGCTGATCGACGCTTTGATCGAGCCGACACGTATCTATGTGAAGAGCCTCCTGCCGCTGATCCGCGAAGGGCTGATCCACGGGCTGGCCCACATCACCGGCGGCGGGCTGCTAGAGAATATTCCGCGCATCCTGCCCAAAGGCGCGCATGCACAGGTCAATGCCGATCTGTGGGAGCAGCCGCGACTTATGGCTTTCCTGCAAGCGCAAGGCGCGATTGAACCGGCGGAAATGGCACGCACCTTCAATTGCGGCGTGGGCATGGTTCTCGCTGTGGCCGAAAGCGACGTCGATGCGATCACCGCGCGACTAGAGGAAGCGGGCGAGACGGTCGTGAAAGTCGGCACAATTGCCGAAGGCGAGCGCGGCTGCACCGTGCGCGGCTCGCAAGGCACCTGGAGCGCGACCGCCGATTGGGAGGCCGTGCATCTTGGCTAGAAAGGCCAAAATCGCGGTCTTCATCTCGGGCGGCGGGACCAATATGGCCGCCCTGCTCTATGCCAGCCGCGCGCCCGATGCGCCGTTTGAAATCGTGTTGGTGGCGAGCAACAATCCGCAAGCGGGCGGGCTGGAACTGGCGCGGCTCGAAGGGGTCGAAACCTTCGTCCATTCGCACAAAGGCCATTCGCGTGAGGCGCAAGATATCGCGATGGAAGCTGCCGCAAGCGGAGCTGGCGCGGAATATATCGTGCTGGCGGGCTATATGCGCATCCTGTCGGAGGATTTTGTGCGCCGCTGGGAGGGCCGGATCCTCAACATCCACCCCTCGCTGCTGCCGAAGTATAAAGGCCTCGACACCCATGCCCGCGCGATCGGAGCGGGCGACAGCCATGGCGGCGTGAGCGTCCATGTTGTGACGGCCGAACTCGATGCGGGCGAAGTGCTGGCGCAAACCCGCGTAGCGATTGCCGAGGGGGACACGCCCGATACGCTCGCCGCGCGGGTCTTGCTGGCTGAACACCAGCTCTATCCGCGCGCAGTCGCCGAATATGTGTCGCGCGGGAATGATCCCGACTTCCTCTATGCGAAAGTCCGCGATCTGGCCTTGGCCCTGCCCGAAACCCACGAGAAAGACAGCCACGGCTCCCCCGGCTTCCGCGTCGGGACGGAGAAATCGGGCAAGTTCTTCGCCCATTTCAGCGACCAGCATCACGGCGTCGAGCATATCGCAGTGTTGGTCAAAACCAGCAGCATGGACGAGCTGCTCAACCTCGTCGAAACCCAGCCGGAGGTCTATTTCAAACCCGCCTATTACGGCGCGAGTGGATGGGTCGGCGTGATCCTCAACCGCAGCGGTGTCGATTGGGATCATGTCGCCGAATGGCTTGAGCGCAGCTGGCGTGCATGCGCGCCCTCGCGGCTTACCAAACTGCTCGACGCGGCTGACCAGTTCTAATGCCAGCGCCGCCGCGCGAGCATCCGTTAGCGCGGGGCAAGTGGGCACAGCGGGCGAGCAGCTTTTTGGCGCGGGCATGGGAGAAAGGGTGGCTTCCGCCTCCTGTTCTCGATGCCGAGGCAATTTGGGCGCAGGCCGCAAAGCGCTTCGAAGCCGAGGCCGAGCGCGGTGGACGTTCAGGCGAAGACGTCGCCGATTTCCGCGAGCGGTTCGCCCGGCTTGTGCAAGCTGTGCGCGAGGAAGCGGACCTCAACGCGCTGGGTCAGGCGATGGCTTGGGGGCAGCTGAGCCGCGTGGTCGCAAACCGGCTCAAGCTGGGCGCGCTGTGGAACCGGCAGCCCGAGCTGCTCGAAACCACCCTCGCCCCGCCAATCATCGTCATCGGCCATATGCGCAGCGGGACGACGCGCATTCACAAGCTGCTCGCCGCCGATCCCGCGCATTCGCACACGCGCTATTGCGACGCCTATCACCCGGTGCCGGGATTGGCCGGAATAAGCCTGTTAAAGGGCGCGCTCGAGCTTGCGATGCTGGGCGCGCTCAATCCGTGGATGCAGGCGATCCACCCGATGGCATCGGGCGAGGTCGAGGAGGAGCTGGCCTGGATATCCGCCGGTCTGCACCACTCGATCTACGAAACCCAGTGGCATATCCCGAGCTATTCCGTGTGGAGCGAAGCGCGTGACTCTGCGTGCGTTTACCGCGAATTTGCGCGCATATTGAAGAGCGACGCGGCGCATCGCGGCATTGCTGACAAGCCGCGCGTGATGAAAGTGCCCGCTTTCGCCGAAGACCTCCGCACATTGATCACCCTGTTTCCCGATGCGAGGCTGGTGCTGGCCGAGCGCGATCTGGAGGCCGTGCATCGCAGCGCCGTCTCTCTTTGCGCCAACCAGATGGCGGTGCAGACTGACAGCTGCGACCTGACAAGGATCGAGGCGCTGTGGCGGCACAAGATCGACTTACGCGAGGGGCGCATGGCCGAGGCGCTCGCCAGTTGGAAAGGCCCGATCACTCAGTTGCATTATGACGCCTTGGGTGAGGACTCGGAGCGCGAAATCAGGCGCGCCTATGCCGAACTCAGCCTTGACCTCACCCCGCATGCACTCGCCGCAATGCGCGCGCAAATGGCAAAGGCGCAAGAAGGCCGCCACCGCGCCCACTCCGAACAGCTCGCACTGTTCGAGCGGGATGGCGTCTAGCTAGCGAACCCTGCCAATGCCCGGAATGAAGGCTCCGACACGGCTGCGATACTCGGCATATTGTTCACCGAAGACATCGAGCAGGTCGCGTTCTTCATAGGCAATTCCGATAACTATATAGATCGTGAAACCTGCGGCCATGAAGGCGTGGCTGTAGGTCATATCGGGTGTGGCCCACAGGCCAATGAAGAAGCCGGTATACAGCGGGTGACGCACTAACTTGTAGAATAGCGGCGTTCGCATCTGAGGCGGAGCTGCTGTCTTTCCGGTCAGATTGTGCCAAGCCTGTTGCAGTCCAAACAGCTCGAAATGATTGAGTAGGAATGTGGACAGAAGCAGGATCGCCCAGCCCAGCCAGAACAGCGCCCAGATTGCCATGCGCACGGCTTCATTCTGGATCGACCAGATGGTCCCTTCGATCGGATACCAGAAGTGGAAGAGAGCGCCGAGAACCAGCACCGTTCCAAGCAGGTAGAAGCTGCGCTCAACCGGCGCGGGAACAATCCTGGTCCAGCGTTCCTTGAAGCCGGGCCGCGCCATGACGCTGTGTTGGACGCCGAACAGCGCGATCAGACCGGAATTGACCAGCAGAGCGGTTACCACGGGACCATCGCGGCCATTGTCGACCGTCAAAGGCATGAAATCGAACGCCCCAACCCAGCCGATCAGAAAGAGTAGCGCCGCAACCGCAGCTGCGTAGAATGTAGCTGACACAAGCATCAGAAACAGTTTGCCCATAAGTTCCTCCCCAGAACCGTTCGAGCGACCCGCTAGATACATAGCTGCATGAAGCACGCGAAGCGAATCAGCGAAAGGCAAACCCCGGAATCAAAAAGGCCCCGCTGCGTCTGCGCAGCGGGGCCTTTTCTAAATTCCGCTGAAAAGCGCGTTAGCCGACGATTTCGTCTGCCGAGAAGAAGAAGTCGATTTCGATCTTCGCGTTCTCTTCGCTGTCCGAACCGTGGACGGTGTTTTCGCCGATCGAAAGCGCGTGTTCCTTGCGGATCGTGCCTTCTGCGGCTTCGGCGGGGTTGGTTGCGCCCATGATGTCGCGGTTGCGCTTCACGGCGTCTTCGCCTTCGAGAACCTGCACGACAACCGGCTCGCTCATCATGAAGTCGACGAGTTCACCGAAGAACGGACGCTCGGAATGGACCGCGTAGAAGCCTTCGGCCTGTTCGCGTGTCATGTGGATGCGCTTGGATGCGACAACGCGCAGGTCTGCGCCTTCGAGCATGGCAGTGACAGCGCCGGTCAGGTTGCGCTTGGTGGCATCGGGCTTGATGATCGAAAAGGTGCGGGTAACCGCCATGATTGTATTCCTTGAACAAGAGAGTGCGCGCCCATGAGCGCTCGGGGGAGTTGTTGCGCGCGCCCCTAACGCCGGTGCGGCGCTAATTCAAGCCTTTGCGAAGTCGCAATCGCTGATCTGCGTCACTCGCCTTTGCCCACAGTCAGCTGCACTGTTGCAGGCCCGCCATCTGCATCGGGCACGACGCTGACGGAAAAGCTGCTTCCATCCGGCCCCTCACCGCCAATAATCCGCGCATTTCCAGTGGTGAGTTCCATCTGGATTTTGTGCTCCGTAGCCTCTGCTTCGGCGCGGTAATGCGCGATGATATCTTCAATATCTGCGTCCACCTGCATCACGACCACAGTGCCTGCTTGGTCGACGCCGTCGATATTCATCGCGCTCAGAATCGAAGCACGCGGGAAAATCGTCCAGCCATCGGGAAGATTCGGCGTAACGTCCGGCCCGCTTTGAAAGCTCGCCTCACCATCGGGTCCGGTGATGACCATATTCGTTTCACCTTCGCCATTGCCGAAGGTCATTTCGGTGCCATCGGCGGAGATTGTTGTGCCGTCCGCGTTCTCATCAACATCTGAACCGCAGGCCGACAACGCAAGGAGCGGCAGCACTGCAGCGACGAGTATTTTGTTCATAAATGTGTTCCCCATCTCCCCTGCTCCTCCATCGCCCATTCAAGGCCTGGTCTGCAAGCGCTCAGGCTTTCTTGACCCATTTGCCGTCTTCCTGAGCGAAGTAAGCGCGTTCCATATCCTCACTCGCGTCGAGCCCGCGCCAAGTCGCGCGCGCGGCCTCAAGCGAGGTATCGTCGAATAAGAGGAAGACGCGCGCAAAGCCCGCCGGTTCCCGATATTCGCCATCGGCAAAGATGATGTGGCTGGCGGTGTTCAGAGCCTCGACTGCCTCGGAAAGCAGCACCGGCTGTTCGGCAGCACCAACGGCAGAAGCTTCACCATTGGCGAGAAAGCTCTCCGGCCCTGCCTTCCACAATTCGTCCGAAATCGCCTTGCGCTGGGCCGCATCCTTACTGACCACCAGCAACCGCTCCCCTGCGCCCAACACGCGCTGCGCGATCAGGGCGACCACTTTCTCGACCGGATCGCGGGAGAGTTGCCAGAAATCGACTTTCATGCCTCGTCTTCGCCCTCCTGCCGCAGCCTGCGCCGAGCGAGGAACCAGTAAACGAGGCCGGCAGTCACAACGAATGATACGAGCCCAAAGGGCAAGAGATCCACGTAGTCGGCGCCTAACGAGAGAAAAATGATAATGAGCCCCAGAGGCCAGACAATCAAATCGCCCGAAACGAGGAGATCGAGGCTGGAAACGGGAGCGAAGCACAAGGCGAGCAAGGCTGCTGTTACGGCATCGGCACCCGCGCTTCCGCCAGAGGATGCGCGCCGCGCTATGAAAATGATCGCCGCAACAATCGCGGCAATGACAAGAAAGATGCCTACGAAGAAGTAGATCATCCCGGAAAAGTCGCTGGCCATTGCCGGAGCCGGAGTGGCCAGCAAAAGCATGGTCAGAGCCGCGAAACCTAGCTTACCCTTCATCCGTCTTGCCCTTCATCTTGCGGCACCTGTCCGAACAATAGCGGACATTGTCCCAATCGCGCTCCCATTTCTTGCGCCAGGTAAACGGCAGTCCGCAAGCCGCGCAGATCTTGGACGGCAGGTCCGATTTCTTGCGCATCCGCGCCATGCTGGCTCTATTCGACGTTGTCCGCGACGAAGCGGTCGATCAGGCGCGCGCCGTATCCGGTTGCGCCCTTGTCATGCGTTGCGCCCGGCTTGTCGGAAAAGACCATGCCCGCAATGTCGCAATGCGCCCACGGCGTGCCCTTCTTGATGAAGCGGTGGAGGAATTGCGCAGCGGTGATCGAACCGGCACCGCGCGGACCGACATTCTTGACGTCGGCAATCGGGCTGTCGATCAGCTTGTCATAGGCCGGGCCGATCGGCAGGCGCCACAGCTTGTCTCCGGTCGCAAGGCCTGCGCCCAGAAGCTGCTCGGCCAGCTCGTCATCATTGGCGAACACGCCGCCATGTTCGTGGCCCAGCGCAATGATCATCGCGCCGGTAAGCGTGGCGAAATCGACGATGCGCGCGGGATCATACTGCTCCTGCGCCCAATGCAGCGCGTCGCACAGGACCAGCCGCCCTTCGGCGTCGGTGTTGAGCACTTCGATTGTCTGTCCGCTCATGGAGGTGAGCACGTCGCCGGGACGGATCGCATTGCCGTCGGGCATGTTTTCTACGAGCCCCATCACACCGATGACGTTGGCCTTGGCCTTGCGCGAAACCAGCGAGAGCATACCGCCCGCAACCGCGCCCGCGCCGCCCATGTCCCACTTCATGTCTTCCATGCCGGGTCCGGGCTTCAGAGAAATGCCGCCCGTGTCGAAGGTAACACCCTTGCCAACAAAGACGGTCGGCTTGTCGCCATCCTTGCCGCCATTCCAGCGGATCGCGAGCAGGCGCGAGGCCTTGGCCGAACCCTGCCCCACACCGAGCAGCGCCCCCATGCCGAGCTTAGCCATTTCGTCTTCGCCCAGCACCGTGATCTCTGCGCCGGTGCCTGCAAAGGCTTCCTCGCACATCGCCACGAAGCTTTCGGGATAAAGGACATTGGGCGGAAGGGTGATTAGCTGCTTGGTGAACTCAACGCCCTGCGCAATCGCGGCCTGTTCCTCCCATGCCGCTTCGGTGCCTTCGGGTGCGCCGATCACATGGACTTTTTCGAGCGTGATCTTCTTTTCCGCCGCCAGCTTGGTGCGATATTCGTCATATGCCCATGCCCGCAGCCGCACGCCGGTGAGCACGGCAGCGGCTTCTTCGGCGGACAGTTCGGCGTGGCCGAGGTCGATGACCATCTCTGCCTCGCCCGAACGCAGATATTTCGCCATCAAGGCCCCGCCCGCACGCTCGATATTGAGGCGGCGCGTCTCGGCATCTTTCTCGCCCGCACCAGCCAGCGCGATGCGGTTGACCGAACCGTCAGCCGAAACGAAGCTTTCGAACACCTGCCCGGCGCTGCCTTTGAAGCGTGCTGCCGGAGCACCCTCGCTCAACGCTGCGTCAAGATCGCCAAGCGTATCGCCCTGGTTCACAATCCGCGCGATAAGGCGGACATTGGCTGGATGGGTGTTAGTGAATTGAATGTGCATGCTCGCTCCGATCTGGGGACGGCTGTGATTGGGCCTGAAACGGGGGCGCCCGGGCCAGCGCGATGCACGCTTGATCCCGGCAATTTGTGCGCCCCGTCAATGGCGATTGCGATTAGTCGCGAGCGGTGCAATAGGCAAGCCATGTCGGGAGTTTCCACGGTCCGCGCATTTGCGAATTGCCGCCGAGAATGGCGTTCCATGTCGAGCCCGCTGGCGCTTGGCGCGATGGCGTTTGCGCTCTTGGGTGTTGCTGCGCCCGCTGCCGCTCAGGAGGAACAGCGCGAACTCACGCAGGAAGAGCAGGACGATCTGGTCTTTGAGATGGAGCTAGCGCATGGCGGCGCGCGCGTTCCGCTCTCAAGTTTCGACAGTCCGGTCGCGGTTCAGGTGGTTACCGCAGAGGATGTCGCTGCGGCGCAAGAGAGCGAGTCCCGTGAGCCAATCGCCTTCGAGGCGGATCAGGTCGCTTACGACAATCAAGCCGAGACAATCACCGCGCGCGGCAATGTCATTCTGCGCAATGAACACGCATCTGTGCGCGCAGACGAGGTCGTGTGGGACCGCAACAGCGGCACAATAACTGCGCGTGGCAGCATCCGTTTCGTCGATAGTGTCGGCAACCAGATCTTCACCGAAAGCCTCGAACTCAACGATGAATTCGAAGCGGGCGCGATGGAGGAATTGCTGCTTGCTTTGCGTCAGGGCGGCAGGCTGGCGGCACGGTCTGCGCAGCGCGGTGAGGATGGCACAGTCCTGCTCACCGACGCGGCCTACACCGCCTGCGCCGTCACCGGCGATGATGGCTGCGCGCAGAACCCGAGCTGGCGCATCACCGCCGACCGGGTAACTTACGATCCTGATGAAAGCCGCGTGCGTTTTCGCGGGGCGATGCTCGAATTGTTCGGCGCGCGCATCCTGCCGCTGCCCGGCCTCGCGATCCGCACCGATGGCCGCGCGGAAAGCGGCTTTCTGGTCCCCGACATCCGATTTGACCAAGTGAACGGGCTGGAGATTTCGGGCGAGTATTACTGGCGGGTCGCCGACAATCAGGATCTGACACTCGGCACTTCGATCTACACCGATGCCCCGCCGATGGTTTCGGCTGAGTGGCGGCACCTGACGGAGAAAGGCGCCTACCAGATCACCGGTTATGCGACCTCCAGCAGGCGCGTTTCAAACTTTGGCGCCACTCCTACCACTCAAAGCGACCCGCGCGGCTATCTGTTCGCCAATGGCCGGTTTCTGTTCTCGCCCGAATGGAGCCTCACTGGCTCTGTCCGGCTGGCGAGCGACCGCACATTCCTGCGCCGTTATGATCTCAGCCGCGATGACCGGCTGCGCTCGACCATCAATCTGGAGCGGATCGACGACAATTCCTATCTCAGCCTAGCCGGTTGGGCGACGCAGACGCTGCGCATCAATGCCGCACAAGGGCAAGTGCCACTCGCGGTTCCGGCTTTTGATTATCGCCGTATCCTCGATGATCCGGTGCTGGGCGGCGAAGTGCAATTGCAGGCCAACACGCTCAGTCTGGTGCGCAATGAAGGGCAGGACACTCAGCGCGCCTTTGCAGGTGCGCGTTGGGATTTGCGGCGGCTGACGGGGCTCGGCCAAGTGGTCACGCTCACCGGATTGGTGCGCGGCGATGTCTATAACACGCAAAACACGCTGGCGACTTTGACGCAGGTCTATCGCGGCAATGAAGGCTGGACCACACGCGGTGTTGCGACCGCAGCGGTCGATATCGAATGGCCGTTTGTGGGCGAGATGTTCGGCGGGACGCAGGTGCTCAAACCGCGCATCCAGATCGTCGCCAGCCCGCCGACCCGCAACCTTGCCGTTCCGAACGAGGATGCGCGCGCGATTGATCTGGAGGATTCCAATCTCTTCGCGCTCAACCGTTTCCCCGGCTATGACCGCGTCGAAGACGGCGCGCGGGTTACATGGGGCATAGACTGGGAGCTGACCCGTCCGGGCTGGCGCGTGCGCACCAATGTCGGCCAGTCCTACCGCCTCTCCAACGAACGCGAGATTTTCCCTGATGGAACCGGGCTTTCTGACCGGGTTTCGGATTTTGTCGGGCGGACCGAAGTGCGCTATCGCAACTTCCTTGCCGTCACCCACCGGTTCCGCATCGACAAGGACAGCTTGGCCGTCCGCCGCAATGAAATCGACGCGACCATCGGATCGCAGCGCAATTATTTCGAAGTCGGCTATCTGCGCCTCAACCGCGACATTCAGACGGTCGAGGATTTGCAGGACCGCGAGGAGATTCGCGCCGCGGGCCGCTTTACAATTGGGCGCAATTGGTCGGTGTTCGGCTCCGGCGTCTTCAACCTGACCAGCGCCGCCGAAGACCCCGTTTTCGCGCCTGACGGGTTCGAACCGATCCGCACCCGGCTGGGCGTTGCCTATAGCGACGACTGCATCGAATTCGGCGCGACATGGCGCCGCGACTTCATCAGCGCAGGCGACGCGGAACGCGGCAACAGTTTTCAGGTGTTCTTTGCCCTACGCAATCTGGGCTTCCGATAGGCACCCTCCCCACTTTGTATCCGCATATGAATCAGGGTGCGCGTTGGCAGCGCGGGAAAAAGGGGTTAAGGGCCGAAATCGAGCGCACTCAGCCTGTGTTCAGCCAGCGGGCGGCAATCGCTGGATCGAGCTGACGGCCCGAAGTGGGCCCAGAAGTTGGCTGAACAAAGCCGGGCGCGCAAACAGACCCACGATCAGGGGCGACGCCTGACAGGAACTAGAGAAAATCGGGATTAAAAAGTGACGTTGAAGGCATTTTCAAAGACTTGTGCAACTGTAGTCGCAGCCGGGCTTGTCGGCCTCGCCGCTAGCAGTGTCCCGTCCGGCGTTTCGGCTCAGACCGCCGCGGTTCCGACTTCGGACAATCCGTTTGGGCTGCCGCAGGACTTCACCATTTACGGCGCTGACAATCCCAATGAACGCAGCGCGACCGCTGTCGTGAACGGCTTTGTCATCACCGGCACCGATATCGATCAGCGCGTCAACCTCGTCACCAATGCCTCCGAGGCCGAGGTCTCCGAGCAAGAGCTTCAGCGGCTGCGCATGCAGGTGCTGCGCAACCTGATTGACGAAACGCTCAAAATCCAGGCAGCCGACGGTCTGGAGATGACGGTCGAACGCGATGCGATCGAGCAGACCTACCAGCAGCTCGCCGCGCAAAACTTTGGCCAGAACCCGGAACGAATGGACGAGTATCTGCGCTCGATCGGCTCCTCGCCAAATGCGCTAAAACGCCAGATCGAAGGCGAGCTTGCTTGGGAACGCCTGCTCCGCCGCAACATCACGCCCTTCATCAATGTCTCCGCTGAGGAAGTGAACGACGTGCTTGCGCGGCTCGAAGCATCGCGCGGGACCGAAGAATATCGGCTCGGCGAGATTTACATGAACGCTACGCAGGAAAACCGCGAGCAAGTGATCCGCAATATGCAACAGATCATGGATCAGTTGCAGGCGGGCGGTTCTTTCGTGGCCTATGCGCGCCAATATTCCGACGCCTCCACCAGGGTTGTTGGCGGCGATACCGGCTTCCTGCGGCTCGCCGCCCTGCCGCGGCAGATGGCCGAAGCAGCAAGCATAATGCAGCCCGGACAGCTGGTCGGCCCGATCGAGATCCCCGGCGGCTTTACGATCCTTTATCTGATCGAACGCCGTCAGGTTCTGACCGCAGATCCGCGCGACGCCTTGCTCAACCTGAAACAGATCGCGATCAGCTTTGAGCCGGATGTGACCGAGGCCGAAGCCAACGCCAAGATCGAGGAATTCGGCATCTTCCTGCAATCGCTCCGCAGCTGCGCCGATGCTGATACGGCGACCGCGGTTCTGGGAGCGACAGTGGTCGCAAACGACCAGATTCAGGCGCGCCAATTGCCCGAGCAATTGCAGAACATCGTCCTCAACCTGCAAGTCGGGCAGACCACCCCGCCCTTTGGCAGCCCGCAGGACGGCGTGCGCGTGCTGATGCTGTGCGGCCGTGACGATCCAGAAGATGCGGGCTCGCCCACATTCCAGTCGGTGATGAACTCGATCGAGGAAGAGCGCATCAACAAGCGCGCCCAGCGTTACCTGCGCGACCTGCGCAACGACGCCTATATCGAGTACAATTGAGGCCGCTTTGACCAAGCTCCCGCTCGCGATTTCGCTGGGCGATCCGGCGGGGATTGGTCCTGAGATCATCCTCGCAAGCTATGTGCAGCTGAAAGACAGCGCGCGGCCCTTTTTCGTGGTCGGCGGCGAGGATGTGCTGCGCGAAGCGGCGGCGAAATGCTCGATTGACTGCCCCATCGTGGCGATTGGCGAGCCAGCCGAGGCCGAAGTGCGTTTTGGCGAAGGTCTGCCGGTGCTTGCCGGTGCGGATGCGGCCTACACTCCCGGCAGTCCCGATGAAGCAGGCGCAGCGCTGGCGCTCCATTCGCTGGCCGAAGCGGTGCGCGCGGTGATCGAGGGACATGCGGCTGCGGTTGCGACCGCTCCGGTGAGCAAGGGACAACTCGGCAAGGTCGGCTTCGAATTTCCGGGCCAGACCGAATTTCTCGCAGCGGTTTGCGGCCTCGCTCCCGACGACGCCGTGATGATGCTGGCAGGACCTACTTTGCGCACCGTGCCGCTCACCGTCCATGTCGCGCTCGCCGATGTGCCTAAGCTGCTTTCGGCGGAGCTTATCATCCACAAAGCGCAGATCGTCGCGGCCGCGCTCACCCGCGATTTCGGCCTCGAACGCCCGCGCCTCGCGATCTCCGGCCTCAATCCGCATTCGGGCGAGAACGGGCAGTTCGGCAGCGAGGAAGCGCGGGTAATCGAACCGGCGATAGAAAAGCTGCGCGAGCAGGGTTTTGACGTGACCGGCCCCGTGCCGGGCGACGCGCTGTTCACACCCTTGCTGCGCCCGACCTACGACGCCGCGCTCTGTATGTATCACGACCAGGCGCTGATCCCGATTAAGGCGTTGGAATTCGACCAAGGTGTCAACGTAACTCTAGGCCTGCCGATCATCCGCACTTCGCCCGATCACGGCACCGCTTTCAACATTGCGGGAACCGGCAAGGCGCAGCCGCAAGCGATGATGGCAGCGATCCGGATGGCGGCTTCCTGCGCAGAGCAGCGCGGACGGTGACTGATCTCCCCCCGATCCGCGAGACGATTGCGCGGCACGGCCTTTCCGCGTCCAAGGCGCTGGGGCAGAACTTCCTGCTCGACGAGCAATTGCTCTACCGGATAGCGGCGCTACCGGGCGACCTTAAGGGCGCTAAGGTGCTCGAAGTCGGCCCCGGCCCCGGCGGCCTGACCCGCGCTTTGCTGAGAGCAGGCGCGCAGGTGACGGCCATCGAGATGGATGCAAGGTGCCTGCCCGCTCTGGAGGAACTCGGCGAGGCGTTCCCCGGCCAGCTCACCATCATTCATGGCGATGCGATGAAGCTCGACCATGGGGAGATCATGAGCGGCGAGCCGTTCCACGTCCTCTCCAACCTGCCCTATAATGTCGGCACGGCCTTGTTCGTGAAGTGGCTGTCTGGCGAAGAATGGCCACCCCAATGGCGCTCACTCACGCTAATGTTCCAGCGCGAAGTCGCCGAGCGGATTGTCGCGAAAGAAGGCGGATCGGCCTACGGTCGGCTCGCCGTTCTCGCGCAGTGGCGCGCGCAGGCGAAGCTGGCGATGAAGGTCCACCGCAGCGCCTTCACCCCGCCGCCCAAAGTGATGAGCGCAATCGTCCATCTGATGCCCGTTGAGTCTCCTCAAGACGTCTCTGCCCGCACGCTCGAACGCCTTACCGAAGCAGCCTTTGGCCAGCGCCGCAAAATGCTACGTCAGAGCCTCAAAGGCGTGGCTGGAGCGCTCGATGCTCTCGAAGTCGAGGGTATCGATCCGACGCGCCGCGCCGAAACCTTGAGCGTTGCCGAATTTGTCGGGCTGGCACGGTCGCTAGGGCAAACTTAACCAACCGGGCCTATGCTGCGCGGCGAGGTTCACAGGGGACTCGCCATGTTCGGATTATTCAAACCAAAGCTCGCACCCGAAGGCCCGGTCGAATTCAACGCCGAGGTCGAAATCGATAAACCCGCAAGCGAAGTCTATGCGCTTCTCGATTGGGCCGATGAACGCAACGCAAAGCGCGCGACCGGCAACCACGTCACTCAGGTCGAGGGAAAACCCGACCGGTTCGATATGGTCATGCCCTTTATCGACGAGCTTACTTTCGAATTTCTGGTCACCGAAGCCATTCCGCATAGCAAATACGCCTATGGCTGCGTGATCCGGCCCGAATGCGGCAATCTTGCCCACACCCACGAGAGCTTCACATTCGAGCCACTCGGCGAAGATCGCTGCCGGGTGACGCTGCTCTGCGCGACCACCTATGTCGAAGGCATGCTGCTGGCAGACTACACGCACGAAATCGCCACTATGGCCGCCTCGGTGCAAAGCGCGCTGCAAAAGCTCAAACTGCAAGCCGAACTCGGCCCCGAAGTCGCCAAGGCGCTGGAAGAAAACACGGTTCTCTAAGCGCTCTGCTTAAGATCGGCTAAGCACGTTCGCCAAGCCCTCGTCATCCTTTCGAGCGCCATAACTGCGCCAGAAAGTCGCGAAGACCGGTCCTCAAGGCTGGCACATAGGGGAAGTCCGAAGATGAGCAGCCTCGCCATTCGCCAACAGGCAGTCCAGTCAGAGCGGCGCAGGTCGTCGCGCTTGGTCGCAGAAATCCCAGTCGGTCTGCGCACAGTTTCAGGCCTGCGCGAATGCAGGATGGCCAATATCTCGGACGAGGGCGCAAAACTCGAACTGGCTGACCCGCCAGCCGAGGGTGTCAGCGGCTGGCTGGTGCTCGACGGGACCGAGATCTATTGCAAGATCATCTGGTCGAACGAAAGCGCTTGCGGGATCGAATTCGAGCGCAGCCTGGGCGACTACACACTCAAACAGATCGTCGGCACCCAAGACCTTCCAACAGGCCCCGCCGCAAATCGCGGCAATATTCAGGCGGGCCGCAAACGCTCCGGACTGGTTTCGCGGGGTTAGCCCGCCTTCTTGCGCAATCGCCATGCGTGGAGCAGTGGCTCGGTGTAACCGGATGGTTGCTCTACGCCTTTGAAGATCAGCTCCTTGGCCGCGCTGAAGGCTGCACCCTCTTCGTTGCCGATCAGCGGTATGTAAGCCGGGTCGCCTGCATTCTGCGCGTCAACCTTGGCGGCCATGCGGGTGAGCGATGCCATCACCTGATTCTCGGTCACGATGCCGTGGAGCAGCCAGTTGGCGATGTGCTGGGAGGAGATGCGCAGGGTGGCGCGGTCCTCCATCAGGCCGACATCGTTGATATCGGGCACCTTGGAGCAGCCGACGCCTGCATCGACCCAGCGCACGACATAGCCGAGCAGGCCTTGTGCGTTGTTATCCAACTCGTCGCGCAGCTCGTCTTCAGACCAGTTTGCCCCTTCGGCAAGCGGGATGGTGAGCAGCGCATCGAGGCCAGCAGGTTCGGGCAGGCCTTGCTGCAACTCGAACACATTCTCGGCGTGGTAGTGCAGTGCGTGGAGCGTCGCGGCGGTGGGTGAAGGCACCCAAGCGGTGTTGGCTCCGGCGCGCAGATGGCCGATCTTTTCGGCCATCATCTGCCCCATCAGATCCGGCGCAGCCCACATGCCCTTGCCGATCTGCGCCTTGCCCGACAGGCCGTGTTTGAGGCCAATCGCGACATTGCGCGCCTCGTAAGCCTTCAGCCAGTCCGAACCCTTCATCGCGCCTTTGCGCATCATCGGCCCGGCTTGCATCGAGGTGTGAATTTCATCGCCCGTCCGGTCGAGGAAGCCGGTGTTGATGAAGACAATCCGGTTGCGAACCGCGTGGATACAGGCGGAAAGGTTGGCGCTGGTGCGGCGTTCCTCGTCCATTACGCCCACCTTGATCGTGTGGCGCTTCAGGCCGAGCAAATCCTCGACCGCGTTGAACAGATCGTCGGTGAAGGCGCATTCCTCCGGCCCGTGCATCTTGGGCTTCACGATGTAGATTGAGCCATGTTTGGAATTCCCGAACTTCGCCTGGCCCTCAACATCGAAGGTGCTGATCGCGCTGGTGAACACCGCGTCCATGATACCCTCGGGGATTTCCGAGCCATCGGGCAGACGGATCGCCGGATTGGTCATCAAATGGCCGACATTGCGCACGAACATCAGGCTGCGGCCGGGCAGCGAATGCTCCGCTCCGCTACCATCCCTATAGCTCTTGTCGCCAGCAAGTTTGCGGGTCAGCGTGCGTCCGCCCTTGTCAAAGCTCTCCTCCAGATCGCCGCGGATCACGCCGAGCCAGTTGGTGTAGGCGGTGAGTTTGTCCTCCGCATCGACCGCCGCGACCGAATCTTCGCAATCGGCAATCGTGGTGAGCGCGGCCTCGACATTGATGTCTGCAATGCCCGCCTTGTCGCCCGCGCCGACGGGTGTGCTGCGGTCGAACACAACTTCGATATGCAGGCCGTTATTCTGAAACAGCAGGCCCTTTTCGGTGAAGCCAACCCACTGGCTTTCGTCCTGCAACTGGCCGTCATTCTCGTCTTTGAGGTCGGCCCAGCTCTGGTCCACCAGCGGCAGCACTTCGTCGAGGAATTGCCGCCCGCGCGCGATCACTGCCGCGCCGCGTGCCTCGTCATAGCCGCCGGGTTTGGCAGGCGGCGCATCGAGCGCGTCGGTGCCGTAAAACGCGTCGTAAAGGCTCCCCCAGCGCGCATTTGCGGCGTTGAGAAGGAAGCGCGCATTGAGGATCGGCACGACCAGCTGCGGACCTGCCATGGTCGCAATCTCGGCATCGACGTTTTGCGTGCCGATCTGGAAGTCGCCCGGCTCAGGGACGAGATAGCCGATCTCTTCGAGGAAGGCGCGATACTCGCCCGCATCATGCGGCTGGCCGCGCCGCGCGGCGTGCCATGCGTCAATCTGCGCCTGCAGATCCTCGCGTTTCGCCAGCAAAGCAGCATTGCGCGGCGCGAAGTCAGCCAGCAGCGCCGCAAAGCCCTGCCAAAACACGCCAGAGTCGCGACCCAAGGGCGCAAGCACCTGCGCTTCGAGAAAACCCGCCAGCCGCTCGTCAACCGACAGGCCAGCGCGCTCAACCATATTCGTCATTGATAGTCCTCTAAGCTCGAAAAATTGCAATCGGGGCCCGGGGAGGAGGACTCTTGCGCCTATGGCCAATGCAAAGCGCAATTGCAACGGGTTGGAACAGCGCGTTTCGCCCGCTAGGGGTGGTCACGAATGAAACCAGATTATCTCTCTCAAATTGACGCTACTGCCATGCTGGATCAGGTCCAGTCGTGGTGCGCGATCAACACAGGCACCGCCAATATCGCAGGGCTGGCCGAGCAGGCTGACGTTCTTGCCAAGGCTTTCTCGCAGCTGCCCGGTGAGGTCGAACTGGTTGACCCCGCGCCCGTGACAGCGATTGCAAGTGACGGCAGCGAGTTTGAAAAGGCCCATGGCAAGCATCTCGTCCTACGCGTGCGCCCGACCGCCAACCGCCGTATCCTCCTGACCGGCCATATGGACACCGTGTTCCCCGTCGATCACTCGTTCCAGCAGCAGACATGGCTGGAGGACGGCGTTCTGAACGGGCCCGGTGTTGCCGATATGAAGGGCGGGATCGCGGTGATGCTCCACGCGCTGATGGCGTTTGAAGAGAGCGCGAGTGCAGGGTCATTGGGCTATGACGTCCTGATCAATTCCGATGAAGAAACCGGATCGCTCGCCAGCTCGGCGCTGATTGCGGAAGGGGCGCGGGGCAAGCTGGCCGCACTCACCTATGAACCCGCCGCTTTGCCCGATGGCACGCTGGCCCATGCGCGCGGAGGGACGGGGAACTACTCGATCACACTCAGCGGCAAGTCCGCGCATGCCGGGCGCAATCCGCATGAGGGTCGCAACGCGCTCGTCGCTGCCGCCGATCTGATCCTGCGGCTGAAGGCGATGGAGCGCGAGAACATCACCATCAACCCGGCAAAGCTCGAAGGCGGCGGCCCCAACAATGTCGTGCCCGACCACGCTTTGCTGCGCTTCAATATCCGCCCCAAGTCTACGGAGGCGATGGAGAGCTTCGACAGCGATCTCAACACGTTGCTGCGCACAATAGAGAGCGAGCACGAAGTCTCTGCTCACCGTCACGGCGGTGTCACCCGCCCGCCCAAGCCGGTCGATGAACAGGCCCAGCGCCTGTTCGATCTGGTGCGCGAATGCGGCGCGGAATTGGGTCAGGACATTAAGTGGCAATCCACCGGCGGCGTCTGCGATGGCAACAATATCGCCGCTTGCGGAGTGCCCGTGGTCGATACGATGGGCGTACGCGGCGGGTCGATCCATTCGCCGCAAGAATTTCTCATTACAGACAGCCTCGCCGAACGCGCCGCCCTTTCCGCGCGCGTGATCGAGCGGCTAGCATCAGGAGCACTCAATTGACCTTTCGCCTGCGCGCCGCGCGCACCAAAGATCTGGAACACCTCTACGAGATGGCCAAGCTCACCGGCGGTGGGTTCACCAACCTGCCGCCTGATCGTGCAGCGCTGACTTCGAAACTCGAGCGCGCTGCCGAGGCCTTCGCCAATGACGAAGACGAGCTGGTCGACGAGCAATTCGTGCTGGTTCTCGAAGATCTCACCAGCGGAAAGGTCGCTGGCACCTGCCAGTTGATGACCAAGGTGGGCCAGCAATGGCCGTTCTATTCCTACCGTCTCAACACCCTCACCCAATATTCGCAGGAGCTTGACCGAACGGTGCGCGCGGAGCTGCTCAGCCTTGTCACTGACCTTGAGGGATCGAGCGAAGTCGGCGGACTGTTCCTCCACCCGAACAACCGCGCTGGCGGGCTTGGTCTGCTGCTCGCGCGCAGCCGCTATCTGTTCGTCGCTATGCACCGCAAACGCTTTGCCGACCGCATTCTGGCAGAACTGCGCGGAATTATCGACGAACGCGGCGGTTCGCCGTTCTGGGACGGGGTTGCGGGACGCTTTTTCGGCATGTCTTTCCAGGACGCTGACTATTTCAACGCGATCAACGGCAACCAGTTCATCGCCGATCTGATGCCCAAACATCCGGTCTATATCTCGATGCTGGACGATGATGCGCGCAGCGTTATCGGCGTGCCGCACCCCACGGGGCGCGCGGCGATGAAGATGCTCGAAAACGAAGGTTTCCGCTTCGACGGCTATGTCGACATTTTCGACGGCGGCCCCAGCATGGTCGCGCGCACCGACGATGTGGAAAGCGTGAAGAACAGCTCGTCATGCAAGCTGGTCGATGCAGATTTGCAGGAAGGCGAGCGCGCCATCCTCGCCACCGGACGCCTCCAGACCTTCCGCGCCTGCTACGGTGCGCGCAAGCTTGACGGCGATGGCGGCATCGCGATCGATTCCGCCGCAGCCGACGCGCTGGACGTCAGTGAAGGCGACACGGTGTGGAGCGTGGCCCGCTAGAATTCTTCCTCGTCATCGCGAGGAGCGCAGCGACGCGGCGATCCATGGCCCGCTCGCTGCTGGACAGTTCGACCATGGATTGCCGCGCGACCTTGCGGCCGCTCGCAATGACGGATCAAATTGAAAATGGCGCTTAAAGAAATCAACTTCGACGGCATTGTCGGCCCCTCGCACAATTACGCAGGCCTCAGCCTCGGCAATATTGCGAGCGCGAGCCACAAGGGCGATCCCTCTTACCCGCGCGCAGCGGCCTTACAGGGTGTTGCCAAGATGCGCGGCAATCTGGCGCGGCTGGGTGTGCAAGGCTTCCTCCTGCCGCTCCCCCGCCCCAATGCGCTGCTTGAGAATGTGTTGAGCTTCGACGGAAGCGAGGCTGCGGCCTTGCGCGCCGCGCCTTGGTCGGCCTCCTCGATGTGGACTGCCAATGCCGCGACCGTCAGCCCCGCGCCGGACACCTCTGATGGCAAGTGCCACCTGACGCCTGCCAACCTCGTCACCATGCTCCACCGCGCGCAGGAATGGCCGGATACAAAGCGCCAGCTCGACGTTGCATTCGGCAATAGCGACCACTTCACCGTCCACGGCCCCGTCCCACCGACTTTCGGAGACGAAGGCGCAGCCAATCACGGGCGCTTTTGCGAGGGCCACGGCGCGCCCGGCGTCGAGCTGTTCGTCTATGGCAAAACCGGCGGTAAATTCCCCGCACGCCAGCACGAACAAGCCAGCCGCCTCGTCGCCCGCGCGCACGGTCTCGATCCGGAAAAATGCGTCTTTATCGAACAAAACCCCGCCGCGATCGAAGCAGGCGCGTTCCACAATGATGTCGTCTCGGTGGTGAATGAGCGCGTGCTCTTCACCCACGAGGAAGCCTTTGCCAACCGCGACGGAGCTTACGAAGCGATCCGCGCGAAATTTCCGGCATTGGAAGTGGTCGAAGTGCCCTCCTCCGCCGTCTCCATGGCAGAGGCGATCCGCACCTACCTCTTCAACGCGCAGCTGCTCACCTTGCCAGGTGGCTCCATGGCGCTGATCGTGCCGGAGGAATGCCGCGAGAGCGCTTCGGTGTGGAAGTATTGCGAAGAGATGATGGCCTCCAACGGCCCCATCCGCGAAGTGATCCCCGTCGATGTGCGCCAGTCCATGGCCAATGGCGGCGGCCCTGCCTGCCTGCGCCTGCGCGTTGCGTGCGATCCGGCCCATGTCGATCCGCGCTTCCTTCTGGACGAAGCGAAGGCGGACCTGCTCGAACGGGTGATCGGCGAGACTTGGCCCGAACAGATCGACCCCTCCGACCTTGGCAATGAAGCCCTCGCCAGCGACATTGTCGCCGCGCGCACGGCACTGCTCACCGCGCTCGGCCTCGAAGAACTGAATTAATCAACGTTAATGCGTTTGCGCGCCCGCGTCGGATGCGCTTACACTCTCACCCACGTTAACCAATGCAAGGCGCACCAACACGTTGTTGGCACAGACCTTGCTCTTACGAGAGTTAACGATTGGAGAGAGTGTCTTGGGCTTTTCTGCGCTGCGCAAAATCGGACGGCTGTTTGTGATCAAGAATCGCTTTGAAGCGTTCGTGATCATCTACGCCCTCGCGCTGGGCGCGACATCGCGCGGCTCTGCCTATCTCGAACAATATCCCGGCTTCTGGGGTCAGGCCTTGTTTCTCGCCGCGACCGGCGCAGTGTTCCTCGCAGGCGCAGCGATCCTGGATTCGCTCAAGGCGAAGAAGGAGCTTGAGGAGTTGCGCGCGCAGGTTGAGGCTCAAGCCAACTGATTTTTCAGAAGAAAAGTGGAGGGATTCTGTTGCTACGTTCCCTCCGGACGCCCGGAATCCGCTTCTGTTGCCCGGTGGGTCCAACCGCGCTTTAGCTTTGTAAGATCAGGCCGTTAGGCCGTCAGATTACGCTGCGATTGCGAGTGCTTCGTTATCGTTTGCACTTATGAGTTTTGAACAGTTTTACGGGGTTTTCAGCCCGGGCAAAAACAACGCTTTTCAGCCCACGTCGATCCTAGTTCGTCCCCGTCAAAAACTCCCAAATTCAGGAGGTTGTGGTGGAGACGCCGGGTACTGCCCCCGGGTCCGTTGTGCCTATTGCACGCTGCAATTTATCACCATAGTCGGCCGAAACCGACAGACCCTATATAGGCCGATAGAGATTAATGTGAAGTGGACCGCGCAATCCGCGCGCAATTGAGCGGAACGCGCTATCCGGCAGGCGCGCTGAGGAAACGGCTTGTCTGCGCGATGGAATTGGCCGCTCCGTGGACCAGGATCAGCGGCAGGATCGATGTGCTGCGCAGCCGCAGATAGATCAGCCCGAACAGCAATCCGATACACCCCGTCACCAGCGCGCCGTGCATGCCCTGATAGTAATAATGCCGATATCCGAAGAAGATCGCGGCGAGGACAACTGCGATCAGGCTTGCCGCGCGAGTGCCGCCCAACCCGTCTCCCAGTTTGGTGATGATGAAGGCGCGGAACAACAGTTCTTCGAAAAACGAACCATGCGTCCACACCAGCGCCATGATCAGCAGATAGGCGGCGAGGTTTCCGTTGACGAAATCAAAGCGCCCGCTTGTGCCGACATCCTCGAACCACAGGTCAGCAAGCGCACTGCTCGCCCCGGCAGTGGCCAGAAATGCGAGGAAAATCGCCACAGAAATCCCGATTGCGACCCACCAGCTCTTCGGCCAGCGCAGGCCCAGATCGCTCCACCCAAAGCCTCTGCGCCAAAGTAGGAAGGTGCCCACTGCCATCGCGCTGAAGGTTGATGCGGGACCGCCAAAGACCAGCGAATAGGGTAGAACCGCCTGCTTCACCCCGACCAGCACCGCAAGGATGATGGCAAGGTCGATAAAGGCTGACGCGCGGCCTTCAGTATCGGGCCGAATGCTGGAGGTTGAGGAGTTCTCGTTCATGCCGGTCCTCTACCTGCGGGCATGATTACGCTCACGCCAAGCTATGCCAAGTTGCGGCAAAACCCGATCAGCCGCGCCGGTGCGGGACAAAGGCCCGATGCGTCCCGCCCGATGACTTCACCGGGCGGGATGCGGGTCGAATCACTTTTTCAGCGCGTCGCGGATTTCGGTCAGCAGCTCGATCTCGGTCGGGCCTGCGGGAGCTTCCTCCGCCGCTTCCTCGGGCGTTTCGAATTTCGCCTTCGCCTTGTTGGCGTAACGCACCAGCAGGAAGATGATGAAGGCGAGGATCACGAAGTTGATCACCGCAGTCAGGAACGCGCCCCATGCGAGCACATTAGCACCCGCCTCACGCGCCGCTTCGAGTGTCATGCCCGGCTCGATCAATTCAGCGCCTGACAGCACGTAATATTTGGACGAGAAATCCACATTGCCAAAGATCGCGCCGACAACCGGCATGATCAGATCGGACGTCATCGACGCGACGATAACGGCAAATCCGCCCGCGATAATCACCGCGACGGCCAGTTCCATGACATTGCCCTTGGCAATGAATTCCTTGAATTCGGTCAGCATTTCAATCCCCTCTAACCAGTGCGTTCCCCTTGCGGCTTTCTGGTCGCATATGGCCAGCTGAACGGTCAAGACTTTGGGGTGCGCGCGCTGGGGACTCCTTGAAAGCGGATCGGGGTGTGCTATATTGATAAGACAGGACATTGTGCGCATTTGCGAAGCTTCGCCCGGCCATCCGGCAGCGGCGATCACCAGCAAAGCGCGCCACCAAGGAGGGACCACCATGAATTTGCGCAATTTCGGACGCGGCATCATCATCGCCGCCGTTTCACTCACGCTGGCCGCTTGCGGGATCAACTCGGTTCCGACCAAGCAAGAGGCCGCAAATGCGCAGTGGGGTAACGTCGAATCGGCCATGCAGCGCCGCCACGATCTGATCCCCAACCTCGTCAGCGTGGCGGAAGCCGCCGCGATTTCTGAGCGCGACATTCTAACCGGCGTGCTCGAGGCCCGCTCGCGCGCAATGGGCGTGAACATCACGACCGAAGGGCTGATGGATGCGGACGAGTTCCAGCAGGTGCAGCAGGCCGAAAACCAGCTCACCCAGGCGCTCGGCCAGTTCCGTTCGGTGGTAGAGGCCTATCCCGAGCTCCAGAGCAACCAGAACTTCCGCGATCTGATCGTGGCGCTCGACGAGTCGGAAAACCTCATCAACACCGAACGCGTGCGCTACAACGAGGCTGCGCAGGACTATAACACCACGATCCGCACCTTCCCCGATACGATCGGCGCGAACATCATTCACGGCGCAGAGCCGATGGAATATTTCGAAGCCGAAGCGGGCGCTGAACAAGCACCGGACGTGGAGTTCGACAACATCACGGGTGGCTCCGAAGGGTAAGGAACCACACTTGACCCTCTCGCGATCAAACCCGGCAACCGGCTGGCTCAAACTTCTGCTCATCATGTTCGCGCTGCTCGGCGCGGCGGTTTCTGCCAGCGCGCAGGACATGCCGCCGCGTCCGGATGGCCCGGTCTATGACGGGGCGGATATTCTATCCGCTGCGACAGAGGCAGAGCTGGACCAGCGTCTGCGCCTTTACAACCAGCAGACCGGCCACGCGATTATCGTCGCCACTGTGCCTTCGCTGGGCGGCGAGCCGATCGAGCCATACGCGACAGAGCTGTTCTCGACCTGGGGCATTGGCGGCGAGCGGCGCGATACGGGGCTTCTCCTGCTGGTCGCGCGCGATGATCGCAAGATGCGGATCGAAGTTGGCTACGGCCTCCACCCCTATTTCGGCGGCGTCATGGCGGGCCGGGTCATCCGCGACACGATCACGCCGCGCTTCAAGCAAGGCGATTTCGATGCGGGTGTGACCGAAGGGGTCGATGCGATCCTGTCCCACCTTGCCAAGTCGCCCGAAGACGCGATTGCCATTGAAGAGGCCGCGCAGGCTGCCGAGGCCAATCGCAGCCGCAACGATGGTGGTTTTCCGATTGGCACGCTGATCTGGCTCGGCTTCATGTTCTTCTTCTTCGTCCTGCCGATCATTCGCGGTTCGCGGCGTTCACGGCGCTATCGCACCAAAGGCAAAGGCCCGTGGGGTGAGCGCGCGAGCGATGCCGCCGATGTCGCCTCCAACATCATCCTTTGGGAAGTCGGCAGCGCGATTGCGCGCGGCGCGATGCGCGGCGGCGGCTCCAGCTGGGGCGGCGGCGGTGGCGGCGGTTTCAGCGGCGGAGGCGGCTTTGGCGGCTTCGGCGGCGGCATGTCCGGAGGCGGTGGCGCCTCGGGAGGGTGGTGAGCAATGGCCTATCTAAACGAAGCCCAGCATAAAATCGTCTCCGATGCCGTCGGGCAAGCGGAGCTTGGAACCTCGGGCGAGATCCTGACCGTTCTGGCCGACCGCTCTGACGGATATTCCGATGTCGTGATGGTCTGGGCAGCCGCGCTCGCCTTCACCGCAATGAGCGCTTTTGCGGCCTTCCCCGCCCCTTTTCTCAATCTGTGGGACGCGCTGGTGGGCGGCTGGGGACACGATTGGACCACGGGCGAGCTTGCCAGCATGACAATTGCGCTGGGACTGATCGCCTTTGTCGTCACATGGGCAGTTCTCCAATGGGATCCCTTGCGCTTCCTCCTGATCCCAGGCCCGGTCAAAACCGCGCGGGTGCACGATCAGGCGGTCAAACATTTCAAGGTCGGCGCCGAACGCCGCACCCATGGCCGCACGGGCGTGCTCATCTACCTCTCAATGTCCGAACACCGCGCCGAGATAGTCGCCGACCGGCCCATCGCCGAAAAGGTCGATGCCGAAGTCTGGGGCGAGGCGATGGGTGACATGCTGGCCGAAATCAAATCGGGCCGGATCGCTGAAGGCATGGCGGCGGGCGTGCGCGATGTCGGCTTTGTCCTCGCGCAGCACTTCCCCAAAGGCGACGAGGATGAAAACGAGCTTCCCGACAGGCTGATCGAAGTCTAAGCCTCTACGTCATGGATGATTTTGAAATGATCCGCGATGAAGACGCGGACGAGCCCGAAGAGTTGATGTGGCAAGGCCGCTTCATCAATGCGAAACGCCGTGGCCGCTGGGAATATGTCGGGCGCGCGCGCGGCATTCGCGCCGCCGCGATCATCGCGATTGATGAGGATGATGACGGGACACGCCATGTGATCCTCGTCAGCCAGTACCGTGTCCCGCTCGGCCAGTTTTGCCTTGAAATACCCGCAGGCCTTGTCGGCGACGACGAGGGCAGCGAAGACGAGCCCGCCATCGACGCCGCCGCGCGCGAGCTGGAAGAAGAAACCGGCTTTCACGCTGACAATATCGAAGTGCTGGGCGAGTTCTTTTCCTCCCCCGGCATGGTCTCCGAAAGCTTCACCCTGCTGCGCGCAAGCGGCCTTACCAAGGTTAGCGCAGGCGGCGGGACCGAAAGCGAGAACATCACCATCCACCGCGTGGCGCTCGCCGATCTGGGCGAATTCGTCGCCGAGTGGCGCGGCGCTGGCCACGGGGTCGATGTGCGGGTAGCGATGCTGCTGACACCGGAATTCCTGGGAGTGGAAATAGAATGACGAAACGTTGTGAAGGCAAACTGGCTCTGGTCACGGGCGCTGCCCAAGGTCTGGGCCGCGCGCATTGCATCCGGCTCGCCGAAGAAGGCGCACGTGTGCTCGCGACCGACATCAACGGTGACGGCGCGGCGGAAACCGCAGCGCTGATTAACGAGCAACTGGGCGCAGGCACCGCGTTCAGCATTGCCCATGACGTGACCGATCCCGATCAGTGGGAAGCCGCAGTCGATGCCGCGCGTGACCAGATGGGCGGGCTCAACGTGCTGGTCAACAATGCCGGGATCGGGGTTGCGGGCAATATCGAGACTTGCGACTTCGGCGACTGGCAGCGCTGCTTTGACATCAACGTCAATTCGATCTTTCACGGCTGCCAAAAGGCCTTGCCGCTGATGCGCGAGCACGCGCCCGGCTCCATCGTCAACATCTCCAGCATTGCCGGCCTGATCGCCAGCGACACGATGCCCGCTTACAACGCCTCCAAAGCGAGCGTGTGGATGCTGTCAAAGTCGATCGCGCTCCACTGTGCGAAGAACAACATGCAGATCCGCTGCAATTCGGTGCACCCGACCTTTGTCGACACGCCGATCCTCGACGGGACGGCCAAAAATCACTCGATCCCCAAGGAAGTGCTGATGGAGAAGCTTGCGCGGCAAATCCCGCTCAAATTCGTCGGCGAGCCCAACGATATCGCCAACGCGGTGGTCTATCTGGCGAGCGACGAGAGCCGCTTCATGACCGGCGCGGAGATCAAGTTGGATGGCGGTATTTCCGCGATGTAGAATCAAAAGAGGGGCCAGATTGGCCCCTCTCTGCTTGGTCATGCTACCGGCTGCAATCAGTCGGCGATCAGGCCAATTGCGAGGTAGATGATACCCGCTGTGCCGACGCTGAAGAATGCGCCCAGTGCAAAGGCGATGCGGACGATCACCGGGTCGATTTCCATGTAATTGGCGATCCCGCCGCACACGCCCATGATCTTTCCGTCGCGTTTATCAAGGCGGAAACCGACCTGGGGCGGGCGGCTGTTGTTCTGGGTCAAGTTGCTCATGCGAGGGCTCCAATCATAGTTGCGGTTGCGTTGGCGGCGTTCGGGCTAGCGGGGAACATCGCGCCCAGCGCGGTAGGCGCCATAAACACCAGGGTGATGATGAGTGACCCGGCGGCGGCAGCGGCGCGGGCGCCTGGCGTGCCGGAGAGTTCAAAGAATGAATACATCGTCGGGTCCTTTTTTGAGAGATAGAGAGAGGGTCGGGGTGTCAGGGTAGCTTGCTTTTAGCCCTCCCCGTTCACGCAATCGCCGGGCTGCCGGGCACAATTGCGTAGGCGAAGGTGCCTGCTGTGAGCACGAGCGAGAAAGCTGCGGCGAACAGGCGGTTGGCGGTTTCATTGGCAAACATGGTGAGGGGTCCTTTGGTTCGGGGTGCTGAACTGAGTTGGATCAGGCCAGCGAAGGGGTGGCAGGAACAATTGCGTAAGCGAACATCGCGGCAGTGAAGACCAGCGAGAAAGCGGCAGCGGCGAAGCGGTTCGAGAAGTCAGTTGCGGTCATTTTAGTATCTCCATTCGTAGGTTTGTCTGTTTCCCTGGGTCCATCCCGGGGTCGTGGAATACATTGCAGGAGGTGTGCCAAACTCGAAAAACCGCAGAATTCCGCCATTCTGTATCAATTTGTAAATTTACCTCACGTTCATCAGTCCGAAAGGTTGGGATTTTTTCCCACCTATTGGGATTGGGGATTTTCGGATGAGCAAAGCTGGCCTTTGGGGCCGCCCGTGCTACGCCGATGGCGACCATGGCGCTCGCAAAGATCACCCTTCAGAACTTCCGTAATCACGAAGGCAGCGAGCTTGCTGACACTGCGCATTTCAACCTGCTCGTGGGTGAGAACGGCGCGGGCAAAACCAATGTGCTGGAGGCGTTGTCGCTGCTTTCACCCGGCCGCGGGCTTCGGCGCGCGGCTTTGAATGACCTTGCGCGGCGGGCATCGCCCGATGACGAAGCGGGGGCCTTTGCCATTGGCGCTACTCTGATCGAGCAGGGGCAGGTCTCCGCTCGGCTTGGCACATATACCCAGGTCGAGCGCCCCACCCGCCGCCTTGTCCGCATCAACGGGGCCGAGGCGAGCGCTTCGGCGCTTTCTGAGTGGCAGGCGGTGTCGTGGCTCACCCCCGCGATGGACGGGCTGTTCACCGATAGTGCGGGCGAGAGGCGGCGCTTTGTCGACCG
This sequence comes from uncultured Erythrobacter sp., assembly GCF_947492365.1. Lineage (NCBI taxonomy): Bacteria > Pseudomonadati > Pseudomonadota > Alphaproteobacteria > Sphingomonadales > Erythrobacteraceae > Erythrobacter > uncultured Erythrobacter sp. The sequence continues at coordinate 1,436,416 of NZ_CANLMB010000001.1, forward strand.
CATGGCGCTTGCAATCGAGCCGACCCATGCCAAGAGCGTGGGCCAGCTGGAGACGGCCTTGCGCGAACGCAACCGCCTGCTGGAGGAGCGCGGCGATGCGCGCTGGCTCGATGCCATCGAGGCGCAGGTTGCCCAGCATGGCAGCGTGGTGGCGCGCACCCGAGCGATGTTGGTGGCGCGGTTGGCGGACGAGCTTTCCGCCCTACCCGCCGAGCCTTTCGCGCGCCCGATCCTCTCCTATCGTGCGGGAGGGCCAACCAATGCAGAGGAATTGCTCGCCGAGCTCGCCCGCGCCCGCCCGCGTGACCGCGCAGCTGGCCGCGCACTGACCGGTCCGCATCGCGACGAGTTGGAAGTGGTGATGGCCTCGTCAGGACAACCCGCCGCGTCATGCTCGACCGGTGAGCAGAAGGCGATGTTGATCGCGATTACTCTCGCGCATGGCGTGCTAGCCGCGTCCGGGCGCCCAAGTGTGCTGTTGCTCGATGAAGTCGCCGCGCATCTCGATCCGGTGCGCCGCACAGAGCTGTTTCGCCGTCTGCGCAGCGGCGGCGCGCAGGTCTGGATGACCGGAACTGAACTTGCCCCCTTCAGCGATATCGAAGGCGAAGCGGCGATCTGGCGGGTCAGCGGGGGAAGGCTCGAAAGACTCTAGCGGCTCGTCATTGCGAGCGAAGCGAAGCAATCCAGGGCGTATCGCAATCCGGCTCTGGATTGCCGCGTCGCTTCGCTCCTCGCAATGACGAAAAGAGGGATCAGCCCTCATCCGCAGGCAAAGCCGCCACGATCTCGTCAATCGTAGACTCCACCAGCGCCTCGATCCCTTCGGCGTTGGGATGGATCCTGTCGCCCAGGAACAGCGTGCGGTCCTGATAGATGTCTTCGAGCCAGAACGGGATGATCGCGGTGCCGAACTCCTCGGCCAGCTCGCCATACATGGCGTCAAACTCTGCCTGATATTCCGGCCCGTAATTGGGCGGCGCGCGCATGCCCATGAGCAGGACCGGTATCTCGCGCTCGCGCAGGTTGGACAGCATTGCTTCGAAATTGGCGCGCGTTTCCTCCGGTTCGATCCCGCGCAGCAGATCATTCCCGCCCAGTTCGAGGATAAACAGGTCGGGCGCTTCTTCTTGCCCGTTCAGCACGAAGGGCAGCCGCTCGCGTCCGGCCGAACTGGTATCGCCCGATACGCCCGCATCGACCACGCGTGCATTGACCCCGCGCCCTCGCAAGGCGGCCTCAAGGCGCTCTGGATAACCTTCATTCTCGGCAAGGTTGTAGCCTGCGAACAAACTGTCACCGAAGGCGAGGATGCGCACTTCCTCTCCCATCACAGGGATCGCAAGCTCGCCTTCGCTGATCGAGCCGTCGCTGGGCTGTTTCGGCGCTTCTGCAGGAGCTTCACTACCGCACGCAGCCAGCGCCAACAAAGCCGCGCTGCACGCCGCAATCTGCAATCGTTTCTGCCAGTGGCCGATATTCATCTGCGAAGCATCCTCTTTCGTACTTGTTTGCAACCCTTCCCTAGCCCATCTGGATAGCGTGACAAGCAAACCAAACCCCCTTTCGACCAGCGGCCAATCGCAACCTGCGATCTGCGCGCGCAATCTCACCCTCACACTCGGCAGCGGCGATGCGCCAGTCGATATCCTGCGCGGGATCGACCTCGATATCGCGCATGGCGAAGTCGTCGCGCTGCTCGGCCCGTCGGGTTCGGGCAAAAGCTCGCTGATGGCGGTGCTGTCCGGGCTGGAGCGCGCCAGCGGCGGTTCTCTGGAGGTTGCGGGAGAGGATTTCGCTCGCCTCAATGAAGACGGGCTTGCTGCCGCACGCAGGGGCCGGATCGGGATTGTGCTTCAGGCCTTCCACCTTCTGCCCACCATGACCGCAGCCGAAAACGTCGCCACTCCGATGGAACTTGCGGGCAGCGATGATGCGAGCCCGCGCGCTTTGGCCGAACTCGAAGCGGTCGGTCTGGGCCATCGCACCGGCCACTACCCCACCCAGCTTTCGGGCGGCGAGCAGCAGCGCGTTGCCATCGCCCGCGCCATCGCGCCGCGCCCGCAGCTGATCTTCGCCGATGAGCCGACCGGCAATCTCGACGTCGCAACGGGTGAGGAGATCGTCGACCTGCTCTTCGCGCGCCGCGCAGAGACAGGCGCGACCCTGCTCATCATCACCCACGACGCCAGTCTTGCCGCGAAATGCGAGCGGGTGCTGACCATGGCGGACGGCGTGATCGTCTCCGACACAAAGAACGACACCAGTGCGGTGCAGGAAGCCGCCGAGTGAGCGCTGACACTGCCTCCCACGGCCTCAACTGGAGCGCAGCGTGGCAAATTGCCCGGCGCGACCTCAATGCGCGCTTCAAGGGGCTGCGGCTGCTGCTGGTGTGCATTTTCCTCGGCACCGCAGCGCTCGCCGCGATTGGCACGCTGACCGCTTCGATCGAACGCGAGTTGCAGTCTTCCGGGCAGGAATTGCTCGGCGGCGATCTCGAAGTCGAAGTCTGGCAGCGCGATTTTGATGCGGACGAACTGGCCGCTTTCGAGGAACACGGCACCTATTCCGGCGGCTACCGGATGCAGGCGATGGCCAGCACCGATGACGCCGCCGCTCCGGTCGAACTCAAAGCCGTCGATGAACGCTGGCCGCTCTACGGAACCTTCACCGTCACTGGCGGAGAGACACGCACCGCGCCAAGCGGCAATGAGGCCTATCTGGCGCAAGGCGCGCTCGACCGGCTAGACATCGAAGTGGGTGAGACATTCCGCGTCGGCACCATGACCATGCGCGCAGCGGGCGTGATCGAGACCGAACCTGACCGCTTGTCCGAAGGCTTCCAGCTTGGCCCGACTGTGCTGGTGGCGAAGTCTGTGCCGGTAGAGGCCGGATTGCTACAACCCGGATCGCTCTATCAGAGCAAATACCGCATCGCTTTCGACAACCAGTCCGCTGACCCCGAGACAGTCGAGGAAACCCTCACCGAAGCCTTCCCCAATGCCGGTTTCGACTTCCGCAATCGCGACCGCGCCTCGCCCGGTGCAGACCGCTTTGTCTCGCAGATGAGCGATTTTCTGACGCTGGTGGGCCTCGCAGCTTTGGTCATTGCAGGGATCGGGATCGCGGGCGGCGTCTCCTCCTATCTCGATCAGCGGCGCGCGAGCATCGCCACGCTCAAAGTTCTGGGTGCATCGTCGCGCGACATTGTGCGGGTCTATGCGATCCAGATCGCTGTCGCTGCGTTCGCGGGAAGCTTTCTTGGCCTCGCAGCGGGTGTGCTGGTGACGCCTTTGCTCGGTATGGCGCTCGACGGGTTGCTCCCGGTTGAAAGCGGTTTTGTGATCGAACCTGCGCCGCTCCTGCTCGCGGGCGCATACGGAATGCTGGTCGCCTTTGCCTTTGCCGCCGCGCCTTTGCTGCGCGCGCGCAGTTTTCCGGCCATGGCGCTGATGCGCAGCCGGATCGTGCCGCTCGCCCGCGACAAGCGCGCTTTGCTTGCCACCGGCATCGGCATCGCCGCGATCTGTGCGCTGGCTTTGCTCACAACCGCGCAGCCGATGCTTTCGGGCGGGTTCCTGATCGCTGCGGGAGGCGCGCTGGCGCTGCTCGCAGGGCTTGGTCTGCTGCTGCAATATGTGGCGCGCAGATTGCCGCGCCCCTCCAACCCGCTGCTGCGTTCGGCGCTCGCCAATATCTATCGTCCCGGAGCGCCGACCGGAGCGCTTGTGACCGCGCTCGGGTTCGGTCTTGCTTCCTTCGTCCTGCTCGCCTCCATCCAGAGCGCGATTGACGGCAATATCCAGACCCGCGTCCCCCAATCCGCGCCCGACTATTTCGTGATCGACGTCCCGACCGAGGGCGAGGAGCGCTTTTTCGAGCTGGTCGAAACCCCCTTCCCCGACGCCACGATCCGCGCTGTCCCGACATTGCGCGGATCAGTGCTGGCGTTCGGCCCCGAAGGCGCGATGCAGCGCACCGCAGACCTTGAAGAAATCCCCGAAGGCGCATGGGCTTTGCGCGGAGAACGCGGGCTCACCTATGCCGACGCACCGCCCGAAGGCAGCCGCGTGATCGACGGCGAGTGGTGGGATGCGGATCATGCAGGCGAGCCGCTGGTCTCGATCGACAAGGATTTTGCCGAGGCAGCGGGGCTCGAAGTGGGCGACATGCTCACCATCGGCATTCTCGGATCGGAGCGCACCGCGCGGATCGCCAATACGCGCGAGATCGACTGGGAGACGATGGGTTTCAACTTCATCATGGTCTTCTCCCGCAACGCCATATCGGACGCCCCGCACAAGCTGGCGGCGACTATCGACCTGCCCGACAGCGCAGACAGCGATGCAGGCGTCGCGGCGCGCGGCGAGCTGCTGCGCTCGCTGGTGCGCGAATATCCCTCCAGCTCGGTGATCGAAGTGGGCGAAGTGCTCAGCCAGGCGCGGGTCATTCTCGAACAGGTCGGACTTGCGACCCTTGCGGCGGCTGCTGTGGCGGTGCTGGCAGGGCTTGCGGTGCTGATGGGAGCGATTGCAGCGGCGCGCGCGGCGCGGACCTATGACACAGTCGTCCTGCGGGTCATGGGCGCAAGCAGGCGGCAGATCCTTGGCCTGCAACTGGCCGAATATGGCCTGATCGCAGCCAGCCTCGCGCTGGTGGCGCTGGCGCTGGGATCGGCGCTGGGCTGGGTGATTATCACGCAGCTGTTCGAATTTGACTGGTTGCCCGATTGGGGCGCGGTGCTCAGCGTTCTCGGCCTTGGCCTTGCGATGGTGCTCGCCTTTGCGCTGGGAGGATCACTCCCGCTGCTGCGCGCCAAACCGGCGCAGGCTCTTAGAGAGCTTTAGCAACAGCGGGAGCGTTATCCCCGTTCACTTCAGCCTATCAGCTGAACGTGTCCTGCGCTTTTTCAGCGGTGCTGTCGGTCACTTCGGCGTGAAGGCACGAAACGAGCGTCACGCTGAAAATCGAGAAGATGATGAACAGCGGGAAGATCAGGAAAAATCCGCCCAGAACGCCCATAATAGCTCCCCCGGCAGCCGCCGGATCACCGCCCATGGCCATCGCTCCAATCGAGCCCAGCATCAGGAAGACCGGAAGGCCGACCACCAGCAAAGCGACACCGATCATGATGAGGTAGATGACCAGAATGGGCAGAAACTTGCCTGCGGTCATGTTCCACGTCTTTGTGATGGCTGTGATCGGATTGCGCACCTTGTCGACCGCGATGACCGGAATGATCACGCTGAGCCGGACCGCGAAATAGATGATCGCAGCGAAAGCCAGAAGGCCGAAGAGCAATCCTCCGATATCGCCCAGGAACGCGAGGATGAAGCCCACGATCAAGCCGACGATCGCAAAACCGATATAGGCGGCGATCAACAGCGCAAACAGTCCGAGCAGCGTCGGTGCCGCGCGAAAGCCGTTGGTGAAGGCCTGACCAAATTCCGGCTTGTCCAGCGGCGATGCCATTTCCGACATCGAACATTGCTGCGCCAGAGCGATCAGGATGTAGGCGACGTAGAAGACGATCATCAGCAGGATCGCCCCGATCCCTAGCCCGCCCAGCAGTGCAGCATCACCGCCACCTCCCGCAGCAGCACCCAAAGCGGCAATCGATCCGCCGCCTACAATGGTGAAGACGATGGAGAACACTATCTGCACCGCGAAAAAGACCGCCCATAGCGCCAGCAGCAGCCAGAAACGCTGCTTTATCATCTCCCACGTATTCGAAAACACGCGTCCAATATCAATGCTCATATCAGTCCCCCTGACTTGAGACAGCGGCGGGTTTTACGCGCACCCCTCATGCGCAGCCGCTGCCCTCTGACCATGCAGATTGCCCCTTTGCGGACGCAGAGGCAAATTCAAAAGTTGATAAGGCGGACGGCGCTGCTGTGACAGCGCATGCAAAAGGGGCCCCGCCATTGCTGGCGAGGCCCCTTTTTACTGTGCAATTCTAGTCCGTTAGGATCAGAACTTGAAGCGGACGAGGCCACCATAAGTGCGCGGCTGGTTGGGGTAACCCGAAACCGAACCGGCCTGTGCCACACTGTCGAAAATGGTCGTGATGTACTCGGCATCGAGCAGGTTACGACCCCAGATACCGACTTCCAGACCGTTGTTCAGCTTGAGCGTCATCGAACCGTTGACCAGGTTCACTTCGCGGCTGAAATTGTTCGGGCCGAAAGTCGGCAGGCCGTTATTGATCGGCGTGTTGCTTTCATGGTTGTAGTCGATGCGCGTCACCAGTGCGGTGCCGCTATCCCATTCATGCGTGTAGGTCGCCGAAGTCGAAATCGCGATCGACGGGATACCCGCCGGACGCACGCCCGAAAGATCGCCAAGAACGCTTCCGGGGAAGTCGTCGAACAGCGGATCAAGATGCGTCATCGCAAAGGTCAGGACCAGACCATCGGTCGGAACGACTGTCGCATCCATTTCGAAGCCGCGAACCGACTGCTTACCTGCATTGCGCAGCGCAAAGCCGGTGCCGGTGAAGGCAAAGCTCTGGAAGCCTTCAATCGACTGGTCGAACAAAGCGATGTTGATACCGACGCCGTCCCATTGGCCCTTAACGCCGATTTCGTAGACTTCGGTTTCTTCCGGACCGGCAAAGCGCGAACCCGAAACGAGGTTCGGCACGGCCAGACCGGCATTGATGATCGCCGAGTCAGGCGCAGCGAAAGTCGAACCACCCGGACCTGCGAGGAAATCGAGGTTCGAAGGACGGCTATCGCGCGACAGGTTGATCGAGCTTGCCTTGAAGCCTGTCGAGTAGCTCGCATAGACGTTGACCTCCGGAGAGATCTCGTACGATGCGCGCAGCAGATAGGTGAACTCGTCATCATTGGTGATGCCCGGCTCAACCGAGTTCGGGAAGTTCAGGAACGGCGGCTGGAACTGGAACGCGGCCAGACCCAGCAGCGGGTTCTGCGCCGGATCGGTCGCAGCGGCCAGCAGGCCAGCCTGAACCGCAGCCGGAAGCGCCTGGAATCCGGCACGATCAGTGACGGTCGGCAAACCCGGGTTGAGCGCGGTTGCTTGCGTGATGAAGGCATCGACAAAGTTGACCTGCGCCAGCGGGTCAAAGCTCTGCTGCGAAAGACCGAAGTCCTTTTCATCGTCGGTGTAGTTGAAGCCGCCCGTCAGAACGAGGCCCTCAACCGGTTCGAAATCAACCGTACCAAACACCGACCATGCGGTGTTGTTCATGAAGAACACTTCCTGCGTCAGCAGCGGCGTGTTGAAGATCGTTTCCTGCGGGAAGCCGAAGGACTGCTCAAGCCCGTTGAACAGCGTCGGCTGACCGGTCAGAACTGCAACGGGGTTCTCGCCAGCAAGAATCTCGAAGAAGTTACGGATCTGGCTGCCGTTCTGGATCGCGCTCTGCTGAGCAATCGATTCATCGAAGTAGAAGCCGCCAAGCAGGAAGTTGATCGGGCCGTCAAAATCGGACGCGATCCGCAGTTCCTGAGTGAAGGTTTCGACCTGCTGCGCACGGGTTTCGGTGGCGATATCCGCGCTGGTGAAGTCGATGTCGGTGAGGAAGTTGTTGTCCAGCTCACGATAGGACGTGATCGAGGTCAGCGACAGCGGGCCGGTTTCCCAGTCCATCTGAACCGAACCGCCATAATTCTTCACTTCGTTTTCAGGCACGAAGTTAAGGAACACTTCGCGGCCGAAAAAGTCGGTCGGGATCTGGCCGCCTACGGCGCCGATTCCGGGTCCGGTCGGACCATTGACGAGATTGCCGACGGTGCAGCAAACTTCGTCAATCTTCGAATAATCGGCGATTGCACGGATGCGGAAATCGGAGCTCGGCTCAATCAAGAGCTGGCCGCGTACCGAGTAACGATCGCGGTCGTTGATCTCTTCGTCGAGGTTGACGATCGTGCCGTAACCGTCGCGGCGGTTGTAGCTGCCGTCGATCGAGAAGGCGATGTTATCACTGATCGGACCGGTGATGTCGCCTTTCAGCGTCATCGCGTTGAAGTTTCCGTAAGTCGCTTCAATCGCGCCGCCAAAAGTGAACTGCGGCTCACGCGTCACAACCGAGATGACGCCGGCAGATGCGTTCTTACCGAACAGCGTCGATTGCGGGCCGTTCAGAACTTCGATGCGTTGCACATTGGGAAGATCGGACAGGGCGCCGGCAGAGCGCGAACGGAACACGCCGTCAATGAAGACGCCGACCGAAGGCTCGATACCGAAGTTGTTATCGCCGTTACCGAAACCGCGAATGATGAAGGTCGATGCCGAAGCTGTCTGAAGCTGGCTGACGCGGAGCGACGGGGTAACCGTCTGAAGGTCGAGAACGTCGCGGATCTGCGCGTTTTCGAGCGTTTCACCGCTGGTCACGCTGACCGAGATCGGCGTTTCCTGAAGCGTGGTTTCACGCTTGGAAGCGGTAACGATGATGACGTTGCTGCTGGTGGTTTCACCCGCATCAGGGCCATCTTCATTGTCAGTGTCTTGCGCAAAGGCTGCGCCAGGCGCGAGCAGTGCGAAACCCGCGGCACCTGCGAGCAGGCTGAAACGGAACGACCCGGCGGCGCCGGCATTAATGGAACGCATGGAAATTCTCTCCTCAAATCCCCTCGAACGCAGCCGGAATTTAGAATGCGCATCCCCAGATGCTCTTCCGATCAGCTTCGATTAACGCTTGTGATAGGCAGTTGTATCAGACCCGACAAGCCGCAAAGCCGCAGAATCGCGTGGGATAAGAGGTATTGTTGCAACACCGTCACACCTGAATCGGGGCGGGCGAACGCGGGCAAGGGGCACGCCCTCTTCATCAATTAGCGATGCGTCGGTCAGTCGAAATTGCTCGTCAAATTGCGAAGCACTCATCCAAAGCCATCACAAAGGCTGGATGCCGTAGCGTCGCCAGATCTGACACAGAACGCGGCTCTATCGCGGTTACGCCAGCCATTCGCCTTCACCCGAATACAGGACCGGGGCCAAATTGCGCCAACACATCCGCTTAAAGTGGACCATCAGCCATCGCTGCTTCGGCTGCAATTTGGCTCAGATTGTCAAACGCTCCGGCGTTCAAGGCGTCTTGCAGCGAAGGAGAAACGATCGTGCTGCTCCCGGTTTCGAAGTTTCCGGAACCCAGATCGACAGGGGAGGCTTGCAGGATAGAATCCGACAACTCGCCTTCCCCAGCCGGCTGATCTTGCAGCAAAATGGTGGGTGAGTCAGTCACGCCGGGCGCATCCGGCGCGTTAGGCTCAATCGACGGCCCGGAAGATTGCGAGCCTTCGGTTTGGCGACGTTCGAAATAATCGCGCAGGTCAAGTGTTCGCTGCTCAAGCGAAGTGAGAAGCGCCGGATCAAGGCTCGAATTTGCAAAGGCCATCGCCTCGCGTGACCCTTCGGGTGCTTCGGCAATGTTGGCAAAACGCTGCACCCTGGCCTGCGCTTCGGCAAAGATCGCATCATCATCAAGGGCCGCGTTTTCGATAAATCTGACCGTATCGGTGAATTCAAAGTTGAGCAGATGGCCTTCATAAGTCGAACGGCCCCAGTCCAACTGAGCAAACGCATCTGACAGGTCCCCGGTGTCAGCGAGCAAAACCAATTCGCCGGTTGCAGCGCGCAAGAGCTCCTCATCTGTGTCTCCCGCGGTGTAGAGCGCGTTGACAAATGCAACCGCTTGCAACGCTTCACTGGTCCGGAACTGACTGGCAAGTGATGCGCGTTGGACAGGATCGCTGATCAACTCTTCGGCAAAATGGGTGATATTGAGAGCACCACCAGGCAGGCGCGCGTAATACCGCACACCGGTCAGGATCGTTTCCGCGAAACTCGCCCGTTCTGCGGGCCCCTCATTGCGGCATTCGGTGTCATAGCTTCTGAGGGCACTGATGATTGCATCGAGCAATTCGATATGCCGGTTGCGATTGCGGTTCATGTCTCGCCGCAATTCCTCCGACACATCTAAAGTGCATATTCTTTGACGCGAACCGAGAACGAGATTTGCAGTCTTTTGCCCGGGCGCTAGCCGAACGGGAGCAAGAATGGCGTAATCATTGCCATAATAGAGACGCAGAACGAGCCGCCTATCCTGTCCGCCACCGGCGCTCCTCGCAACGATGGTTTCCGCTCCCTGCGCAGTCACGGATGTACTCTTGATCCTGTCTGCACCGTTCTCGCCCTTGAAACGTATCTCAAACGGGCGGGCGTCGGCGTGACGCCATTCGACAGACATCTCAACGTTCCGGGCCTGCGCCGCAGCCTGTGCCGGCCCGAACAATAGCGGCAGTGCAGCCACCCCGGCCAGCAAGCGCAGCCCTGTTTTCAGCGATCTCATGTGCTGTCTCCTACCCCCTAATTGCCGCTGGCCCGCAGTTCTTGCAGTTTTTCTCTGACCGCTTGCGCAGGCTTGGTCCGTCGCACAAAAAGCGACCCGAGCGACGCGATCAACCATGCCAGCAGCGCTTTCCAGAAACTCGAAAGCGTGTCTCGAAATTCCTGCGCTTTGCCAATCCGGCATTCCTGCCGCCATGCGCTGCGTTCATCATCACGCAGCCCCGCAGGCGCATCCTCCAGCAAACATCCCGGCAGATTGTCAGTGCTTCCGATCTTCGCAGCAGGGCTTTGGCGTTCAGCCTGCGGCTCAAAATTGGTCGAGTGGTAGAAGTTTATGACCGACAGCAGCAAGGCCACCCCGAATGTCAGGCCCAGCCAGATCATCAGGTTGCTCTTGCGATGCGCCTCTGTAAAAATCAGGATGACCGCCGATGCGAGCGAGCCCAGCAACGCGGTAATCGCAGACCAGCCCGCAAGGCCGTTTGCCGTCCAAGCGATCACCGACCAGCCGCCGCCCTCCCAATTTTGGGACAGCGAATTGTACAATGCCAAGCCGTTGACGACCAGGACAATTGCGACGATCGCAAAGATTATGATCGTGGCGAGCGTTACTTGCTGGGCAGTCGCGGCTTCTTCGCCATCTTCAGCAGAAGCGGCGCCAGATTGCGCGGCGTCAGGAATATTGTCACCCGGATTATTGCCCGTCATCGATCCCCCCTCGATTGTCCGGCAAACAATACTAGATTCGATACTTATGCGCAATTGCACCTGACGGTCGCTGTCATCGCTGTTTCGCTACACCTTGCCGTTAGACACGCTCTGCGCTAGGCGCGCGCTGCTGCGTTGCAGCATCGCACCCGAAATCCTTTTGCCTAACGCCGTAGCCCATTGCCATGGCGCGCCTCGCATCGCCGAAAGATCCGAATGTCCAAATCACCCTCCTCCCTGCGCAATGTCGCTATCATCGCGCACGTCGATCACGGAAAAACCACACTGGTTGACCAGCTTTTCCGCCAATCGGGCACTTATCGTGAGAATCAGCGCATCGAAGAGCGCGCGATGGATTCGGGCGATCTGGAAAAAGAGCGCGGAATCACCATCCTTGCCAAATGCACCAGCGTCGAATGGGAAGGCCCGTCCGGCGACGTGACCCGCATCAACATCGTCGACACGCCCGGCCACGCCGATTTCGGCGCGGAGGTTGAGCGCATCCTCTCCATGGTCGATGGCGTCATCCTGCTGGTCGATAGCGCGGAAGGCGCAATGCCGCAGACCAAGTTTGTTACCGGCAAGGCTCTGGCGCTCGGCCTCAAACCCATCGTTGTCGTCAACAAGATCGACCGCCCCGATGGCCGCCCGCAGGAAGTGCTCGACGAAGTGTTCGACCTGTTCGCCTCGCTCGACGCCAATGACGAACAGCTCGACTTCCCCTCGCTCTGGGCCTCGGGCCGCGATGGCTATGCCAGCAGCGATGAAACCGCGCGCGAGGGCGATCTTGGCCCGCTCTTCAACCTGATCGTCGATCACGTGCCGGAACCGGGTCTGGAAGTGGAAGCCCCCTTCTCCTTCCTCGCCACCCTGCTTGACCGCGACAATTTCATGGGCCGCGTGCTCACCGGCCGTGTCCAGTCGGGCACGCTCAAGGTCAACGATCCGATCCACGCAATCGATATGGACGGCAAAGTCGTCGAAGTCGGCCGAGCGACCAAGCTGATGAGCTTTGACGGGCTGGACCGCGTTCCGGTTGAAACCGCCCGCGCCGGTGACATCATCGCGCTGGCCGGCCTGGAAAAGGCGACCGTGTCGAACACGATCTGCGATCCCGCAGTCAGCACGCCGATTGCTGCACAGCCGATCGATCCCCCCACGCTCGCCATGCGCTTTTCGGTCAATGACAGCCCACTCGCCGGACGCGAAGGCAGCAAAGTCACCAGCCGCATGATCCGCGACCGTCTGCTGCGCGAAGCTGAAACCAACGTCGCTATCCGCATCACCGAAGCCGACGACAAGGACGCTTTCGAAGTCGCAGGCCGCGGCGAGCTCCAGCTGGGCGTGCTCATCGAAACGATGCGCCGCGAAGGCTTCGAGCTTGGCATCAGCCGCCCGGTCGTGCTGTTCCGCGAAGAAGACGGAAAGCGCACCGAACCGTTCGAAACCGTCGTCATCGACGTGGATGATGAACACTCGGGCACCGTTGTCGAAAAGATGCAGAAGCGTAAGGCCGACCTTACCGAGATGCGCCCCTCTGGCGTCGGCAAGACCCGCATCACCTTCTCCGCCCCTTCGCGCGGACTGATCGGCTATCACGGTGAATTCCTGTCCGACACGCGCGGCACCGGCATCATGAACCGTCTGTTCGAAAAGTATGACGCCTATCGCGGCCCCATCGACGGTCGCAGCAACGGCGTGCTGATCTCCAACGGCGACGGCGAGAGCAACGCCTACGCGCTCAACATGCTTGAAGAGCGCGGCGAGCTGTTCGTGGGCGCGTCGATGAAGGTCTATGAAGGCATGATCATCGGCGAAAACGCCAAGCCGGACGATCTCGAGGTCAACCCGATGAAGGCCAAGCAGCTCTCCAACGTCCGCTCGACCGGCAAGGACGACGCCATCCGCCTGACCCCGCCGCGCCGCATGAGCCTTGAGCAGTCCATCGCCTATATCGACACCGACGAAATGGTCGAAGTGACGCCGCATAGCATCCGTCTGCGCAAGACGCTGCTGTGCCCGCATGAGCGCAAGAAGGCACGGCGCAAGAAGGAATCGTAAGAAGGAAGGATAGGTCTGGCGCTTAACCGCGCCACCGCCTCCCTATTTCAGTTCACCCGCTTCGGGCCGCCGCCCCAGCACCAAATCGCGCTTATCCGCCATCGCGCCGACGATGAAATCCATCAAGGCGCGGATGCGGGGCGTGTGCCGCAAGTCCGGGTGAGTGAGCACCCACAGATCCTGCTGCGGAACCGGGGCGGCTGTGGTTAGCCGAACAAGGCCGGGTTCGGGATCGGCCATGAAACAGGCGCCGCGCCCCAACCCCATGCCCTTTACCAGAGCTCGGTGTCTGGCAATGATGTCGTCAATCACGATCGAAACGGGCGCATCGGGATAGGGCGATCTCTCACGCCAATCGGGCCACATCCCGTCAGATGCAGGGGCAATCCAGCGCAGATCTTCACGGCGGGTTGAGGCAAGGTAATCGCGATCGGCGTAATAGGTCACACAAGTGGGGAACAGGCGCCTGCCGACCAGATGGCCGGGCGGCTCCTGCGCTCCCCTGATCACCACATCCGCTTCAAGCCGGTCGAGATCGACGAACCGGATGCTGGTTCCGATCTTCAATTCGATGTCCGGATGCGCGGCGGCGAATTCAAAGAGGTCTTCTGTCAGAAGATATTGTGCGATCGGTTCCGGCAAGGACACATTGATCGCCCCCGACAGGCCGGTATCGGCTGCCCGCTGATGCCGCGCTCCGGCAAGCACCAGTTCCTCCATGCGCTGCGCAACATCAATAAGCGCCTCGCCAAGCGCGGTTGGCAGATACCCGCCGGGTTGCTTTTCGAACAGTTTTCCGCACCGCGCCTCAATCGCCGCGAGACGCCGCGAGACGGTTGTATGGGTCAGGCCAAGCGAAGCGGCAGCGGTCCGCAATGTTCCCGAACGCGCCAGCGCCAGGATCAAGCGATAATCATCCCAATCGTGCAGCTGCCCGTCATCCATTGGAACGTTTTTGCACCATTCATAGGCAAATTCTAGCCGATACATTCGAATTGCGGGCGTTCATGGTGCGCAAATCAACCGAATGTCTGGATCACTACCATGCCCCACCCCGAATTTTTCTCCCCCAAACGCTCAATCACACTTGCGGCAATCACTGCGCTGATGCTCGCACCGACAGGTCTTGCCCACGCCTCCGCCTCCGGACCTTCAGACGCCGAGGAAGCGCCCGCGCATCGCAGCTTTTCGGTCGAACTTAAGCGCGGCGAAGTGTTGCAGCTGATCGCACCGGAGGCCCGCGCCGATGCCGCCGATGCCCGCGCCGAATATTATCGCACTGCTGTGCCACCGGCAGAAGAGCTGGGTTTCCGCCGTCTTGGCCAGCTCAATGTCCGCCAAAAGGTTGTCAGCGAATATGATCCGGGCGGCTTCATCTTCTTCTCATGGCCCAGCCAGGCAGCGTTCGACCAATTTTCGGTCCGGCCTGATCTGCCCGAAATCGAAGCCATGCGTCCACAAGGCTGGGACGAACTGAGATTGTACAATCTGGAACTGGAGGAGGACATCTCTCTCCAGTTCCGCTCGGACAAGCATTACACCGTCGTGGTCGCGTGGCTCGATGCTGAGAATTCAGCGGATTACGACCGCTATCTCGACGGCATCGAACCAGCGGTGCGGGCTGCTGGCGGACGGTTCGTGTACAAGATGCGCGCGCCATCGATGGAGGCTCATAACTCACCGCCCGGCGCTCCGGGACAGATCACGTTCGTTGAATGGAGTGATGTTGACGGGTTTGCGAAGGTCCAGCAGTCGCAGGAATATCTGGACCACCGGCAATATTTCGGATCGTCGGTCGACAGGTTCGAATTCTACTGGCTCGAAATGCCCGCGTAACCCGGGTGCGAGGACAGCGAGGTGACGGGCCGAGCGCATTTTCCTACAGCGCCCTCCCGCGCTAGGCCTTAGTGCATGGCACCGCCTCGCTTTCACCTTCGCGTCTTTCGGCCCGCGTGCGCGCACTTCTTGCAGCGCGATCCGCTGGGTCAGGCGGGCAAAGTTGAAAGGTTACACCCGTCACCGGCTTCACCCTCTCGCGATGGCGGAATTCTGCGCGATTGCGAGGGGAGGAGAGTTTTTCAAAGACCCCACTTGTGCGGTCCATGTCTCGGGGCCGAAGGGTGTCATGGTGGCCATGCGGGGCCGGGCCTGATAGTCGGCTCGACTCATGAACACAGCCACACTTGCCAGCCTCGCCCTCTACTTCATCGCCATGATCGCCATCGGGCTTTACGCATGGCGCAAATCGACCTCGGACTCCGCGGGTTACCTGCTCGCCGGACGCAATCTGCCGCCTTCGGTCGCGGCGCTCTCTGCCGGGGCGAGCGACATGTCGGGGTGGCTGCTGCTCGGCCTACCCGGCGCGCTCTACCTGACTGGCTTGAGCGCAGCGTGGATCGGGATCGGGCTGTTCGCCGGTGCCGTGGTCAACTGGATCGTGGTTGCGCCTCGGCTGCGCGAACAGACCGAGAGCTACGGCAATGCACTCACCATCCCGCAGTTCCTCGCCAACCGCTTCCCTGGCCAAGGCACCAATCTGCGGGTCATCAGCGCGATTGTGATCGTGGCCTTCTTCGCGGTCTACACCGCCGCAGGGCTGGTTGGCGGAGGCAAGCTGTTCGAAACCGCCTTTGCCGGAGCGCTGCCCGATACGGGGCTGTCGGACTACATGCTAGGCATCCTCATCACCGCCGGGATCGTGCTGGCCTATACGATGGTGGGCGGGTTTCTGGCGGTCAGCCTGACCGACTTTGTCCAAGGCATCATCATGATGCTGGCGCTTGTCATCATGCCGCTGGTGGTGCTGTTCGGCAGCGGCGGGGATGGCGGCGCGTCGCTCTCCACCGTGCCGGTGGAGGGGTTCCTCAGCCTGACCGAAGGGGTCACGCTGCTGGGCTTCATCAGCGCAGTGACATGGGGGCTCGGCTATTTCGGGCAGCCGCATATCATCGTGCGCTTCATGGCGATCGACACGGTCGAGAAGGTCGCGCGCGCACGCACCTATGGCCTCAGCTGGATGGGTATCTCGCTGATCGGAGCTGTGGCGATGGGGATCGCCGGGCGCGGCTATGCCGAGGCAAACGGGATCGTGGTCGAGGATGCGGAGACGATCTTCATCATCCTGGCCGAATTGCTGTTCCACCCGCTTGTCACCGGCTTCCTGTTCGCAGCGCTGCTGGCGGCTATTATGAGCACGATCTCTTCGCAATTGCTGGTCGCGTCCAGCTCGCTGACCGAGGATTTCTACCGCTTGTTCCTGCGCAAACAATGCTCTGAACGCGAGGCGGTGAATGTCGGGCGGATCTGCGTCGCGCTGGTCGCGGTTGCGGCGATCGTGATGGCGAGCAATCCGGACAGTCAGGTGCTGGGGCTGGTGGCGAACGCCTGGGCAGGGTTCGGAGCGGCATTCGGCCCGCTCATCATCCTGGCGCTGACATGGCGCGGGATCACCGGTGCAGGTGCGGTCGCGGGTCTGGTGACTGGCGCAGTGGTGACCGGCGGCTGGATCGCGCTCGGCCTCAATGCGAGCATGCTTGGCGGCGAAGGGCTGTACGAGATCGTGCCGGGCTTCATCGCGGCATGGATCGCAATTGTCGCGGTGAGCAAGGCTGGCGCAGGAAGAGGGGGCGAAAACCGCACAGCCTAGGGCTCTCTCCGGCAGGCAACAGAATGCGGCCAGCAGCTGTAACCGCGAGTGTGTGCGCCGCGAATAAGGGAATGAATGACCGGCCCTTTTGCTGGTCCCCTTATTGGAGCCCATCGCACATGACCCGCCTCTTCCTCCTTCTCACCGTCATCGGCGCGCTGGTCGTCGGTGTCATGCAATTGAACGCGCAGGTCTCCACCGCCGGTTGGCAGACCTA
This sequence comes from uncultured Erythrobacter sp., assembly GCF_947492365.1. NCBI lineage: Bacteria > Pseudomonadati > Pseudomonadota > Alphaproteobacteria > Sphingomonadales > Erythrobacteraceae > Erythrobacter > uncultured Erythrobacter sp. The sequence continues at coordinate 1,453,365 of NZ_CANLMB010000001.1, forward strand.
TGACGAGGCGGAGTTCATGATGGCGCAGAAGAAGGGCAAGACCATCGTGGTCGATGTCTATGCCAATTGGTGCCCAACCTGCCGCGCGCAGGCTCCGATCATGGACGAGTTGCGGCAGGAGCACGCGAGCGCTGATGTGCTGTTTGTGAAGGTCAACTTTGACCAAGAGAAGGACTTCCTGCGCGCCCACCGCATCCCCCGCCAATCGACAATCCTGGTGTTCAACGGGATGGAAGAAAGTGCGCGCTCGATCGCCGAAACCGACCGCACGCGCCTTCGCCGTCTGGTGCTGGACGCGCTCTAACCGGTCATGCTGGCAAGCGGCTTTCTATCCTTCGTCGCCGGACTGGTGACGATCCTCAACCCCTGCGTGTTGCCGCTGGTGCCGATCCTGGTCGCATCGGCGCTGGGCAAGAGCCGCTTTGGCCCGCTCGCGCTCGCAGGCGGGTTGGTGACGAGCTTCACCCTTTTCGGGTTCACCGTGATCGCCTTTGGCTATTCGCTGGGCATCAATGAACAGTTTGTGCGGCTAATGGCCGGAGGTCTGCTTGCGATGGCAGGCGTGGTTCTGCTGGTCCCGCAAGCGCAAGTCGCGCTCAGCGCTGCGGCGGCTCCGGTTGCGAACTTTGGCAATCGGCGGCTGGCGGGGCTAAGCGGCGAAGGCTGGCACGGACAGTTCGCGGTGGGCCTGCTGCTCGGCGTGGTCTGGGCTCCGTGTGTCGGGCCGACTTTGGGCGTTGCGATTGCTGCGACCAGTCAGGGTGAGAACCTTGCCTCGAGCTTCCTCATCTTCCTGATCTTCGGCCTTGGCGTGGCGACCAGCGTGCTCGCCTTCGCCTATGGTTCGCGCAAGGCGCTGGGCGAGCGGCGCAAGACCCTCAACTTGGTGGCGAAATACGGAAAGCCGCTGTTTGGCGGAGCGCTCCTATTGGTCGGACTGATGGTGCTCACCGGTTTTGACAAGCTTGTCGAGATCGCGCTGCTCGACGCGCTACCCGACAGCGTTATCCGCTTCACGACGCGTTTTTGATCTTTCCTACTCGCGGGCCTTGCGTCATGCTGCGCCTCGCAAGAGGGAGATTGAGGAATGAGCGAGAACTCTGGACCGCGCGTCACCGGATTGGGAGGCGTCTTCTACGTCGCTGCAGACCCTGAGGCGACCCGTGCATGGTATCGCGAAAAGCTGGGCGTGGACGGCGAATACGGACCGCAATTCGCATGGGCCGACGAACCTAAGAAGAACCCCTATTCGCTCATCAGCCACTTCAAGGATGATGCCTATATGAAGCCCGGAACGGCAGGCTTCATGATCAACCTGCGCGTTGCCGACCTCGACGGATTTGTCGAAGTGTTGAAATCGCGCGATGTCGACGTGCTCGACACCGCGGATGAAGGTTATGGCAAATTTGCATGGATCCTCGACCCCAATGGCGTGAAGATCGAGCTGTGGGAACAGGTCGCCGAGGAACTGCCCTAGGCCCCTTTACGAGGCTTCACCTAGACGCGAAGTAGGATTTGGTTAACGCTAACCCTTCCCCCCGCATTAACCAATCCATCGTAGATATCCCTAAGTATGAAGCACTTGGGAACTCTCCGAATTCTGGCGCCGATGGCCGCTGCGCTCGCGCTTTCCGGCTGCGGATCACTGATCCCTGCAGGCAGCGGCGAAGCGTCGTCGGCCGGCTCTGCGCGGACCAGTTCCGCCAGCCAGCCCGCAAGCCGGCCAGCCCCGGCCCGCACACAGCCGCGCCGCCTTGCCAACGCGCCGCAGCGACTGATGTCACGGCCTGAGGATGCCGCCTGCCTAACTGATCTGTCGTCAACCGGCGCACGGTTCGAGGCCCTGCCTGACACTTACGCAGCGCCCGGATGCAACCGGCTTGGCACGGTGCAACTGGCCGCGCTGGCGGGCGACCGCTCGCAATTCGGGGTCAGCAATATCGGCCCGGTGCAATGCCGCGTGGCCAGCACATTCTCCGAATGGGCGCGCTTTGGCGTTGATCGCGCTGCGCGTGAAATCCTTGGCAGTCCGCTCGCCCGGATCGAGACTATGGGCAGTTATGCCTGCCGCAACGTCGCAGGTTCGAGCCGCCGCTCTGCCCATGCCAGCGCAGAAGCCATCGATGTGTCGGGCTTTGTGCTCGAGGATGGCCGCCGGATCACGCTGACGGGTGACTGGAATGGCGGCAGCGCGGCGGAGCGCGAGTTCCTGCGCGTCGTCCATCGCAGCGCCTGCAAGCGTTTTGGCACTGTGCTCGGCCCGGAATACAACCGCGCGCATGAGGATCACTTCCATCTGGAAGGCACTGCCGGCGATACGAGCTTCTGCCGCTAGTCACCGGCTGCCAATCCAAGCGCTCCGGTAATCGAGCGGAAATCTACGCCAGATACTTTACGGCCCCGACATCAGGGAATGTCAGGGCCGTGCGGGCACCGGGGTGAGTTAGGGTCGCCCACCGAGAACGGGGCTATCCCTATGCCCGATTTCTGTGGGCAAGGCGCTCAAGCGCAGCCTAGATCTCGATCTTGGGCTCAAGCTTTGCTTCGAGTTTCAACCGCACCGCTTCGGCGGCGTGGCGCGCGCCCAGCTTGTGCATCATATTGGCGCGGTGGATTTCGACCGTGCGCGGGCTGATATCGAGTTCGCGGGCGATGACCTTGTTGCTGCTGCCTTCGGACAGCCATTCGAGCACTTCGCGTTCGCGGGCTGAAAGACTGGATATCCGGTCGCGTGCCTCGATCATCCGGCGGCGAGCAGCGCCGAACACTTCGGCCTCTTTCTCGATCCGGTTGAGGCAGCGTTCGAACCGTTCGGTATCGAGCGGCAGCGAGAGGTAATCGAGTGCTCCTGCCTTGATCGCTTCGACGATGCGGCCGGGACGCGGATCGGTGTTGATCGCGATCAAAGGCAACCAAATCCCCAACTTGCTCAATCGTTCGAGGATCATCGAGACCCCGCCTTCCTGGGCGGTATCGCGGGCAATAATGATGCCTTCGCGCGGCGGGTGGACAGAGAGCTCTGAAAGGTCGCCATACACTTCTGAATGGTGGCCGAGCGTGAACCCGACCCTAGCCAATTCAGCGCGGTGGCGACTGTTAGAGTCGACGAAGTGGAGAGAGGATTTGCGTGTCATGCTCAGGGTGGTGAGCGCCAAGATACAAATTAGCACGGCGGACCTAACCCGATACGGAGCAATGATTCGCGTTTGCCGCTGAAACCCCCGCGAATCTAAGCAAAAAGCCCCTCCAAATCGAATGATTAACTTTACAAATCAGCGCTGTTTAGCCCGTGTTAGGCATAGTGACTTGTGTCGACTCGGCGCTTTTTGGCGCGCGCTGCCTTTCGACTCGCAAAGTGGCTGCTGGATATGGCGCAATTTCTGCAACGTCTGGTCCGCAGAATTTCTTACGCAGTTTCGCGCGCAGCTATTCTGGCTTTAAAGCGGGCACAAAAAGGGCGGGAGAAGGCCGCGCCCTCCCCCGCCCCTTACTCAGGGTGGTGATTAACCGGCCTAGCCTTCGCCGTCTGCGGCGCAATCGCCGATCCGTTCTTGCTTTACATTCATCTCCATCCGGCCTTCGCCGAGCGGGCCGAAGGTCCCTTCGGTGACCATGTTAATGTCCGAAGATGTGGGGGAAACGCTGCCGTTCATGGCAATGCTGATTTCACCGGCATCGGGATCGTTGCAGGTCATCGCCATATCCATCTGGCCGCCATCGATGGTCATGCGGCTGACGGTGCAATTGTCGTCGCGGCGCCCTTCCTGCATGGCTTCGGCAAAGCCGTCTTCGGCCATTTCCTGCGTCATGCAAAATTCGTGGCTCTGGCTCATCATGCCGCTCATCATCTCGACCATTTCTGGCGGAGCGCCCGGAATGTCGGCGCTGACGAATTCGACCGAGGCGCGGTACTGGCCTGGCAACGGCTTCATCTGGTCGCTGACCTGATCGGCCGCGGCGACCATTTCCTCAGAGGTGACTTCGCCGTCACCGTCCGCGTCGGCGTCCACCGCACCGCCTACGCTGCCGCAAGCCGAAAGTGCGATGGCAGATGCAAGCGCCATCGCGCCGGTAAATTTCGAAAATTTCATTGAGAGCTCCTCCGTCGATATGAGTTGAAGCTAAACGGGTGGAGGGTGCTTCACAACCGGCAATCTTTGTACCATATCTGTTCACATGTCCGAACTCGTGATCCGCAGAGGCCTTGCCGAACCTGAAACCGGTGAGGAGTTTACCCCCCACCGCCCCGAGCGGCCCGAAAAGTCGATGCCGGGCAAGAGGTTCGAACTTGTCTCTGACTACGAACCCGCTGGCGATCAGCCCACGGCGATTGCTGAATTGGTCGCTGGCGTAGAGGATGGCGACAAGACCCAGACGCTGCTGGGCGTCACCGGATCGGGCAAGACCTTCACCATGGCCAAGGTGATCGAGAAGGTGCAGCGCCCCGCTCTGGTGCTCGCCCCCAACAAGATCCTCGCAGCCCAGCTCTATGGCGAGTTCAAGAGCTTCTTCCCGAACAACGCGGTCGAGTATTTCGTCAGCTATTACGACTATTACCAGCCCGAAGCCTACGTCCCGCGCTCCGACACTTATATCGAGAAAGAATCGAGCGTGAACGAGGCGATCGACCGGATGCGCCATTCGGCCACCCGCGCGCTGCTCGAACGCGATGATGTGATTATCGTCGCCTCGGTATCCTGCCTCTACGGTATCGGATCGGTCGAGACCTATTCGGCGATGATCTTTGACATCAAGAAAGACGATGTGATCGACCAGCGCGAGCTGATCCGCAAACTCGTCGCGCTGCAATATAAGCGCAACGACACCGCCTTTGCGCGCGGATGCTTCCGGGTGCGGGGGGACAGTCTGGAGATCTTCCCCTCGCACTATGAGGACATGGCATGGCGCGTCAGCTTCTTCGGCGATGATATCGAGAAGATTGCCGAGTTTGACCCGCTGACAGGCAAGACCGGCGCGGAGCTGGAGACGGTGCGCGTCTATGCCAATTCGCACTACGTCACGCCGGGGCCGACAATGAAACAGGCGACGGAGGCGATCAAGTTCGAGCTGGGCCACAGGCTCAAGGAGCTGGAGGAAGAGGGCAAGCTGCTAGAACACCAGCGCCTTGAACAGCGCACCAATTTCGATCTGGAGATGATCGCGGCGACCGGCTCCTGCGCGGGGATCGAGAATTATTCGCGCTTCCTCTCTGGACGCCTGCCGGGCGAGCCGCCGCCCACCCTGTTCGAATATCTGCCCGAAAACGCGCTGCTCTTCGTCGATGAGAGCCACCAGACCGTGCCGCAGATCGGCGCGATGTCGAAGGGCGATCACCGCCGCAAGATCACGCTCGCCGAATACGGCTTCCGCCTGCCGTCTTGCATCGACAACCGCCCGCTGCGCTTCAACGAATGGGACGCGATGCGCCCGCAGACCTTCTGCGTCTCGGCCACGCCCGGTTCGTGGGAGATGGAGCAGACCGGCGGCGTCTTTGCCGAGCAGGTCATTCGCCCCACGGGCCTGATCGACCCTCCTGTCGAAATCCGCCCGGTCGAGGATCAGGTGCAGGACTGCATCCAGCAATGCCTTGCGACCGCCAAGAAGGGCTACCGAACGCTCGTCACCACATTGACCAAGCGCATGGCCGAAGACCTCACCGAATTCATGCACGAGGCAGGCGTGCGTGTTCGCTACATGCACTCCGATGTCGAGACGCTGGAGCGCATCGAGCTGATCCGCGATTTGCGCATGGGCGTCTATGACGTGCTGGTGGGGATCAACCTGCTGCGCGAAGGGCTCGACATTCCCGAATGCGGGCTGGTGTGCATTCTGGATGCGGACAAGGAAGGCTTCCTGCGCTCCGAGACATCACTGGTGCAAACGATCGGCCGCGCGGCGCGCAATGTCGATGGCCGCGTGATCCTCTATGCCGACCGCATAACCGGCAGCATGGAGCGCGCGATGGCCGAAACCGACCGCCGCCGCGAGAAACAGCGCGCCTATAACGAAGAGCACGGCATCACCCCTCAAACGATCAAGCGCGACATTGCCGACATCGTCGCCCACACCGCTTCGAAAGACAGCGTCACGGTCGAGATTGAGGATGAGGTCAACAACCTCGTCGGCCACAATCTGCGCGCCTATATCGAAGACCTCGAAAAACGCATGCGCGACGCCGCCGCCGATCTCGAATTCGAAGAAGCCGGCCGTCTGCGCGACGAAATCCGGCGGCTGGAGAATGACGAACTCGGCCTGCCCGGCAGCGAGCACAAAGCCCCCCGCGTGGGCCGCTCAAACGAAGGCAAGCCGGGGACGAGGAAGACGCGGTACGGGAAGACGCAGCGCAAATGGGGCGGTAAGAAGTGAGTAGATTAGGCCTCACCATCGCGCTTGCAGCGTTCGTCCCCCTCGCCGCCTGCAAGCCGCCTCCTACCGACGCGGATATGGCGCGCGGTATGCCTGAGGCTGCGCCGACCTTTGCGTCTGAACCGCTCCCCTCGCCTGAAACCGAGGGCGCGATGTGGGCGCCTTCGCCGCAGAATGATGCGCGGCTGCTTTATGGCATTCCCGAGCAGCCTGCGCTGGTGGCGCTGGAGTGCCTTGATGCAGGCAGCGCTGCGCCCAGCCTCCAGCTCACGCGGCTCAGCCCGGCGGACGAGGATGCAGAGGCGTTGCTGGCGTTGGTCGGCAATGGCCATATCGGGCGGCTGGAAGTGGATGCCGAGGAAGTCGGCGGGCGCATCGTCTGGCGCGGAGAATTGCTGGCTTCGGACCTTGCGTGGGAGCCGCTGGCTGGCCCGCGTCAGGTGACGCTGACCGTGCCCGGCGCAGGCATGGTGACGTTAAATCCGAGCGAAGCGCCGGCCGCATTGGTGAGCGAATGTCGCGGCGTTGAAGCCGTTGCTGCTCCCGAAGTCTCACCGATCCCGTAACGCCCGCTCCGTCAGCATGTCGGGCGTGAGCACCTGCGGCAGCTGCTCGGCATCGGCACCCGGTTCATACCACAGATAGAGCGGCACGCCCGCTGCGCCTTGGTCGGTGAGGAACTGCGTGATTTCTTCATCGCGCACCGTCCAGTCGCCGACCATCGCGATCACGCCGGCTTGCTCGAAAGCCTCGCGTGTCGCCTCGCGCTCGATCGCGACGCTTTCATTGACCTTGCAGGTGACGCACCAATCGGCGGTGAACCAGAGGAACACGGGCTGGCCGGAAGCGCGGGCTTCGGCCAGAGCATCGCGCGAGAATATGCGCGGCTCCAGCACGCTTTCCTGCGCCGCGCGCCCGCCGCCTGCTTCGTAGCCATAGGGCAGCGCGAAGGCTCCGAAGATCAGGAACGGCGCGGCGACCAGACCGAAGGCGGGCCACGCCATCTTGCCCGCCTTTTGCAGTTTGCCAACCACGAACAGCGCCAGCACGATCCCGAACAGCATCACCAACGCGAACAGCGCGAACCCGCGACCGCCCAGCTGCACGGTGAGCCAGATCAGCGCGAGTGCAGTCAGGCCCATCGGGATCGCCATGATCCTGCGGAACGTGTCCATCCACGCGCCGGGTTTGGGCAGCATCCGGCGCAATGCTGGCACGAAGCCTATCAAGAGGAATGGCAGCGCGAGCCCCAGCCCGAGGGTCGCGAACAGCAGCAGCGCGAGCGGTGTGGGCAGCAACAGCGCGGCTCCCAATGCGGCGGCCATGAAAGGTCCGGTGCAGGGAGTCGCCGCGACCGCCGCCAGCAGGCCGGTCGCAAAGGCTCCCCTTCCCGCGCCCTTGCCGGTATCGACGCTCGGCAGTTCAAATATCCCAGCGAAGTTCAGGGTGATGATGGTCGCCAGCACCAGCAGCGCGATCACCACCGAAGGCTCTTGCAGCTGGAACGCCCAGCCCACCTGTTCCCCCGCAGCGCGCAAAGCGAGCATGATCCCGCCCAGCGCCACGCAAGCGAGCACCACGCCAGCTGTGTAGGCAAGCCCCTCTGAACGCGCTTCGGCCTCGCTCCCGCCAGCCCGCGCAAGGCTGAGCGCTTTGAGGCTCAGGATCGGGAAGACGCAGGGCATGATGTTGAGGATCAACCCGCCCACCAACGCTCCGAGGATCAGCGTCCAGAGCGGCGGGGTGTTGGCCATGCTGACCGGCCCAGCGATCAACTCGCCGCCGGTTGGCACTTCTCCCGCAGTGGCTTGGAAACGGACACCACTGCCGTCTCCGAAAGCGAGGATACCAGAAACGGCCTCCGCTTCGCCCGTGCCGAATTCATCGAGTGGGATTTGGGCGACCAGCATATCGCCATCGCGCCGAAAAGTCTGGACTTCAGCATAGGCCACCAAACGCGTGTTCTCGATGAAGAGATGCGGTTCGATAAGCGCCACGCTGGCTGGCAGGGGGATCGCAACCCGCAATTGCCCGCCCGCAACTTCAAAGCTCCCCTGCGCATCGAGCAGCGGCGCAATCTCTGCCCGCCAGCGCGCGAAATCGCCGCCCTGCCCTGCGCTCAGCAAAGCATCCTGCGGCACGCAAATCCGGTCGGTGCAGGCGAGATATTCGGCGTATCCGGTGATTTCAGGCAGTCCTTCGATCACGGCACTTTCGGGCACGCGCACGGGTATCAGGACTGAATACTGCCCTTCGTAAATATGGTTCATCAGGCCCGAAGTCAGCAGCGTCTTGGGCACCGGATAAAGGTGTTCGCCTGCTTCCCAACCCTCGGGAAGGTCGAGCGTGACCACCATGCCCAGCCCCGCATCGCCGGGATTGGACCAATATCCGTGCCACTCGGGCGCGCTGGGGGTGAAGCGCAGCGCGAGCATCCATTCCTCGCCTGCGCGCGGCATTCCGTCGGCAAGCAGCTCGGCAGCGATATTGTCATCGCCATAGCGCGGCTCTGCCGGGCGTTCCTGCGCATAGGCTGCGCCGCCTGCACCGGCCCACAGCAGCACTGCGAACGCCAGCACAAGCGCCCTCACCCATGCGGGCAATGCAATCCGTGATGCAGCAAAGTCCATATCGTCCGGCTTGCCTCTTATCGGCCCAACACAGTAAGGCTGACGCCCTAGCGGGCCACATGGGCATTCGCAAAGACACTCTTGAAGGGTTACAGCCAATCGCATGAGCAATCCGGCAGAAACTGAAACGCGTGACCTGCTAATTCTGGGCGGCGGTCTGGTGGGCATGGCGCTGGCCTTGGCGGCGGCGAAGCAGGGCCTTACCAGCCATGTGATCGACCGCGCCGATCCGGCAGAGCTGACCAAGGAAGGCTTCGATGACCGGGCCACCGCGATCTCGACCGCGAGCTGGCACCTGTTCCGCAATATCGGAATTGCCGAGGGGCTGGAGGAGTTTGCCTGCGACATCGCCAGCATTGCGGTGACCGACCAGAACAAGCCCGGCAGGCTCGACTTTACGCCCGAGCCGCACGAAGGGACTTTGGGCCGGATGTTCCCTAATCGCCGCTTGCGCCTTGCCATGTTCGAAGCGGCGGCGGGTGAGCCACTGATCCATTGGGCCTCGCAGGCCGAGATTCTCGAGCGAGCGCGCGACGAGTTCGGCACTAGTGCCACGCTGGCTGACGGGCGGGTGCTCAAAGGCCGGTTGATGGTCGCTGCCGAAGGACGCGGCTCGCCGACACGCGAGGAAGCGGGCTTCACCCTCGCGCATTGGGATTACAAGCACCGCGCGGTGATCGCGGGCCTGACCCATTCCAAGCCGCACGGCAATGTCGCGTGGGAGATATTCTACCCCGCAGGCCCCTTTGCTCTGCTGCCAATGAAGGACGACGCCAACGGCACGCATCGCTCCTCGCTGGTCTGGACCGTATCCGAAGAGGACGGGCGCGCAGTGACCAAGCTGGGCGACCGCGCCTTCCTCGCCGAAGTGCAAAAGCGCATGGGCGATATTCTGGGCGAAGTGACCAATGTAGGCGCGCGCTCAAGCTGGCCGCTGGGTTTCCACCACACCGCCAAGATCACCGATACGCGGCTCGCTTTGGTGGGTGATGCGGCGCACGGCATTCATCCGATTGCTGGTCAAGGCCTCAATCTGGGACTGCGCGATGTCGGTGCGCTGGTTGAAGTGCTCGCGGATGGTGCACGGATCGGGCTTGATCCGGGCGATGCGCAATTGCTCAAGCGTTACGAGAACTGGCGCGGGCTGGATTCGTTCATGGTCAGCCTCGCCACCGATGGCCTGACGCGGCTGTTCGGCGTGCCGGGCAAAACGGCGAGCGCAGTGCGGAGGCTCGGCATGTCAGCCGTGCAGCGCACCCCGATGCTCAAGACGTTCTTTATGGACGAAGCGCGCGGTGTCTCGGGCGCTTTGCCCGAGCTGCTAAAGGCCTAAACGACAGGGCCTATTCGTTCCCGCCGTCGAGCGGGCTTGGCTGATTGACCACATTGCCCGCGCCGTCGCGCAGGCCTGATTGGTCAAGCACGGCGGCGGTTTCGATCACTTCCAGCGCCAGCATCGCGTCACGATAGCGCTCCGCATCGGTGATCCAGCTTTGCGCCTGATCCGCGCCCGGCATTCCGGCAATCTCGTCAATCGCGTTCTGGAAACGCCCCTGTTCGAGCGCGATGCGCGCACGTTCGAGACGGCGTTCAGGCTGAGGCGAAGGGGTGCTTTCGCGGCGGATCACGAACAGATCGCCGATCTCGCGGCGAACCCGCGCCCAGCTCAAACCCTCGTCACGCTCGACCAATTGTGGGCCAAGCCCGTCAAGCCGCGCGGTGAGGTTGTCGATCCGGATCGGATTGCGCGAAAAATTGATGATCGTGTTGACCGCATTGGGCCATTGATCGGAGAAACGCAGACGCAGCTGGTCCGCCAGATAGCCGAGCTCCGCCCCTCGTTCGACCGCGCGGCGGGTCGCAAAGGCGATCAGCAGACCTTCGGCGCGCGCCGCATTGCCTGCCGCTGCCTGTGCTTGCAGATCGAGCCGCGCCAGACGCTGTTCAGCGGCGGCAAGGCGCTGGTCCAAACCGCCCTGCTGTTCGGCGACATTGCGCACCGCCTCCGCAGCTTCCTCAGCATCACCTTCTTCGAGTGCAGCTACCGCATCGGCGAGTGGGCTGGGAGAGGCAGTGACTTCAGCAGGCTCGCCGGCCCCATCGCCTTCAATCGCGGGCGCATCGGGCAGCGCAGGCGGCGTGTCTGCCGCTGCGATCTGGGCCTCGTCATCGTTCAGATTGTAATAGACCACATAGCCTACCAGCGCTCCGCCAGCGACAAATGCAGCAAGCGCAGCCAGCATGAAACGACGCATAGAGGTCGGCTTTCTGCGGCTGCCAAATTTCGATTCCATCACGGTTCCGTTCGTTGCGACGTTATCTTTTAATGGGGCGGCGAATTGTTACCCGCGCGCCTTCGCATGTGCCCCTATATGCACAGGTCGCGGGTCATTTCCAACAATGCGCGGTCGCTGGGCGCTTCGCAGACGTGGATAGCGCGCCAGCCGGTTCCGGCGGCTTCGGCCACTCTCGGGCCAATTGTAGCGAGTGAAATGCGCGAGCGGTCAAGCGCCAAGCGCCTGCTTTCCCGCGCAAATTGCTCCGCAGCTGCCGCCGAATGGAGCAGCACGATCAGGTTCAATTCCTGCAGCGCTCGCAAAGGTTCGGGGAGCTCCAATGCCACCGCTTCATAAGCGATCTGCGTGGTGATCGTAACGCCAGCGGGCGCGGTGAGCGGGACGTGATCGGCTCCGGCGATGCGTAAGAGGCGCGCGGGCGCAGGGATGGCGTCGAGCACCATCTGCAATCCGCCAATGCCGACAGATGCGACCTCGAAGCCCGCTTCTCGCGCTGCGTCGGCGGTCGCTTGTCCGACTGCGTGGACGGGCTTGCTCTTAAGCGGTTCCAAAGCCGCGCCGCCGTGCCGGATCGCATTGGCGCTGCCGATCAACAGGGCGTCCACTTCGTCGGCATCGGGTGCCGACCATTCGCGCGGCTCGATGTCGAAAAGTGGGTAGCCCAGCGCGTTGAGGTCCATCGCCTTGGCCGCCGCCATCGTTGCGGCGAGGCCCGGTTCAGGGCGCACGACGAGGATCGTCGCCTTCATGCCTGCCCGAAATGCGGAGCGATGCCGGGTGTTGCGCGCTCGAGCAGGTCTGCCGCGAGCGCCTCGACCGGAGCGTGGTCGCCAATCGCAAAGCTTGCTTCACCCTCGATCCGCTCTGTGCCGTCCGGGCTGAACAGGGCAGCGCGCATCGCCAGTCCGTCGCCTGCCGGTTCGCACAAAACCGCAACCGGCGAATGGCATGTTCCGCCAAGCTTCGCGAGCAGAGCGCGCTCGGCCTCCAGCTCGGCGCGGGTTTGCTCGTCATCGAGCGCGCCAAGCGCTGCCTTGGCCGCTTCGTCATTAGCGCGGCATTCGAGCACGATCACGCCCTGCCCTGCTGCCGGTATCCAATCATCTGAAGCCAAAGGAGCACCCACATCGCTCTGCCCCAACCGCTCAAGCCCTGCAGCGGCAAGGAAGGTCACATCCGCCTCACCCGCCTCCAGCTTGCCGAGCCGCGTTGCAACATTGCCTCTGAAGGTCACGACTTTGCAGTCAGGCCGCAGATTGAGCAGCTGCGACGCCCTGCGCGGCGCCGATGTGCCGACAACAGCGCCGTGCGGGATCGCAGAGATACTGTCCGCCCCTACCAGCGCATCGCGGCGATCTGCGCGCGGGAGCATGGCGGCAAATCTGAAGGCGTCCGGCCGCAATGTCTCGACGTCTTTGGCCGAATGCACCGACGCGTCGATGCGCCCTTCGGCGAGCCACGCGTCCAATTCCTTGGTCCACAAAGCCTTCCCGCCAATCTCCGCAAGAGGCCGGTCGAGCACCTTGTCGCCGCTCGCGACAACAGGCACCAATTCGACCTGCTTCTCGGCCCAGCCATGCGCATCGCATAGCCGCCGCCGCGCCTCCACCGCCTGCGCCATCGCCAGCGGAGAATTGCGCGTTCCTAACCGTATCAAGGGTGCATCACTCATAGGTGAGCTTGCTCTAACTCCCACAGTCACTAGATGGAAGCGCGATGGGAGCTGACGCGACAATTGTTCTGGGTATCGAATCCAGCTGCGACGAAACCGCCGTGGCGCTGGTGACGGCGGACCGGCGGATTCTGGCCGAGCGGATTGCGAGTCAGGATGCCGAGCATGCGCCCTATGGCGGCGTGGTCCCCGAAATCGCCGCGCGCGCGCATGCAGAACGGCTTGCTCCGATGATCGAAGCGGTGCTGGGCGATGCGGGCATGGCGCTGGACGAAGTGGACGCGATTGCTGCCACTGCCGGACCGGGTCTGATCGGAGGGGTGATGGTGGGACTCGTCAGCGGCAAGGCGCTGGCAATGGCAGCGGACAAGCCTCTGATCGCGGTCAATCACCTGGAGGGCCACGCGCTCTCGCCGCGCCTTGCAGACGAAGCTCTGGGTTTTCCTTATCTGTTGCTGCTTGTGTCGGGCGGCCATTGCCAGATCCTCGCGGTCGAGGGCGTCGGCGAATATCGCCGCCTTGCGACCACGATTGACGATGCGCTGGGTGAGGCTTTCGACAAGACCGCCAAGATCCTCGCCCTCGGCTATCCCGGCGGGCCTGCGGTCGAGAAATTGGCGCGCGAGGGCGATGCCAAAGCCGTCCCGCTCCCCCGTCCGCTCAAAGGATCAAAGGAACCGCATTTCAGCTTTGCCGGACTCAAGAGCGCCGTGCTGCGCGCGCACGAAAGCGGCGAACACAAGCCCGAAGACATTGCCGCGAGCTTCCAGCAGGCCGCCGTCGACTGCCTGACCGACCGGCTTGAGAAAGCTTTGCGAGAAGCCGGCCCCTTCCCCGCGCTCGTTGTCGCCGGCGGAGTTGCTGCCAACCAGACAGTGCGCGGCGCGTTGGAAGCGCTGGCCGCACGCCACGACATGCGCTTCACCGCTCCGCCGCTTTCGCTTTGCACCGACAATGGCGCTATGATCGCATGGGCGGGCTGCGAGCGCCTGGCGCTGGAGCCGGAATTTGCGGGCGATCCGCTCGATTTCAAAGCGCGGCCCCGCTGGCCGCTGGACCCGCAGGCAGAGGCCGTGCGCGGCGCCGGAGTGAAAGCATGAGTGAAACTGTAGGCGTTATCGGAGCAGGTGCGTGGGGCACAGCGCTCGCGCAAATGCTCGCCAGCGACGGGCGCGAAGTGGTCCTGTGGGCGTTCGAACCCGAAGTGGTCGAGGCGATCAACAGCACGCAGCGCAATCCGCAATATCTGCCCAGCGCCGAGCTTGCCCGCAATATCCGCGCGACCGGCGATCTAGGCGAATTTGCGGGTCTCGACACGGTTCTCGCCGTCACTCCCGCACAGGTCCTCGGCAAAGTGCTGTCCGGCCTTTCCAAGCCTCCGCGCGATCTGGTCCTGTGCTCCAAAGGGATCGAGGCTGGCACTGGTCGGCTGATGAACGACGTTGCACGCGATGCTTCGCCGGGTTCGGCGATAGCAGTCCTTTCCGGGCCGACATTCGCGCATGAAGTCGCAGGAGGCCTGCCCACCGCAGTGACGCTCGCTTGCGAAGGCGGGCGCGACCAGTGGAAGCGGCTCTCTCCCGCCATCGCGCGGCCCGCTTTCCGCCCCTATTATTCCGACGATGTGACCGGCGCGGAGATCGGCGGTTCGATCAAGAACGTCCTCGCCATTGCTTGCGGCGTGGTCGACGGGCTGGCGCTGGGCCAGAATGCTCGCGCCGCCCTGATCGCACGCGGCTATGCCGAGATGCTGCGCTTTGGCGAGGCGCTGGGTGCGCAGGCGGAGACGCTGAGCGGGCTGTGCGGATTGGGCGATCTGGTGCTCACCTGCTCATCCACCTCCAGCCGCAATTTCTCGCTTGGCAAGGCACTAGGCGAAGGCAAGACAGCGGCTGAATTGATGGCCGACCGCACGACGGTGGCGGAGGGTGCGCACACCGCGCCCGTGCTCGCGCAATTGGCGCAGGAACGCGGGATTGCGATGCCTATCGTCACCGCTGTCAACGCGATTTTGGACGGTGAAGCGCCGCATCAGGTGGTGGCGCAATTGCTCGCCCGCCCTCTCACCGCTGAACAGTCCAGCGACCAGCCGGACATCTCGTGAGCGCTGGCGAAACCACTCCCTCCGGCCAGTCTGAGCCGGCACTCGACCCTGCAAAGGGCGGCGATGACATGGCGACGCTCGCCAAGGGCGGCCGGACCAACACGCTTGGCTTTATCCTTCGGCTGCTCGGCGGCCTGCCCTTCCTGTTCATCGGTTTCCGCTTTTACGGCGTCGATGAAATGGGACGTTTTGCCGCAGCCTTTGTAGTTATCGAGATTTTCGCGCTGATCTGCGCGCTGGGTGAAAAGCGCGGACTGGCGCAGCGGCTGAGTGAAGGGGTAGAAAGCCACGAGGACAGCGCCACCAATCTCGTCTTTGACGGGATGCTGACATCGATGGTCTTTTCGGTTGCGGTCTGCGCCGTGTTGATATTGCTGCCGTGGATCATCTTCCCCAGCGGCACCAATTCCGATTTTGACATGTGGATGATCGCGGCGATCCCGGCGATTGCGCTGACCGAGATCCTGCTCGCCGCGCAGGCCTATCGCTATGATATCGCGACCACAGTGCGCGCGCGGGCAGTGGTCGAGCCGTGGACGAAATCGATCCTTGTCGCGGTGCTGTTTTACATACCAGCACTCGCAGCAGGCGGCATCGCAATCGCCTTCCTCGCCGCGACCTATGCCGCGCTTTTCACCGCGCTCTATTCGTTCCTGAAGACCTACGGCCTGCCCAAGGCCTGGCGTCCGCGCCCGCGCTATCTGTCCAAGATGACGGCGCGCGCGCTGCCACTGGTCGGGGCGGATGTGATCGAGCGCGGCACGCGCCTGCTTGATGTGTTCCTGCTCGGCCAGTTCACGTCTGCGGGCACGGTCGGCATCTATTGGTTCGCCAAGGAAGTGGTGAGCCTGCCGCAAAAACTCAAAACCAGCTTCGAACCAATCCTTGCGCCTGTCATCACCAAGAACCTCAAGATCGGCAATCTCGAGGCCATCGCTGCACAGGTGCGGCAGGTCGGTTTCTGGATCATCGCCTTGCAGCTGGGCATTGCGCTGATGCTGGCGATACCGGGCGAAGGGGTGATGGGGCTTGGCGGTCCGGAGATTGTCGGCGGCACCGGCGCGCTGGCGATACTGCTCGCCGCCGAAGTGATTGCGTCGATGGCAGTCGTGTCGGAAAGCGTGCTGGTCTATATCGCGCGCAAGCGGAACCTCGCGCTCTCGCTCGGCGTTATCACCCTGCAAGGCGCGCTGACGGTCGGCCTGATCCTGCTGGCGAAAGAGCTGAAACTCGACGAAGGCTTTCAGGCAGCGGGTGCGGCAGGCGCGTTGTTCATTGCGCTCGCGGTTTCGAGTCTGGTCAAGGCCTTGGTGCTCAAAAGGCTGCTCAACGCGCCGGTTTCCAACTTGCGCTGGGCGCTGGTCTATGCCGCCGCTCCGGCAGTGGTCGTGGGCTTTATCTTCACCGAATACACGCCCGAATGGGTCGAGATCGTTGTCGGCGGCCCGCTGATCCTTGCGGTCTATCTGTGGGTCATCTGGAAGCGAGGATTCGGAGAAGAAGACAAGGTGCTTTTCCGCAAGAATGCTACCCTGCCCGAAGAAATTCTCGAAGCTGCCGAGAGCACCGCCAAGCCGCTTTGATCGGCAGAAATTCGATGGTTTTGCGGCGCGACCTGCGCCAACATTACACCTCCCTTACACCCGCGTTCAGTCGCGATTAACGGCGCGAGCGTGACCCTTTAGGCGGGTCATTTGTGGGGACTGATAATGCGTTTTCGTGCAACGGGACTGAAGCTAACCGGCGTGGCTCTTGTGAGCCTTGCGCTGGCAAGTTGTGCCGAACAGGCAGGCCAAGTGGCGAGCACCGGCAATGCGCCGGGTGATGTAGCCTATGCGCCGCCACCGCCTCCTCCACCGCCGGCACCGCCTCCACCACCGCCGCCGCCTCCGCCTCCATCAGCGGATGCAGATCGATCAATTACCGTGACAGGTTCTCGCAGAGTGCAGCAGAACCTGGAGAGCTCAGCGCCTGTTGCAGTGATCGGCGGCGAACAACGACGCGTTCGCACCGGAGCCGTGCGAAGTGAAGGCTACATCGTCCCCCCCGTCGTCGTCCCGACCGATCCGGGCCGCGAGCAATATGACGGCGAGGAAGTCTCGCCGGTCAAGCTCACCAGCGCCGAGCCAGTCAGCACGTTCAGCGTGGACGTGGATACCGGCGCATACGCCAATACGCGCCGCTTTCTCTCTCAAGGCATGACACCTCCGCAGGCCGCCGTGCGGACCGAGGAGATGATCAACTATTTCCGCTATGATTATGACCGCCCGACAAGCCGCGATGTGCCCTTCAGCGTCACCACCGATGTTGCGCGCACGCCGTGGAACGAGAACACCTATCTGATGCGGATCGGCCTTCGCGGCTATGACATCGAGCGTTCCGAACGCCCGCCTGCGAACCTTGTCTTCCTGATGGATGTATCGGGGTCGATGAACAGTCAGGACAAGCTGCCGCTGGTCAAAACCGCGCTTTCGGGTCTGGCCGGAGAGCTGGGCGAGCAGGACCGCGTTTCGATCGTCGTCTATGCCGGGGCCGCTGGCCTTGTGCTCGAGCCGACCAATGACACACGCGCCATCCGCCGCGCTCTCAACGAACTTTCGGCAGGCGGATCGACCGCTGGCGGGGCAGGCATCCAGCTCGCCTACAACATCGCCGAGGACAACTTTATCGAGGGCGGCGTCAACCGCGTGATCCTTGCCACCGATGGCGATTTCAATGTCGGCGTGTCGGACCGCGATGCGCTGATCGAGATGATCGAGAGCTACCGCGACCGCGACATCACGCTGACCACGCTCGGCTTTGGTCAGGGCAATTACAACGAAGCGATGATGGAGCAGATCGCCAACAAGGGTAACGGCAATTACGCCTATATCGACAGCGCCCTCGAAGCGAAAAAAGTGCTGGGCGATGAAATGTCCAGCACGCTCTTCACCATCGCCAAGGACGTAAAAATCCAGGTCGAGTTCAACCCTGCGGTCATCAGCCAGTACCGCCTTGTCGGATATGAAAACCGCGCTTTGCGTGAGGAAGATTTCGACAATGACGCGGTCGATGCCGGCGATATCGGCGCGGGCCATCAGGTCACGGCGATTTACGAAGTCGTCCCCGCTGGCACACGCGGCTGGATCGCGCCGCGCCGCTATAATGACCAGCCTTCGGGCGAAGCCATGCGCCGCGTGGCCGAGGCTGCGCATATCAAGCTGCGCTTCAAGCTCCCCGATGGAGACACATCGCGCCTGATCGACACCGTGGTCACAAGCGACCAGTTCGCCCGCGCCCGTGCTCCTCGCGGTGACTTCGCCTTCGCCGCCTCAGTCGCGGCCTTCGGACAGCTGCTGCGCGGAGACGAGCTGATGATGGGCTTTACTCACGAAGATGTGGGCGAGCTTGCCGGACGCCAGACCAACTTCCTGCGGCAAGAATTTCTTGAGCTCAACGAGGTCGCCGGGGCCATGCGCGGCGGCGGCTGAGTTCTCAAACGACACAACGCGCCGCTCGGGGGAATGGGTGAGCGGCGCGCCTCCTGACGGCCGGGACCTTGGAGACAGGGTTCCGGCCGTTTCGATTTGCGGCTCCGGTCAGCGCTGCTAAAGGCTCGACAAATTTGATGGATTTGCAGGAGCATTTCGATGACGCCCGAACAGACACAACTCGCCATCTTCTTCGCGATCGGCTTCGTGCTGCTCGCGCTGGCGATTTGGATTGCCTTGCGCGCCAATCGCAAGACCAACATCATTGTCGATGACAGCGAACCGCTGGGCAAGGACGTGCTCGACGAAGGCGCCGCGCGGGCCGCGCGCAATCAGGCGCTGATCGACTCGCAGGCCGCCGTCGAAGTGGCAAGCACGCCAATCCCGGACGCTCCCGAGCCGGAACCTGTAGCCGCGCCAATACCTGCCTCCACAGCGTCAGCCGATGACTTGCGGATGATCAAAGGCCTCGGCCCCAAGATCGTGACCATCCTAGCCGAGCAGGGTGTCACCAGCTTTGCCCAGATCGCGGCATGGACCGACGCCGATATCGAGCGCGTGGATGCAACTCTGGGCCGCTTCGCCGGACGCATCACCCGCGATCAATGGGTCGAACAGGCCAAGTTTCTCGCGCAAGGCGACCAGACCGGCTTCTCCGAGAAATTCGGCCAGAACGGCTGAGGCAGCTTAAGCAAAAATCACCCTGATTGCGCTTGCGACGGCCCGCCAAGCCTGCGAAAGCGGATGGGCAAACAAGTTTCAGGAGTAACCATTGCACGCCCCCCCTTCACCCGAGCTCGCCAATGCCGGTATCGTCCCGTTCAACTGGGATGATCCTTTCGATCTCGAAACGCAGCTGACCGAAGACGAGCGGATGATCCGCGACGCCGCGCATGGCTTTGCGCAGAGCGAGTTGCAGCCGCGTGTGATCGAGGCATTTCGCAACGAAGCAGTGGTGCCTGAACTCTTCTCTCTGATGGGGCGAGCGGGCTTGCTGGGCGCGACAATTCCAGAAGAGTATGGAGGCGCGAGCGCAGGCTATGTCGCCTACGGTCTGATCGCGCGCGAGATCGAACGCGTCGACAGCGGCTACCGCTCGATGGCCTCCGTCCAGTCGAGCCTCGTCATGCACCCGATCTACACTTACGGTTCGGAAGAGCAGCGGCGCAAATACCTCCCCGGTCTCGCATCAGGTGAGTTGATCGGTTGCTTCGGCCTGACCGAACCCGATGCAGGCTCCGACCCGGCGGGCATGAAGACCTACGCCAAAAAAGACGGCGACGGCTATTCGATCTCCGGCGCGAAGACGTGGATTTCCAACTCACCCTTCGCCGATGTTTTCGTCGTCTGGGCGAAGTCAGAAGAACATGGCGGCGGCATTCGCGGCTTCATCCTTGAAAAGGGAATGGAGGGGCTTTCGGCACCCAAGATCGAAGGCAAGATTTCGCTGCGCGCTTCGCCCACCGGCATGATCATGATGGACGAGGTGAAGCTGCCCGCAGACGCACTGCTGCCCAATGTGCAAGGCCTGAAAGGTCCATTCGGTTGTCTCAACCGCGCGCGTTACGGCATCAGCTGGGGCGCTCTCGGTGCTGCCGAATTCTGCATGCACGCCGCGCGCCAATACGGCCTCGACCGCAAGCAGTTCGACCGTCCGCTCGCCGCGACGCAGCTCTATCAAAAGAAGCTCGCCGACATGCTCACCGATATCGCGCTGGGCCTGCAAGCCTCCCTGCGCGTCGGACGTCTGATGGATGAGGGGCGCTTCAGCCCCGACATGATTTCGGTCGTGAAGCGCAACAATGTCGGCAAGGCTTTGGACATTGCCCGTCAGGCGCGCGACATGCATGGCGGCAACGGTATCAGCGAGGAATATCAGGTCATCCGCCACGCGGTGAACCTCGAAACGGTCAACACCTATGAGGGCACGCATGATGTCCACGCGCTGATCCTCGGCCGTGCGATCACGGGCATTGCGGCCTTTGCGTAACTCAGAATATCGTCATCGCGAGCGACTGAAAGGAGCGCGGCGATCCATGGCCCAAGCGGCTCTGAAAGCTCAGACAATGGATTGCCGCGCGGCGTCGCCGCTCGCAATGACGATGGGACCAAGGGTGTCCTACATGCAGCTTGTGTGGCATAGCATTTGGATGACGTTCACTGCGAAAACGACTGGATTTGCTCATTTTTCGGGGCAATCCGCGCAGCGCATTGTTTTTCACCTGGACCGTGTAACATCCGGTCCATGTTACGGCGTATCATGGGGTCAGGAGGCGCGCGCATGATCCTGCACGGCTACTACCGCAGCTCCACCAGCTACCGCTTGCGCATCGCGCTGGAGCTGAAGGGCCTGGACTACGAACAGGCGCCGGTGAACCTGCTCGAAAGCGCGCAAAAGGGTGAGGCCTTCACCAGCCGCAACCCCTTCGCCTCGGTCCCGATGCTGGAAGCGGGTGGCCGCGACCGCGCGCAATCGATGGCGATGATCGAGTGGCTCGACGAGGCCTATCCCGACAACCCCCTGATGCCCGCCGATATCGAGCAACGCTACACCGCGCGCGAGCTGACCTATGCGATTGCGACCGAGCTGCACGCGCCGCTCAACCTGCCGGTGCTCAAATACCTCAAAGACCCGCTGGGCCATTCGCAGGACGAGATCGACATCTGGTACCGCCACTGGCTCGCGCGCACGCTCGATCCGGTCGAGGCGCGGCTGGCGCAGATCGGAACGGGAGACTTCCTGTTCGATACGCCCGGCCTGTTTGAAGCCGTGCTGATCCCGCAGCTCTACAACGCTCGCCGGTTCCGGTTCGACCTGAGCCAGCATCCTCACATGACGCGCATCGAGGCAGCCTGCAACGCGCTCGCCCCGTTCCAGCGCGCGCATCCAGACAACCAACCAGACAATCCTGAGAGGTCAAACCCATGAAGCTAGCCACCCTCAATGACGGCACCCGCGACGGCCAGCTCGTCGTCGTCTCCAAAGACCTCACCCGCTACTGCGCGGCGACCAACATCGCGCCGACTATGCAGGCTGCGCTTGACGATTGGGACCGGATCGCGCCCGAGCTGGAAGTGCTGGCACGCGACGTGGATCACGAGACGGTGCCGTGCGAACGCTTCCACGAACGCGAGGCGCACTCGCCGCTGCCGCGCGCCTATCAATGGGCTGACGGCTCTGCTTACATCAACCATGTCGAGCTGGTCCGCAAAGCGCGCGATGCCGCTGTGCCGGACAGCTTCTATCACGATCCGCTGATGTATCAGGGCGGCAGTGACACCTTCCTGCCCCCGCGCGCCGACATCCCGTTGGGCGACACCGCATGGGGCTGCGACATGGAAGGCGAAGTCGCGGTCATCACCGACGATGTGCCGATGGGCGTCAGCGCCGAAGACGCAGCGGGCCACATCAAGCTCGTTATGCTGGTCAATGACGTCAGCCTGCGCGGTCTGATCCCGGGTGAGCTGGCCAAGGGCTTCGGCTTCTTCCAGTCCAAGCCTTCCAGCGCCTTCTCACCCGTCGCCGTAACGCCGGACGAGCTGGGCGATGCCTGGAAGGACACGCTGGTCCACCACGCGCTGATGGTCGACTATAACGGTGAGCCCTTTGGCCGCGCCCGCGTGGAGAAGGACGCGACCTTCAACATGGCGCAGCTCGTCGCGCATGCTGCCAAGACCCGCAATCTGGGGGCAGGCGCGATCATCGGTTCAGGCACAATCTCGAACAAGGGCGCTGACGGCGGTCCGGGCAAGCCGGTCGCAGACGGAGGCCTCGGCTATTCCTGCATCGCCGAGATTCGCATGATCGAGACGATCCGCGACGGCAAGCCAAGCACCCGCTTCATGGCGCCCGGCGACACGGTGAAGATCGAGATGCGCGACGATGACAACCACTCGATCTTCGGCAGCATCGAGCAGACGGTTGTGGGGGTCTAAGCCGCTTTGCGCTGATCCAGCGTGTCGACAAAGCCGTGGTTCGCGTCGCGGTGCTCGGCCTCGTCGGCGCGCACTGCGATGATGACATCGCGCAGCCGCGCATCCTCGGGCAATTGCCAATAGTCGATGGCGATCTGCGGTGCGGGGACGTTCTCGTGCCGCCCCGCATCCACTTCGGCAAGATAGGCGGTGTAGCTGATGACGGCCTCTTCCTCGAAGTAGCCAACAACTCGGTGCGCTGTGCGCGGCGCGACGAGGTAGAGGAAAAAGTAGAAGTTGTAGAAAACCAGCTGCACCGCGATGATCAGCAGGCGCTCGAACCAGTTGGGCTCTGCGATCTTGATGAAGGTCATCAGATGCATCCGCTCGTTCTCGGCCTCATCGAGCAAGGTGCGGATCCAGCCTTCGTCATCGCGCATCCGGCGCAGCGCGCTTAGATGCTGCCACAAGCCGCCGACCATGCCAGGCACAGCCGCCACCGTCTCGAGCACCACCGCACGGTGGCCGTAACGCTTGGCGAACAGGTTGTCGGCGAAGAAGCGCAGCAGTTTGACGAAGGCGAAAGCGACCTTGTCACTCAGCGTCTGCGGCGCAACATGGCTCTCAAGCTCGATGTCGAGATTGACGGTGCGGACCAGCGGGCGGTTGTCGACGTGGTGCATTCGGGGCCTCTTCTTCTGCCCCCAGATAGCGCCTCCGCCCGCGCATTACCCGCGAAAGCGCGGCACTATCTGTTCGCTTTTATGCAACTCCTAAAAACCCAAACTCTCTGCCACCGCTTCGTTGACGATCTTGCCCTTGTGCACGTTGAGGCCGAGCGCGAGATGCGGGTCGGCTTCGCATGCGGCAACCACGCCCTTGTTCGCCAGCGCAAGACCGAAAGGCAGGGTCGCATTGTTGAGCGCGTAGCTCGACGTGTGCGGGACCGCGCCGGGCATGTTGGCGACACAATAATGGATGATATCGTCAACCAGATAGGTCGGCTCTTCGTGCGTGGTCGGCTTGGAGGTTTCGAAGCACCCGCCCTGATCGATCGCAACATCAACCAGCACTGCACGGTGCTGCATCAGGCCGAGCATATCGCGGGTCACCAGCTTGGGTGCGCTCGCGCCGGGGATCAGCACCGCGCCGACAACCACGTCGGCATCGGTGATTGCGTTCTCGATTGTACCGGCATTGGAGTAGCGCGTGGTCACACGGCCCTGGAACATGTCGTCCAGCTCGCGGATGCGCGGGAGCGAGCGGTCAAGTATCTCGACATTGGCGCCCAGACCCGCGGCCATACGCGCGGCCTGCGTGCCGACAACACCGCCGCCGATCACGACTACTTTCGCCGGAAGCACGCCGGGCACACCGCCCATCAGAATGCCGCGCCCGCCATTGTTCTTGTGGCTCGCCTGCGCGCTGGCCTCAATCGAGAGCCGCCCTGCAACTTCGCTCATCGGTGCGAGAAGCGGCAGGCCGCCATGCGCATCGGTGACAGTTTCGTATGCCACCGCCGAGACGCCGCTTTCCATCAGACCCTTGGCCTGTTCGGGATCGGGCGCGAGGTGGAGATAGGTGAAGAGGATCTGGTCTTCGCGCAGCTGCACCCACTCATTGGGCTGCGGTTCCTTGACCTTCACCACCATTTCAGCGCGGGCGAAGACTTCTTCAGCGCTATCGACGATCTCCGCACCGATGGCCCGGTAATCATCATCGGTCTTGGTGATGCCAAGGCCTGCGCCGCTTTCGACAACAACCGAATGGCCATTGGTCACATATTCACGAGCCGCTTCGGGCGTCAGGCCGACGCGATATTCGTGGTTCTTGATTTCCTTGGGAACGCCAACGAGCATGATTCTCTCCGCTTCAATTACGGCGCGCAGAATACACCCGTTTGTCAGATGGTTCTCTGCAAAGTCTTGAGTGAAATTCCATAATGGTGCAGACTTTCAGCATATTTCTGTACTATTGCGTGAGAAACCTGCATGGAACTTGACTCTATTGATCTGAAGCTTCTGCAATCATTGTCCGAAGACGGGCGCATGAGCCACCAGCAGCTCAGCGAAGAAATTGGCCGATCGCCCACCTCCATCGCCAGACGTTTGCGCCAGCTCGAAGACAGCCACCTTATCCGTCGCTACTCCGCCGATATCGACGTTGCGCAGTTGGGTTTCGGCGTGACCGTCCATCTCAAGATCACGCTGGAAAGCCAGAGCAGCGCCGCGCTGAACGCGTTCGAGGAGGCTATTCGCGAAAGCCCTTCCGTAACCCAATGCGATCTGATGTCGGGCGGGCACGATTATTACGTTGTCGTCAAAGTCCGCTCGCTCGATCATTTTGGCGAGGTCCACCGCGATGAATTGTCCAGCCTGCCCGGAGTAGTGCGCATGGAGACCAGCTTTGTCCTGCGCAAAGTGGTCGATCCGCGCCTTCCGCCCGGTTGGAGAGATTGAAACTCGCCCGCCATCTGCTACTTGGTTTCCATTGTAACCAACCCCGTTGAAAAGGAACCGCCATGACCGCCTATCCAAATGTGAAAATGCTGATCGGCGGTGAGTGGGTCAGCGAAGGCGGGGAAGGCTCGTTTGCGGTTATCAATCCGGCAACCGAAGCAGAGATCGGCCGCGCGCCCAAGGTTTCCAAAGATCAGCTCGACGCAGCCCTCGCTGCGGCAGATGCGGCATTCCCGGTGTGGAGCGGGACGCCGGCTATCGAGCGTTTCCGCATCATTTCGCGCGCCGCCGCTTTGCTGCGCGAACGCGCCGAGACAATCGCGCGCGTGATGACGCTGGAAATGGGCAAGCCGCATGGGCAGGCGCTCGCCGAAACCGTGGGCGCGGCCGATCTGATGGAATTCCTCGGCGAGGAAGCCAAGCGGCAGGGTGGACGTCTGGTGCCGGTCCGCAGTCACAACCTGCTTGAGCAACGCGTGATGCAGGTCCCGATTGGCCCCGCAATGCTCTTCACCCCGTGGAATTTCCCGATCAACCTGCCTGCAAAGAAGCTTGCTGGCGCGCTTGCCGCTGGCTGCTCGTGCATCCTCAAGCCTGCCGAAACGACGCCTGCGACCGCGCAGATGCTGGTCGAGTGCTTTATCGATGCGGGAATGCCCTCAGGGGCAATCAATCTGGTTTACGGCGATCCAGCGATGATATCAGAGCATCTGATCACCGCACCAGCCACGCGCAAAGTCAGCTTCACCGGCTCGACCGCAGTTGGCAAACATCTGGGGGCACTGGCAGCACAGGGCCTCAAGCGCTTCACTGCAGAGCTGGGCGGCCATGCTCCGGTAGTGATCGGCGAGAGCGCCGATTTCGACCGAACCGTAGCGGCCTGCGCGGGAACCAAGTTTCGCAATGCCGGACAGGTTTGCGTCTCCCCTACCCGTTTCCTTGTCGCTCGCGGGATTTACGACAAGTTCGTCGCTGAATTCGCCCGCCGTTCGCAGGAGATCAAAGTCGGTGATGCAAGCGCCAGCGACGATGTCGATATGGGCCCGCTCGCCCATGCAGGGCGCGTGGCCGCGATGCAGGACCTGATGGGATCGCTTGGCGGAGAGCATGGCGAGATCGTTGCAGGTGGCTCTGTGATCGAAGGGCCCGGCCACTTCTTCCAACCCACCGTCATCGCCAACCCGTCAGCGGATTCGCGCCTGATGACCCAGGAACCCTTCGGCCCTGTCGCAGGCATCGTGCCCTATGACGATATCGAAGATGCGGTGAGCATCGCCAACTCGCTGCGATACGGCCTTGCTGCCTATGCCTTCACCGGATCGCTCGACGAAAGCCATTATCTCGGCAATTCGCTTCGCGCTGGCATGGTGGCGATCAACCACTTTGCGGTCGGCTCTCCTGAAACGCCTTTTGGCGGAACCGGCGACAGCGGCTTTGGCTCCGAAAGCGGCAGCGAGGGCTATCTCGGCTACACCGAGACAAAGCTTGTCACCGTCGCCAAATCGGCGCCGTGATCGCTAGGAAGTGTTGGGTGCGTTAGTTGTATCAGCCTAACTTAAGGCTGCGACTCGCAGATCAGCCGCGCAGACTCATTCTGGAAAGAAAGCGCGACCAGCGACTGGGAGCGGGCATCGGACGGATGCGTCCATAGCGCGCTCGGCGTGAACTTTCATCGCCAAAACAAACAGTTCGGCCCATTGCGTCTGGGCCTGATGAGATGATTGTTGGTCTCTCCATGAGTCGCGTTCCCCGATTCGCGATTTTGTTATGTGAGGAAACTAACATCAAAACTGTGGAAAACTGAGTCAAAATTTGACCGATCGGCAAGTTTCGAAAAACTTCCAGTCAAGTCAGGGTTTTCCATAGGGTGTTGATACTGTGAATCGGCCACTTGCCAGCCTGCGCGCTGGCCTCGCGCCGTTCGCTCTAGCCCGTTCTAAGGGCTCCCGCTTCACGCACGTCGGCCAAGGTCGGATAACCGTTCACCGCCATTAGCAAGTCGGCCTCTGCGAGGATTGAGCGCAGTACCCACGCTGCCCCCTCCGCCGCGCCGATCGCGAGGCCGTAGGTGTAAGGCCGCCCTACTCCGACCGCTGTCGCGCCCAGCGCAAGCGCCTTCACTGCGTCGCTTCCCGAACGAATGCCGCTGTCGAAAAGAACCGGCGTATCGTCAGCCGCCGCAACTACGTCAGGCAGCAGATCGATCGTCGCGATCCCGCCATTGGCCTGACGCCCTCCATGGTTGGAGCAGTAGATCGCATCGGCTCCGTGATCGATCGCCTTGCGCACGTCTTCCGGGTGGCAAATGCCCTTGAGCACAATCGGAAGGTCAGTGACCGACTTGAACCAGGCCACGTCCTCCCATGTCAGAACTTGCCCGAAAATCGCAGCGAACAGCATGATCGCCGCCTTGGGATCCTCTTCCGGCGGCTTTTCGAGCAACGAGCGAAAGACTGGATCGGTGAAATAGTTCTGCATCACCTTGCCGCGCAGTTGCGGGAAGTTTGATGCGTTGAGATCGCGCGGACGCCAGCCTGTCAGCCAGGTGTCGAGAGTGACCACAATCGCCTTTGCACCGGAGGCCTCGGCGCGCTTGATCAAGCTCGTCGTAAGCTCGCTATTGCGCGGGGTGTAGAGCTGGAAAAAGGCGGGCGTGTCGCCTGTCTCCTTGAACACATCCTCAAGCGGATCGTTGCCGAGTGTCGAAACACAAAAGGGCACGCCCGTCATCGCCGAAGCGCGCGCGGCTGCCATATCGCCGTGGCGATCCTGCGTTGCCTCACCATTCACCCCGACCGGCGCCATGAAGAGCGGCGTGGGTAAGTCCATGCCGAACAGATTGATCGACAGATCGCGCTCGGTGCAATCGACCATCATGCGGGGGACCATACCCCAATGGTGGAATGCCGATGCGTTGGTGTCCTGTGTGTGCTCGTCTCCGCAGCCGCCCGCGACATAATTGGTCATCATCGGCCCGAGCGCCTCATGCGCGCGGCGCTCCAGCGTGGCGAAATCAACCGGGTAATCGGGCAGGATACCCTGTGTTCCGGCATTGTAGATCTCGTTCTGCATTCCGCCGAAATTGTGCATGGCTGGCTGTCCTCTTACCCCGATTGTGCTTGCCGGTTATGAGAGCCGATAGTGCAGCCGCCAGCAAGCCCCTTTTCGCTAACGGGCAATTATGAAAAGGGCCGGAGACCGCTTTAGGCGGCTCCAGCCCTTTCAAGTCACCGAGTGGAGACAAATTGCCTATTCGGCAGACGCTTCAAGAGTATCGGCCAGCAGCGCGAGTTGCGTCGTGCATCCGTTATCGATCAGTGCCTGCGCCAACGCATCGGGGGCCGCGTATTCTTCGTCCATTGTCACAAAGGTGACGTTGACCGAAGCCGCTTCACTGTCTTCGCCTGCAGGCGCGGTGATGGTGTAGTTTCCGCCATCCGTGATCGGCAGCCCATTGGGATCAAGCGCGCGCACGGCTTCGCTTTCGACAAAGGACACTTCGAGCGAACCTTGCGATGCGGCATCGCGGATCTGGTAGGTTTGCGCTTCGGTTGCCTCGGGACGCCACAGGCGCACGCTGCCAAGATCGTAAAGACAGACATTGCCAGCCGCAGCGACATTCACAAACCACAGGTTCGGGCTGCGTGCCGGTGCGCCGGTCGCGCCGCTGCGCACCGCACCCGTGCGGACCCGCCGAGCGGCCCGTTGGCGCGTAAGGTTAGAGAAGCGCGCGCGGGTGCGGGTTGCCCCTTCGCCTACGCGGAAAGTGCCCGGCCCCTGCATCACGCGGGTGCCGTCATCGGTCAATACAGTGATCTTGTCGCCTGCGCGCAACGTGATCGAGGCTTCGTCGGCAACCTGACGGCCGACGGGATATTCACCCGCAGACGGTCCGGAAGATTTCACCACCACACCCGCGCTCGCAGCGCCGGGTACGGCCAAGACAGCGCCAACAAGCGCCAGACCCAAAAAACGGGCTTTCAATTTATCCGAGAACATAAGCTCCCCCATCATTCAATTTCCGAATACGTTCGCCATAGTTACGTAGCGCGTCGTCATCCGGATGCATAGCAACCACCTCATCGATTAATTGTACTGCTACGTCATGCTTGCTGTCGCTAAGCTGAGCGGCTTCAATTAATTTTTCGCGATGTTCGGGCGGGAAATCAGGCATGGGTTGATAGATATCAACGGGTTGCGCCCGTCCGCGCAGCACAATCCGGCCCATCGGCACCCACCAATCCGGATTGGATTTTTCAATAAATTCACGGCTAGCCGAAACCGACGACTGAAGGGGTTTGTTGGCTGCCTCAAGGCGCGCGGCGGTGTTCATGGAATCGCCCAGCGCAGTATACTGGATGCGCGAATCCCCGCCAAAGTTGCCGACAACCGCTTCGCCAAAGTGCAAACCCACCCGCGTCTTGCCGATCTTGGGCAGGTTCGGGTCCATCGCGGCGACCTCTTCGCGGAAATCCTCGCCAGCCTTCCACATTGCGTAGCCGGCCTTGGCCGCACGCTCGGCATCGTCAGCGCGCGCGATCGGTGCCCCCCAGAAGGCAACCACAGCGTCGCCGACATATTTGTCGATGACGCCGCCATGGTCGAGCACAACCTGACTGAGCAGCTCAAGATAGCGGTTGAGCAGCTTTGCGACCATTTCCGGTTCGATCGCATGGCTCATCTTGGTGAAGCCTTCGAGATCGCTGAACAGCACATAGATCTCGCGCTTTTCTCCGCCGAGCGAGAGCAATTCAGGCTCGTCGATGATCTGTTTGGCGATATCGGCCGGAATATATTTGCCCAGCGCCCCTTGCGCGAAACTGCGCTGCGCTGAGCCTGCCGAGCGCGCTGCGGAAGTCACTGCGGTAAAGGCGACAATCCATGCGAGCAGCCAGCCAACCGCAGGCAGGCCGTAAGTGTCGATATCCTGGAAATGGAGCACGAAGGGAATGCCCACAAACAAAGCGGCGAGACCAAACAGCAGCGGCACCAGCTTAGGCGCAGGCCATTCCAACAGCGCGGTCAGCGCCGCGGTTGCTACCACAAGAAAGGCCATCGCCCACAGCGCCCAAGTCGGCACTTGCGGCAACACTTTGCCATCGAGCATTTGTGCAATGATCTCACCGTGCACCGAAAGCCCGGCTGGCTCAAAACCGGTCCATGATGTGAATGAGGTTTCGACACGGTCGTAATCGACAATGTCGCCGCCGATCAGGACATACTTGCCCTCGATCTCTTGCGCGACGAACTCGGCAACGGCGGGGTCGAGATCGGTGAAGAGCTCGATGGAAAGCGACTGGAACAGAGGCTCTTCGATATCGGCCTGTCCGCCTTCGCCCGCGCCTTCTTCTTCATCAAGTCCCGCGCGCAGTGCCCGGCGGTACTCGATCCCGCCAAGATAGCCTTCGAAGGCTTCGTAGGGCCCGCCTGCATCCTGCAACATCGCCCGCCCAAGCAATGGCGGCAGGTCTGGTTCGATCGTCGGCCAGATGCGCGTTGCGCCAAATGTGTTGTCGAGCCGGATGCTGGCAGGTCGCGAATTGGAGCCCTCAAGCGCGGCCATGAACTCCTCGAGGAAGATTTGTTGCTCGTAAACAATATCGCTCGAATTGGTGGCAACGTTGGCATAGCCGACCAGCGTCGGCGTCTGCATATTACGCAAAGCTTCGATCAGCAGTTCGTCTTCAGCTTGGGGCTGGTCGAACAGAATATCGATCCCGATGGCCTTAGCGCCCATCTGGTCGAGATTGGTCAGCGCTTCGGCCAGCGCGTCGCGCGGCAACGGGGATCGCTGTTCGAGGTTGATGAGCGCCTGATCGTCATAGACGACCAGAATGATCCGGTCGTCCTGTTCGACCAGATCAGCCGCAAGGAAAGCGCGGGTGTCGTAAAGCGCTCTTTCGGCGGCATTGGTCAACGGAGTGGGTTCTTCGCCGCCGGGCAAGGTCCAGCTGAAACGGGCGAGAAACACTGCCACCAGCAGCAACAGACAGGTCGCGACCAGTTGCAGCGTACCGGCCTCGCGGACGCTTCGCCACCCGCGCGCAATCAGGCCGCCGCGCCGCTTCTTTCCTTCGTCTGTCATTGCCCCTCCAATGCCCCCATGGCCCAGCCATAGCACCGCGCAACCTACAAAGCGGTTTTGCACTGGCTACGCAAGTCACAGGGCCTGCGAAATCCCCTAGGGGCAGTTGCCTAGATCAGCTGCGCGAGCGGTCCGGGAATTGCTACCGCACGACTTTCGTCGAGCCATCACCAACCACGGCAAAGGCCGACCAGTAGAAGGGATGCGAAGTCTCCCGATCATCCATCAGAGCGACTTGCGAGAGGCGCAGCGCATCAGCTGTTGCGACATCAGACCCTTCGAACAGCCCGCCGATCAGGCGCGTGGTCGCGTTATAGTCGTCAGGAACCGGCCAATGGCTGGCAAGCACCGTGCGCCCCCCTGCCCCGACAAAGGCGCGAACCAGACCGTCCAGCGCGAACTCGCCGCGCGAGACGATGCCTGCCTCCAACGCCGCACCGACAGTCGCGCTGCCTGCCGTATCGCAGGCGGAAAGGATCACGAGATCGGCATCGATCCGCAGCGCGAAGATCTCGGCAAAACTAAGCAGTCCATCCGAACCGTCATCGCCGAACGAGGTCAGCAGAGCCGGACGCGGCGGGCATTCGGGCTGAGGCGCGGTAACAAGGCCGTGCGTAGCGAAGTGAAGGATGCGGTACTCACCCAAATCCTCGCGGGCCTTGATAGCGGTGTCAGTGAAACCGTCCTTTGTGAGGACCGTCGCTCCGCCGCTTTGCCCTCCGCCAAGCCGTGAGGCGGCGTCGAAAAGCTCGTCCGATTTGATCGGGTTGGACCAGATATTCTCCGACCACAGGCAGTTCTCGCCGCCTGCAAGCGCCGAACGCGTGCCGGTCGAGCCAACCGGCCCATCTCCAATCGGCGTGTTCTCGCCCAGTCCAAGATAGGCCTTGTCAGCCGCGCTGGGCGGCGCGGCGCGGACGTCGCGGAAAGCCGTCGGTGCGACCGAGGTGGTGATCTGCGAATTGCGACCGAGCCACTGGACCCCGCGGAAATCGTAGTCATCGCCATCAGGCCCTTCGAGCCGCGCCTGATATTGCGCGACACTCGCATCGTCGGTCACCAACAGGTTGATTGGCAGCTTGAGCAGCGCACCATCAGGTTCGAAAACGATATGGGTGCGTCCCGGCAGGCGGTCCGCAATGGGTCCGAACAGACGCAGATAGAGATCGCGTGAGGCTTCGAGGTCGAACGGGAAGGTGACGACCTGCGCGCCCTCTGCAATCGCAATGCTTTCCCTGATGCCGAGAACGATATCCTCTAGCTCGTCAGGGGTCGCATCGACCCTGTAGGCCAGTGCCTCTTCGGGCGTAATGTAGATCATGAAGGCTTCGCTATCGAGCTCCACCATCTTCACATAGGCTTCACCCGGACGCAGGATTGACTGCATGCCTGCCAGATCAATCGCCCCGCCCGATACCGCGCGGAACCGCGGATATTCGGCGAGTTTCTGAAGCACTTCGGCTTGCTGATCCTGCAAGGAAACGAGCCGCGACTGCCGCTCTGTCAGAATGGCGGCGGCTTGCGGATTGAGCTGCGCGTCACCTTCGATCTGGATGATCTGGGCGCGGGTTCGTTCAATCGAACGTCCCAGATTGACGCTCTGGCGGAACAACGCGGATGCTTCATCGCTGCCACCTGACAATTCGCGCGCAAGCACTGCCTGGGTTTGCGCAAGGCCGGGGCGCAGCAGCAGCTGGCTGGCGGAGAATATGTCGTCGGCGGCCTCCGTGCTTGCCCCATCGGCGAGCAGCAGGCTGAAATAGCTCGCCATATAGTTGCGCAGTGAAGGAGCTGGTCGCCCTTCGGCCTCGGCAACGATCTCGCGGTAAAGGCCGATTGCCTCGCCCTCGCGTCCGGTGCGCGCATAGAGCCCTGCAAGCTGTGCCTGCGCGCTATAAAGCGCGGGCGATTCCGGATAAGCGCTGTCGAGCAATGCGATGCCTTGCTTGTGCAGTGCCTCCGCACGGCCTGCATCGCCTGCCCCTTCGGACAGTTCGGCAAGCTCGCTTAGCACCTGCGCGCGCAGCCAGAGGATCGAGATGATCCTTCCGCTGCGCACTTCGGACAAAGTCGTATTGGCGCGCGAAAGACTGCTCGCTGCAAGCTCCACGTCGCCGAGCTGGCGCTGACTGGTCGCGCGCAGATAATCCGCTTGCCCGTCGAGCAATTGCGCACGCTCAATCGGTGTTAGGCTCATCGCAATGACGCCGCGTGTCGCATTGTCGCTTTCTGCCGCGAGGCGCCGCGCCATGGCAGGGCCGATCTGAAGGCTGCGAAGCGCCGTAGTGTCACCGAAATCGGTGCGGAGCGGTGCGTTCAGGATATCGATAGCGAGCGAAGGCTGGCCCTGATTGAGCGCATCGATGGCTTCGTAATTGCGCTGCAGCCGTGCGAGGACGGGGCTTGTCCCAGCTCCCCCGCTCGTCTGTTCGAAACGGCGGCGTGCCTCGGCGAAATTGCCCAGGTTGGACTGGAGCAACCCTTCGTTGAGCCGCGCTTCGATCTCGCTCGTGCCGGTCAGCGATTCTGCCGATGCGGCGAAGAATTCCGCTGCCTCAGCGAACTCGCCCGCATTGGCCCGGCGATAGGCCTCGTTCAAGGCCTGATCGGCGGTAATCGATTCGGCCTGTTGCCGTGCAAAGGCGAGGGTATCGGTGGTTTGGGTCAGCGGGATGTCGACCGTGCCCGGCACCAGCCGGTCATTTGCTAGCGAGGCTACCCCGAGGCTGAGGGCGCTGCGATAGGCTGACAGCCCGCTCGCTGCGAAGGTGCGGTTGCCGCGCTCTCCAACTAGCAATTCGGTGCGGATAATACTGCCCTCGCGTGAGCAGATCAGGCGCTTGGCGCCTTCCAGCCCGCTTGGCATGTCAGCACCCGCTTGTTCGGAGCATGAGGCACCTGGGCCAGCAAAGCGAGCAGCCGCTTCGTCGGCGACACGCCCGCGCACAACCCACATCGTGCCAATAGGCGCGCCGGCATCGCGGCAGAGCAGATTGTATTTGCGGTCAAACAGACCCGATCCGCGTTCGGGGGCCTGAATCTGCGCCTCGCACAGCCCGTTCGATCCGATGGGAAATGTGTCACGCAGGCTGACCGGATTTTGCGAAGCCACCTGAGCGGTGTTGGGACTGGCCCAAAATGCCGCCGTTCCAACAGCTGCCAGCGCGCCGAGTGTAAGCAGAGATTTTCTGATTGTCTGGGTCATCTTAGTTCCCCTCCACGCGGACGCTGCCGGTCGCACCCGGACCATAGAGCGAGCTGTCACCGCCGCTCGAGACCGGATCATCGATCGTGCCTTCTTCCTCATCCTCTGGCTCCACCATTAAGCCGGGGAAGTCGATGCCGAATTCGGTATCGGCCTCCGCCTCGGTTAGCGGAACCGGAGCAACACTTGTGATCGGGTCTTCGATAATGTTCGGATTGTTGATCGGCAGGCTCACCTCAGAATTTTCGGGCTCCGGCGTAACGGGATCAGGGCCACCTCCGCTTCCACCATTATCTGGGCAGACTCCGGTGTTGATCAGACAATCATTGAATTCCGACGTGCCCGAATAGAAGGTGGAGGTTGAACTTCCGTCATTGTTGAAATTGACCTCGCCGAAGAAATCTTCGCCGGTGATCAGATTGCCCTGACCGTCAATTCGCGCACCATAGGCGAACACGTCGAGCCCACTTTCCGCATTGGTGGCACTATCAGGTGCAAAGATCGACAGACCGCCATCGCCCACCAATATGCCACCTTGCGCAGTTTCGGTGCCGGTATTGCGGACGAGGAAACTAACGCCGGCTTCTACGCTCACACCACTTGCGCGGACAAAGCCAAGGGGATCATCGCTCCCACTTGCCGCCACACGCAACTGGTCGTCACGGCCTGAGAACAGAGAATCGTCCTGAAGCAAGGCAATCAAGTCGCTGTCAGCGATCCAGATATTGTCTGACCCCAGGAATATATTGCCTCCCGGATCGCCATTGGGGTTCAAGACGAACAGCCCGCCGGGCGTGACCACTTCAATCCTCCCTCCGGCAAGCAGGCTTAGCTGGTCAGTTTCAGCTGCATCGTTCCATTGGACGAGACCGTCGACCCGAATGATGCCGCCACTGCCCGTGGCATTGATAGTGACGCTCGAAACGCCATCATCAAGCGAACCGGCAATAACGGTGTCGCGGATGATGATGTCGGGATCGTTCGACCCAGCGCCCGGCAAAGCATCCTGCGTGAATGTAAAGTCGGTCACATCGATCCGCTGGAGCTCTTCAGCGATCGCGCTGTAGCCTTCGCCGGTCGCGTCACTATCAGGCGTACCTACTCCACCAAGAACCGCTGGATCATCGGCGTTGATCGAGACCAGATTTACAATCGGAGCGCCAATCCGCGCGCCGTTTGCAATCACGATATCGTTGGACGTGAGGTTGAGTACGGCTCCGCCAAATCCGACATGATTGTCGTCATCTCCAAGGATGTTGATTATAGCCTGCGATTGAACGTCAACAATTGCAGTGGGATCCAATTGATCGGGCCCGCCAACAATCCTTCCTTGCGAAGTCTCGACAGTGAAATCATCGAGCACATCGATTGTCATGTTGCCGGAAATAAGGATGTCTCCGCCAATTGCTCGGACGCTAGAGCCATCTGCGCTGCTGCTGGCCGTGCGGTCGCCCAGAGCAAATCCATTCAAATCGTTGACCGCAAGCTGGCCTTGCTGTGCGACTACCGAGAATTCACCGCTTACATTCGGTACGCCGGAATCGTCATTGGCTCCTGAGCCGCTAGCACTCAGGTTCAGCTCGTCGATATTGACCTGAGGCGCGCCGACAACATCCGTGCTGCCGATCAACACATCGGCTGTGCCGCCAGAAGTCAGCCCGTCGATAGAGCTGACTGCGTCGCTGAAGAGCGAGACGGTGAAGATGTCGACGTTCACCGTATCGCTGAATTCAACAAAGGTGGAACCCGCTTCAGCGTTTCCGCCCGAAACTCCGGTCGCGGTGGTTCCCGATGCCGCATTGGCTGTCAGCAGCAGCTCGTCGAACGCGAATGTGCCGCCGATACCGCTGAACGATGCCGATCCTGCCAGACTGTCGCCGATGCTCTCGCCGCCATTGCCGCCGGTTGCATCGGAATGGAGCGTCATCGTTCCGGGTGAAGAATTCGCCGCAAGGATGGTCAGATCCGAGTTAACGAAAGTGGCAAAGACATCGCCGCCTGTGGCCGTCCCGCCAGTGCCGCCTACGCCATTGCCGCCTTGGGCGGATCCGCGCAAACTATTGACCCCGAACAAGTCTGCAGCCCCTCCGCTAAACCCGAATTGAATGCCGCCACTGACACCTTCACCAGCTGTTGTGCTGTCACCCAATGCATCCCCGCCAGTTGCTTCGGAGAAGATGGTCAGCGTTCCATCAACCCCGACGGGCTGACTGGTGTAAGCGAGCGAGGAAATGGTCGAGTTGCTGAACTGGATATCGGCGGTGCTCGAACTCGCATCGCCGCCGCTTCCAACTCCGTTTCCACCAAAGACTTGTTCTCCAATCTGGATGAATGCTTCGCCGTTGGCATTGGTCAAAATGTTGATCACAGAATTGGTGACATTCCATTCGATGAAGCCGGATGTGACATTGCCTCCATTCCCGTTGATCCCGCCATCGCCGCCGCTCGACGAGGTGGTGAAGAGACTGTTGCCGAACGTCGTCAGCGTGCTGTCGATAATGTCGTAGAACTCGCCGCCAGCCGTTGCATTGCCGCCATTGCCGGTGCCCGAACCGTCGCCGCCATTGGCGCCCGAACTGCCGCCAATAAACTCTCCTTCTACATCGCCACCATTGGTCAGGTTCATGAGCCGCTCGCCGCCGATTGCGTCGCCGCCACTGATGTCGAGATTTGAGTTGAGACTGCTGCCGCCATTAGCAAAGCTCGAGATGATGACCTGACCAAGATCAATCGAGGCATTGTCTGCGGAAATCGTGACAAACCCGCCTTGCGCGGTTCCGCCAACACCCCCGTCAACCGAACTTCCACCGCCAAACGCTGATGCCTGAATTCCGTTGCCGATCTGGCTGTTTGGATCATTTGCTGGATCAGGCGGAAGCGTGATGTCGCCGCCATCCGAAACGTTGATCTCAATATCGCCACCCAACGCGGAGCCACCAATACCAGACCCACCAGTCGTATCACCGCCAAAGCCATTGGACGAGATGATCGCGCCTCGATTGAGCGCATCGCTAAAGGCTTGCGGAGTATTGAGCTGTATCCTGACCTGGCTGCCTTGATCGCGAGAGCGAACAAAGGTGGAGCCGCCAAAACCGTCTCCGCCCGCAGCATCACCGACCCCGCCTTGACCGGAGGATGTCACTTGCGCTGAGCCAAGCGTAATCGTGCTTCCGTTATGTGCTTCGATCGTGGAGAGACCGCCCTGTCCGAACCCGCCTGAGCCCCCGATGCCGCTCGCTCCGCCAACACCGTTTGCGATCACTGCAGCGTTTCCGCTTACCGTCGCATCGCCGGAGATATTCGATCTAAACGCAGACAGGTCGCTGCGCCCTCCAAAACCGTCGCCGCCATCTCCTCCAGAAGATGATCCGCCAAAACCGCTGGTATCGAGAATGACGTCTCCATCGATGTCGATCGTACCGTCGGTCACGTCGATAAACGCCGCGCCGCCAATTGCCCTGCCGCCCGCGCTGCCGTCAGCGTTACCGCCAACGCCCTGCGAGATGAGTTGCGCGCCAGTAGCCTGGATCGTGCCGCCATTGACCGTATCCATCACGGCCTTGAAGAAGGTACTATTGCGGTTGCGAGCATCGTTGGTCGCCTCGCCGCCATTCTCACCCGAACCGCCAATTGCGTTCGCTGTCGCGCGGATATTGCCTCCGCTCAAACTTCCGGTGTCGACAAAAATTGCCGCAAGGCCCGAAGTGCCAGTGCCGCCGTCTCCGCGCAGGGTGCCGGTTCCGCCGCCAAGTCCGCCATTGCCGCCTGTGCCATCTGCCGTCAGCAATATGTCGCCGAATGTTGCAACACCTGCACCGACCGAACCATCGGTGCCGATCAAGGTAAGGCCGACTGTCGAGGAACCACCTGTTCCGTCACCGCCATCGCCGCCATCTTGACCAGCGCCTCCTGCGCCGCCCACACCGCCAGCTCCCTGCGTAAGGATCAAAGCGAACCCTCCAACCGAAAGACTGCCGTTGTCACCGCCCGCAATTATCGACGCGCCATTAAACTCGCCGTCGTTAAAGGCGTTGACATCAAGCTCGTCGCCGCCAATGCCGTCACCGCCGCGGCCAGCCAGGATATTCGCACCATCGCCGTCGCCGCCTGAGCCACCTCGGCCATTGGCGCGGGTTTGTGCATCACCGCCTATCGCGATCATACCGGTTTCGGTTTGCGTGCCTGCGGCCACAATGGTTGCCCGGCCACCGTGACCTGTGCCGCCATCGCCGCCAATGCCGATTGAGTCTCCGCCGAAGCCGCCTGCATTGGCACGTGCACGGCCGGTGATATCAATCTGACCAGCGCCGACGCGAATACCAGCGAACCCGCCAAAGGCATCGCCTCCGCCGGTTCCATCCCCGCCGGTTCCCTCGGCGTCGATCAGCAGATCACGGCCTACGCCGAGGCTAGAATTGCCTTGCACATCGATGGTTGATCCGCCGCCGATTGCCACACCGCCAGCGCCGGTGCCGTCATTATCACCGGCAGTGGCATTGGTATCCGCGAACAAATCTCGGCCAACACTCATCGTTCCGGTGTTCTCGATCATGACAAGCGCGCTCCCGCCTGTCGCGGAGGCGGCATCAGCGCCAGAATTGCTGTCACCCGCTGTTCCGCGAGCGAGCAGACTTACATCGACTACAGCATCGAAAGTGCCCGCCGATCCTTCGATGGAGATTTCGGCGATGCCGCCATCGCCTGCTCCGCCGACACCAACTGCACCCAAGCTTAGTAAGGTGCCGCCTATGCCGTCTGCACGCAGCAACACATTGCCGCCTGCTGAGAAAGTTCCGTCAAGTACGCGCGCGGACGCAATTCCGCCTAAGCCATCGCCGCCGCCTTGCCCGTCACCGCCGAAGCCATCCGCCTCGACTTCAACTTCATCGCCCACAATGAGAGTTGAATTGGCCTGAATATCAATCGTTGAAGTCCCGCCGTTTGCGAGCCCGCCAGCTCCGGATCCGCCATTGCCGCCGCCAATCGCAAGTGTGCTGATGAACAGATCGGTGCCGATGGTCATTGATCCGCCGTTTTCGATCAACAGGTGCGCCTCACCTGCCGTGCCGACGGCGCCATCGCTGGCGCTGGAACTGAATCCAGCGAACACGCCTGCACTCAGAGGAACATTGCCTCCAACGTCGACCGAGGCGTTGGGACCACTGATCACAATTTCTGCGAGACCACCGGTTGCAGCTCCGCCGACATCAATTGCGCCGTTTCCGCCAAAAGCGCCGGCATCGAGAGATAGATTGTTGGTAACTGTGACCTGCGCGTCGGTTACCGTCAGCATGGCTTGTCCGCCTATGCCTTCGCCGCCCAGGTCCCCGTCTCCGCCGTTTCCTGCAGCAGAGCCCAACACCCCGCCAATAGCCATCAGCCCCTGA
The DNA here is from genome assembly GCF_947492365.1 of uncultured Erythrobacter sp. NCBI lineage: Bacteria > Pseudomonadati > Pseudomonadota > Alphaproteobacteria > Sphingomonadales > Erythrobacteraceae > Erythrobacter > uncultured Erythrobacter sp. The sequence goes on from NZ_CANLMB010000001.1 coordinate 1,492,955, forward strand.
TCTAGGGCCAACAACGAAACCAGACCGCCAGAGCCGTTGCCCCCAACATGGCCATCGCCGCCTGCGCCTTCTGAACTGAGATCGACATTGCCCGCGGTCACGTCGCCTTCGATCGCGCTGAAGAACGATCCACCGCCCTGGCCTATGCCGCCATTACCGGCGATTGCATCAGTTCCGTTGCCTGCGCCGCCATTACCGCCAACGCCATCGCTGAATATATCAATGTCACCAAAATCAGCGGTGCCGTTGCCGTCGCCAATTGTGGTCGTGCCACTTAACGTTGCATGGCCAACTTGGACAAAGCCGCCAGATCCATCCCCGCCATCGCCGCCGTCCTGATCAGTGCCGCCTGCGCCGCCCTGTCCGCCGACACCATTCGAACTGGCAAAGACGGTACCGCCCACCGAATAGGTCGCATTGTCTCTATCAGAGAGGAGAAAAGTTCCGCTGGAGAAGCCGCTTGCAGCCTGGTTTGCCACATTCTGGCCCCCAATAGCATCTCCGCCCCGGCCTGCTTCGATCGCGCTACCGTCGCCTGCACCGCCAGTGCCCCCGAAACCGTCGGAATATGCTCCAACATCTCCGCCGACCGTAATGCTGGCGCTGACATTGGCTGTCCCGTTAGCTTGTAGCGAGGAGTTGCCGCCTTCACCCAAGCCGCCATCGCCGCCAAATCCAATGCTAGCATTGCCGCCAAAGCCGGTAGAATCGATGTCTGCCAGTCCGGTGATGTCGAGAGTTCCGGAAACGACCTGAATACCTGCGATTCCGCCAAAGCCGCTACCGCCGCCAATTCCGTTACCGCCACGACCGGTAGCCGAACTGAAGAAATCGCCGCCGACCAGAAGGTTGCCGCCATTGGGAACAAAGCCGCGCGCGGCACCGCCCAAGCCGTCTCCGCCACGACCTCCGAAATTATTGCCGCCAATGGCGCGGGCTTCGAGGATCAGGGCGTCCTCGATATCGATAGTCTCGCTGCCACCGATAAAGACTTCTGCACTACCTGAATCCGCAATTGCACCATTGCCATTTGGATTGTTGGACGCGCCGGCAAATGCGAGCGAGTACAGCTCCGCAACGCCGTTAATGTCGATCGTTCCTCCGTCTAGAGCCTGGAGGATCGCGGCCCCACCAAATACATTGACCCCGCTGGATATGCCCAAAGTGTCCATCGAAGCAGAACTAGCGCCAGCCGACAAAAGGATGCTGCCATTGGTCGTCAAAAGACCATTATTGTTTGCAAAAACCTGCGCTGTGCCACCCGTCACATCGCCGCCGCTTAGCAGATCGCCCGAACGTTCTTGCGCTGCATCTGCAGTGACAAAGGAATCGCCGTTGATCGTGAGTGTACCGCCCCCTGCTGCAATCGTTGCAATGCCGCCCGTCGCGGTGCCGGAAGCAAGGACGCCCAGGTCAGCACCGGCAAATGCATCGGCAGTAACAACGACTGTGCCATTGATCGTCATCGTTCCGTCAAAGGCGTCGATAAAGGCATCCCCGCCCTGCGCATTGATCGCGTTGGGGTCGTTCAAAGACACGCCGGTCTCGCCAAAGTCGCGCGCCGAAACCAGCACGTCTCCGTTGATGGTGAAGTCGAAGCCGCCAGCCGAGGTTAGCTCGGCAAAATTGCGACCGACCATCAGCAGATTGCCGTCTATCGAGCTGTCGCCGATAAAGCTGCTGACCTGAACCTCTTCATTCGCGATAGCGAGCACACTGCTGGTCGATGTAAAGCCTTCGAGGAAAATGCTTCCGGGCGTGTTGGTGAGCTGGGTGTTGCCGTCGAATACTGCGTTGACACCATCACTAATCGACCCGCCATCAACGTCGCGCCCGCTTACTGCGTAATTGGCCGAAAGGATGATCTCGCCATTCACGATCCCAGCGCTCGCCGCCGGATCAAAGCCGAGATTACCACGGAAAATCATCGCGATAGGATCGTTCTGTGCTGCTGCAACCGCATAGATCATGTGGTTGTCGCCTGCGCCCGTGCTCGACGGACCCCCAATGTCCCCATCGAGGATTACTGGCGTTGTAGCGGACGTGCCGACCGGAATCTGGATGTCGAACAGACCGTTGCTGACAGTCACATTGACTTGCTCACCCGCGACATAGGCGTGACTGCCATTGATATCGGCCGTCCCGAACATCTGCACTTCGAGGCTGATGACCGCGAAATAGGAATTTTCGGCCGTGGCGGTGAACTGCGCGCCGGGCTGGATGATAATGTTCTGGCCTGCGGGGTCGATCGCGGTAAGCTGGAGCTGGCCTCCATTGAGCGCAAAATCATCAAAGCTGGCGAGATCCGGCTCGAGCGTTGTCAGAATCAAATTCCCGACATCGAACACCGCATTGTCGCCGACGAAAATCCCTGATGGAGAATAAAATGCGACCGTGCCGCCGCGACTAACCGCGCCGGTTCCAGGATCGACAAGCTGCGAAATCAGCGTCCCGTCGAAAACCGTCACACTGTCATTTGCAGAAGGAAGGACGATGTTCAGGACCGCAAAATCGGCGTTGTTGACGCCATTCTGGAACGTCACCGCATTGAATTGGGGCAAGAAATCGAGCGCATTGCCCGCGCCGTCCTCATCCGGAGTCCATTGGATCACCGCAGTGTCGGTCTGCACCACAATGGTCTCTGTGCCCGTGCCGGTGAATACCCGATTGGCTGAGCCTGACGTGACACTCTCGGTCGCCTGAATGGCCTGCGCGCTCGCCCGTTCGGGAGCCATTGCCAGTCCCGTTGCCATGGCGGCAGCGCCGCAACCAAGCAGCAGTTTGGCGCGGTTCCTGTTCAACTGAGCCATCTTAATATCTCCAAGGGAAAAGTCGGGCGGTCAAAGAGACCATGAAGCGCACATCACCGCGCGATTGCGCCAAGTCAGGGCGTTCGAGCGGGACGGCGACAAAAGCGTCACCTTGCAGGCGTGACCCCCAGACGGCGCGCAGTCCGCCACCGGCAGACCAGAGCCTGTCCGGATTGAGCGGCTGGCGGCTGGGGTCTTCGTTCCATGCCCAGGCCATGTCGGTGAAGACATAGGGCTGCACCGCAAGGTCATCGGCAGCATTGGGAGCCAGCGATCCGTAGCGCAGTTCTAGCGCGGTGCTTACACCGCTATCGCCCAGAACTGCGCCGGGATCGTAACCGCGACCAATCGAAAAACTGCCAGCAGCAAATTCCTCATAAGCTGGCAAAGGATCGCCGCTGATCTGGCCGCTTGATGACAGTACAAAGGTGATTTTCGGAACGGGGCGATATTCTATCCCCGCATCATAGCGCAGCAAGAGCGGCGTCGGATCAGCCTCGATCCGGCTGGTCTGGTTGCCATCGAAAAAGCATTGCGCTGCATTGACGCGGCAATCGGGGCTGGCTGAAAGGACGTCAAAGCCCTGCCGCACTTCGAGAGCATAACGCGCGCGGAACTTCGGCTCGAACGGAGTGTATCCGCCAATGCGCTGGACGCTTTGCTGGTCGGTCATCTCGCCCGAGAAGCGCGCAAACAGTGTGCGCACTCGGTCGCGCGAGATCATCACATCGTTGATCTCGACATCCTGATTGACGACATCAAAGCCGACATCGAGAAACTTGCTCGAGCGGCGCGTGCGTTGCAGCGGGTAGGACGCGAAGCCAGTGAAGACAGTGGTTTCGGATTCAAGATCGAACCCCGCAACACCCAGCTGCGGGTTCGTCTCACTATAGGTGAACTGGCCGCCCAGCCGCAGCCCTTCCCCGCCAACGGCAAAGTCATGCCCGATCTGGAGCGTGCGTTGCTCGCTGAATTCAAGCGTACTGAAAAGCGCAACCGAAGTGCGGTCGCCTAGCCCCGTGACATCGTAAATTTCACCGCGCAGCAACCCGCCGAAACGGCCAATCGCTTTCGACCCGAAATTCTGGACATTGAGGTCGATCACCCCGCGCTTGCGCACCACCGCGATTTCGCCGAGCAGGTCGCCCGGCTCTCCGCCAGCCGCCGGTCGCAGCGACAGGCGCACATTGACGCCCGGCAGATCATCGGCGAGCAGCAGGTAGCGTTCGGCATCGCGGGTGTTGAACACGGGCTGCTCGGTCAGTTTTTCCAGATAGGCCGCAACCAGCCCCTCTGACGGCCCGGCTTCGCCGCGAACTCGCAAGCCCGTTAGCCGCCCGAAAACGACGCCAAAATCGGCAACGCCATCGCTCAGATTTTGCTCGGGGATTTCAACCGTGGCCAGATAACCTTGTCCGCGCAGGATCGAATTGGCCCGCGCGCGGATGTCGCACAAAACCGCCAAAGGCACTTCGCGCCCAAGATAGCCGTCATATGCAGCTGCGAGCGAAAGCCCCGGCACCCGTTCCAGCCCGGCAAACTCGACGCCGCTCAGCGTCAGGCTGATCTCGGAATATTCGGCCCGGTCAAGCACGCATGGCGCGCGCTCCATATCGCCGTCGATCGTCAATGTGACGCTGCGATCCTCGCGGCGCTCCATTTCAGGCGGTGTGAGCTGGGTCCGTGGCGGCGGGGTGACCTGCGGAGCAGCCTGAGCGAAAGCCGCCCCTGTCGGCACAACCGCGGAGGCACCCAACACAAGGGCGCCCGCAGCAAATGCTGATCGTGCAACACTAGCACCGCGACGTCCGTGCTCAACACGGCGCAACTTAATAGAATTTGTAGACAAGCCTGCCCCCCAATTTCGTCTTGCAACCGCTCTTGCGCTTACAAGTCCCTGCCCGACCCGGAGAGATTCTCGAAAAAGGTGCAGCGTGGATTTTTCCACTTTGTGCCCTTGATCGGGCGACCCAATTTACGTTGAGCTCTGGAATACTCCGATCAGGAGTGAAAACAAGTGCGGGCATGGAAAATGACGGCCTGAACGCGTAACTTGTCGCGTTTCCACAAGTTTTGGCGCGCAAGGCCCTCCGGAGAAGGTGCCCGTTAACTCCATGCTAACGCTGTTCATGGGTTCGACTAGGGAAAAATTCATATTCTCCTGCTTGGCTCAAATTCAGGTCGCCGAAAACGCAGGAGTTAGCGTGCAGCACATCGCAGAAATCTCGCCAGTGCTTGGCGTGTTGGACCGGGTTCGCCCCCCAGCCTTCATATTTGGCAATCGCGATAAGTCGCGCTATGCCAAGCGAATGTCGGGAAGTGCATTGAACTGGACTAGCGAGAATCGCGCCGGAGCTACTGTGCTTTGCCCGAGCGGCCGAGTTGATGAATCGACCGCAGATGCGTTCAAGGAAAACTTGCTCGACGCGATGGCAGCAAAGCCGGAAACGGCGATTATCGATCTTGATGGCGTCGAATATATGTCTTCACGCGGGCTGCGCGCGCTCACCCTTGCGCAGCGCGCCGGGCAAGAGGCGGGGACCACGATTGTCCTAGCCCGCCCGAACGATACAATGCGCGAAATACTTGCAATCAGCCGTTATGATATGGTCTTTCGTGTTGCCGATACGATAGAGGATGCGATCGGGCATTAGTTTGCATTAGGGGGGAATATGCAGGTCCGGTTTTGGGGAACGCGCGGCTCGCTGCCGGTTGCGCCGCACGCCTCGACAATCACCGACAAGGTTGCAGACGCCCTGCTTCATGCCAATGGGAAGAGCTTTGCCGATAAGCAGGCAGCGCTAGATTTCGCGCGCGACGAGCTCGATTTTGCGGTTGGGCAAGGATATGGCGGCGCGACGAGCTGTGTCGAGATCGATGCGGGCAAAGGCGCTTTCGTTGTTTGCGACATGGGTTCGGGCCTGCGCGAATTCGGCCTCGATACGCTGCGGCGGCTGTCCGAAGGCTTGCGCCCCAAGGAATGGCACTTCTTCCTCTCGCACCTGCATTGGGACCACATCATGGGTTTCCCTTTCTTCGTGCCAGCTTTTGTTGATGGGGCGAAGGTGATCATCCATGCTGGACATAGCGACGCCGAAGAGGCTCTGCGCCGCCAGCAGGAAGAGATCAGCTTTCCGGTGCCGTTCCATTGGCTCAAGGCAGATATCGAGTTTCGCACTCTGGAAACGGGGCGTGACTACGAGATCGGCGAGCTGACCGTGGCCTTGATCGAGCAGGAGCATAGCCACAAAAGTTACGGCTATCGGTTCCGCGATGCCAAAGGGCGCACTGCAATCTATTCAACTGACGCCGAATACAAGATCGACAAGATGGACGAAGAGACCGCGATGATCGACTTCATTGCGGGTGCTGATCTGGTCATTGCCGACACGATGTATTCGCTCGCCGATAGCGTTTCGATGAAGGAAGACTGGGGCCACTCGTCGAACATTGTCGCGGTTGATCTGTGTCACGAGGCTGGCGCGAAACGGCTGGCGCTGTTCCATCACGAGCCGACCTATAGCGATGCCGATATCCAGCGGATGCACGGCGAAACGATCCGCTATGAAGAGCTGACCCGCAGCGCTGCCGCGCTCGAGGTGCTGTGCTCCTATGACGGGCTCTGTGTCGAAGTCTGAGGACATCGCACAGGAGGCAGGCACGCGGATGAAGCTTGTCCGCGCGGTTATCCTCGGCGGCATCGTCGGTGTGATGCTGGCATTTCTGCTCGGCACACAAAGCAGCCGCGCGGTGTTTGACAGCTGGCAGCGGCTTTCCCCGCGCGAAATTTCAACCGAGAATGTCGCTGTCATCCTGATCGATGATGACAGCGTGGTCGGGGTTGATGGGGCCGAAGGCAAGGTCGGCTGGCCGTGGCCGCGCAAGCTGGTCGCGCAACTGGTCGAGAAAATCGGTGAGGCTGACCCGGCGCTGATCGGCATCGACATCTATTTTCCCGAACGCGACCCACTGCGCCCCGAAGCCTTTGCCAGCCTATACGCTGATGACGATCTGGACGCAGCGAGCCGCGCCGCCATTCTCGATATGCGCGACTGGGATTACGAGCTTGCGCGGGTAATCGGCGAAACTCCCAGCGTTATGGCGCGCGCGGGGGTCGAATACGGGCTGAGCGATCAGCGCGACTATTTCTTCGAATCCCAGGTCCAGGGTGAAGCGCCCGCTGGCACATTGGCGCTCGACAATATCGTAGCCACATTGTTCGAACTTGAAGGTGCGGCGCTGTCACAGGCGATGGTCGATGGCGCGCCCGATGACGATGCGATTGTCCGGCGGGTCCCACTGAGCGTGCGCGTGGGCGACAAGCATCCGCCCGGCTTCGCGCTCGAACTCGCCCGGCTCGGCCTCGGCGTCGAGGAGTTGCGCTGGGAGGGGCAAAGCCTGTTCATGGACCGGATCGAAATTCCTGCCGATGCGAATGGCACGATGCGATTCAAGATGGGAGAATTCCCCGCTGCCGCCGATCATTCCGCCGCCGATATCCTGTCCGGCAGGATCGGAGCCGAGGAATTGCAGGGAAAAATCGTCATTCTCGGTGTTGGCGCGACGGGCACCTATGACATTGTCGGCACCCCTTTGAATGAAGCAGTCTTTGGCGCATTCGTGCAGGCGCAGGCTGTCGACGCCATTATCGAAGGCGAATGGCTTGCCCGTCCTGCATGGGCAATCGGTTTCGAACTAGTCGCAGGTCTTTTGCTGTTCGCAATCGTTCTGATCGCGGCGATGACACAGCGCGCAAGGTTGCTGGCCCCGGCCATCGGCATCGCGCTCTTGCTTCCCCTAGTCTCCTGGGCGGCATTCGATCAGGCTAATCTGCTGCTCGATCCCTCACGCGCGCTCATCATCTGGGCATGTGCAGCCATAGGCCTGTGGATCATGCGTTTCCTCATCACGCGCGAAGAGCTGGTGCAGGAGCACTTGCTGGTAACGCTGCATGAAGAGGAGATGGAGTTCGCGCGCCGCATACAGATGAGCATGGTTCCGGGCGAAACCACTCTCGCCCGGCTCGATCAACGCGCCGAAATCGCCGGCGTGCTCGAACCGGCCAAGACTGTCGGCGGCGACTTTTTCGATGCGCTCAAGATCGGTGACGACAAGCTGCTGTTTCTGGTTGGTGATGTGTCGGGCAAAGGCATGGCAGCGGCGCTCTATATGGCGCTTTCCAAGACTGCGGCGAAGAGCAATCTGGCGCGTGCAAGCGACGGGTTGCAGAATGCAGTGGCTGCGCTCAATCAGGATTTGATGGACGAAGCCGACCCCGAAATGGGTCTCACCATGCTGGTCGGCATTCTCGATTGCAGCACCGGCGATCTTGAACTGGTCAATGCAGGCCACGAAAACCCGCTGATTGTCCGCGCAGACCAGTCAGTCGAAACATTCGGGATGATCGGCGGACCGCCCTTTTGCGTGATCGACTTCAACTATCCGGTCGAGCACGACAAGCTCGAGCCCGGCGACACTCTGGTTATCATCACCGACGGCGCGACCGAGGCGGCCAATGTAGATGACAAGCTGTTCGGCGTTGAAGGGGTTGTCGGCGCGCTAAAAGCAGCAAACGACCGATCAGCCAAAGGCCGCGCGCAGCATCTGGCAAAGCAGGTTCGCGTGTTTGAAGGGCCAACCGACCCGAGCGACGATCTGACGATCTTCGCGCTCAGGTTCCTCGGCAGCTAGCCCCCAGCCTAGCGGACAGTGACCGTCACAATCCGGTAGGCGTCATTGTCTTCGCGCACTCCGCCAGATGCTCTGAGCGCCGCAAAGTCACCGGCTCCGACCACTTCTATATCTTCGGCAGAAATCGGCAGATCGTCCCCCAGTTCGGCGAGCAATTGGTAATAGACCGAGGTCGCCCGGCGATAAGACAATTGCTGATTGCGGACCGAGTTTTCCGGATCATCGTCAGTGAGATCGGTATAGCCCGCCGAATCCGCAAAGCCGGTGATCTCGATATGCAGTTCGGGCTTTTCCTGCTGGCTGGCGTAGCGATCGTTGAAGCGGATCAGATAGGCCTGCAAAAAGGCGCGAAGCTCGGCGAGAACAGCAGGCGAAAGCTCGCGTGCGCCAGTTTCAAACTCGAACCGGTCGATCGCCACTTCGAGCGGGAGGTCCGCAAGCAGGCCCGCGCGGTCCGGTGTTTCATCGAGCGCGCGGACACGTGGACCCCTTTCACGCAGGGTCGCTTGCTCGTTCTGACTGGTCAGAATTGCAGTCGAACTTACCGCAGTTTCGTCGCTGTAGCGTTCTTCGTAGTCTTCTTGCGAAAGCGCCGCGGCATCATCGTCAATTACAGCTACGGCGCCCAGATCACAAACAGGCGTTTGCTCGCCTGTTTCAGCGTCAATGACGGGCACAATCTCACCCGAAGCCAGACCTTCACAGATAGCAAGCTTTTCCGCCTGGATCGGGTTCAGCAGCGTCACGCGGTCTCCCGCGGCACAGCCGGCCAATACTAGCGCGCCCCCCAGCGCCAGAGTTGTTCTGATCATCCGACTTCAACCACAAAGGTCGTGCCGCGAACGCCCAGCGTCGATGTAGGCGTGCGCACGCGCATCCGGTCGCGCCCGGTCCGAGTGATGTTACCGGAATCAATGCCAACCGTTCCGCGCCGGATAAAGGTGGTTGAACGGCCCGTCTGGCGCGCCCTGTCATAGCGATATTCGTCGAGCGTGACTTCGCTATTGGGTCCGATCGCCATGCGGGTGTTGTCGATAAAGGTGATCCCGACCCGGCCTGCACGGCGGGTGACGATTACGTCATCCTCGACCAGTCGCATGCCCGATACGGCGCGATATGTGCGGCCATCGCGCGTTACCTCGACCCCGGAAGTCACATTCTTGACCCGGCCAATTTCTTCGCCTGCCGATTGCGCAGCAGCAGGTTGCACGACTAAGGCGGCAATCGCTGCGATAAGAAAGCTTACTTTTCTCATATGTTCTCCCCCAAGGAGTTTGTGTTAGCATATACTTATGGATCGACGGAGACGATTTTCGGCATTTGTTGCCAGCGGGCGCGATCCGCGTTCCACGATCCTTCAAGCATTGCAGTTCGCGCGAGAATTTCTGCCCGAAAGCTGCCTTGACGAGCGCGCCCGAGTCAAGGCTGCAATCATCATAGAAGAGCTAGTATCCAATTCTTTACGTTATGGCGGGCAGGCGAATGACCTGTCCTTGTGGCTCTCGCTCGATGATACGGGTGACGCGGTGGTGCTCGAACTCGAAGATGATGGCGCGCCGTTTGATCCCACTTGCGAGGATAGTTTCGCCGGTCCGAATCCGGAAACGGGCGGCGGCATAGGCCTCGCTATCGTGCGAGCATGGGGAGAAGATCTGACCTATGCCCGCCGGTCGGATCGCAACTGCCTGCAATTGACTATTCGCTGATCCCGCTAAGGAACGCGAGCACTTCGCGCGCATAATCCTCGGGCACGTCCTCCAGCAGAAAATGCGAGCCGCCTTTCAGGATGACTGGTTCGTAGTCTCGCGTGCCGGGGATGATCGGACGGACACTGTGATACCCGCGCGGCGCAACCTGATCCTTATCCGAATAGAGCGTCAGGAAGGGCTTTTCGAAGTCCATCAGCTTTTGCAGCTTGTGCCAGTTTTCGACCAGCATCGGATTGTCATTGCGAGTGGGCAGCAGCTGGGTGAACTGCCGGTTGCCGGTCAAATAGCTCTTGTCCGGATAGGGCGCAGCGAAGCCTGCGACGTCTTCTGCGGGCATATCCGTGATCGTCAGTCGGCGCAGCGTCTTCCAATGCTGCCAGTTCTTGCGCAGACGGATGTAGAGCTGGAAGCGGCGGAGCATCCCTGCTCCCTTGCGCGCCATCTTCGTGATCGGCTTGTCAGGATCGAGCACGGGAAAGCCTGTGTTCGACATGATGATGCTGGCGGTGCGGTCCTGATAATCCGCAATCGCGCGAAGACCGATAATCCCGCCCCAATCGTGCAGGATGAAATGCGCGCCCTTTAGGTCGAGCTTGTCGAACAGCGCCTCTTTCACCCAAGCCTCATGCCGGGCAATCGTATAGTCGCTCATCTGCGAGGGTTTGTCCGACCGGCCCATACCAATGAGGTCGATGGCGATGGCGCGGTAGCCTGCTTCAGCCAGAACAGGGATCAGCTTGCGCCACATATAGGACCAGGTCGGATTGCCGTGGATCATCACGACGGGTTGCCCATCGCGCGGGCCTTCATCGACATAGGCCATGCGCAAAGTGCCGCCTTCCATGTCCGACACATCGACATAATGCGCGGCGAATGGAAAGTCGGCGAGGTTGTCAAAACACGCGTCGGGTGTGCGTAAGGCCTTCATTGCATCCAACGGTTAATCAACAGGCAGGTTGATTGCAATTGCCTTTCGGCATTTGCCATGCCATTTCTTCGGCTTTGGAGGGATTGCTGTGTTTAAGAAGATTCTGTTGGGACTGGCCGGGCTGCTCGCATTGGGGCTCGCAGCCATATTCGCATTCCAGAAACCCATCGGCGGATGGCTGTTTGAACGCGCGGTCCAGCAGAATGTCAGTCTCGACAGCATCGCCGGATTGGAAGACGGATTGCATATTGGCTTGTGCGGCACCGGCTCCCCCATGGCGAACCCCGACCGCGCTGGCCCGTGCAATATCGTGGTTGCGGGCGATCAGGTGTTCGTTGTCGATATCGGCGAAGGCGGCGGGCGCAACCTCAGCCTTATGGGCGTCAATGCGGGCAATCTCGACGCGGTGTTCCTCACCCACTTCCACTCCGACCATATCGACGGAATGGGACCGTTGATGCTCAATCACTGGGTGCGCGGTAGCAACACCGCTCCCCTCCCCGTCTATGGGCCCGTCGGGGTGCAAGCCATCGTGGACGGCTTCAACGCCGCCTATGCCACCGACAACACCTATCGCACCGCGCATCACGGCGAAGCTGTCGCGCCGTCAAGCGGCGGCGGGGCCGAAGCGCGCGCCTTTGAAATGGAGGGCGAGAGCGCGGTTGTGTTCGAGCGCGCCGGGCTGCGCGTCACCGCCTTCACAGTCCCGCATGATCCCGTCGATCCGGCGGTGGGTTACCGGTTCGACTATCAGGGCCGCTCGATCTGCATCAGCGGCGATACGATGAAATCCGCCAATCTGGAGCGCACCTGCGAAGGTGTCGATCTGCTGGTTCACGAAGCGCTGCAAATGGAGATGGTCACGCAGTTGCAGGACGCGCTGACCGCAAACGGTGCGGAAAACACCGCGAAGATCATGTTCGACATCAGGGACTACCACGCTTCCCCGCAAGACGCCGCAGAAAGCGCGCAGATCGCCGGGGCCAAGATGCTGGTGCTCAGCCACCTCGTCCCGCCATTGCCCAGCGCCTACCTTTACCCCGCGTTCCTCGGCGATGCGCCCGATCACTTTGACGGCGACCTGATCGTGGGCGAAGACGGGATGTTCTTCAGTCTGCCAGCCGGCGGCGAGGCCATCGAACAGACCCGGCTCATGTGAGGAAACAGGCCATGTACACGATCCACGGCGCGCTCGGCTCGCCCTATTCGATGAAGATGCGCGCGCTGATGCGCTACCGCCGGATCACCCATGTCTGGTCGCATGGCAGCCACGTTCAGCAGCTGGCGGCGCAAAACTCGCTTCCGCCGGTCATCCCCGTCATCGAATATCCCGATGGCAGCTTCCGCAACGATTCCACGCCGGTTCTCTATGATCTGGAAACGCGCCACACGGATCGCTCGGTCATTCCGACTGACCCAGCGCAGGCCTTCATCGCCCATCTGCTTGAGGATTTTGCCGATGAATGGCTGACCAAGGCGATGTTTGGCTATCGCTGGCTGGAGGAAGTCGACCAGTTGCAGATGAGCCGCTGGCTGTCCTTCGACGCGCTGAAAGGCGGCGGGTTGGAAACGAGCCAAGGCATGGCGAAGATGTTTCGCGAACGGCAGGTCGGCCGGATGGCGATAGTCGGCTGCACCCGCGAAAACTTTGCCCTGATCGAGAATTCGACCCGGCGCGTGATGCAGGCGCTGGAGGACCATGTGGCCAATGAACACTGGCTGTTCGGCACCCGTCCCTCGCTGGCCGAGCTGGGCATTTATGGGCAGCTCTCACAGCTGGGAGTTGATCCCACCGCTCAAGCGATGATGCGTGCCGATTATCCCTACACTTTCCGCTGGCTACTCCATGTCGATGATGCTTCGGGAATCGAGGGTGAGTGGGACGAAGCGAATGCTCCGCTTAGACCTGTGGTCCAGAGCCTGCTGGCCGAAGTCGGGCGAGTCTATGTCCCGTTCCTGCTCGCCAATGAAGCGGCGGCGCAAGGGCAAGAGAAGACGTTCCGCATCGAAGTGGACGACATGCCCTACGAACAGGGCACGTTCAAATATCAGCTCAAATGCCTTGCCGATCTTCGCGCGAGATACGCCGCGCTGACGCCTGATATGCGGGCGCAGATTGACCCTGTGCTCGAAGTGGCAGGGTGCAAGGAGTTCCTGCAATGAAGCATGTCCTAGACCGGCTGTTCCCCGCGAGCTTCGACAATGTCTATCGCGGCAACCGGATCGCGCTTTGGCTATTCTACCCCCTCACCGCGATCACGCTTTGGCGCAGCCAGCACCATATCTTTGCCCCCGATGGCGGCGCGCAGAGCATCGCGACGATCCCGCTGGACACCTACACCGAAGGCGGGGCGCAGGGTATCATCACGATCTTTGCTCTGTGGGGTCTGGCGCAGCTCGCCATGGGCATTGTGATGCTGCTCGCGCTCATCCGCTACAAGTCGATGGTGCCGCTGCTGTGGCTGCTAATCCTACTTGAATATGGCGGGCGCAAGCTCGTCGGCATCTACAAGCCGCTCGAGACAGTCGGGACAGCGCCCGGGGCGACGGCGGCGACTGTTTTGCCGATTGTTGCGCTGGTGATGCTGGTGCTGGCGCTCTGGCCAGAAAAGGACGCGGGCGACCGGACGCCACACGGCTAATTCGAAGGGGGGCCACGGCGCGTGTCGACCAGCCGGAAACCGATATGGTCAGTGCCCAGGTCGCGCTCCTGAAACTGGCGAGCGGCGGGGCGATATCGGGCGCAATAATTGGCGGCGCACAAGAATGATCCGCCTTTGATCACACCGACGCTGGCCATCGCGTCTGACCGCGCCGCGCTGGTGCTGGTCCATTCCCAGACATTGCCGATCATGTCGTGCAGACCAAAGGCGTTGGGTTCAAAGCACCCGACCGGCGCACGCGAAGTGTAGCCGTCTTCGCCCAGATCCCTCGCCGGAAAGACGCCCTGATAATAGTTCGCCTGCGGATTGCCCGCCGCGTCTAAGGGTTCCGGAAGGCTCTCCGATCCGGCCCGCGCGGCGTATTCCCATTGCGCTTCGCTCGGCAGGCTCATGCCCGCCCATTCAGCATAAGCGAGCGCATCATCATAAGTGACTTGCACGACCGGGTCATTCGCGCGGCCCTCGATCGAAGTGTCCGGACCATTGGGCGCGCGCCACTGGGCTCCGACAGTCCAGCTCCACCAGTTCGGGTTGTCTGGTGTCGGCGCGCGGAATGTCGCCGATCCGGGTTGCAGCATCTCAGGCGGCGCGCCGGGAATAGCGGGCGGCGCGCGTTCTGCAGTGGTCACATAGCCGGTCGCTTCGACAAAATCGGCAAACTCAGCATTGGTGACTTCGGTGCGCGACATCCAGAAGCCCGCGATTTCGACCTCGCGGGCGGGAGCTTCCTCGGGATAAAGCGAGGCCTCGCCCATCACAAAGCTGCCGCCTTCGACCCACACCATTGCGGCATCAGGCAGCCCCTGACACGATCCTTCATTCGCTTGCGCAGCGACCTCATCACCGGCGTCGGAGCAACCAGCCAATAACAGCGCCGCGAGGATCGCCGGGCGAAGCATGGCTAGTCCGCCAGACTTTCAATTATATCCGCAACCAGCTGCTTGACCGCCTCGACAGTTTCGCTGGCAGAGAGATTTTCGTCCTGCCTTAACAGGCGCCAAGTATCGAAGCTCGTTGCTACCATGATCGCGCGGCCGATGGCCGTTTCGGTGTGTATCCGATCAGGCAAGATCGCGTTGAGCCGCTGCTTTTCCGCCTCATGCAGCCGCCGGTAATTTTCCTTTAGAAACTTCGACTTCTGGCGCGCCGCAGCGGTTGAAATCCGGTACGGTGCAATCCCTTCGCTGACCTCGCAGCGCCGCTCTATCAACTCGTTCAGGCGGTCTTGCCACCGGTCCGACTTATAAGGCGCTTCCACGATCGGCTTATAGGCTTTGACAAGGATCGCATCGACTTCGCGATACATGGCGTCCTTTTCGTCAAAATGCCGGAAGATCGAGCGCAGGCCCACGCCAGCTTGCTTGGCAATATTGGCCGTGCTGGGATTCAAGTCGCCCGCCACGATCAGGTCCATCAATGCCTGGATAATTTTTGACCGGCTGGCCTGACTGCGCGCATGGCGGCCATCGCTTTGCGGTGCTTCCGCTTTCAGCGCGTCGGATATTGCAATGCTTGCCTGATTCATGCGTCCCTCTGGATAGGTTTGTTTCCTGTATCGCTCATTGCGTCACGGCTCCACCCTTGCCAGATCGCCTGCGAATCTCGCTTGCGACCAGCCACAGGCGATCCTGCCCCCAGACGCACAGATCATCTTCGCCGTCATCGCCGCGCAGGCGAAAGCTGGGCACACCCCATAGGCCAAGTTCTTCGGTCATTTCGGCCTGATAGCGCGCAGTTTCCGCTTTCCATTCGTCATTGCCGAGATGCTGCTGCGCTTCGCTCCAGTCGAGTCCTGCCCGCTCGACCGCCTTCCTCAAGCCTGCCTTGCGATGAAGACCCACGCCTTCGCGGAAGGCGAGGTGCAGCGCGGCAGACATCAGCGCGGTGTCGCGCCCCTGTTCTCGTGCCCAGGGGAGCAGGGAGTAAACCTGCCGCGTGGGCTCTCCGATCGGCGTCATCACCGGGCCGAACCCAACCCCCAGATGCTCGCCCTCGCGCTTGGTGTCGAACATGATGTACATGCCCTTCTCCCGCGTGGCAGGCACGCCGCGCATGATCATTGGCAGCACCGGCTTGTGATTGAGCGAGACCCCGCATTCGCGCGCCACCGCGATAACCTTGTCATAGATAATCGAAGTATAGGGCGAATTGAGCGAAGGGTAGAAGTCGAGCGTGAGGTGGCTCGCATCTACACCGCTAACGTCAATTTCCGGCCGCGGGCAGATATGGGGCAAGGCTGTGTCATGGCAGGCCCCCAATTCGCGTAGTCTCTGTTCAAGGTAAAACAGCCGGTCGACGCCCCAATACCACTCGCCCGCATAGTGGAACATCGCGCCTGAATAATGGCCAAGCTCGGCCAGCCGCGCGCTGCCTTTATCGAGCGTGTCCTCGCTGGCACTTGTGCCTGCCTCTGGCTCCAACTCAGATGGCCGAACAAGCCCGTAATGCGGTGCGATCAATTCAGCATCGCGCTGCGCCCAGCTGTCCAGTTTTTGCAGCTCGGGCTGGTTCTTGCCGCCACTCGCGCGGATCTGGTGCTGCACAAGCTGGATATCGTAGCGCTCGCACAGCCGGCCGAGCACCTGCTCGGCAAGGCGCGAATAGGGATCGTCCGATTGGTGGAAGTATTCCACGACATGCGGCGCGCCATCGCGCAACCGCTGGCTCTCAGCCTTGGCGCGGGCCTTGGCGCGCTTCTCAGGCTGGATCACCCGGTCAAACATCCGCCGCATCAGGTGACGCAGCAATGCAGGCGGGTCGGTCATCAACCGGCCATTGGGGTTGTTCGCCGGTTCAGGCTGCATCGAGCCTGCCTCGCCGATTCTGCACACGCCCGATAAGCGCAAGCCCCGCGATAGCGAGCAGAGCCAGCAGCATGCCGACCATCAGCCGGACCTGCACAAAGGTGATCGTTGGACGGGTGATGAACACTTCGGTGTGCGCAAGCGAAGCGGTCTTGAACGCATTGCCTTCCACCATCCGCTCATCAGCAATCATATCGAGCAGGTCGCGCAAGGATCGGTACCGAACCACCGCCACTCGGTCGATTTCCTCGCCATATTTGCCCAGCATCAACCCGGCGCGCTCGCTAACGAAGACCGGATGCCCGCCCCGCTCCAGCAACAAAGGAAACACGATAGCAGCATAGTCCGCCTCAGCTTCGAGCGCGGCTGCTCCTTCTTCACGAGTCTCCAGATTTACCGCGTAAAATTCCTTGCCGTCATCATGGGGCAGCATCGCGCGCAGATTGCGGCTCATGCTTCCTTCGGGCGTATCCTCGATGCGGATTGCGTGGACCTGCTCGACCCGCTCGAGCATCGCCAGCCCTTCTTCCTCGGAAATAGGGTCGCCATTGCCGCCATACCAATGCCAGAAGCCCGCATAAACAGATGCGAGGAGCACCAGCCAGATCCATTTCGCCTTACTCATGCGCGTCATTCCTAGTTTGCCCAATAGATCAACTCGTCACCCTCTTCGTACTGATCGGCGAGTGATTTATCGATCATCACCGGCATCGAAGTCGAAGAAGGATAGAGAAGCGTGCGACCTTCATGGTGCGCTTCGAGCAAGTCCAGCAAACGCGCCGCGACTTGCGGCTCTTGCTCGACCAGATTGACCTGCTCGGTTGGATCATCGGCGAGATTGAACAGCCAGTTTTTGTCCTGTTTCTGGTCGATCTGGAACTTCCAGTCGCCCGCGCGGACCGCCCAATAGGGCCCGCTTTGCCAGTAGATCGCCTCATCCTCGCGTAGGAGCGGGCCAGTCCCGCTCGCGATCGGCAAGAGATCAACTCCGTCAATTGCGCGCTCGGGCAATCCGGCTTTGGTGATCGAGGCAATGGTGCGGAAGATGTCGATATGGGTCACAGGCTGCTCAACCGTCCGCCCAGCAGGCAGGCCAGCCGGCCACCGCATCATGAACGGCACGCGCACGCCCCCTTCGAACAAAGACAGCTTCCAGCCGCGATAGGGCGCGTTGACTTGCGGCAGTCCGATATAGCCCGCCCCGCCATTGTCACTGGTGAAAATCACCACTGTGTTGTCGGCAAGGCCTTCTTCCTCAAGCTTGTCGAGGATTTCGCCCACGCTGCGATCCAGCGCGCGGATCATCGCGGCATAGACGCGCAGACGATGTGGCTGGATATCACCGACCGCCTCGTAATCCTCGCGGGTGGCTTGCAAAGGCGTGTGCGGTGCCCAATGCCCGACATAAAGGAAGAACGGCCGGTTCCGGTTGGCCTCGATCGCTTCGAGCGCCTCCTCGGTCCACCAATCGGTCAGATAGCCGCCGGGCCGAAACAGCTGTGACCGATTGAACGATCCGGCAAAGCGCTGCGAAGCCCACAGAAACCGGTCAATCGGATCGAAATCGAGCTGCGCGTTGACAACATCGGGGCTGTCTTCGGGCAGATAGAGCCCTTCGTTCATGAGCAGGCTCTCGTCGAACCCCTGCCCCATTGCATCGACTTGCTCGCTGACGCCGAGGTGCCATTTGCCGATATGGATGTTGTGATAGCCGCTCTCTCCCAGCATCTCAGCCAAGGTGACTTCCTCGCCAGGCAGGCCCTGATCTTCGTATGCCGGGCGCATCGCGTCGGCATCGGCATCGAATTGTCCGGGCGGAAGATCTGGCCTGATCTGCTGTGAGACCGTGCCCACCACGCGGCCCATTTGCGCAGGAGTTGGCGTGAACTCGAAACCGGTGCTGGTCGCATAGCGTCCCGTCATCAGCATTGCGCGTGATGGAGAGCAGGTCGCGTTTCCGGCATAGCCCTGAGTGAAATTCACACCCTCTGCCGCGATGCGATCAATATTGGGGGTCGGGACAAGGCCGCCTGCAACCCCTCCGCCAAAGGTCGAAATATCGTTGATGCCGAGATCATCAGCCAGAATGAGGACTACATTGGGTGGACGCTCACCAATTGGAGCCGCGGCTTGCTCCGGCCCCTGCTGCCAATCAATATCCGGCGTTTGCTCGGCAATGTCCGGTTGAGCGCGATTTTTCACAGCCCACAGGATCAGATCACTCCGGAACGCATAGGCCAGCGCAGCAGCGAGGACGATCACAAGCAGCAATCCGCCAACAAGCTTTTGCCATTTCTTCATTGCCTTACCTCAGTTCCGATGAAGAAAAACCGATCGCCGATTTTTGCATGGGCGCTAGCATACACTTTGTCAGCATGAATTGGCATAGAAAGTGCTGATTTAAATGCCAAGCCGAAAGCGGCGTGTCACAAGGACTGCGCGGCCGGTCGGCCTCGAAACGGCACAATTGACGGCTTCCACTATCCAGCCAGCGACCACCTGCGTCCCCTCAAGCGACGCCTTAAGAGGAAACAGGCCCGCCCTTGGATGGCTCAATCCGCAAAAAACTGTCGTTTCGGGCAAGGCATGTGAGGCTTAGCCCGGCATCACGCGCCCGCTCGACCGCCATGCTTGTCGGCAAAGAGACGGTGACAAGCCGCGTCCCCCCTGCCTTCACGACTTTCTCGACGATTTCATAGGAACAGCGCGCTGTAGAGATGACAATGCCCTGCGCGATATCACGCCCGCTAGCAGCCAATGCGCCGATGAGTTTGTCGATCGCATTGTGCCGCCCGACATCCTCACGCACTTCAAGGATTGCGCCTGACATATCGGCAAATCCCGCGCCATGCGCAGCGCCGGTTTGCTGATTGAGCCTCTGGTGGCTGCGAATGGCGCCGATGGCGGCGAAGATTGCATCGCTGCTCGCCGCCTGATGGTCTGCAACCCTCGGCAACGGCTTTCCTACGGCTTCGAGATTTTCGATTCCGCAAAGCCCGCAAGAGCTTTCGGCGACGCGGGTTCGAACCCGGTCAGACAATTGCTCGACACCCAATCCTGACAATCGCGCCCGCGCAACGATGCCCTTATCGGTCTCGGCGATGGAGATGGAATCGATCTCGCCAACATGACCCGCCAATCCTTCTGTCAGGGCAAAGCCTCGGACGAAGTCTTCAAGATCGGTAGGCGTTGCCATCATGACCGCATAGGCCAGCCCGTTGAACTCCAGCGCCACTGGAACCTCTGGCACCCAATTGCGCGAGACGTCCTGCGCGGTGCCATCGGCGAAGATTTCCCTCGCGCTATCCGGCATCCGAATTGTGCAAGCCCCCATGCGTGGAGAATTCGGTCGCGCGCGTCTGCGAGCCGGGATTACCCTTCGATTCCAGATGAGTGATCGCGGCGGCTGCGATGGGATCGAGCCCGCTGCGGTCGCTGGCAAAAATCGCCGCTTTCATCCGCGGATCCCAAAAGCTCTCGATGTGATCGGCGGTCGCCAGCACTGCCCGATCATGGCCAATGGCAACGAAATTCTTGGCAATCTGGTTGGCATAGCGCCACAGCCGCTCCACCTGCTGCCTTCCAGATGCTTGAGCCGTCATTCGGCCGGTTCCTTCGCATCGGTCTCGATCCGGCGGCTGCGCTCGGAAAGTTCGCGGTAGTCTTCCTGCCAGTCGGTCGGGCCGTTGGACGGAGTTACCTGCACAGCCGTAACCTTATATTCGGGGCAATTGGTCGCCCAGTCCGAATAGTCCGTGGTGACAACATTGGCCTGCGTCGCAGGGTGGTGGAAGGTGGTGTAGACCACGCCGGGCGCCACGCGGTCAGTAACAGTGACACGCAAAGTGGTTTCCCCTGTCCGGCTGGCCAATTTTGTCCAGTCACCGTCTTTGAGGCCGCGATTTTCCGCATCGACCGGGTGGACTTCCAGAATGTCCTCTTGATGCCAGACGGTATTGGCGGTGCGCCGGGTCTGCGCGCCGACATTGTACTGGCTGAGAATGCGTCCAGTGGTCAGCAGGAGCGGGAAGCGCGGGCCGGTCTTCTCGTCGGTCGGCACGTAATCGGTGACCACGAACAGGCCTTTGCCGCGCACGAAACCTTCCATGTGCATCACTGGCGAGCCATCGGGATGCTTCTCGTTCACGGGCCACTGCACACTGCCGCGTTCCTGCAGCATCTGCCAGTTCACGCCTGCGAAACTGGCAGTGAGGCGCGCGATCTCGTCTAGGATCTTGCTCGGATGGTCATAATCCCACCCTGCGCCAAGTGCATTGGCGAGCAATTGCGTAACCTGCCAGTCTTCGTAGCCATTGGCTGGTTCCATCACCTTGCGGACCGGCTGGATGCGCCGCTCGGCATTGGTGAAGGTGCCGTTCTTTTCAAGGAAAGTGCTGCCCGGCAGGAAGACGTGCGCGTAGTTCGCTGTCTCGTTGAGGAAGAGGTCGTGGACGATCACGCATTCCATCGCCGAAAGGCCGGCGGCGACATGTTTGGTGTTGGGATCGGATTGGAGGATATCTTCCCCCTGAATGTAGATCGCCTTGAAACTGCCATCGACGGCGGCGTCGAGCATGTTGGGAATGCGCAGGCCCGGCTCCGGATCAAGGCTGACACCCCAATCCTGTTCAAACAGTTCGCGCGTTGCCGTGTCTGACAGGTGGCGATAGCCGGGCAGTTCATGCGGGAAGCTGCCCATGTCGCAGGCGCCCTGCACGTTGTTCTGGCCGCGCAGCGGGTTCACGCCGACGCCCTTGCGGCCGATATTGCCGGTTGCCATTGCAAGGTTGGCAATGGCCATCACGGTCGAAGAACCCTGACTGTGCTCCGTCACGCCGAGGCCGTAATAGATCGCGCCATTACCGCCAGTGGCGAAAAGCCGCGCGGCACCGCGCAGCTCTGCGGCGGGAACGCGTGTGACCGGCTCGAGCGTTTCGGGCGAATGGCGCTCATCAGAAACGAAACGCGCCCAGTCCTCATAGGCATCAACGTCGCAGCGCTCGCGGATGAATTCCTCATCTGCGAGCCCTTCGGTGACGATGACATGCGCCATCGCGGTCAGCACAGCAACATTGGTGCCGGGTTGCAGCGGAAGGTGATGGGCGGCTTCGACATGCGGGGTGCGCACGAGGTCGATCCTGCGCGGATCGATAACGATCAGTTTGGCCCCTTCGCGCAGACGCTTCTTCAGGCGGCTCGCAAAGACCGGGTGACCATCGGTGGGGTTGGCGCCAATTACCAGCGCGACATCAGTGTGCTCGACACTGTCGAAGTCCTGCGTGCCTGCGCTCGTTCCGAAAGTTGTCTTAAGCCCGTATCCGGTCGGCGAATGGCAGACGCGCGCGCAGGTATCGACATTGTTCGCACCAAACACGCTGCGGATCATTTTCTGAACCAGAAACGTCTCTTCATTGGTGCAGCGGCTGGAGGTGATACCCCCCAGCGCACGCGGCCCGTGCTCGCCCTTGATCGCCTGCAAGCGGTTGGCCGTGAAGCTGATCGCTTCGTCCCACGAAACCTCACGCCACGGCTCGTCAATGCTGTCGCGGATCATTGGCGCGGTGATGCGGTCGTCGTGGTTCGCATAACCCCATGCGAAGCGGCCTTTGACGCAGGAATGCCCGCGATTGGCCTTGCCATCCTTGTAAGGGACCATCCGGACGAGCTGTTCGCCCTTCATTTCCGCCCGGAAAGTGCAGCCTACCCCGCAATAAGCGCAGGTCGTGACGACTGAGCGCTCAGGCTTACCCAGCTCTTTCACACTCTTCTCGCGCAAGGTCGCTGTCGGACAAGCTTGCACACAGGCACCGCAGCTGACGCATTCGCTGGAAAGAAAATCGTCGGTCTTGGAACCGGCGCTGATCATCGAAGCAAATCCACGTCCGTCAACCGTCAGCGCGAGCGTTCCCTGCACCTCGTCACAGGCACGCACACAGCGCGAACAGGCGATGCATTTGCTGGGATCAAAGTCGAAATAGGGGTTAGAGGTGTCGGTCTCGACCCCCAGATGATTTTCACCCTCATAGCCATAGCGCACATCGCGCAGGCCCACTTCGGCAGCGGTGTCCTGAAGCTCGCAATCATTGTTTGCGCTGCAGGTGAGGCAGTCGAGCGGATGGTCGGAGATATAGAGCTCCATCACCCCGCGCCGCAGCTTTGCGAGCCGCGAATTCTGGGTGTGGACGACCATCCCATCTTCAGCAGGTGTGGTGCAGCTGGCAGGCGTGCCGCGCCGCCCGTCGATCTCGACCAGACACATGCGGCACGAGCCAAAGCTCTTGACGTTATCCGTCGCACACAGGCTGGGAATATCCCCGCCACTTTCGCGCGCGGCGCGCATGACGCTGGTTCCAGCAGGCACAGTCACACTGCGCCCGTCTATCGTCA
Source organism: uncultured Erythrobacter sp. (assembly GCF_947492365.1). Lineage (NCBI taxonomy): Bacteria > Pseudomonadati > Pseudomonadota > Alphaproteobacteria > Sphingomonadales > Erythrobacteraceae > Erythrobacter > uncultured Erythrobacter sp. Next base: position 1,515,947 of record NZ_CANLMB010000001.1, read on the forward strand.
GCGTTACCCGCTCACTCGCACGGCTTTCGGGCGTTCCGAAGTCCTTCTGGCGCTCATAGGTCATGACGGGTCTCCGCAGCCGCAAGATCGGCCGGTGTGTTGATATTATCAGGTTTGACGGCAAGCTGCACGTCGCGCGCGCCAATTGCTTTGGCGAAGGCGATCACCGAATGCCTGCCATCGCCCTGCAAGATGCTTTCGATTGTTGGCAGAGTGTCAGTCGGCCAATGCCCGATCACCGGCTGGCTCGCGACAAAAGCAGGTGCCGGATCAAGGCACTCGCGCAGGTCTTTCGGTAGAGCAACACTGTCCACGCCGCAGGTAAGGACGCCGGAAAAACCCTGCTCATCTGCATGGCGCAGCGCTCCGGCGATCCCGCCGAGAGGCCCCATCCCCGCGCGCGGCCAATCTGGCACTGACGGTGCCGATGCGTGTTCGCGTCCAACGACTATAACGCTGGCGCACATGGCCTTCAGGCTTTCAATGGCGCGCTCGAGCAGCGTCAACCCGCGCAATTCAGCATCGGCCTTGTCGCTGCCAAAACGGCTCGATTGCCCGCCCGCCAGGACTGCACCCAGGATCACGGCGTCTTCTCCAGGCCAAAATCCTCGGGCCAATGTTCCAGCGCGCTCATCACAGGATAAGGCGTGAAGCCGCCAAGCGCGCAGAGTGAACCGTCCTTCATGACCTCGCACAGGTCAGTGAGAAGCTCGACCTCATCTGACTTGCCGCGAGGCGTCTTGACGGTGTTGTGCATTTGCGGGGCCAGTTCGAGCCTGTCGGGCTCGCGGCCACCAGCCATGATCCGGTCGACAATCTCGACCCCGCGCACCGCGCCGATGCGGCAAGGCGTGCACTTGCCGCAGCTTTCTGCCGCACAAAATTCGAACGCAAAACGCGCCATGCCGCCCATGTCGGCTGTGTCGTCAAAAACAGTGATCCCGCCGTGACCGATCAGTCCGCCTGCCGCGGTAAACGCCTCGTAGTCGAACGGCAGATCAAACTGGTCAGGGTGGATATAGGCGCCCAGCGGACCGCCAACCTGCGCCGCTTTCACCGGGCGCCCCGAGGCCGTTCCGCCTCCGATTTCATTGACGAGCTTATCCATCGAAATGCCAAAGGCTGTCTCGTATAGCCCGCCATGCTTGATATTGCCCGCAAGCTGGATCGGCATTGTGCCTTTCGAACGTTCGACGCCCAAGCTTTCGTAAAGAGCCGCACCGCCTTCGGAAAGGATGTGCGGCACTGCCGCCAGTGTCAGCACATTGTTGACAACGGTCGGCTTGCCGAACAGCCCTTCGAGCGCGGGTAGCGGCGGCTTTGCGCGAACTTCGCCCCGCTTGCCCTCCAGACTGTTGAGCAGCGAGGTCTCCTCGCCGCAGACATAGGCCCCTGCACCGACGCGCACTTCGAGCACGAAAGGAGCAACGGTAGCTGCCGAAAGCTTGATGGCCGCTTCCATCTTGGCGATCGCATCGGGGTATTCGCTGCGCAGGTAGATAAATCCATGCCCCGCCCCGACTGCGAGTCCGGCGATCGCCATCCCCTCGATCAGAGCGTAAGGATCGCCTTCCATCACCATGCGATCGGCAAAGGTCGCGCTGTCGCCTTCATCGGCATTGCAGACGATGTATTTCTCGTCGCCCGCGGCCCTCGCGACGGTCTGCCATTTGATACCGGCGGGAAAGCCAGCGCCGCCACGCCCGCGCAGGCCGGATGTCGTAACTTCTTCGAGGATCTGGTCTGCGCCGATCCCCTGTGCCCGCCGCAACCCGGCCCAACCGCCAGTCGCTTCGTAATCTTCCAGACTTAGGGGGCGAGTGAGGCCTGCGCGGGCGAAAGTCAGACGCTGCTGCGAGGCGATAAAGGCATGATCCGCAATCGCGCCAATTGCCTTGTCACTCGACCCGTCGAGGATTGCCGCCACGTCTTCGGCGCCCGCAGGCCCGAACCCGTTGCCGTCAATTTCAACCAGCGGTTCGAGCCAGTGCATGCCCCAACTTGAGACCCGCTCCACACGCGCCCCGGCCGCCTCAAAAGCTGCCGCCAAGCTATCGGCACCGCACGCCTTTGCCAGGCTGTCGTCAGAAATTCTTACTAAGGTCATGCGCGTTCGATCACTTGGCGGAGAGCGTCAGCATCAAGACGCGAATGGAGAGTGTCGCCAATCCGCGCATTGGGACCAACGCTGCAAAGGCCAAGACAATAGACCGTGCCCAGACGCACCCGGCTGCCCGCAGCCTTCTCAGCATCCGCAATCAGCGCTTCTGCCCCGCGCGCCTTGCAGGCTTCTGCGCGGCAGATCTGCACTTCTGGGCGCGGATCGTGAGCAGGTTTGAAATCGTGATAGAAGCTGACAACGCCGTGAACCTCAGCACGGCTAAGGTTGAGCGCCTTCGCCACAGCCTTTTCTGCCGCTTCGTCGATACAGCCAAATTCAGCCTGCACGTCATGCAGGATTGGCAATAGCGGCCCTCGCCGCCCCAAATGCTGGGCACAGATTTCTTCGATGCGAGCTTCGGTGCTCAATGCAGGTCCAATCGGTTATCGCGCAAGGCGGCAAAACTTCAGTTTTGAGAAGTGACGCAATCCATTGCCGTTGACAATAAGCCCGCGTTGACGGGCTCAAACGAGGTTAATCCGATCAACACCAAGAATGCAGTTTTTGCATTGTATTTCAACGTATTAATACGCGTGCCGCATGGTGGCTGACTGGCATGATTAGCCAAAAACAATGTGCAGATTACTCAGCCTGCTTTTGTGGTCTCGGACCATCTGACTTTCTGATCCAGCCATGGGTGCGCGGCGAATAGAGGGTCTAGTCCGACATCCTGGATTGCTCCGCGGATCGACGTGGCCAGCTTCGCCGGCAAGTCGCCGAATTCGCCTTTGCGTGAAATCAGCGTGAAGTAACGGCGGAATTGCGCTTGGCGCATCGGCTCGACCCTTAACCGGTCGAACAAAGCCGGATGGCTCGCAAGGCAGAGCGGCGTGGTAATGCCCCAACCAAGCCCTTCGCTGATGGCGGTCAGTTGCTGCGCGGTGGAATCGACCTCGACCGAGTTTCGCAGATGGCTGCGCATGCGGGACAGCTGGCTCTCTATCCGCATGCCGATGGCGGATTGCAGCGAGTACCGGATAAACGGCAGTTCGGGAATATCGCCGATGTGGTCCGCAGCGCCCGCAAAGCTGGTTGGGAACGCAAGCACGAACTCCTCATCGAAGATCGGGAGCCGGTCGAGATTCTCGCTTCCCCCCAGGTCCGAACCGGCAGTGACCAGAATATCAATCTTGCGATTGAGAAAATCCTCCTGCTGTGTCAGCGAGGTTCCCGAACGGATCAACCATTGCCCCGCATTGCCGCCCAACTCGCGCAGCAGAGGGACGGTGACGAGATTGGCCATGCTTTCGGCCATGGCGATGGTGACACTGTTCATCGGCAAATTGCCGATACCCCTGATCTCAGCAGCCAGCCGCTTGGCCTCTGACACGAGGCGGGCACCGTCATTGAGAAGGAACCGGCCGCTGGCGGTTAGCGTCAATGGGCGGGTGGTCCGATCAAACAGGCGTGTGTCGAGCGCGCTCTCCAGCTTGGAAACGATCTGCGACACGGCCGATTGGGTCATCCCCAGATGTTCTGCGCTCTGAGTCATCCCGCCCAGTTCGGCGGTCAACATGAACACTTCAAGCGAGTGAATGTCGAAGCCAACTGGAAGTTTCAAATCCTGCTCTCCTGGCAATCCGGCAACCTTATGCGCTTAATCAGGAAAACTCCATCGCTGCATCTTGCAACCAATGATGAAACGAAACGCCAAAGCTTTTGTAAACGAGCAGGTCGAAGCTCGATGCTTCTCGCCGCAGGGCAATCACGCCAATATCGTGAATTGAAGACTGGAATAGCGAGCCAACCGGAAAAGCGCTCTCGTCAAGGTCGATGGCTACGCCTTTCATCAAAAGCCGCGCTGCTTGCTTGCCGCTCAACCGGAATGCCTCGCGGCTGTGGTCTAGCTGCACCAGCGAGATAAGTCCGGCATCACAGCTCTGCGCGACTTTGAGGAAGATCTGGCTATTTTCGGCGAGCACCAGATAGCGCCCCGGACTGAGACAAGCCGCGATCTTCCCTTCGTCCTCGGTAAACCGGTTCGGCTGCCGCGGAACCGCGAGTCCGAGATCGGTCTCTAGCTGCACCGCAGCCTCAACCGCGCTCTCCCGCCACATGTTTGCTGCGAATGTACTTCGATAAGAAACTGGCTCAATCAAGATCTCAACCATGAGCCCGCTCTCCTTGAGGATCGAAGAAAATCGGATCGACCAGTCTCACTGCGTTGGCTTCGTCCCGCATCGGGAAAAGGGCACACATTTCACCACCGATCCGCGCTCTGCCACCGGAGATGAGCGCGAGCGCGATGAACTCATCGAGCGCAGGGCTGAATGTGGTCGAGGTGACATGGCCCAGTGGGAGTTTCGGTTGCACCGGGTCGACTAGCTGCGCACCCGCCAACAGAGGTTTTCGATCGGTTGAAATCAGACCGACCAATTGCAGCCGATCGTCCTCCAGCAATCCTTCGCGGTCTAGCAGGACTGATCCGACATAGGCTTTGTTGCGCGAGGCCATCTTGCCTAGACCAATGTCGTCTAGCGTGGTGCGCCCGTCGAGTTCGGGCCCGCTGATGTGCCCCTTCTCGATGCGGAGTGTGCCAAGTGCCTCGGTGCCGTAGGGCGTGATCGAAAACTCTTCGCCCGCCGCCATGATCGCTTCCCAGACGCGAGTTCCATCACGGCTGCCGCAATAGACTTCATAGGCAAGCTCACCCGAGAAGGAGAGGCGCGCGACCATTACGTTACTGTCGCCGATCTTGCCCTCACCTACGGCCATCGACGGGAAAGCATCGTTCTCGATATCAAGATCGGTCAAGACCTTTTGCAGCGTGCGACGCGAATTGGGTCCCGCGACGGCCATGGCCGCCCATTGATCGCTTACCGAGGTGACGTGGACCTTCAATTCAGGCCACTCCACCGCCAGCAGTCGCTCCATTTCGACCAGCACACCTGCGGCGCGCGCTGTGGTGGTGGTGGTTAGGAAATGGTTTTCCGCCAACCGCCAGGTGGTCCCATCATCGTAGAGGATTCCGTCTTCGCGCAGCATCGCGCCGTAGCGCGCCTTACCCACCGGCACTTTGAGAAAGGGATTAGCATAGAGCCGATTGAGGAATTCAGCCGCATCGGGGCCTTGCACGTCAATTTTCCCGAGCGTCGTTACATCAACGATCCCGACACTTTCGCGCACCGCGCGCGCTTCACGCACATAGGCATCGAACAGGGTTTCGTCGGCATGGGTCCGATAGACGCGTGGTCGCACCCAAGTGCCCGCATCGATCATTTCCGCCCCGTGCGCGACATGCCAGTCGTGCATGGGAGTGCGCCTGAGAGGCTTGAAATCTTGACCCACTTCGCGCCCGGCCAACGCACCCAACGCGACAGGTGTATATGGCGGGCGAAAACGCGTTGTACCCACCTGCTCGGGAGCAAGTCCCTGCAGTCCGGCCATCAACGCGATTGCATTGACGTTGGAGGTCTTACCCTGATCCGCCGCCATGCCGAGCGTGGTGTAGCGCTTGACATGCTCGATCGAGCGAAAGCCTTCGCGGTGAGCGAGTTCGATATCCTTGGCCGTCACGTCGTGTTGCAAGTCGACAAAGCTTTTGCCGGGAGTCGTTATGCAGGCCGGAGCGCCGAGATTGGCCTGCGCGATGCCTCCTGCGACACGCGGAGCTTTGCCTTGGTCCGATCCACCTGCCGCGCTTCCGGCCGCGTGACCAGATGCTATCGCCGCAGCGAGGTCCATGGCTCCGTTTGCCGCGCCCGCAGCGATCCAGTCCTGCAGCGGCTCGCCCGGGAGGAAGCCGTCGATCGTTGCGTCATAAACGGGGGGCGCGCCTGCCTGACTGCACAGATTGACCATCGGAGTAAAACCGCCCGAAACAAGCAAGGCGTCGCAATCAAGGCGTTGGGACTGACCTTCTTGAACAGCACCTTGAGCAAAGGGAGCGATTTCGACCGATTTCAACGCCTGAAACCCGCGCGCACGGTAAATTGCGTGCCCGGCGATAACGCGAATGCCGAGCTGCTCTATGCTCTCCGCCAGCGCTGCAGGTGGATCGGACCTCATATCGACCAGCGCGGTTACATTGACGCCTAGCCCAGTGAGCGCCCGCGCGGCGTCGTAGATGCTGTCATTATTGCCGGTGATGACAATTTTGCGTCCGACCGCAACGCCGTATCGATGGGCGTATTTAAGGCCTGCCTGAGCAAGCATCACGCCTGGTTTGTCGTTACCAGCAAACACCAGAGGTCGTTCGACACTGCCAGTCGCTATGACCACCTTGCCAGCGTAGATCTTCAAGTGGCGCAGGCGTGGTTGCCCGGCTGCGGGCGCGTCCAGATGATCTGCCACACGCTCGACGCCGCCCAGCACATTGCCGTCGAAATAGCCGTAAACCGTAGTGCGCGGCATGACAGTAAGATTGCTGCGCCCGTCCAAAGCCGATGAGGCCCATTCAAGCGGGGCCAGCCCGTCAATAGTCCCTTCATCTTCGGGCAAGGAACCGCCGACTGCCGCATTCTCGTCCACCAGCAGGACCTTGCTTCCAGACGATGCCGCGGCACGCGCCGCTGCGATCCCTGCGGCGCCGCCTCCGATAACAAGCACATCGGCGAACAGGTTTGCCCGCTCGTAGCGGTCAGGATCGACCTCCGATCCCGCAGCGCCCATTCCTGCCGCGCGCCGGATAAAACGCTCGCAGAAGTGCCAGAAACGCTGACCGGTGCCCATAAAGGTCTTGTAGTAAAAGCCCGCAACGAACAGCGGCGATGCCAACTGGTTTACCGCCATCAGGTCAAAGCGCGGGGAAGGCCAGGCATTCTGGCTCCGCGCTTCCAATCCTACATAGAGTTCGGTTACGGGCGCTTTTGCGTTGGGCTCGGTCCGGCCGCCGCTGCCCAATGTGACCAGCGCATTGGGCTCTTCATGCCCCGCGCTGAATACGCCCCGCGGACGGTGATACTTGAAGGATCGGGCGACGACAGTTCGGCCATTTGCAAGGAGTGCCGATGCGAGCGTATCACCGGCGAGCCCCTGAAGCTCCTTGTTGTCAAAGGAGAACCGCAAGGGCGCGTCGCGGTCGATTCCGGTCCCGCCGGAAGGAAGTCGATAGCCGGCCATCAGCTCCACTCCCCTTCGAGAGCGACCGACTGTATCTGGTGCGAGAGCGTGTCGCGCTCAACCCGCAGGATCGCGCGGCAACCGGCATTGTGCTGCCAATATTCGAAATGCGCACCGCGAGGATTGGAGCGCTGGAACACAAACTCATTCCAATGCGCCATATCAGTTTCGCCGTGTTCCGGCCGCTTGACGCTGGCATCGCCGAGATAGCCGAATTCGCCGTGATCGCGCAGGCCGCAATGAGGACATTCGATCCGCATCAGTGGAGCCTCGGATGCGGGCCCATGCCCTTTTCGTCCAGCGCTCTTCCGGCCGCAAAACGATCGAGTGCGAACGCCTGATTGAGTTCATGCGGGCGATCCTGCGCGATGGTGTGAGCAAAGCACCAGCCAGCAGCCGGGGTCGCCTTAAAGCCTCCGTAACACCAGCCAGCATTGAGATACATTCCGGGCAGCGGGCCGACATCAATGATCGGACTGCCATCCATCGACATGTCCATGATCCCGCCCCAATTGCGCAGCAACCGCAGGCGCGAGAGGTTGGGCAAGAGCGTCACCGCAGCAGCAGCGACATGCTCGAATACCGGCAGATTTCCACGGCTGGCATAGCTGTTATAGCCATCGATATCGCCGCCAAAGACCAACCCGCCCTTGTCCGATTGCGAGATATAGAGATGGCCTGCACCGAAAGTGACAACGGTGTCGATTAGCGGCTTAAGCGGCTCGGAAACGAAGGCCTGGAGGACATGCGATTCAATCGGGAGACGCTCGATCCCTGCCCGCCGCATCACTTCCGATGTGCTACCCGCAACCGAAACCCCGACTTTTGGAGCGCGGATTTCACCTTGGTTGGTTTCGACCCCGACGACGCGATCACCTTGGCGGATAAACCCGGTCACTTCGCAATTCTGGATTATGTCGACCCCCAGCGCATCGGCTGCACGGGCATAGCCCCACGCAACCGCATCGTGCCGGGCGGTGCCGCCACGCGGCTGGCACAACCCGCCTAGGATCGGAAAGCGGGTATTCGTGCTGATGTCGATCGAGGGGATGCGGCGCTTGATCTGCTGCGGCGTTAGCAGCTCCGCGTCGATCCCCTCCATCCGCATCGCATTGCCGCGCCTCGCAAAGGCATCAATCTGCGCCGGGCTATGCGCGAGGTTGATCACTCCGCGCTGCGAAAACATCACATTGTAATTGAGATCGAGCGACAGCCCTTCCCACAGTTTCATCGCATGCTCGTAAAACCGGCTGTTACCGGGCAGCAGGTAGTTCGAACGGATAATCGTAGTGTTGCGGCCAACATTCCCACCGCCGAGCCAGCCCTTCTCCAGCACGGCGACATTGCTGATGCCGTGAAGCTTGGCGAGGTAGTAGGCGGCGGCAAGACCATGCCCTCCGCCGCCGACGATGATTACGTCATACGAAGACTTTGGCTGCGGCGCACGCCATGCCCGCTCCCAATTGCGGTGCCCTGTGGCTGCATTCTTGAGCAGGGAGAGGATAGAGTAGTGCTGCATCGGTCTGTGAGACTACGCAGAGCGCGGGCGATAAGATAGCTGATGAGGTCTTCTAACCCGCTTCATTAGCGCGCCTAATCCGGCCCGCAGAAAAGCGCTATTCGCCCGCCCCACGCCGCGATTCTTCAGTCGCTTCGACGAGCACACGATCAGCAATAGCGGCGAGCGCGGAAAGGTCGCCAACCGGGATGCCACTATCGAGACTCCGTTTGTAGTTCGCTGCCAATTGGTCAGAAGCAATCGTTGGCTCAGGCCAATGGGGATCGAATGCATGCATTGCGCTGCGCAAAGCTGGTTCGCTGGAAGCGCAAATGAGGCTCATCGAAACTGCGTCGGCGCATCCAGACGAACCGCTACATCCGCTCAACGCAGGGAGGCGTGACGCGGCGGTTATATGCGCGCTCCAGCTTGTGCCATCTTGCGGATTCCGGACCCGGGCGGCGGCAAAGCAACCCGCCAGCGCCATGCGGTGAAGCTGCGGGAGAACTGCCTGCCCTTCGCGCAGATCGGCAATCTCGATCCGGCAGCTCCCCTGTTCGGCGCTTTGCACGATCAGCATATCCGTCAACAGATCGCCGAAGCACAGGAGGCTCCCACCGCCAGCATCCAGATCGATCGCCCCACCACCTACCGAAAATGCGCCTGGTAGATGGCTTTCGACATTCTGCTCCTCAAGATCGAGCCGTGTCAGACAAGCACGCAGCATATCGAGCCCGCCTAGCCCATGGCATTCGAGCCAGACAATTTGCTCGGCAACGGCTTCATAATCGCATCTTTTGCCTAGCAGGGCTTCGAAAACACGGCGCAAGAATGCAAGCAACTCATTGCGTGACAAGGCTGGACCTCTGCTCACATCCGCTTCCGGCATCAGGCGAACTGCGGTTTCACCGGGAAGTACCATTCATCGCAATCCGAAGCACTCAGTTCTGCAGGCAATGGTGCCCCCTGAAACATCGTGTTGCGCACCCACAACCGTGAACGCGGATCGAACTTCCCGACGCCGAAAAATGACAATTTGCAGCGAAGCAGATGTATCGGGAGCACGTCTGCATCGAGCAGGTTCGCACGGATTTCCCCGTAATGCGTTTGCGCCATAGTTTGGATACGCCGCAGAATTCGCCGGTGCTGCGGGTGAGCCATAGCGAAACCAGCCACGGTCTCATGGTCTTCGGGCAAGACGCACTTGACCAAATCCTGATGACATTGCTGCACGGCGTAGGCGATGCCGAGCAGCATCTCACGGTCCTCTCCCGGTTCTTGCCCACGCAATCCGAGCCGCGGTTCCATCTTTTCTTCGGATCGGTACCAGAAGGTCGCGCGCGCCTTTTCCTGCGTGAAATCATAGGCCAGTGCCCAGTCGTAGCGATTCTCGATCACGCGGCGCAATTCAGCGAGCGGCATTTCGGGAATGAGGCGATATTCCTCTTCCTCGCATAGCAGATCTTCCAGTTCGTCGATCAATTCGGGTTGCACTTCCATCATGATCGAGCAGGCAAGTTCGCGAGCTTCGGTACCGACCGTATCCTGTGCAAGGTCCATGATCTCCTGCCACGAACCCGGCGGCGTGCCGTCATCGATCTGCGAGAGCAGAGACGTCAATTCTTGCCGCGTGCGATCATTGATAGCATTCTGCTCGAGATTGTCGGTCGCAATCTCCCTAAGATGCTGGATTGCTTGTCTGGCGATGGCGCGGAAACGATCGAACCGATGCTGGTCGAATACGCCGTCGCGGAGGACCAGAGCGAGCGCCGTTTCGCGCGCTTCGACCCAGCGGCTTATCAGCAGGGGATGGTTTATAAGGTACGGCGCCATGCCCAGGCCCGTTGCATTACCAATGCCGATGTAGCGCTTAAGCGCGGGATCGAGCGAGGCGTGGTTGCCACCGGTCCGATGGTGCGCAATATGTTCGACTTGGTCGAGGCTGAACTGCCGGATCATGTAGCAAACCAGCATTTCTGCCATGAAAGGTCGGCAGAAATCAGCGTATTCGGATCGGACCCTTCGCCAGTCGGCTAGGCCGAACTTGCCGCTGCCGTAAACCGCCGTGGTGCGATAGAGATATCCAACCTTTGCCAGAAAATCGACTGAAGGCTGGTTGCCCTCGCATAGGCAATCGACAACATAATCGAAATTGCGCACGCTCTTGTTGGCGCGCGACAGCACCAGACAAGTTGAATCAATTCGGCCGTTTTCCTGCAAAGGCACATTGGCGCGCAGCCGTTCCAGCCGCTCGGCATCGACTTTGCCTTCGCACAACGTCACGGTCATGTCCCAGTCTTCTGCAATCACCCGGTCGCTGCGATTTTCCGGCTCGAGATGCTTGGCAAAAGCGACGAAGCTGAACAGTTTGTTTGGGGTGCAAATCTCGTAGACGACATGCCCGTGGCCACGCTCATCCAACGTATGATCAGAGCGTGCAATCTTCCATTTCTCACGGCTGATCTTACGAACAAGCGAGCGCATGAAGCTGAGCCTATAGGGATGCAGCTTGCCCAACCGCTCGAGATCCATAACAACATTCGCAGGCCGCAGGTCCAAGTCGTTGTCGGACTCAATGATACGGCGATTGTCGAGCATCAGATCATATCCGGTCGCGGCTCAGGCGCCTGCACCGGAAGCCGGTGCAAATGCATCACGGAAGAATTCGAGCCAGTTACCCCCCATCACCTTGCGCACTTCGTCTTCCGAAAAACCAGTATCGCGCAGGCCATGCGCAAGGTTCATAAAGTCGCGGCTGTCGCGGAACCAGTCCGGTTGGCGCGGCCAGTCAGCATTTGCAGCGCTGCCTTCGCCGTAATCAGGCTTGAAGGTCCATTTGCCGCTGCGCATCCATTCCAACGTTTCGTAACCCCAGTTCTGGCAGAGATCCGAACCAATACCGACTCGATCAATGCCCATCAGATTGGCCGCATCGTACACCATCTGGCAAAATTCCTCGCGCTTGCAATCCGGCCCGTTGTGCAAGTGGAAGGGATACAGGCTGACACCCAGCATACCGCCCGATTCCGAAAGCGCTTTGAGCACATCCTCCGACTTGTTGCGCAAAGCCGCATGGAAACTGGAGGGGTTGGCGTGGGTGATTGCGATTGGGCGCTGCGAGAGCTCGATCGCCTGCAAGGTCGATTTCTCTGCGCTGTGGGACATGTCGATCAGCATGCCGACACGGTTCATCTCCTTGATAACCTCGCGCCCGAAACGGGTGATGCCAGCGTCATCATCCTCGTAGCAGCCCGTCGCAAGCAGGCTTTGATTGTTATAGCTGAGCTGCATGATCCGCACGCCCATGTCGTGCAGCCGCGCGACATTGTGCAAATCATCTTCCACCGGCGAGCAATTCTGAAAGCCGAGGATAATCCCAATCCTGCCCGCTTCGCGTGCCGCCTCGATGTCACTTGCCTTTTTCACCGGCATGACCAAGTCGCCGCACTCTGAAAAATGGCGTTCCCATTGCGCGATATTGGCTTCGGCTTCGGCGAAGTTTTCCCAGTAGGTAATCGTTACGTGGATAGCATCGAGACCGCCCTCGCGGGCCTGCTCGAACAATTCCCTGTTCCAGTTCACATACTGAAGGGCATCGATGATCAGCAGATCGTCCTTGGTCATTTCTGCGCTACCCCTATCCGCCGATGTAAGTGGTCTTGACAATCGTGTAGAAGTCCTTGGCGTATGTGCCCTGCTCGCGCGGGCCATAGCTCGAGGCTTTCCGGCCACCGAAGGGAACGTGGTAGTCGGTCCCAGCGGTCGGGAGGTTGACCATCACGCAGCCCGATTGCGAGTGCCGTTTGAAGTGGCGCACCCGGTTCAGCGAGTTGGTCATGATGCCTGATGTAAGCCCGAAATCGGTGTCATTGGACACCGCCAGCGCTTCATCATAATCCGCAACCTTGATGATGCTCGTGATCGGCCCGAATATCTCTTCGCGATTGATCCGCATCGCGTTGCTGGTGCCGGTGAAGATGGCAGGCCGCATGAAGTTGCCTTTGGTGGCCAGCTTCAGAAGATCGCCGCCAGTTGCCAGCTCGGCCCCTTCGTTTTTGCCGAGTTCCAGATAGTCGAGATTCTGCTGCAATTGACGCTCTGTCACGACTGGGCCAATTTGTGTCGCCTCATCGAGCGCATGCCCGACGACGAGCGCATCAGCCGCCGCAATCATCCGCTCGACGAATTCGTCATGCACGCCTTGTTCAACTACCAATCGCGACGAGGCCGTGCACTTTTGCCCTGTGCCAAAGAATGCTCCACCAATCGCGCATTGGACAGCGAGGTCCATATCCGCATCATTGAGGACCACGAGCGCATTCTTGCTGCCCATCTCGAGCTGGATGCGCGCCATGTTCTGGATCGCATTCTGGGCGATCTGCCTGCCAACTCCGACCGATCCGGTAAACGTGATGGCGTCGATGTCAGGCGCACCGGCTAGAGCATTGCCAATATCGCGCCCCTTGCCGATGACCATGTTGAACACACCTGCAGGAACTCCACTGCGGTGAATGATATCAGCAAGGATCGCCGCGCTTGCGGGAACCGTTTCCGAAGGCTTGAGGACGACGCAATTGCCGAAGGCCAAGGCGGGGGCAATCTTCCAGGCTGCAACCGCAACGGGGAAATTCCACGGCGTTATCACGCCAACCACACCAACCGGCTCGCGCGTCACTTCGACATCGACACCGGGACGCACAGACGCTGCCTGCTCGCCGATCTGGCGCAGGCATTCAGCCGCATAATACTGGAAGAACTGGCCCGAACGAAACGCCTCGCCTTTGCCTTCAGCGATCGTCTTGCCTTCTTCGCGCGCGATGACATGTCCGATCTCTTCGCAGCGCGCGATTAGCTCGTCACCGATGAAATCAAGTGCCGCCTTGCGCTGCTCCAGTCCAGTCGCCACCCAGACCGGAACAGCACGTCGCGCCGCTGCAATCGCCTGCTCGACATCGTCAACGCTGGCAGCCGAGTAGTGGCCAATAATGTCCGAATGATCGGATGGATTGATGTTCGCGACTAGATCGCCCCCGTCAGCCCAATTGCCGTCGATGAGGTTTCTGTAGGTTTCCGTCACAATCAATCTCCCGGGCCAATCAAAAATCGAGAGCCCGTTTGCGTTCTCACCAGTCGTTTGGCGAGAGGCAAGTTAGATAACTGTATCCAATGATAAAATTACGATATTTATTATAAATCACTTTATAATCAATGGATTGATTACCTTGCATAATCGCCATCAACGGAATTCTGCGATTTCATAAGCAAAATTTATCCGCTGTGAGAAGCCCCGACGTGAAGCGAGACCAGATCCTTGAAATCGGTGTCGGTATACCGGACCCTCACGTTTTTCAGCCGCAGTTGCTCGACAATCGCTGGAATCGTCTGAAGGATTGTCTCGATCATCGCCTCGCCGGCTGGTGAGAGCGACCAACCTTTCTTGGTGATGAGGAAGATTGAGCGCGTATCCTCGGGGTCAACCAAAGGACGCGACACCAGCTCAGGATCGGCGTTCTGTGCCGCCAGCGAAGGCAGGACAGTAACCCCGAAATTCGCCTTAAGCATGGCGAAGAGCAGGGTCGTGGTCGAAAACTCATACTGCGTCTTACCGATCAGATCTTGCGCCTTGGTCAAGTTATGCAGGCCGGAATCCAAGAACCGGTGGCCTTCCAATTCTGTCCAAGCAATCGGCCCCTTCTCCTGCGCCAACGGATGGTCGCGGTGGCAGATCAGCTCGATCCTGTCCTCCAGCAGCAAGCGATAGTCGAGATCCGTGCGCCCGCGAGGCCGTCCGCCGATCCCGAAGTCGACCTCGTTGCGGGCCAACCGCTGCTCGATACCCTTGGAATTGTCGTCGATCATGTGAACCGAGATTCCAGGGAACTCTTCAGAGAACTGGCGGCACACCTCGGGCAGGAGACGGGTCGCAACCGAAGGAAGCACTGCAAGGCTGACATGCCCGCTTCGCCGCTCGGACGTTGCATTGAGGTCCGACAACGCCGCATCAAAGTCGCGGATGAGTCGCGCGGCAACCGGCATGAAATGCTCGCCTTCGGTCGTCAGCAACACCTTGCGCGTGGTGCGTTCGAGCAGCTTGACCCCAACAGCTTCCTCAAGCTGGCTGATGGCCAGTGAGACGGCGGGTTGAGTTCTCAGGAGCTCGCGCGCGGCCAGCTTGAAACTCTCGAGCTGACCGACTGCCACGAATGCACGCAAGTGCCGCAGGGTGATACCGAACTGCTTGATGGCGCGTCTCTCTAATGCTGCTCGCTAGAGCTGGAGGATCTTGTCATATACCGATTGCGGCAGCGAAATCCCATCGCGCAGATTGCGCTCCCGATTTGTCCGCCTGCGGTCACCGGGAAGACGCACGCCTTCCTGCTCAGTGATTTTTTCGAACAATGTCTCGCTATGATCGAGCCAGCCTTCACGATCGCCAAACATGCCGGGGTCCATCGCAAGGATGAACTCGCCGCCTTGGGGCGGTCCGCCGTCATTGTTATCGCGCTTGGCCGCCTCAAAGCTGAAACTCTCTCCGATCAACCCGCCTGCAAGCAATTCGACCATCATCGCAAGCGAAGAGCCCTTGTGTCCGCCGAACGCGAGCAGTGAACCTTCGAGGATGGCGTTCGGATCAGTGGTCGGATTACCATCTGCGTCGACGCCTACCCCTTCAGCCATCTGGTGCCCTTCGCGCGCCGCCAACATAACTTCGCCGCGCGCGACTACCGATGTGGCTTGGTCGAATACGACAGGCTCGCCGGACTTGCGCGGCCAGCCAAAGGCGATCGGGTTGGTCCCGTACAGCGCTTTCTTGCCGCCCGCCGGTATCACCGCAGGTTTATAGGATGTGCAGGCGAGCGCACACAGGCCTGCCTCGGCCAGAGGCTCGATCTCTGCCCAAAGTGCCGCGAAGTGATAGATGTCGACCAACGCTAGCGCCGCGATCCCGTTTTTTCTTGCGCAATCGATCAGGGGTTGCCGCCCCGCCAACAGCGCCATCGGGGCAAAGCCGCCGTCGCCATCGACGCGCACAACCGCAGGCGCGATCTGCTCAACCTTTGGCCTCGCTTTGCCGTTGACCTTGCCTGACTTGAGAGTGGCGACATAACCGGCCATCCGCATCAGACCATGTGAGTGGCACCCGTCCCGTTCTGCATCAGTGATCACCCGTGCCACAGCACCTGCATTCTCATCGTCGCAGCCATGCCGCGTAAGCGTCTCGGCAGCGAGGCTATGAACCTCATCCAATGTCAGCTGAACTGTGCTCAATTCCTTATCTCCCCGTGTGTTACCTGTGAGGTGGCCCTCACCGATATTGCTCGCGCGTCGGCCCTAGCGCCTCTTTTAGCGGATCAAGCCATGGCTCAAAGTTGCGCCATTGATCGACCGCCGACTTGTTAATGGGCTGTCGCACTTGTTCCGAACTTGCGGTTCGAACGGCGCGTTTCGTCTTGTGAAATTCAACGCAGGCCTGTTCAAACGGCACGCCGACATAATCGAGAATTCTTGCGACCTGCCCTTCGAGGTCGTCCAGAACATCCTCGTGCTGGACGCGCAGAATCCGACCGGGCAGGACTTCTTCCCAATGCTCCATGAGGCCAACGTAATCGCGGTAATAGCTGCCGACTTCATGAAGCCCGTAAGTGAACTCCTGACCTTCGGCGAAGAGCTGCTTGAAGCCCGAGAAGCAGCACGCCATCGGCTCTCGCCGAGCATCGATGATCTTGGCATTGGGCAATATCAGATGGATCAGCCCTATATGCCGGAAATTGTTGGGCATCTTGTCTACAAAGTAGGCCGCACCCTGACGGTGGATGGCAGTACTGTCGATGTAGTCCTGTCCCATATCCGACAGTTGCTTAGCGGTTAGCTCGCGCAGAACCCTTGGATATTCCGATTTCCCGCTCTCGAGCTTGCGCCCCCTCAGCTGGTGGGAAAGGGTCAGGATGTTCGGCAGTTCGAGCGTTCCGTCGATCTGCGAATGTGACGCCAATATCTGCTCGATCAATGTCGATCCAGCACGAGGCAGCCCAACCACAAAGATCGGATCTTTGGCCGCACAGCCTGCTCCGGCATGCTTGGCAAACAGATCACGGTCACAATGCTCGATCTGGGCATCAAATTCCGCCGTCATCACCTTCGCCTCATAGCGAGACTGGGTGCGCTTGAGCCCGTTTCCTTCCTCGTAGAATTTGAACGATTTTTCATACTCGCCGCGATCTTCATGAGCCTTGCCCAAGGCAAAGCAGACATGGACCTGATTGAGGTAGGTCAACCGGTCATGCTCTAGCTGCTCGTGCATCTGCTTAAGCTCGGCATCGCTGAATCTGTAGGTTTTGAGATTGGCCAGCCCATAATAGGCATCGCCAAACCCAGGGTCGACGGCAAAGGCACTTTGGTAAGATTTGATCGCATCATCGTGCCGGCCAACCGTTTTGAGCGCATGGCCGCGCGACGTTAGAGTTGAAGGATCATCGGGCAGCTTCTCCAAGACCTTATCGAACAGATCGAATGCCTGCTCGTAGTCACCCGTCTGCATCGCTTCTATAGCGTAGAGCGATTGAAAAACCGGGCTGGACGGATCGGTGTCATAGAGGTGCTTCGCTTGCTCGAGCGCCGCCTTGAACTTTTGCCGTTTGCGCAGGACCTGCACATAATCGATCCGCACCTGTATATTTGCCGGTTCAAACTCCAGCGCGCTTTCAAGCAGGAACTCGGCATCTTCCATGACGCCCAACCGAACGCCAATTTCGGCCAGCAGCCGCATCCCTTCGACATGGGTCTTATTGACGATCAGGAAGTTGCGACAAAGGCTTTCTGCCTTCAGGATCTTGCCTTCATGCATAAGGTGGGTGACCGCCACCAGCTCCTTGGGCAGCGAATTCAGACGGTCCGCCTGCGCCTTCGCAGCAGCCGAAGCCTCAAGATTGCCTTGTGAAGCCAGGATTTTCGCCTGCGAGTTCCAGCTGGCGTGAAGCGCCGGATTGCTTTGGCAGGCACGGCGATAGGCCTCCAAAGCGCGATCCATCTGACCGGAATCGCGAAAGACATGACCTTCTTCCTGAAGAGCACGGCCGAAGTCAGGAACAATTTGTTTCAGCTGCTGAACAAGCTCCAAGGCTTGATCATGTTGCTTGAGATACCGATGACAAACAGCGGTCAGATATAGGGCTTCGATGTCTGGCGACGTGGGGTCAAGTTGATCTGAAAGGCGATCTATGGCTCCCTCAAAATCACCCTGATACATTAGCCTCTGAGCGTCTGCGATCTTGCTATCGCCACTTTTCGCGTTCTCAGCCATATCCTGACTTGAATTCCGATCCCGATGAAATGAAAGGGGCCGGCCGATACCGGCCAGCCCCAATCAGTAAATGAGTTTCACAGCTTTACAATTTAATAGCGGAAGCTGACGCGCGCGCCCGCTGTGAGTGGCCGTGAAATCACAATGCGTGAGCGGTCGTTGATGAAGTTACCGCTGATGGGTGCGCTCGCATTGGTGAGGTTGTCACCAAAGATTTCGAACGACCAGCTATCGTTGGTGATCCCCAGCGACAGATTTACCGTTGACCAATCGGGCAATGTGATCCGGTTGATCTGGATGATGTCGGTTTCCTGCGACGCAGAATAGGTGAACTGCGGCTGGATGTGAGCCACCCACGTGTCGGAAAGATCCCATTCGTAACGCACCAGCAGATTACCCTGGAAACTCGGCGCAAACGCCAGCTCCGAACCCAGGACCACATCATTGGTAGGCGTCAGAACCTCGGTAATCTCCGTGTCCAGAATGGAGAATGCCGCCGTGACGGTCAGACCGTCCAGAGCATAAGGCGCAACGGTGAGGTCTGCCTCGATCCCCAAAATTTCGGCATTCGCCGCATTATCGGAGAAGAAGAGGTTGGTGATATTCGGATCGAAGATGGTTGTCTGCAGATTCTGAATATCAACGAAGAACGCATTGCCGTTGAACCGGACCTGGTTGTCGGCCAAGTTCATCTTCCAACCGATTTCGTAATTGGTGACTTCGTCGGTGTCGATCGCAAACGGCACCGTGAAGGTTCCAGCGCCATTCGAAGCACCACCCGGGCGGTTCAAGAGACCCGGACGGAAGCCTTCTGAATAGGTTGCATAGAACAGCAGATCTTCTGTCGGCGTCCAGTTGGCTGTACCCTTAAAGATAAAGCCATCGGTCGATGCCGTGTCAGGCGCACGCAACGAGTTGAAGACCTGAGTGGCCTGCCTCTCGCTAAGCCCAGCCGCCTGGATGTCAGCCACGCTCTGATCAAGTGTGAATGTCTGCCTCAGGGCAGCGTTACAACTACCGATGAAGGTGAAGCTACCGTCACCATCGAACAGGTCGCTGATGTTGGTACCGAAAGCATTCTGATCGGTACCGCCAGCATTACAGAACGAGCCGTTCGCGCTACCTTCGAAATCAACTTCGACGTCATAATAGCGTGCACCGAAGGTGAGAGAGAACTGCTCGCTCAGATCGGCCGTTACTTCGCCAAAGATGCCATACTGTTTGTCAGTGCGGCGGATATCGTTGCGGAAGATCGTCTCGGCTGGGAACGGTCCCGGATCGGAGTTGTAAACGCCGGGCTGCGGGAAGTTGTCCGGGAAGCCCCCAAACGGGTTAGCCAGGACATTGCCAAGATATTGGAAATCGACGCGTTCTTCGAGTTCGAGATCGCTGTAGAAGCCGCCGGCAGTAGCGCGGAGCCAGTAATCATCCGGCGTGTTGAAGCGCAGTTCCTGTGTGAAAACGCGGGTCTGTGACACGGCATCGGTTTGCGACGTCGGCGCCTGGCACGTTCCCGAAGGAGCAGCTGCACCCGGATAGGTCACCGACCCATCGCAGATATAATACGGATGGTACTGACCGACGAACAGATACTCGGTGTAATCAGCAACCTGATCGGAATCGCGATCCGTGTAGGCACCGGTATAGACTACATCGAGACCGGCAATTCGCCCTTCAACCGTCCAGCTGGTGTTGTGGAACCTGTCTTCCAGATTTTCAGGCACGAAGCGCTGGATGTCATCGCTGCCGAGTGTTGGGTCGACCGAGAACACGCCGTCGGTGTCCAGCTCTTGCCGCGCATGCGCGACGGTAATCGACCAATCCGGATTGATTTCATACCGGGCCGATGCACGGAAGCCGATATATTGTGAATCGTTGATGTTGTCTTCGACCAGGGCCGCGTTGTCTGCCAGGATGAAGTTGACCGCCGAAAGGTCAGCCCCTGCCTGGAAACCAGCACGTGCCGCGCTGACAGGCACACCATTCTCACGAACGGTACCCGCTGGACGGAAACGGGCGCTGTCGGCCACACTCCGGGTGCCGGGCACATTGTCGATGTAGCCGCCCTGGTTGTCGATATAGCCGACCACGCGAACAGCAAAACTGTCGCCGATCGGCAGGTTGAACATTGCCTCAAAATTCTGGCTGGATTCACCCCCGTCTGTGAAAGCGATCCCTGCTTTGACCTTCGCCTGGAATTCACCGATCACCGGCTTGTTGGTAATCAGACGAACGGTACCGGCCTGCGAACTAGCGCCGAACAACGTACCCTGCGGGCCTGAAAGCACTTCGACGCGCTCAAGGTCAGCTGCGTAGACGTCAAGGTTACGGCCCGGCTGCGAGACAGGCTGCTCATCGAGATAGAGCGCCACGTTTGGAGCAAGACCAGCGACACCCGCGATCGAGTTTGCCGGAGTCGTCGAGGCAAGCCCGCGGATGTAGATGGTGCTTTGGCCTGGGCCGCCGCCGCCAGCGGAAACGCCCGGCAATTGCACGAGATAGTCGTCAAACGTTGAGACGCCGAGCTGATCAAGCGCTTCACTGCCGATCGCTTGAACGGCGATCGCAACGTCTTGCAGATCTTCGGTTCGCTTTGTCGCAGTAACGACAATCTCTTGAATGCCGCCCTGACGGGCTTCACCCTGCTGGACATCGCCTGAACCGGCATCCTGTGCCTGTACGGCCTGCGCCCCTCCGACTGCGAGCGCACAAAGTGCGGCCCCCTGCATTAAACTCCGCTTCGACATCAACTATCTCCCTCAAGCACGACCTTATTTATTCCACCGCTCGTTTGCGGCTCACATAGCATTGGACGCCATCAGACTTCTTGATCGCCCTCCAACCAATCCATTTACAAGTCAGATAAACAAACGAATTAATAATGAAATGGTATCAATCTGACTCGCTAACATAAAGCTCAATTATTTCTGTTGTTTAATGATATTTTCCGCCGGTGTATTTTTAACACAGCCGAAGCGTCAATTTCAGCCTATCTCCAAAAATAAGCAATATTGATATATTGCATCACCCCACCGTTAGGTCGATCGATTGACTGCGTTATGCGCTCGCCATTCCGGCCGTAACCGACACCCGATCATTAGAGCTGAGCCACCTCACGATCCTGAAACAACGTCTTGCCCAAAGCCACCATCATCAGCACCATTACGAATGAAAATGGCAGCGCGCCCACCGTCATCACGGTATTGATTGCATCCAGCCCACCAACGCTGAGGAGCACTCCGATCACCGCGGTTATCAGCAAGCCCCAACCAGCAATATGTGCTCCGCTTCGCTCTCCGATCCGGCCGGCGGAAGAAATCGTGTGAATGACGAGAATGCCCGATTGGGCCGAAGTGACAAGGAACGTGACGAGGAGGACAACAACCGTCCCGCTCATTGCAATGAGCGCCCAATCACCGAGCATGACATCGAGTGTTGCGAATAGGCGAGCCGACAGATCCGCTTGAAGGATTGCACCGCCAGCCTGGCCGCTCGCTTCGAGCTCAAGCGCGGTACCGCCAATAAATGCGAACCAGCAGAAACAGACGAGTGTCGGGACCAGCATTGCTCCCAGCACATATTCGCGGATGGTCCGGCCGCGTGACACTCTTGCAAGGAACATCCCGACAAACGGAGCAAAAGCGATCCACCATGCCCAGTAGAATACTGTCCATGCGCCCTGCCATTCAGACAACGCCGCTCCGCTGTCGCTTCCATCATTGGGGAAATGCTGCGTCGCCATACTGACAAAACCGGTTAGGTAATCCCAAAGCGCTACAGCAAGCGCCTTTAGCTCAACCAGAGTGGGGCCAAAGACAAGGAAGAATGCGAGCAGAAAGATCGACAGTGCCATGTTTATATCAGCAAGCCATTTGATCCCTTTCTCGACTCCTGAGAATGCGGAAGCGGTTGAGATCGCCATCACGACAATGAGCAGCGCCAGCATCGCCGCGAGCGCAGGCTTGCCCGCTTCGGTGATGACCCATTGCCATTCGGTGATGTAGAACAGGCCTGATGAAAATTGCGCAACACCGTAGCCGATAGTGATCGTCACCCCGACAATCGTCGCCAATACCGCAACCACATCGACCACATGCCCGACCACGCCGGAAAGCGCCTTGCCGAAGAGCGGGAAGAGGGCAGAGCGCATGCTCAGCGGCAGCCCGCGATTGAAGCTGCAATAGGCGAGCGACAGACCGACCAGCGCGTAACACCCCCAAGCCGAAAAGCCCCAATGCAGAACCGACCACTTCAACGCCGGACGGACATTTTCGGCCGAATTGGCTTCGACCAGCCCATTGATCACATCGGGGTTGGATGAGAAATGGAAGATCGGCTCAGCTGTCGAGTAGGTCAGAACGCCCATCCCGATGCCCGCACCGAACATCATTGCAATCCACGAGAAGTTCGAGAATTCCGGCCGCTCATCAGGCTTGCCGAGCCGAAGCCTGCCGGTCGATGGCCAAAGTGCGGCCAACAGGCAGAACACCACAAATGCGAACATCACATAGAGGTACCACGCGCCGAAATTGGCGGTGACGAACTGGTTGACGCCCGCAAGCGCTGCCCCCGCACTTTCGGAGTAGATCGCCGCCCACGCTATCAGCGCGACGGCAATGCCTGCCGATGCAATGACTACAGCCGGATTGTATCCCTTGAGCGCCCCTTGCTCATTAATGCGGACGATCAATTGACCGGATGAATTTGCGATCGGCTTTCCCCCTTGGTTGCTTGCGCGATGTTGCGCTCGTCACGCCAACCCGACGATCTCGCCGCTGTCGTCTAGGCCAATTTCATAGGCCGCGGGTTTGCGCGGCAAGCCGGGCATGACCATGATGTCACCACAGACCGCCACGACAAATCCAGCCCCAGCTGAAAGTCGCACTTCGCGCACTTCGACGCTGTGACCGCTGGGCGCACCCTGCTTGGTTGGATCGGTCGAGAAGCTGTACTGCGTCTTGGCGATGCAGATTGGCAAGTGGCCGTAACCCAGCTCTTCAAACTCCTTGAGCGACCGGCTGACCGCGCCTGACAGCACGACATTTTCCGCGCGATAAATCTCGCGCGCAATCGTGCCGATCTTTTCTGCCAGCGGCGTTTCGTCAGAATAGAGCAGCTCAACGTTGGTCGAACCACTATCGAGCGCTGACTTGACCGCGGTTGCCAACTCACGAGCACCCTCGCCACCTTCAGCCCAGTGCTTCGAAACCGCGCAGGAAACCCCATTGTCGGCGCAGATCTGCTTGAGTGCGGCGACTTCTTCCTCGGTGTCTTTCACGAAGTGGTTGATCGCAACCACAGGAGTGACGCCGAATTTCTTGAGGTTCTCAATATGGCGCGCGATGTTTACCGAACCGCGCTTGAGCGCATCGACATCAGGGGTGCCGAGATCGTCTTTTTTGACCCCGCCCTGCATCTTGAGCGCGCGAACCGTGGCGACCAGCACCACCGCGTCTGGACGCAGGCCAGACTGACGGCACTTGATGTCGAGGAACTTTTCTGCCCCCAGATCGGCGCCGAAACCAGCCTCGGTCACAACCACATCGGCGAGCTTGAGCGCGCTCTTGGTCGCCATCACCGAGTTGCAGCCATGCGCGATATTGGCAAATGGCCCGCCATGAATGAAAGCCGGATTGTGCTCGATGGTCTGCACTAGATTTGGCGCAAGTGCGTCCTTCAGCAAAACTGCCATTGCTCCATCAGCACCGATATCGCGCGCAGTTACAGGCTTTTTGCCACGCGTACGCGCCACGATGATGTCGCCGAGGCGACGTTGGAGATCCTTGAGGTCGCTTGCAAGACACAGGATCGCCATGATCTCGGAAGCGACAGTGATGTCGAACCCGCTTTCGCGCGGAATGCCATGCGCCGGCCCGCCAAGACCGATGGTGATGTTGCGCAGCGCCCGGTCATTCATATCGACCACGCGGCGCCATGTGATCCGGCGCGGATCAATGTCGAGCTCATTGCCCCATTGCATGTGGTTGTCGATCAACGCAGCAAGCAAACTGTGCGCGGAGGTGATCGCATGGAAGTCGCCGTTGAAGTGGAGGTTGATGTCCTCCATCGGCACAACCTGCGCACGGCCGCCGCCAGCCGCCCCGCCCTTCATCCCGAAGCACGGGCCAAGCGAAGGCTCACGCAGGCAGACCATGGCGTTTACACCGATAACATTGAGACCATCGGTCAGCCCGACACTGGTTGTTGTCTTGCCTTCACCCGCCGGAGTGGGCGTGATGGCCGTGACCAGAACGAGCTTGCCATCAGCCTTGTCTTTCAGCGAGGCGATATGTTCGAGGCTGAGCTTCGCCTTGTGATGGCCGTATGGCACCAGAGCTTCAGGCTCGAGACCGAGCCTACGCTCCGCCAAAGGCAGGATCGGTTCCATCCGTGCGGCGCGGGCAATCTCGATATCGGGTGCGCCCGGGGGCGGCAAATTGTCTTGCGGCATAGAATTTTAGGGCAGTGCCCCTCCTCCATCGGACCGATCTTGCGGCCTCACGTTGTAATGGGACTTTTCTGGCCGAATTGGCGCGACGAACAAGCCGGAATGTCACCAGCAGCGCCATTCTAATCAACAGCATGACGGATCGTTATTCTATCCCACTCGGCAAGGCGTACCGGAGTCGTTCAATTCTCAGTCCAAGCGCCCGGCCTTATTGCTCGCCGACGCTCATCAGTTCCTCTAGCCACGGCAAGCGCCCGACTAGCGTGGGGATTACATCGTCCGCGAGGATGGCGCGGCATTCGTCCGTGACCATCTTGGTCGCGCTGCCAAGCATGCCCTCGCGCGCGACGAGCGACATGCGGCGATAGAAGCTGCCTCGGCTGATTGGCCGGACGATCAGGTCGTCAAACACGCCCGGTGTTTGAGCGAGGCACAGCGGAGTTGTGATGCCCCAGCCATCGCCCAAGGCAACCGCGCGAGAGTGTGCGGTGACCGAATCGAACTCGATCTCTCCCGGGAATTTGAGCTGGAGCCGGTTTAGCTGCGCCTCGGTCTTGCGGCCGACCGACGAACGTAGCGAGAAGCGGATGAACTTGCTCGCCGCCAGATGCGGCCCGAGCTCGGTCTCAAGCGGGAAGTTCTTGGGAAAGATCAGCACATAGGGTTCTGTAAAGATCGTATAGCGCTCAACCCCGATCATACCCGAAACATGACTTTCTTCGGTGATCATGATGTCCGCTGCATGCGAATTGAAGCGCGATAGCTGGTCGGGAAACAAGGCGTTCGAAACACGCCAAGATCGCGCCATGGACCCGGCCCGATGATAGAGGCGCGGTCCCAGAACATTGGCGAGGCTTTCAGGCATGGTGATCGACAGTTCGGCGAGCTGCGCCTTCTCTATCTCGGCAGCCTCGAGATAGGCCTGCTGCACATCGGCGAGTATCCTTTTGCCGCGTTCGAGCAGCGCGCGGCCCGCTCCCGTCAACACGATCGGGCGAACGCTGCGGTCGAACAATTGCCGTCCGACAGCTTCTTCCAGCGCCGCAATCGTCTGCGAAACACCTGACTGGGTCATGCCGAGCACCTCGGCACCGCGCGTCATTCCGCCCTGCTCGGCGGTTGTGACGAACACTTGGAGCGTTCGGAATTCGAAGCTCCCGAGGGATTTTGCGTACTTCATTCTGCGATTAGCCTTTCGGCCTCCGAACGACCCTGTCTACGTCTCTCCCGCTAATCTGGTTTCTTGCGATATTGCAGAGCGTCGTCTCGATAATTAGCATTACTATCTCTTATCATGAGGCACCTAAGCCAAGCAATGGTTTCACCCGACCCAAATGCCCATTACGCCTCCCTCGGCGCAAGATTCTGCTCCCGTCAGAAGGGGCAAGAGCCAAGAGACCAGTGAGGCTGAAGGGGAATTCGAGTGAGCGAGCCAGATCAAAACACAATCGAGCCGCCACTCGCCGAATTGCCTATCGCCGTATCGGAAGCCGGATTTTATTCGGGATTCAGCAAACACGTCACCATTCCATCAAAGATCATCGTATCGCTGCTGATCGTGTGGGCAATCGCCTTTCCGCTCAACGCGGGCAAGGTTTTGGGGATCGCCAACACAACACTGATCCAGATGTTTTCAGGCTGGTATGTCTGGCTTGTCGGCGGTTTTCTGGTGCTCAGCATAGTCTTGGCGGCGCTGCCTGCCTCGGGCCGACTCAAGCTCGGAAGAGAAGACGATGTGCCTGAATTTTCCCGCTTCTCATGGTTCGCCATGATGTTCGGAGCGGGGCTCGGCATCGGCATGCTCACCTATTCTACTGGAGAGCCGCTGGCACACCTGCAAAACAACCCTGTTATCATTGCTGGTAATGCGGCGCCGCTTACCGAAAGCGCGGTTCGATCCGCTTATCTCTATTCCTTCCTGCATTGGGGCTTTTCAGCCTGGGCGATTTACGCGCTCGCAGGGCTGTCGATCGGCTATGTCGCCTATCGCCGCGGACTTCCGCTTACGATCCGGTCAGGACTTGCTCCGCTGTTCGGACGCCATCTGACGGGATTGCCCGGGCATCTGGTGGACATAGTTGCGGTGGTGGCCACCATCCTCGGCATTTCGGTTACGCTCGGTTTGGGCGTCGAGCAATTCGTCCACGGCCTTCACCGGATCGGCCTAGGTGACTGGCTAATTTCCGAAGATCAGACCGCATCTACTGCAGCCATAGTCATCGCACTGCTGGTGATTGTCGGCGCTTCGACCCTCTCCGCATTGTCGGGAGTTGGCAGGGGCATCAAATGGCTATCCAATCTCAACCTGGTGCTATCACTGGTGCTCTTCACGGCCTTCATCATCGCCGGTTCGGCGCTGGTCGGCATCGGAATTTTTGGGCAGGGATTGATTGACTATCTTTTCGCCCTTCCCGCACTATCATTCGGCGGAGCCTCATCTGACGGCTCGGCGATCGGCGATGCAATCGCACAGTGGCAGCTCGACTGGACCGTGTTCTACTGGGCCTGGTGGATTGCGTTCGCGCCTTTTGTCGGCATGTTCATTGCACGCGTCTCAAAGGGGCGTACGGTGCGCGAATATGTCCTTGGCGTAGTGCTGGCACCCGCATTGATGTGCTTCGTCTGGCTAACACTGATCGGAGGCACAGCTGTCGACCTGGTGCTGAGCGGTGCTGGAGAAGGCAATATCATTGGCACGGTTATCTCTGACCAACTTTTTGCCACCATCGCTGCTCTGATGAGCTCGCCCCTTGCCTATATCTTCTCGATACTCGTTGTCGTCCTGTTGCTTACCTATGTTATCACTTCGGCAGACAGCGCTATCTTGGTCGTCAACACGATCAATTCCGGCGGTAATGACGGCGACCACGGACGGCGGCATATCATTTTCTGGGGCGTTGCAATCGCGTTGGTGGTCGGCAGTTTGCTTGTGGTCGGAGGGCTCGGCGCGATCCGGACTGCGATGATTATCGGAGCTTTGCCGTTCAGCCTCGTCAGTGCGCTACTCGCATTGGCGGTGGTCAAAGCGATATGGCGCGATACGATCCGCATGCGACATGGTGTCGATTGCACACCGCTGCCTGCTGACAGCCTCGGTGAAGACAACCCCGTCTAGGCAATCTTTGCGGCATACTATCAGCGGAATTGTTGTTGCCTATGACGCATTGAGGTGAGAACTCCTCGACCACCGTCTGGCAAGAGAGGCCCTGCGCATGTCGTCTGTTCTCGATTTTGAAGCGCTCGAAAGAGTCTGCCAACCGATTGAACAAGCACGCGGGCTGCCGAACGGCCACTATACCAGTCACGAACACTTCATTGCCGAGCGAGACGCCGTGCTGTTCCGCAGCTGGTGCGGGATCGGCTTCGGTAAGGACGTTCCAAAGGCAGGCGACGTTCACCCGGTAGCGTTCCTCGGCATGCCGCTGCTTCTGGTGCGCGGCCGCGAAGGGCAATTGCGGGTCTTCCAGAACGTCTGCCGCCATCGCGGAACAGTGTTGGTGGATGCACCTTGCAAGGTGCCCGGTAATCTCATCCGCTGCCCCTATCACAGCTGGTCCTACCGGCTCGATGGCGCGCTCGCGGCAACACCGCATCTGGGCGGCCCGGGAAAGAACAGCGATCCGGCATTCGACAAGAGCGATTTCGGACTGATCGAGATCGCTTCGCACGTTTGGCAGGATGTCGTCTTCGTCAATATTTCGGGCACGGCGCCTCCGTTTGAGGAATACGCCGCCAAAGTAATCGAACGATGGAGCGAGTTTGACCACCCTGTGCATTTCTGCGGACCGGAAAGCGCCTTTACCATAGACGTCGCAACCAACTGGAAGCTGGCGGTCGAGAACTATTGCGAATCCTATCACCTCCCCTTCGTCCATCCCGGTCTCAACACCTATTCGCGGCTGGAAGACCATTACGATATTATCGAGGATGGCCATTTTTCCGGTCAGGGTACGCGGGTCTACCGCCAGCTCGCGGGCGACGAGAAACAGCGATTCCCCGACTTTCCCGATCTGACAGAGAGTTGGGCCACTCAGGGCGAATATATCTCGCTGTTTCCCAATGTCTTGCTGGGCGTCCATCGCGATCACAGTTTCGCCATTGTCCTTGAGCCAGACGGGCCGGGGCGGACACGCGAGCACGTCTCGCTGTATTACGCTGACCCCAAAGTTGGCGATGAAGATTGGCGTGATCTACGCGAGCGCAATGCCGCGCTGTGGCAAACAGTGTTTGAAGAAGACGTCGCCTCGGTCGAAGGAATGCAACGCGGCCGCAGCGGGGTGAAATTCGATGGCGGCAAGTTCGCTCCGGCGATGGACCGGCCAACCCATGCCTTTCACCAATGGATTGCGAACGCGCTGATCGAGCAGGCGGGATGACGCATTCTCGAACGGAGGACGGGCTAGCGCGCAATTTCGTCGCCGGCGAATGGCGTGAAGGCGACGGCGGTGCGCGGATTGCTGTCGAGGATCCCGCCTCTGAAGAAATCGTGCTCGAGGCAGCGATCGCGGGAGAGCAAAGCCTAAGCTTAGCAATCGAGGCCGCACAAGGCTGCGTTGATCGCCGCATCCTTTCGGACATGCTTCCTGCCGAGCGCGCCGCCATGCTGCGGCGCGTCGCTACCGAAATCCGCGCACTCGCATCAGAAGGTGCCCCGCTTTTGTCGCGCGAAAGCGGTAAGCGACTTGATGATGCGGAGGCTGAATTTGCCGAAGCAGCGAGCTATTTCGAATATTACTCAGGTCTCGCTGACAAGATCGAGGGGCGTTCAATCCCGCTGGGGCCGGGCCATGCCGACTTCACTGTGCTCGAACCCTATGGCATCTCGGCCCAGATCATCCCCTGGAATTATCCGGTCTCGCTCGCCGCGCGCTCGCTGGCACCAGCATTGGCAGCGGGAAATTGCGCGATCCTCAAGGCACCCGAACTCGATCCTGCCGCGCTCTTGATGGTCGGCCATGCGATCGAGCGGGCGGAAGTGCCAAAAGGCGCAGTATCGATCCTCAATGGCTATGGTGCAGAGCTAGGCGCAAGCCTCGCCGGGTCGCCTTTGATCGATCAGATCGTCTTCACCGGTTCGGTCGCCACCGGGCAGGCAATCTTGCACGCCGCAGCCGAAACCGTGACTCCCGCGCTGGTTGAACTGGGCGGCAAGTCCGCCGCGATTGCCTTTGCAGATGCTGATGCAGCGGCGCTGGTCGAAAGCGTAAAATGGGGCATTTTCAACAATGCGGGGCAGGTCTGTTCGGCCATGTCGCGGCTGCTGGTCCACCGCTCACGTCACCGGGACGTTGTCGAGCGGCTGGTCGCCATGGCTAAATCTCTGTCGATAGGTGATGGGCTGTCGAATAGTGACCATACACCGCAAATTTCCTCCACCCAACTCGAACGGGTCGAGGCGATGGTCGCCGCGGCCCGAGACAGCGGACAGAAAGTGGTCACAGGCGGCACCCGAATTGACAGAGCCGGACATTTCATGGCCCCGACGATCCTTGATGAGGTCGACCCTGCCAGTCCGATCGCGCAGGAGGAAATCTTCGGACCAGTGCTGTGCGTCACCCCATTCGACAGCGACGAAGATGCCATCGCGATTGCCAATGGCACCGAGTTCGGTTTGGTCGCGGGAGTCTTCACCCGCGACGTTGGTCTGGCCTTGCGGACTGCGAACCGGCTTCGCGCAGGGCAGGTCTTCGTCAATCAATGGTTCGCCGGCGGAATTCAGACCCCCTTCGGCGGCGTTGGCAAATCGGGTTTTGGCCGGGAAAAGGGCGTCGAGGCACTCGCGAATTACGTCCGCACCAAGAATATCGCCATCGCGCTGGATTGAGCGAGCGTTATGCAATCGCGCATTGGCCCGAGTGCAGGCAAGCCCTCCGCTACCACCATCGAACCAAGCCCGATCGCATTGCGCGAATGGAGCGAACTCGGACTAGCTTTGCCTAACCTTGATACGATGCGCGCCTATCGCCTGAAGCGCGTCATTGCCGAGATCGGCCGGAGAGACATCGCTGCGATCCTTTGCTTCGACCCCATCAACATCCGCTACATCACCGATTGCACGAACATGCAGCTCTGGGTGGCGCACAATCCATGCCGGGCGGTTCTTGTATCCGCTTCGGGACGCGTGATCCTGTGGGACTTCGAAGGGTGCGCGCATCTCTCAGCAGACCTGCCGTTAGTTGGTGAAACACGTTCAGGCGGCGGCGCGCCAGTATTCAGTTATGGCGAGCAAGCGGGAACGGCAGCAGCCAGATTCGCGGCCGAAGTTGCGGAGGTGCTGCTCGAGGTCGGCGGGCGCGACGGACGGCTTGCGATAGATCGCGCCGACCCAGCGGTGATCTTCGCGTTCCAGAACTGCGGGATCGAACTGGTCGAGGGCCAGCAAGCAATGGAGCGCGCAAGAGAGATCAAATCCGCTGACGAGATTGCCGCGATACGCTGCGCCATCGCCGCATGCGATGCCAGCGTGGCAGAGATGCGTACAGCCTTCCACCCGGGCATCAGCGAGGTTGAGCTTTGGTCGCACCTTCACGCGGGCAATATCAAGCGCGGCGGGGAATGGATCGAAACACGCCTGCTGACCTCAGGCCCGCGCACCAATCCGTGGTATCAGGAATGCAGCGGACGGATCATCGAACCTGGCGATCTGGTAGCGTTCGACACCGATCTGATCGGCGCGTTTGGCTATTGCGTCGACTATTCGCGCACTTGGCTGGCAGGAGAAGCGAGAGCCTCCGATCATCAGCGCCGCCTCCACGAAATCGCACTCGCCCATGTCAGACACAATGCCGCGCTAATCGTGCCCGGCGCGAGCTATGCGGAGATAACCCAGCAGTCCTATCGCCTGCCCGAAGAATTCCGCGCTCGGCGCTACAGCGTACTCGCGCATAGCGTAGGCATGGCCGATGAATGCCCCGCGATCCGATACCCAGAAGATTCCGATGAAACCGATCCGCAAGGCATTGTCGAACCGGGTATGGTTTTCGCAGTCGAGGCCTTTGTTGGTTCCGAACACGGCGGCGAAGGTGTCAAGCATGAGGACATGTTCCTCGTCACCGAAACGGGCAATGAGCGGCTGACTCATTTCCCGCTCGATCCGGCTTTGATGGCCTAACCCGGTCAAGCATTTCTGTTCGATGCCATCAGAGCCTGTGATGCAAGCTATCAGCGGTTGGCCTGCGAACCCGCCGGTGGCAGTTTGAGCAGGTTGCGAAGAAGGAGAGACCAAGAATGACCCTTCCCGAATATGCGCCCTATGTGATCGTCGGTGCAGGCGTTCACGGCCTTTCGACCGCTTATCATCTCGCGGTTCTGCTGCGCGAACGCGGACTCGGCTCGGGCAAGGACATTGTCATCCTCGACAAGGGCGATGTCGGCTCAGGCGCATCGGGCATTGCCTGCGGCGTGGTGCGCAACAACTATTTCCAGCCGGCCATGCGCGAATTGATGGCGCATTCAGTCGCGGTTTGGGAGGAGGATGCGGAAACTTACAGCTACCATCCGGTCGGCTATATGCAGATTTCCGCTGAAAGCATGCATGCCGACGTCGCCTCGATCTATGATCAGCAAAAGGCGATCGGCTACGAAAGCAGCTTCATCGAGGGCGAGCGAGACAGCGCGCGTTACATGCAATCGATATTCTCAGACTGGCAGGCCCAGGGCGTAACCTCGGTCCTGCATGAGAAGAAGGGCGGCTATGCTAACAACATGCTCGCCATGCAGGGCCTTTGGAAGAAGGCGCAAAGCGAAGGGGTGCGGCTGTTTGGCGGCACAACAGTCACCGGCTTCCGCAGCGCTAGTGGCAATTCCTCTGCTATCAGCACGGTGCTGACGGATCGCGGAGAGATCGGCTGCGAACAAGTGGTGATCGGCGCAGGCCCATGGGTGCGCGACTTCTGGTCAATGCTCGAATTGCCGCCGACCATCGAAGTGCGCGGTGGTGACGGAACACTCCATCGCGATGTTCCGATGTGGAAGTTCTGGCAGCTTGAGGAAGGCGTGCTGGCAGTCGATCCGGATATCCAGAAGACCAATGACGGAAATATGCCGCCGGTGATCCATATCGACACCGATGCGCCGCTCCATTCGATTGTCGACGGCTCGCTGATCACGGACGAGCTTTGGGGCATTTATTACAAGCCTGATTTCAACTTCAACGGCATTCAGGGCGGCGCGATGCCCTATGAGGTGACAACTCCCGCTGAAGAACTGGCGATTGATCCATATGGTCCGGCGAGCCCTGAATGGATTTCCTCACCAGATTTTGCGGTCATGTGGGTCTCCGCCCTCGCCCATTGTCAGAAACGTTTCGAAGGCCGGATGGCTGACTACCACAAGGAGCCTTCGGGCGGCGTCGGTTGCTTCACGCCCGACAGTTTTCCTGTGATTGACGTGTTCCGCGAGAACGCATGGGTGATCGCCGACAGCAATCACGGATACAAGATGATCGGGGTGGGCAAACTGTTAGCGCAGGAAATCCTCGGCGAGAAAAGCCGCCTGCTCGAACCGTTCCGCTTCGCGCGATATGCTGAAGGCAAGCTGCACCCCGTCTCCAACAGTCCCTATCCGTGGAGCTGATGGAGCGGGTGCAAGCCGTCCTTAGCTGATGTTTGAATCAGGGAAGCTCGCCTTGCGGGTTTCCATGAACTCGACCAGTCGCGCGTCGATCTCCGGGTCAAGCTCGGGCGCGACATAGCCCGCCAGCAGCTGCTTGTAGAGCTTTTCCGCGCGCTCTTCGGCACTCGTCGAACCATCCTCGATCCACTGCTCGTAGCTGTTATTGTCGGCAATGGTCGAACGGTAGAACGCGCTTTTGAAGTTTGCCTGCGTGTGGCTGCAACCAAGGAAATGTTGGCCCGGGCCGACTTCGCGCAGCGCGTCCATCGCCTGCCCGTTTTCGCTCATATCCACGCCCTTAGCATAGACCGCCATCATCGCCGCCTGATCGCAGTCCATGACGAATTTCTCGTAACCCATGGCAAGCCCGCCTTCGAGCCAGCCGGCGGTATGGAGCATGAAGTTTACCCCTGCGAGCAGGCCCTGTTGCAATGTGTTTGCCGCTTCATAAGCGGCCTGCGCGTCGGGGACTTTGGAAGCGGTGAAGCCGCCTGCGCTACGGAACGGCACGCCGAGCCTCCGCGCGAGTGCTGCGCCGGTGTTGATCACCAGTGAGGCTTCGGGTGAGCCAAAGGTTGGTGCACCCGACTGCATCGACATCGAGCTGACGAAATTGCCGTAGATCACCGGCGATCCGGGTCGCACGAGCTGGGCAAGCGACATGCCGACCATGCCTTCGGCCAGCGACTGCGCCGCGACCGCCGCCACCGTCACTGGCGACATTGCGCCTGCGACGATGAAAGGACTGACCATCACCGCCTGATTGTGCCGGGCATAGACTTTGAGCGAGCCGAGCATGGTGTCGTCAAAGGTCATGGGCGAATTGGCGTTGATCAGGTTGATCAGCACGCAATTGTTTTCGACGAAGTCGTCGCCGAATACGATCTTGGCCATGGCGACCGAATCCTCGGCGCGTTCGGGGTGCGTGACCGAACCCATGAACGCCTTGTCGCTATATTTGATGTGGCTGTAGACCATGTCGAAATGGCGCTTGTTCACCGGCAGGTCGACCGGTTCACAGATCGTGCCGCCCGAATGGTGCAGGCTGTCGGCCATGTAAGCGAGCTTCACGAAATTGCGGAAGTCCTCGATCGTTGCATAGCGGCGGCCCTCTTCACGCGAATAGACGAAGGGGGAGCCGTAGGCCGGAACCAGCACGGTGTTGTTGCCGCCGATCTCGACATTGTTGGCCGGGTTGCGCGCGAACTGGGTAAACTGGCGCGGTGCGGTGGCCTGGATCAGCTCGCGGCACATACCGCGCGGGAAGCGAACCCGCTCGCCATCGGCAGTGGCACCTGCCTTGACGAATATCTCGATTGTTTCAGGATCGTCCTTGATGTCGATCCCGATCTCTTCGAGGATTGTCTCGGCATTGGCTTCGATAGTCGCAAGGTCGGCATCGCCGAGCACCTCGTAAGGCGGAATATTGCGCTTGATATAGGGTGCGCGCGGCTGTGCTTCGGCAGCATTGGCTGCGGCGCGGCCACGACGGCCTCCGGAACGTCCTTCTCTCGGCATACTCAATCCTTCCTATGCTGTCCTGTCGCGCGAGCGGCGCCGGCGGCCCCGCCCCTGCTTGTTTTCATCGTTCGTCTGGGGCGCAGTGGGAAATGCCATCGCCTCGACGAAGTAATCCTGGAATTTGGGTTCGGTCGCGGTTTCGACTTTTTCGATCTTGCGCACCGCTTCGACCAGTTTGCGCTGTTCGGCGCGGTTGAACATCGCCATTGCGGCGCCCATCCCCGCCGCGTTGCCGATCGAACTGATCTGCGCTGCCTCCGCTCCCGGTATGATCCCGATCCGCGCGACGTAGTCTGCGTCGAGATGATTGCCGAACGCGCCTGCGAGCAGCACTTCGTCGAAAGTTTCGCAGCCAAGGTGGTCGGTGAGAAGCCGCACGCCCGCAGCCAGCGCCGCTTTCGCCAGTTGCACGCTGCGAATATCGGTCTGTTTGACCCAGATTTGCGCGCCGGGTTGGTCCACCAGCAGGAACTTCCAGCTGTTCCCGTCAGCGACAAAGCGCGCCGGACAGGCCTGGGGCCGGAACAAGCCTCCGCGATCGATAAAGCCTGCATCCGCAAGCTCGACCATGACCTCGAATATGCCCGATCCGCAAATGCCGCTGATCCGGTGCGGGAGGACTGAGCCGTCGCTGTCCGACAGCCACTCGCCGTGTCCTATAATTCGGACCTTGCTTGCGCCTGTTGCCGGATCGATCCGCACGCGCTCGATCGCACCCTTGCTGGCCCGCACGCCTGCGCTGATTTCCGCGCCTTCGAAGGCAGGACCCGTAGGCGATGAAGCAGCGGCTACCTTGCCTCCATGGCTCAGCACAATCTCGGCATTGGTGCCGATATCGACCAGCAAGACGCTGCGTCCGTCCATTCTGTCGATCTGGGTGAGATAAGCGCCGGTCGTATCCGCGCCCACATGGCCGCCGACCAGCGGCAACATAGTCACCCGCGCGCTTTCCGAGATTCCCAGATCAAGCAATCGGGCGGGAATTTCGAAAAGCTCCTTCACCGCCAGCGTAAATGGCGCCTGCCCCAATTCGACCGGCGATATGCCGAGGAAGAGGTGATGCATGATCGGGTTGCCGACCGCCACAATCTCGAGAATCTGGTTGTGCCCCAGATTGAGCGTCGCGCGTGCCTGTTCCAGCATGGCCGCGATCTGTTCGCGCACCGCTTTGGTCAGTTTTTCCTCACCGCCCTTGTTGAGCATGCAATAGGACACCCGGCTCATCAGATCTTCGCCAAACCGGATTTGCGGGTTCATTGCAGAGGCTTCGTAGGCCAGCTCGCCCTGTGAAAGATCGTAGAGATAGAGCGCGATGGAGGTCGAGCCGATGTCGATGGCCGCCCCGTAAACGTGGAACATTTCCGGCGGCCAGACATCGATAACCTGGTGATCGTCGCGGACCACGGCAATCAAGCGCCGGTCATTCTTCGCCAGGATCGGCTGGAGTTTCACGAGCGCGCGATGCTTTGGCGAGGCTTCAATTCCAAACTGGCGCAGGGCAGCCGAAAGAGCCTCCGCGTCGGAAGGATTGTCGTCCAGCCCTTGCTGCGGCAGTTCGAGCATGTGGAGCGTCACCGCCGGGTCCAGCTCTGTCAGGAAGGCAACCGAAGCCTTGGAAATGCTAGTGTCGTATTCGCGCGCATCAGCGGGCACATCGACCACTACATCGCCCTGCACCTTCGCCCGGCAGGCAAGGCGGCGGCCTGCTTGCAAGCGCCCTTTGTCGACGCCCCGCTGTTCGCTTTCGGTCCAATCCGACAGCGCATTTTCGCCCACCGTAACGCCGTATTTGGCGTGATTGCCGGGCTCGACCTCAACCTGACAGCGATTGCACATGCCCTTGCCGCCGCAAATCGACTGCAAGTCAACTCCAGCCGCCAGCGCAACGTCATAGACGGTCTGTTCGCCGTCCGCTGTCGCGCGGATGCCCGAAGGGGTAAAGATGACCTTGTGTTCAGTCATATTCGTCTCAGACCCCGCCCTCCGGCTCAGCTGGCGATTGCGGCAGTCCGTCGCTGATCGCGTAATAAGAACCCTTTTCGCCGGTGAAGATATGGCCGGGCACCGCAATGCCATCAGTGTCATCAAGGCTGCCCGCTACCACGCTGATCGTCGCGCTTCCCGGCTGCCGCCAGAATAACGGGCTACCGCATTGGCGGCAGCGAGCGATCTCGGACGTGCCGGAATGCGCAGACCATGAAATAAACCCGTCCCATTCGAGATCGTCTTTCTCGGTCCGGCACGCGGCCATAAAATGCCCGGTGGCATAGCGGCACTGCCGGCAATGGCAGTACCAGATGTCGCGCAGCCCTTTTGCGCGGTAGGTCACGCTACCGCAAAGGCACTGCCCGGATCGCATATCAGCCACGACGTCTGCGGCTGCCACGGCGTCCACCGCGGCCTCCACCCTCACCCTCGGCAGGGGGCTCGCGATAGGTCTTGATCCAGTTCGCGCAATTGGGGTCGTTCCCGTTGAGCACATCCGCAGCCTTGATCGCCGGAACCAACCCGTCATGCAGCGGATTGAGGATTGCGCTGGTCATACCTGCGACTTGCAGCATAGGCAGGAAACTGTTGTTGATAGCGTGGCGGTTGGGCAGGCCGAAACCGATATTCGATGCGCCGCAGGTGGTGTTTACACCCAGCTCCTCACGCAACCGGCGGATCAGGCGAAACACGTCCTTGCCCGCCGAATTGATCGCACCAATCGGCATAACCAGCGGATCGACCACCACGTCCTCGGGCTTGATCCCGTGATCCTGCGCGCGCTCCACGATCAGCTTGGCAATCAAAAAACGTTCGTCGGGGTCTTCGGAGATGCCCGTCTCGTCATTCGAGATCGCGACGACCGCGGCGTCGTATTTCTTTACCAGCGGCAGCACCCGCTCCATCACTTCGCTTTCGGCGGTCGTGGAATTGACCAAAGCGCGCCCCTGATAGACCGAAAGGCCGGACTCGAGCGCCTCGATGATCGAGCTGTCGATGCATAGCGGCACATCGGTGATCGACTGTACGAGCTGGATCACCTCTGCGAGAATCTTGGGTTCGTCAGCCAGCGGAATACCCGCATTGACGTCGAGCATCTGTGCGCCTGCCTCAACCTGCGCCAAAGCGTCGGCCTGAACGCGCGAATAGTCGCCTTCTTTCATCTCGGCAGCGAGCAGTTTGCGCCCTGTGGGATTGATCCGCTCGCCAATCATTACGAAGGGCTGGTCAAAGCCGATCACGACTTCCTTTGATGCGGAACTGAGTACGGTGCGTGACATGCGGGTATAATCCTTAAACTTGAGCCGCCTGGAATTGATGTTCGATATTGGTGTGCAGCGCTTCTTCCGCGCGGGCGAGGCCCCAGGGTTTACGGCCTCCCAACACGCCGGAACGGGTGACGATCTCGCCCACGAACTGCTCTTGCTTGTAAGCCATCAGGTGGATGCCGCTGATCCCCTCGATCTCGGCGAGCTGCTGCATCAGTTCGATAGCGATGACCCGGCCTTCCTCACGCGGTTTCTCCGCCTGTTCGAGGCGGCGGACGACGTGATCGGGAATATGGACACCAGGGATTGCGCTGCGCAGCCACATTGCCGTCTTTGCGCTGGCGAGGACCCCTACGCCCATGAGCACAAAACACTTCTCTGCAAGCCCCCGGTCGACCGATCGCGCCATGAAATCGCGCGCCATTTCAACGTCAAAGCAATATTGGGACTGCACAAATTGCGCACCTGCGGCGACCTTCTTCGCAAACTGATCGACCCGGTTGGCAATCGGCGGAGCAAAGGGATTGATCGACGCGCCAAGGAACATGCGCGGCCCTTCGTCGAGCTTTCGGCCTGAGAGAAAGCGCTCCTCATCGCGCAAGGTCCGGATCGTCTGCAGCAGTGATACGCTGTCGAGGTCGAACACCGGCTTCGCCTCAGGATGATCGCCAACGCTGACATCATCGCCAGAAAGACACAGAGCCGTACACACACCAAGTGCAGCCGCACCCAACACGTCACCCTGCATCGCGATCCGGTTGCGGTCGCGGCACGACAATTGGATGATCGGCGAGTAACCGACGCGCGTCAGCAGCGCGCAGACGCCCAGGCTCGACATGTGACAGTTAGCGCCTGACCCATCGGTCGCGTTGATCGCATCGACATAGCCGTCAAACTGCGCCGCGCGGTTCAGCACCTCGTCCGGGTCCGCGCTGTCGGGCGGTGCAATTTCGGAAGTGATTGCGAACTGGCCCGCACGCAGCACACGCTCGAAACGTCCGTGCGAAGAATGCCCTTCTCGCATCGACAAGGGATCGCCCGGATTCGCGCCATATTCGTCGAAGGCAAAATCTTCACTCATCGCGCGCCAGCTTTAGCCAGGACGATTTGCCTTTGTTTCGCTGATCAACTGCGAATTGCAGCTCGTGGATCGCCGCGTTGCCTTC
This sequence comes from uncultured Erythrobacter sp., assembly GCF_947492365.1. Taxonomy (NCBI): domain Bacteria; kingdom Pseudomonadati; phylum Pseudomonadota; class Alphaproteobacteria; order Sphingomonadales; family Erythrobacteraceae; genus Erythrobacter; species uncultured Erythrobacter sp. The sequence goes on from NZ_CANLMB010000001.1 coordinate 1,554,970, forward strand.
CTGCATCCGGCTCGCGCCGTCCCACGCCGCGTGCCAGACGCAGCGCATCTCGGGCTTGACCTCGCACATGCCGTTCTCACGCACACCACCGCACGGACCGTTACGGATCGTCTTGGGGCAATTCATCGGGCAGGACATGCCGGTGCTCGACAGCACGCAATTGCCGCACATCTTGCAATCGAAGAAGAACTCCTTGCCGGCCCGCTCAACCGCGGTGATCGGGCGATCAAGACTGCGTCCGAACACTTTAGTGACGCCGCGAAGCAACGACACAATCGCCGGATTGACCGCGTTATAGACGCGCTCCATCCCGCGCGAATGGCGCACAGACCATAGGCGGACGCTATACATTCGCCTGAGCTCGGGGAGCGCCCGCCGTCGCAGCGATGGCAGAAGCCAGATCGCCATATCCGACATCGCGGAACTTATAATTCAAACCCAGCCGTTCGGCCGCTTCCTGCGCCTTGATGCGCAGCAAGGGCGTGTCGGTCTGCGCGAGATAAACGAGGTCGCGGTAATTGCCGAAGAGAGCCTCCAGCATCTCGGGATGCCGGTCGAGCGCCAGCCCTTCCCAGATCAACCGGTCGAAGTGTTTGACAAGGAAGTCGGTGACGAAAAAGCTCCCGACTTCAGCCTCGGTGATCTCCTCGAAGATCGGGTTGGTGGCATAGAATGCGTAGCAATGAGCATGCGGCAGACGCTCTGCATCGTGGCGCTCAAGCACGGCATCGAGCGCGCCGCCCGTGCCGCAATCGCCATAGCCGATCAGCACCTGCGAGTATTTCTCGCGATGAGCTGTCAGATATTCGTCAACGCGCGGCGCGATTTGGGCGGGACGATTGTGCAATTCAGCCGGAAGGCAGTGCAAGACCAGCGCGTTCTCTTCTATCCCGAGCTGGTCGCGCAGCGCGATGACCTCGCTCGCAAGAGCACCGCATGCCAGGATCAGTGCCGGGCCATCCGGGTTGCGCGTTGTCCGCGTCAAGCCAGTCCCGACCGCCCCTGCCTCACCTTGTGGCTTGGCACGCCGGGCCAGTCGTGACCGCCGTCCGCCCGACCGGCGAGCGGCACCGCCAACCATCAGTGGTTCTGCCCGACCAGAGCGCGCGCAAGCTCGGCGCTCATCGCTGCATCACGCCCATATTGAGTCGCACCGATCGCATCCGCGAATTCCTGGTTCAGCGGCGCACCGCCAACCATGACCGGCAGCTCTTTCATGATCCCGCGCTTGTCGAGCTCTTCGATCACCACACCCATATACGGCATCGTAGTGGTCAGAAGCGCCGACATGCCAAGAACCGCAGGCTCATGCTCGTCGATTGCAGCGAGATAGTTCTCAACCGGATTGTTGATGCCAAGGTCGATGACTTCGAACCCGGCCCCTTCAAGCATCATGCCGACAAGGTTCTTGCCAATGTCGTGAATGTCACCCTTGACCGTGCCGATGACATATTTGCCGAGGCTCGCCTTGTTCTCGCTGGTGGCGAGAATCGGGCGGAGCAGTTCCATGCCGGACTTCATCGCGCCTGCACATTGAAGGACTTCGGGCACGAACAGGATGCCATCGCGGAAATCGACCCCGACGATCCGCATGCCTTCAACCAGCGCATCGCTGAGCACTTCGTTTGCATCCCACCCACGATCGAGCAGGATCTTCGTGCCTTCGTGCACTTCGTCGGCTAGCCCGTCGTAAAGGTCGTCTTTCATCTGTTCGACGAGATCATCGTCATTCAGATCGCGCAGGATAATGTCTTCAGAATCATCACTCATGGGTTGCATCCTCTCCCGTGCGACCGAGACGGCAATGTGTCGCCCGGCAACCCTTCTCCCGAGGGTTGAATCAAAATGCGTCTCAGTGCGAATTCTGTCTATTCCGGATGCGACATCCGATGCTATAAATGCGACATTATCGCCGCCCAATTGCTGGTGCGGACTGGAGGCTCGAATGGGCGACGCTACCGAAGGCGGAGAAGGCGCGATTACGACGCTGACTCGCAAGTTCACTTTCCTGCTCGTGCCCGAATTCTCGATGATGGCGTTCACTGCGGCAATTGAGCCATTGCGCGCGGCAAACCGCGTTGCAGGCCAACCGCTTTATTCGTGGCGCGTGGCCACCCTCGATGGCAGCGAAGTGAAAGCCAGCAACGGCGTGAGCGTCGTTGCCGACGGGCCACTGGCCGAGGTATTCGAAGGCGGTGTGCTGCTGGTTTGTGCGGGCCTTTCAGCCAATGATCACGCCGACCCCGCCCTGCTAAAATCCCTGCGCTTGCAGGCGCGGCGAACCGATGCGCTGGGCGGTGTTTGCACCGGCAGCATCATCCTCGCGCGCGCAGGCTTGCTCGACAATTATCGCTGCACGGTCCACTGGGAAGACCTCGTCAGTTTTACCGAGAACTTCCCCGATCTCGATGTAACCTCGCGGCTTTACGAGATCGATCGCGACCGGGTGACCTGCTCGGGCGGCACCGCTCCGCTCGACATGATGATCCATTTCATCGCTCTGGATCATGGGCGCGAACTTGCCACCGGCGTCGCTGAACTGATGGTCCACCATTTCGCACGCGAAGCGCATGAACCGCAGCGGCTTTCGATCCTCGAGCGGACCGGCGTGCGCCACCCCAAATTGCTTCAGGCCATCGCCTTGATGGAGGAAGCCATCGAGCAGCCTGTTTCGGTCGACCTGATCGCTGACGGGGCCGGATTGTCGCCGCGACAGATGGAACGCCTGTTCCGGATGCATTTCCAGAAGACTCCGTCGCGCTATTATCTGGGATTGCGTCTGGCCCGTGCGCGGCATTTGCTCGGGCACACCGCGCTGCCGGTTGTGCAGGTCGCGCTCGCCACCGGATTCGCTTCGCCCGCACACTTCACCAAGTGTTACCGCGAGGCTTTCGGAAACACGCCAAGTGCTGAGCGTCAGGCACCTGTGAAGGCGCGCTTGGCGTCAAGCAAAGTGAGCGGTTAATCGCTGCTGCGAGGATCGAATTCGAATACGGCTGGCGTGGTTGGCCGCGCGACGACGAAATGCTCCTGCTCGCCGGCTGGAACGTTGCTCCGCCGCGCGGTGCGGTATAGGCCGAAAACGACCAGCCCTGCATGCATCGCAGCGGTGTAGCCGAATAGAGCCGACGGCCCGAATGCGGTGATGATCGACGGCGAGACGAGCGGGCCTGCAACCGAGCCAAGCCCGTAGATAAGCAGCAGCCCTCCACTGATGGCGACAAAGTCCTCTGGCTCGGCGTGATCGTTGGCATGAGCCGCTGCCAGTCCGAATATCGCCATGGCGAAAACCCCGTATCCGGCTGCGCCCGCCAGCATGGCGAATTCTGATCTTACGCCGAGCGCCATCAGCCCAGCTCCGGCCAGCGCGGCGCCTACAGACGCGAGGATCAGGATCATGCGCCTGTCGACTACGTCAGACAACAGACCCAGCGGATATTGCGCCGCCGCCCCGGCAAGGATAGCAGCGCTCATGAAACTCGCGATCATCGCCGAACCATAGCCCATCTGCTGGACGTAAATCGGCCCAATGGACCAGAACGCGCCATTGGTCAGCCCGACCACGAAACATCCCGCGACTGCGAGCGGAGAGACCGCCCATAATCGCCTTAGGTTGAGCTTTGCCTCGCGCGGCGGTGAGGGAAGCTCGATCTGGGTAAGGGCGACAGGAACGATAGCGACCGCAATCAACACTGCGACGAGCGAAAACAGGACGAAGCCGGCTGGATCAGCTAACAAAAGGAGATATTGCCCCACGGTCATCGCGGCAAAATCGATGATGCGATAGATCGATAGGACCTGCCCGCGATTGGCATTGGTCGAGCGCTCGTTGATCCAGCTTTCGATGATCATATAGAGCCCGGCAAAGCTGAATCCGACCACGACACGCAGACCGGTCCACAGCCAGGTCGACGGCTCGATTGCAAAGATGAGGCTCGATGCAGCCGCGAGCGCCGAAAGTGCTGCAAAAACACGAATGTGCCCGACCCTGCGAACCATCTCTGGCGTCATCAGGCAGCCAAGGATGAAGCCGAGATAATAGCCGGCCATAACGATCCCGATGGCTTGGAGCGGGAAGCCTTCAAGATTGGCGCGGATCGAGGTCAGCGTGCCAAGCAGCGCCCCCCCGGCAAGCAAAATCGCAGAAGAAATGAACAGCGAGCCAAGCGCGAGAAATTTCCGAGTCATGGCGCCACCTTCCGCCTGGAGCAGCCCGTAAGCCGCGAACCAACTATGCGGCGAACCGCGTCACGTATCCTCGCCGCAAATAGTCTTCATCCCACGCATCGCGCAAGAAAACCTGCTCCAGTTCCGGCGCAAAACTCTCTAGCCGATCGCTGCGATAGGACGGATCGAAGCTGGTCTGGTCCCACGCCTTGCAGAAATGCGCCGCGCCATCGAAATAGGGGTTAGCCCGATACTTCTCACGCGCATCGGGATCGAGCCCGACCTTGTCACCGTAATATTTGAACTGGAAGATTCCATGATGGCGCACAGCCCATGTGCACTCCTCGCGCACATAGGGCGCGATGATCGCAGCGGCGAGAGTGTCATGGTTTTGCGGTGCCAGTTCATCGCCAAGATCATGCAGCAAGGCTGCGACGATCCAGTCCGCATCAGCGCCTTCACGCCGGGCACGCGTCGCGGTTTGCAATGAGTGTTCGAGGCGCGAGACCTGATAGCCGGACAGCCCCTCGCCCAAAGACCGCAACCTCTCCATCAGCCTATCAGGCAGGCCCGCTTTGTAGGTCGCCTCATGTTGCTCTAGCAGCGCGTAATCCTCGCGCGTGCCTTCATCCATTCGGGTGAAGGAGACTGTCCGATCGCCGGTCACGCCGCTTCCCTGCCAAGGCTGGCGACCCCGTCGCGCATCAATGTGCGCCACAGGCTGCGCGGTCCGTCATGGTCGATATAGCAGCCTTGAAGGTGCCTGCGCCCAGTGTTGCCATCAAACGCGGTTCGCCCGTGCAATGTGCGGCGGTTGTCCATCATCAGGAGCAGGCCCGGCTCGAACGGGAAACTGACGACGAATTCAGGGTCAGCAGCCAGTTTTTGGAGCCGCCGCCGCCCGGAATAAAACAGATCGAGCTTATCAGGCGGCGCGGGCAAGACGTAGTCAAGCCGCGTGCTGAGCCTCAGTCCGATCATCTGGCCGTGCTTGTCGCGCTCGATCAGCGGGCTCGAATCCTCAACGATGCAGCCGTAAGTGTCGTACCGGAATCGCACCGGCAATTCTGCTAGAACTTCCGCTTCATCGGGTGCCAGTTCGGCGAGCCGTTCCGTGATCGCGAGGCCATCGACAATGGTCGAGAGACCGCCCGCCACACCGTTCTCCAGACAATGCAGGAACTGAATACCCGGCACCGGAAAGCGATAAGGGTTGTCGGTATGCGCCGCGAGCGCCAGTCCGGTATAGGCAAGGTCTGACGCGGACGGCTTTGTCACGACATCAAACAACTGCCCCCAGTGGGTATCGCGGACAAACCCGAAGCGCGATGCGAGTTGATGGAGATCACCGGGATTGTTGGGGGTACCGCGCATGATGCAGAACCCGTAACGGAAGAACCCGTCGAGCAATCGCCGCATGCCGTCTGCCTCGTCGAGTTCCTCGTAACGGATCGCTGGCAGTTCGCTCAATGCGGTGGTCCATGGGACCGGAGCGGGCGGTTGCTCACGGTCATCCTCCCACCCGCATTCGATTGCCAGAAGAGCAGGGTCAAAACGTGCAACATAGCCATCGCTGAAACGCACCCTAGGCGCCCCGTCCGCGTCCGTCTCGACCGCTTCCACCCGCAAATCGGCAGGCAGGTCGCTGGTTTCGTAGAGTCGCTGGTGATTCACCGGGTCAAGCGCGTCAGGCTCGCTGACCCTCTCGCGAAGCCAGGTCGGATGCAGTTGCATGCTCCGGCCTCCAGGGCCTGCAAGGATAGCGCCGCCTGAGGCAGGATCGGGCTTGAGAGAGGCACCAACAGTCATACCGGCAACTCCCGCCGTGTTTGTATCCATCACGTTTTGACGAATTCCGACCTGATTGGGAAGCGTTTTTGATCTTTCCTGCGATCAAAATGACTGACCAGAGCCAGAGATCGAATGGTAATTAAAGCATTGTTTTACCTATCTTATATGAACTTCCCGATTTTACATTATCCAAGCTGAAGCGCACAATCATTTTCACTGATCGCCAAAGCACGCCTCCAGTTTTTCTCGACCGAAGCGCGGCTTCGCGGCATGGGGCGCTTTCATGCAGGGAGCGAGGCCATGAGCGTTAGTTTTTTCGAGCTGTTCAAGATCGGGATCGGCCCGTCTAGTTCGCACACCGTCGGACCGATGGTCGCTGCCTTGCGCTTTGTGGAATGGCTCGAAGAACAAGCCGCTCTGTCGCAGGTTGCGCGTGTGACTATCGACCTTTACGGCTCGCTGGCTCTGACAGGCAAAGGGCACGGCTCGGATACCGCCGTGCTGCTCGGCCTTGCGGGTCATACGCCTGACGGGCTGGATCCGGATGAAGTCCCGGCACTGCTCGCATCCATACGCATGGAAAAACGAATCAAACTGCTTGGCAGTCAGCGGATACCGTTCGACGAAGAGTCTGATCTGCGCTTCCTCCATAAAAAGCGCATGCCGTTCCATTCCAACGCCATGGCCTGCGAGGCCTTTGACGAGAATGGCGAGATGCTGGCGAGCCGGCTCTACTATTCGATTGGTGGCGGTTTCGTCGTCGACGAGGTCGAAGCGGGCCAGAACGCTCCTTCTGCGATGGATGCCGGTGTCCCGCATGATTTCGCGTCAGGCGCAGAGCTGCTCGAAATGTGCGAAGCGGAAGGCCTGTCCATCGCCGAGCTGATGCTTCGCAACGAATGCGCGCGGCAACCAGTTGAACAGGTCGAGGCGGGTATCGATGCGATCGCTGCTGCGATGATGGCTTGTATCGACCGCGGCTGCCGGCAGACAGGCACTTTGCCGGGCGGCCTCAACGTGAAACGCAGAGCACCGTCGATTGCAACCGAACTGCGCGAGAGGCAAGAGGCATCGCTCAGCGAGCCGCTTGGCACGCTTGACTGGATCAATCTATGGGCCATCGCGGTCAATGAGGAGAACGCTGCGGGGGGCCGTGTTGTGACCGCCCCGACCAATGGCGCAGCCGGCATTATTCCGGCGGTCCTACGCTATTACGAACGCTGCTATCGCGGCACTCCGGAAGGCAAGCGTATCTTCCTGCTGACCGCCGCCGCGATCGGATCACTCTACAAGCGCAATGCCAGCATTTCTGGCGCCGAAGTCGGCTGTCAGGGAGAAGTCGGGGTCGCCTGCTCTATGGCAGCAGCAGGCCTGACCGCAGCATTGGGCGGCGATATCTGGCAGGTGGAGAACTCAGCCGAAATCGGAATGGAGCACAATCTGGGGCTCACTTGCGATCCCGTTGGCGGACTGGTCCAGATCCCGTGTATCGAGCGCAATGCGATGGGCGCGGTCAAGGCTATCGACGCCAGCCGCCTCGCCTTGATGGGCGACGGCAGCCACATGGTCAGCCTCGACAAGGTGATCGAGACCATGCGCCAGACCGGCATGGATATGCGTCGCAAATACAAGGAAACCAGCAAAGGCGGGCTGGCTGTGAATGTAGTGGAATGTTGAGGCGAGCGGCAGCTAGCCTTCGCTCGCGCACTTCACCAAAGTGCCCCACACGAACTCGGCAAAACTGCGCCAGACTTCGACCACAAAACGGGTCTCGGTTTCGCGAATAAGCAGGATTTCCACCCCGTCAAAAATGGTCCGTTTGCCGTTTCCAACCGGGAAATTCGCAAGGTCCAGAGGATTTGCACCCTGCAATACCTGAACTGCGGAAGCGCCCTCGACCACAATCGCAATCTGGCGCTCGGACACATCGGTAATGCTGACAGGCGCGCCCTCACCCAAGGCCAGCGGCGTATTGCCTGGCAAGCGCAAGAGCCACTCATCCGGCCCGAGCATCAACGCATCGTCGCTGATCGCACCAATTTCAGATGGCAGTTTACGGCCTATGGCCTTTTCAAGCAGTGACGCATCGCGCGCGCGCAGCGAATAGCGCGCCATTGGCGGTGCAAGCGCGATTGTGACGTTCGCAAAAGTGGCCGGTTCGATCGGCACCGGCTCGGTCCGCAGGGGTAAGTCAGCCATCGAGGCGCTCCCCTTTCTGATCATAGAAGACCATGCCGCTCACTGTGGCTCTGATCGTCTTGTCGGGCATCGGAATATGCAAGGTCTCGCCCATCTTGTCATGGCCGCCAGCAACCATCGCAATTGCAATCGAACGTCCCAATGTCTCGCTCCAATAACTGGAGGTGACATGGCCGAGCATGGTCATCGGCACTGGCTGGTTCGGGTCAGCAACAATTTGCGCGCCTTCCTCCAGCACTTCGGCTGGATCTTCGGTCAGCAATCCAACCAGTTGTTTACGGCCCGGCGCGACGATGTCAGGCCGCGAAAGGCTACGCATACCGACGAAATCGGTCTTCTTCTTGCCAATTGCCCAATTGAGCGCGGCATCCATCGGCGTGATCGTGCCGTCAGTGTCCTGCCCGACGATGATATAGCCCTTCTCCGCGCGCAGCACATGCATCGTCTCGGTGCCATAGGCGGTGATCGAGTGCTGTTGGCCGGCCTCCCACAACACTTCCCACAGCGCGCGGCCATAGGCGGCAGGCACATTGATCTCGAACCCGAGTTCACCGGTGAAGCTAACACGGAACAGCCGCGTGGGAATGCCGCAGATCGTGCCCTCGCGCACCGCCATGTGGGGGAAGGCTTCGGCCGACAGATCGATCCCTTTCACAAAGGGTTCGATCAGCGCGCGCGCCTTTGGTCCCTGGAGCGCAATCACCGCCCATTGCTCGGTCGTGCTGGTCAGCCAGACGTCGAGATCGGGCCATTCGGTCTGGAGGTAATCCTCCATCATGTTGAGCACGCGTGGCGCGCCGCCTGTAGTGGTGGTCAAGTGAAAGCGGTCATCGGCTAGCCGCGCAGAGACGCCGTCATCGGTGATGAAGCCGTCTTCTTTCAGCAATAGACCATAGCGGCAGCGACCCGGTTCCAGCATCTTCCACGGATTGGTGTACATGCGGTTGAGGAACTCGGCAGCATCTGGTCCGACGACTTCGATCTTGCCCAAGGTCGAGGCATCGAAAATACCCACATGCTCGCGCACAGCCACGCATTCGCGGTTCACCGCTGCGTGCATGTCCTCGCCGCCCTTGGGGAAATAGCGCGCGCGCCGCCACTGGGCGACCGGTTCAAACACCGCGCCCTGCTCCTCTGCCCAACCATCAATATTGGTCTTACGCGTCGGCTGGAACAGCGCATCCTTCGCATGCCCCGCCATCGCGCCGAATGTTTGCGGCGTGTAAGGCGGACGGAAGGTGGTTAGGCCGATCTGCGGGATCGGACGGTCGAGCGCGCTGGAAGCAAGCTGCAGTCCGTTGAGATTGCTGGTCTTGCCCTGATCGGTCGCCATTCCGGTGGTGGTGTAGCGCTTGATATGCTCGATCGACTTGAAGCCTTCGCGCACCGCCAGATCGATGTCCTTGGCGGTTACATCGTTCTGGAAATCGACAAAGGCCTTGATCGCGGCCGGGTCTTTGGGTGTTGGCAAGCGGTCGATATTGATCCCGCTGCCGAAATCCCATTTGCCTGCACATGCACCGACACAGCGGACCTTTTCATGGGGTTTGGCAGGGAGATAAGCACCCCACTTGTCATCCCATGTAATACTGCCCTTCGAATGCGACCAGAGATGGATGCTGGGCGTCCATCCGCCCGCCATCAGCAAAGCATCGCAGAAAATGGTGCGCGGCATCTGTCCGCCGCCCGGTGCCACAAGAACTGCACGTAGCGCCTTGCGCCCGCTTGCTCCGATGACGCTAGCGCCAAGCATCGTTTCAATCGCGCGTGATGATGCTTCTTCAATCAACGCCGGATCAATCTCGCTCCGCAGATCGATAATGGCGGCGATTGTCACGCCAGCATCGTGCAATGCAAACACATCGCGCCAGCCGCTATCATGGCAGGCCATCAGAGCGACTTTGTGCCCAACGGCCACGCCGTATCGGTGGAGGTAGGTGGTTGCAGCGCTCGCCAGCATGACGCCCGGCGTATCGTTGCCTTCGAACACCAATGGCCGTTCGATCGCGCCTTGTGCAAGGATCACCTCGCCAGCGCGGATGCGCCACAATTTCTCGCGCGGGCCATCGCCCGTTTCCGGCAAGTGATCGGTAAGGCGCTCTACCGCTGTGATAAAGTTGTCGTGATAATATCCCAGCGCCGTCGTGCGGGTGAAAATGCGCAAGTTCGCCGCCGCTTTTAGATCGCGCACGCTGGTTTCCAGCCATGGCCACAGCTTCGGATCGCTAAGTGCGCCGCCGCCCAGCTCGTCCTGCTCGTCCACCACAATCACGCGCTTGCCGGTCGCGCTGGCTTCGAGCGCGCGGTCAATTCCGGCAGGTCCAGCGCCGATAATCAGCACATCGCAATGCAGATAGGCGGCAGAGTAGTGATCGGGATCAGGCAGTTCGGGCGCATCGCCCAGACCCGCCATATTGCGGATCGAGGGTTCATACAGCCTTTCCCAAAAGCTGCGCGGCCACATGAAGGTCTTGTTGTAAAAGCCCGCCGGGAAAAAGCGGCCCAGCCGGTCATTGATCGACCCGATATCGGTTTTGAGCGAGGGCCAGCGGTTCTGGCTGCGCGCATCCAACCCTTCGTAAATCTCGATACCTGTCGCCCGTAGATTGGGCGTGAAGCGGCCCGGGCCGCGGTCAACCGAAGCAAGCGCATTGGCCTCTTCGGTCCCCGCTGACATTACCCCGCGCGGGCGGTGATATTTGAAGCTGCGACCAAACAGCATTTCGCCATCAGCAAGCAATGCACTCGCCAAGGTGTCGCCTGCAAAACCGTTACGGGTCTTGCCATCCCATTGGAAACTGACTGGGCGCGAACGGTCGACCCGTCCCAGCCCTTCGATGCGCCAGCCGCTCATTTCGCCGGCTCCTTAGGACGCGGCTCTCCAGCCTTGTAGGTCACTTCGAACCTGTCGCTCACCGTATCACGCACGGCGTTGAAGAAGCGTCCGCAGCCAAAGCTGTGGCGCCAGCGCTCGTGATGGCGCCCGCGCGGATTGTCGCGGATAAACAGATACTTCTCCCATTCCTCATCGGAAAGAGCCGAAGGTTCCAGCGGGCGCGCAATATGCGCCTCACCAGCATAGGTGAACTCGACCTCGGGAAGGTCCTGTTCGCAATAGGGGCAGCGGATCAGCAACATGTCAGCACGCCCCCATCAATGCGCCACAGCCGCAGCGGCGGCCTCGTCGATAAGGCGGCCATTGCGGAACCGTTCGAGCGTGAAAGGCGCGTTGATCCGGTGCGGTTCGTCCTTGGCGATGGTCCATGCCAGCATGTCCGCCGCGCCCGGCGTCGCCTTGAAACCGCCAGTGCCCCAGCCGCAATTCACATAGAGCCCTTTCACTGGCGTCTTACCAAGGATTGCCGAACGATCCGGCGTGACATCGACCGTGCCTGCCCAACTCCTGAGCATTCGCATCCGGCGGAATATCGGGAAAATCTCGCAGATCGCGGCAATGTTGTGTTCGATAATGTGCGAGGCGCCGCGCTGCGAATAGCTGACATATTGGTCGGTGCCCGCGCCGATCACCAACTCGCCCTTGTCCGACTGGCTCATATAGGCATGGACCGTGTTCGACATGACCACACAGGGGAACACCGGCTTGACCGGCTCGCTGACCAGCGCCTGTAGCGGGAAGCTTTCCAGCGGGAAGTCGAGCCCGGCCATCTTCATGATCAGCGAGGAATTGCCCGCCGCCGAAACGCCAATCTTCTTTGCGCCGATAAAGCCGCGCTCGGTCTCGACGCCTTCGACCGCACCATCCGCCCCGCGGCGGATGCCGGTGACGGCGCAGTTCTGTATGATATCCACTCCGAGAGCAGCTGCCGCGCGCGCATAGCCCCAGGCTACACTATCGTGCCGCGCGGTCCCGCCGCGCCTCTGCAAGGCGGCCCCGAGCACAGGATAGCGCGCACCGGGTTCGATCGAGAGCGGCGGGCAATATTCCTTGGCTTCTTCCGGCGTCAGCCACTCATTGTCGACACCGTTAAGGCGGTTGGCGTGGATATGCCGCTTGAAGCTCTGCACATCATGGACGTTGTGCGCGAGCATCATGACGCCGCGCTTGGAATACATGACGTTGTAATTGAGATCCTGGCTCAATCCATCCCACAGTTTGACCGCGTGATCGTAGAGATGCGCGCTCTCATCATAGAGGTAGTTCGACCGGATGATCGTCGTGTTCCTGCCGGTATTACCACCGCCGAGCCAGCCTTTTTCGATCACCGCGACATTGGTGATGCCGTGCTTCTTCGCAAGGTAATAGGCCGCGCCCAGCCCATGCCCGCCCGCACCGACGATTACGACGTCGTATTGCTTTTTGGGCGCAGCATCGGGCCATTGCTCGGGCCACGTCTTGTGGTGGCCGAGCGCTTTTGCGAACAGGGAGAGAGCGCTGAATTTCACCATCGGATCAGGCGCGCAACGCCTCGTTCTCGGGGTCGAAGGGACTGTCCTCGATGACCACCGCCTTGTAGCGCTTGCCGAGGATTGCGATTTCGAGCTGGGTGCCGACTTCCGCCAGATCTGGGCGGACCATCGAAAGCGCCAGGCTTTTGCCGACCCGCCAGCCATACCCGCCCGAAGTCACGCGCCCGACGAGCTCCTCGCCAAGATAGATCGCCTCGGACCCACGCGCGTCGGCGTCGGTCACATCCATGACTTCCATCGTTACCAGCGTGTTCTTGAGACCTGCAGCCTGCCGCTCCAGCAGCCGTTCCTTACCGTGATAATGCGGCTTCTTCTTCGAAATGAAGCGATCAAGACCGCTTTCATGCGCCGAATATTCGATCGAAAGCTCGCGCGGGATCAGCTTGTAACTCTTTTCCATCGCCATCAGAGTCATCGCGCGAATGCCGAAGGGCTTGATGTCAAACTCGGCACCGGCTTCCATCAGCTGATCGAAGATATAGTTCTGCATCTCGATCGGGTGATGGATTTCCCAGCCCAGCTCGCCGATGAAATTGACCCGCAGCGCGTCGACCGGCGCTGTACCGATGCTGATCTTCTGACCTGTGAGCCACGGGAAGCCCTCATTCGAAAGGTCTGCACGCGTCACTTTGGACAGCACGTCGCGCGCCCTTGGTCCGGCCAGAACCAGCACGCCCATGCTGGTCGTCAGCCGCTCGAACGTCACCGACCCGTCGGTTGGCATCGCCTTTTTGAGATAGTCATGATCGTGCCGTTCATAGGCGCCCGCTGAAACGAGATAGAATTCCTGCGGTCCCGTTTTGTAGACGGTGAACTCGCTGCGCACGCCGCCTTCGCTGGTGAGCAGATAGGAAAGGCAAAGTCGCCCGATAGTCTTAGGCACGAAATTGGTGAGCAGCCCGCCCAGCCACTCGGCTGCGCCGGGACCAGCGATGCGGCATTTGGCAAAGGGCGACATATCCTGAATGCCGACTTTGCTTGTGACGTGCTTCACTTCGTTGCCGACATGCTCGAAATAGTTCGAGCGGCGGAAAGACCATTTTTCGCGGATCGGCTCGCCGTCGACGACAGGGTGGTTGTGGTTGAGCAGGACGTCGGGCCGGTCAAGCTCCGCATCGCCCAGTTCATAGCCTTGCGGCGCAAACCAGTTGGGCCGCTCCCAGCCGAAGACATTGCCGAAGACCGCGCCCAGATCCTTCATCCGGTCGTAGCACGGCGTGCGGCGCAGACCGCGTGCGGCCTCGCGCTCCTCATCCGGATAGTGAACGGTGAAGACCTTGGCATAGGCCTCTTCGTTCTTTTCGATCAGATAGCCCTCGCCCGCATAACCGCCAAAGCGGCGCGGATCGACGCCCATCATGTCGATGGTCGGCTCGCCGTCGACGATCCAGTGCGCCAGCTGCCAGCCAGCACCGCCCGCTGCGGTGATACCAAAGCTGTGGCCTTCATTGAGCCAGAAGTTCTTACGGTCCCATGCCGGTCCGATGATCGGCGAGCCATCGGGCGTGTAGGCAATCGCGCCGTTATAGACCTTTTTGACCCCGACCTCGCCAAAGGCAGGGACACGGTCGATCGCCGACTCGATATGCGGCATCAGCCGGTCCAGATCGTCAGGGAACAGTTCGTATTCGCTATTGGCAGCAGGACCATCGACATAGCAGGCAGGCGCGCCGACTTCGTAGGGGCCAAGCAGCAAGCCGCCAGCCTCCTCGCGCATGTACCACGATGAATCGCTTTCACGCAGCACGCCCATCTCGGGCAGGCCTTTTGCGCGCCGCTCCATAATCAGCGGGTGTTGTTCAGTGACGAAATATTGGTGCTCAACCGGGATAACCGGGATGTCGAGCCCGACCATCTGGCCGGTCTGCCGCGCGAAATTGCCGCTGCATGAGACCACATGCTCACAGGTGATGTCGCCCTTGTCGGTCGAAACCACCCACTCGCCATTGGCTTTCTGCGTAATGCCGGTGACGGTGGTGTTGCGATGGATTGTCGCACCGCGCTGGCGCGCACCCTTGGCCAGCGCCTGAGTAAGATCGGCGGGCTGGATATAACCATCATCGGGATGGCGGATCGCACCGATAATGTCGTGCGTTTCACACAAAGGCCAGATTTCCTTGACCTCCTCCGGCGTGAGAAAGTCGACATCTACGCCGATCGTTTTCGCCACGCCTGCATAATAGTGATATTCGTCCATCCGGTCCTGCGTCTTGGCAAGGCGGATGTTCGACACGCGTGAAAAGCCGACATTCAGATCGGTTTCCGCTTCAAGGCTGGGATAGAGATCGACCGAATATTGGTGGATCTTGCCGACCGAATAGGAAAGATTGAACAGCGGTAGCAAGCCGGCAGCATGCCAGGTTGAACCGCTGGTCAATTCCTTGCGCTCGATCAGCGTCACGTCAGACCATCCGAGCTTGGCGAGGTGGTAGAGCGTGCTTACGCCGACCACTCCGCCCCCGATAACGACCACACGTGCGCTTGTTGTCATGTTCACTGGCAATAATCCGTCCCAATGCCGGGGAGCCCGGCGCAGGCTTCCTATGCCTGCCTCAACACCCGGTCTGCAATGCGCACGAGCTGCATTCCCCAGACTAATGATGGGAATAAGTGTAGGCGAAATTTCCGCCCTTCCAGTCCTGAAACTGGCGGAATTCCTCGCTTTATGGAGCACCGGTAGGACAGCATCATCTGGCTCACTTATCGTAGATTGCTGCGGAAGGCCGAGTCCGCTGCATGCGGCGATTGCAAAGCTGCAAGCCGCTCTGCATCAGGCGCGCCGGATCAACGGGAGCCTGGCAATCGCGGGCAAATGGGAGAACCCGGTTTGGCGCAATTGATCGATGGCCGTGCCTTGGCGCGACAACTCGACGAGGAAACCCGCAAGGGCGTGAGCGACCGAGTCGCGCTCGGGTTGGCCGTGCCGGGCCTCGCGGTGGTGCTGGTCGGGCAAGATCCCGCGAGCGAGGTCTATGTCGCGCACAAGATCAAGGCCTGCGCGCGCGTCGGCATCACCAGTTACGAGCATCGCTTGCCGGCCGAGACCTCGCAGGACGCATTGCTCACGCTGATTGCAAGGCTCAATATCGACAGCACGGTCCACGGCATTCTGGTGCAGGTCCCCCTGCCGGCGCATATCGATGCGGCGGTGATTCTGGGCGCGATTAATCCGGCCAAGGATGTGGACGGCTTCCACCCCGTCAATGTCGGGCGGCTCTCGACCGGCACAGGGGGGCTGGTGCCGTGCACGCCGCTGGGCGTGATGCGGATGCTCGATACGATTGTCGACGATCTGACCGGAATGAACGCCGTGGTGATCGGCAAGTCGAACATTGTTGGCAAGCCTATCGCCATGCTCCTGCTCGAACGCGAGGCAACGGTCACAGTCACCCACATCGAAACACGCGGCTTGCCCGAGATTGCGCGGCAGGCGGACATCATCATCGCTGCTGCCGGCGCTCCGCGATTGGTCCGCGGTTTCTGGGTCAAGGAAGGCGCAATCCTGATTGATGTCGGCATCACGCGGCTGGCGCGCGACGGCGGCAGGGAACAGCTTGTCGGCGATATCGCCTTCGATGAAGTCCAGCACGCCAAAGCCGTAACCCCTGTACCGGGCGGCGTCGGCCCCATGACAATAGCCTGCCTGTTGTCCAACACTCTCAAAGCAGCGCAAAATGCGGAAGGCCAACTCCCATGACTGACACCGTCTGCCGCACCCATGTTCGGGTGCGCGATTACCCTGTTCTTGCTGATATCGGCATTAATCCGGACGAGGTAGGGCGGCGCCAGCCGCTGGTCGTGAGCGTCGAGGTGGAAGTGGTCGCGCCTGCAATCACCGAAATCGGCGAAACCGTAGACTATCGGCGGATCGTGGCCGCGATAGACGAGCTCGCGCTGATCCATATCCCGCTGATCGAGACCTTTGCGCACCAGCTGGCCGAAAAATGCCTCGCTATGGGCGATGTCGCTGCCGCTGAGATTTCCATCGACAAACCGTTCGCCATCACGCGCGGCATGGCCGGGACGAAGGTTACGCTCAGCCGGGATTGAGCGCCGCATTGGAAAAGAAAAAGGGCCGCCTTTCGGCGGCCCAGAGCGGGGACTCGAGAAAGCCGAGTCCCCAGTTGGAGAGCGCTTAGAATTCGAAGCCTAATGTCGCACCATACTGCCTCGGCGGCACGCCGCTTGCGAATGTGAATAGGCCAGCAACCGGCAAGGTCCCGCCAATACCGCGCTCATCGAGCAGATTGCGACCGAACACTCTGACATAGGCCGACGTCGTGGCGCCAAGGTCAAAGCTGAATGTGGCTGCGGCGGACAGATCAGCCAGCGAGGGGTGAACACCGCGCGGATCATTTACACCGAATTGCCCCGGAGCTGGAACGATAGTCGTCTGGTAAGAGCTGGTCGTAGCAAGCCTTGTGTTGAGCGCCAGCTCGGCCGAATTGCCAATCGGCACACGGTAATCCGCAGCAACCGAGAATGTGACATCCGGAGTACGGCGCAGCTGGCGGCTCGAAGCGTCCTCGCCCGGATCCTGAACCCCATCCAGATTAAGGTCGATGAAGAAATTGTCGTATTCAGCATCGAGCAGACCGATTGACGATGTGATCGTGAACCCGTCTAGCAGCTCCACCCTCAGATCGGCTTCCAGCCCCTTGATGGTCGCACTCGCGGCATTCCGGGTGACGGTTTCTTGCGGGTTTGGAGATCCGGGAGGTGTGGCCTGAACCACTTCTTCCTGTTTGTCATTATACTGCGAATAGAACGCGGCGATGTTGAGAATGCCGTCTCCGCCGAGGAAAGTGAACTTGGCACCCGCTTCGTAGGAATCGACAGTCTCCGGCTCAAACGAAGTCTGGACCGAGGTCTGTGTGATCCCCCGACCATTGAAGCCGCCCGAACGATAGCCGCGCGAATAAGAGCCATAGACCAGCAGATCATCGCTGACGCTGTAGTCAAGGCTAATGCGCGGGGTGAACTGGCTCCAATCGTCATCGTTGCTGAGATCGATCCCGTTCACAACGAAGCGGCGATAGTTCTTCTCATCGATCGAGTAACGACCGCCAAGACTCAGGCGCAGCCTGTCAGTCAGATCAAAGTCGAAGTCAGCAAAGGCTGCATAACTCTTGGTCTCGTGATCGGTCCCGTTGCTGCTCGTTGCACCGCCGGGCAGGATCGTGGTCGAGTCCAACTGATATTCGTTCGCGAAATAGTAGATGCCAAGGACTCCGCTGATCGAATCCGTGAAATCGCCCGCGAGCCGCAGTTCCTGGCTGAATTGCCGGTAATCCTGCGTGCGATCGGTTTGAAAGAATGGGATCGACGTGCCGTCGAAGTCCTGCGTCTGGCGCTCGCTTGAATCCCTCAATGCGGTGATCGAGGTCAGGGTCATACCTCCGAAATCGTAATTCACCTGAGCGGAAAACGCATCTTCGCTGTAGTCGATATCGCCCAGAAAATTCCCGAAAACGGTATAAAGATCATCTTCGAGATCGCGGTTGCACTGCTCGGGGATCACAGCGCCGAAAAGCCTGCAAATGAGATCGGTGTCGTTTGAGACCGAGGATACTGGCGGGTCACCTCCGAGCTTCGTGTGCTCGGCAGTAATCAGAATTTCGAGCTCGGGCGTCGGCTCGATCAGGAGCGTTCCGCCAAAGTTGGTGTTGGTATTCTCGCCTGCATCTACGCCGAGCGTGACGTTGTCGTAGAACCCGTCAAATGAGCGGTCATAGCCCCACAGCTTGAGCCCAAACACTTCGCCGTCGCCGATATTGAGCACCGCATTGTATTCTTCACGACCGAAATTGCCCATGGTGGCTTCTGCTTTCAGTCCGAACTCTTTGGTCGGGCGCGAGCGGCGGATGTTGATCACACCGCCGATTGTGTTGCGTCCAAACAGAGTGCCTTGTGGGCCGCGCAGCACTTCCACTTGTTCGAAATCGAACGCGTTCGTCAGCTGGCCGGTATTCGTGCCGATAAAGACACCGTCAATGACGACGCCGACTGTCGGCTCAAAGCTTTTCTCGATGTCCTGAAAGCTGACGCCGCGGATCGAGATTGCGCCGCCGCCCGGTCCCGCACCGACTGGGTCGATCACAACGTTTGGCGCAAGCGTTTCTACGTCTTCGATTGTCAGCGCGCCTTGCGCACCGAGTTGCTCGGTGTTGATCACAGTAACGGCCAGCGGCACGTCCTGAACGGATTCGTCGCCTCTGAGGCGGCCGGTAACGACGATAACAGGGCTATCATCAGAAGACGCCGCCTCGTCACCTGCTCCATCCTGAGCAATTGCAGGGGCAGCAGGAAGCAGAAATGCCGCTCCGACAGCCAAGAGTGACACTTGTGACTTCATCTTACTCACTGCGCGCATATTCCCCTCCCAAGGAAGCGACCCTAACTGATCGCGTTTGCTTTTTATTGAATGGTGATTAATTTAATGGGCCTGAGACACCATTCGCAAAAGTGTCAGGCGGCGGAAGTGAAGGCCACTTTTCAAATCGGCCAGGATTCGCTGCAAGGGAGGGACAAGATGCCGAAAGCCAACGGAAAATTGAGCCAATTTACAGCGGGAAGAACGCGCTTTCTCAGAACTGGTGCGTGCGTCTTCGCAGTATTTGCTGCGCCCTTTTCCCTTGCGGGGTGCAGCTCGGACCCGGTTGAGGACGTCGCCTATGAATCAGCCAAAGACGTTCCTCTGACAGAATATCCCGAGCGGGTTTACTGGGGCGACCTCCACCTCCACACGCTCTATTCCTTCGACAGCTACAATTTCGGCAACAAAACGCTCGGCCCAGACGAAGCTTACCGCTTCGCAAAAGGTGAGCCGATTGAGGCGCACACCGGCGACATTGCCCGGCTTTCCGCGCCGCTCGATTTCCTGATGATCTCCGACCATGCCGAATATACCGGTGTCTTTCTGGGCATCGAAAACGGCAATCCAGATATTGTCGACACTGCTTTGGGCCGCGCCTGGGCGGCGATGGAATCGTCCGGCGACACCGTTGGCCCCATGGACGAGGTTGTCACGTCGCTGCGTGAAGGTAGGGCCGAGCGCGATCCGCCAGAAGCGTTCAAGCGCACAATCTGGTCAGAGCTCGTCGAAGCTGCCGAGCGGCACTATGAACCGGGCAGGTTTACGACTTTCGCCGGGTATGAATGGACCTCTATGCCCGGCGGCGGCAACCAGCACAGGGTCGTCGTCTTCAAGGACGGTATGGACAAGACCTTGCAGACCATTCCGTTCTCCGCAGCGGACGGAAACAATCCGATGCAATTGTGGGACTATCTGCAACGTTACGAGCAATCGACCGGCGGCGAAGTGATGGCGATTGCGCATAATGGCAATATCTCGAACGGCAATATGTTCGGCGACATCCAGGTCGACGGCCAGCCATTCGACGAGGCCTATGTCACCGCTCGCGCCCGGTGGGAGCCGCTCTATGAGATGACACAGGTTAAAGGTGACAGCGAAGCGCACCCGCTGCTCTCTCCAACCGACGAATTCGCCGATTTCGAAACCTGGGACCAGACCAATATCTCGATGGAGGAGCGCCCCGAAGACGTCGATGCGCGCCGCGCGATCTTTGCCAATGAGTATGCAAGGGAAGCCTTGAAGCAGGGGCTGGATCTGCAGGCCCGCTTTGGCGTCAATCCCTATCAATTCGGACTGATCGGCAGCACCGATTCACACACCGGCCTCGCAACAGCCGACGACGATAATTTCTGGGGCAAATTCGTAGAATCAGAACCCGGCCCCGACAGGATCAGTTCAAAGATGGGCGGCCGCTTGTGGGACAATTGGCGGCTCACTTCCTCAGGCTATATAGGAGCGTGGGCACGCGGAAATACTCGCGAGGAACTGTTCGCCGCGTTCAAGCGCCGTGAAGTCTATGCAACAACCGGCCCCCGTATCAGTTTGCGGTTTTTTGCAGGCTGGGACTTCACGCAATCGGATGCCTCAATCGATGGATTGGCCGAGGCTGGATATGATCGCGGCGTCCCGATGGGATCAATCATAACTGGCGACGGCGATGCACCAAGCTTTCTTGTCTATGCTTTGAAAGACCCCAATGGCGCACATCTTGACCGCGTCCAGGTGATCAAGGGTTGGCGCGATGCCGCAGGCGAGTTGCATGAGAAGATCTACAACGTCGCTTTTGCAGGCGACCGCATCGTCGATCCAGCCGATGGAGGGATCGATCCAATCGGTTCGACCGTCAACCTCTCAGATGCGACTTATACAAACGACATTGGCGAGCCTCAGCTTTCGACTGTCTGGAAAGACCCTGACTTCGACCCCACTGTCCCGTCGTTCTACTATGTCAGAGTGATAGAGATCCCGACGCCGCGCTGGACGCTCTATGACGCGGTCCGCTTCGGTGTTACTCCGCCAAGCGAGGTGCCGCTGATTACACAGGAGCGCGCATACAGCTCACCAATCTGGTACCAGCCACAAGGTTAAGCGGTGCGGTGCACAAACTGAAGAAGGTCGATGACGGCAAAGGTCAAGGACAGTCATGACAAGCCGAAGCGTGGCCGCCCCGCCGGCGGCGACGCGAGGAAGACCCGTTCGCGCATAATCGCCGCCGCTGCGAAGTGCTTTAACTCGCGCGAATATTCGGAAACCAGTATCGAGCAAATAGCCGCCGAGGCGGGGCTGACCGGACCGGCGATCTACGCGCATTTCAAGTCAAAAGACGACCTGTTCATCAAGACCGCCAAGGCTTTCATCCAGCGCGGGCATCGGATCATGTCCGAAGCGGCTTCGCAGCCTGGGAGCTGGGATGAGAGGCTGGCCCGTGTGATCGATGCACAACGCGCAGTGCAGGAAGAGGTCCAGACTTTCCCGCTCATCTACAGCGTCGTGCAGGCGCGAATGGTTCGTTTTCCCGAACGCTACAGCGAGGTGATCAAACTGCGGCAGGAATACTCCGAAATATTCACTTCGATTGCGCAGCAAGCCATTGATGAGCGCGCCCTGCCGAAGACTGCCGACGCACAGATAACCGGCGAATTGCTCATGGCATTCACTTCAAATTCGATCGGCATTGTGCGTCATTATCACAATGAAGATGGCGATCTCGACAAGATCCTCCACGCGGTGAAAGCACTGCTTGCAATTCAGTCTTAATCCAGGAGCGCTTTCTTGGTTCGCAAGTTTTAGGCCAGAACATGCTTTTTCGGAAGAAATCTCTCGATGCAGCATTCTGCGTTCGATGCGACAGAAGGACCCGCGAATGGCGCTGCGCTATGGGATAATCCAACTTCGCAAGAACCTCTGCAGACCGCCCGAAAGGCGGCGAGGCTAACATTCATCTAAACAATTGCAGCGGCCGCAGCGTTACCGCAAAGTGGAACCCGCGATCCTGCAAATCCCGGCTGCCCGGTGGAACAGCATCCTTCAATGCGTGCGCATAGGCGAAGGTAGCCGAAAGGCCCGGTGAAGGCTGCCATGTGAGAGCTGCGCCAACACTCCAAAGCATGTCAGCCACAGGATCCTCGACCTCACGATTGTCGAGCCAGGCGCCATCGACAAAGCCAGCAATGGAAAAGCGTCCCCAGTCGAACCCTTGGGACGCGCCGCCTCGGCCAGTCAAATCAAAAGGTTGGGCAAGTTCAATCGATCCGATCATGCCTTGATCGGCGAGTGCGAGAGTTTCACGATAGCCGCGTACGGTCTGCCTGCCGCCAGCTGCAAGCCGTTCTCCTGAATAAAGGATACCGTCCGCGGCTTGGCCAGCAAACCGCAGACGTAATTCCAGACCCTCTGGCGTCAACAGGCGCGCATAGCTTGCGCGGACATTTGCCGTGCGGAAATTGCGGTCCGGTGTAACAAGGCCGGGAATGTCGCCTTTCGAGCCATCGAGGCCCTGCGTTCCGGTCAGCGACACGGCCAGCACGGTGCTGATGCCGCGCTGGACGAAGTCAGCGGTCACGCGCGCCACAGTGTATTCGGCGCGGCCATCGACGGCGCCTGGACTTAGCGAAAACGGTCTGCCCAAAAGCTCCGTTTCGGAAACTCGGTGACCGACCCGCATCCCTACGCTGAAGGAGCGCGCGGAGACCCAGCCCGAACCATCGCGCTCGGGTGTCAGAGGGCGTGCGTAAAGGCGATAGGTCATGCCGCCTTCGACATTCCAGTCGCGCGCCGCGATATCCAGCGGCCGCAATTCCGGATCGACCACTGCGGCCCGATTAAAGCCCCCCAGCAGATTGAGCGAAAGGTCGCGGTCGAATACCGGCGTCGCATAGGCGAAGCGCGCATCGGGTTCGCCCGAGGTAAGGCCTGCCTCGATGCTCATAATGTCGCCTGCCGAGATCAGGTTCCGTAGCGATCCACCGACCGAAAAGCGCTCACCGCCGATCGCCGGTGAGCGGCTGTTTGCAACGCCGGCGTAAAGGTCGGCCCTTTCGGCAGGTCGCACGACGAGCTTGAGACGAGCTTCACCCGCCACGCTGCCTGGCTGCAGATCCGCTGATATTGACCCTATCGCCGGGTCTTCCGCCAGTAACCGGAAGTCCCGTTCGAGCGCGATCACATCAAGCGGTCGCTGCGCAGTCGACGGCATGCGGTCGACAACAAAATCTGACGAAAGCCCGCCGGCCCCTCTATCACTCCATTCCAGTTCGACGCCGTTATCCTGCCCGGTCAATCCGCCCGAGATCAGCTCCAGCTGCAGCGCGCCTTGATCGGTGTCAGGCCGCCGCGCGATCAGAACGCCGGAATTGATGTAGCCATTCGCGACCAGCGCGCGATTGATCAGCTGCACCAGCGCGACCAGCCTCTCCAGCGGAACGGTCTCTCCGACCATACCGTTGGCTGCGAACTGTCCAGCAACCCAGTCGGCATTCAGCGCAGTGCCGGGTGTGGCGGTGACTTGAAGCCCGTAAGCGGGATTGCTGATCGCTGAGAAATCGGCCCGCGCGTGCCCGAATGCATCGCCTGTTGTAAGAACCTCTACCCGCGCAAACCGGGTCGTTCCCGAGACCGGCGGAACCGAGGGGGGCTCTGCCTGCGTGACCGCAGGAAATTCGGTCGGTTCGGCGTAATCGGGCTGCTGGATTTCAGCTTGCTGACCCACACGTTCGGTGGGCGCGCTCGTCTCCTGCGCTGCGGCAAGGCCTGGCGCGAGAAAGGCCGCGAAGCCAACGAAGGCCGCGCTTGCGCGAAAACCGCTGGTCAAGGCCGCGCGGCTCACAGGCAAACTGCCATTGTGGGCACATCCGATCGCGCAATCGGATCGGTCTCGCCTTCTTCAGGTGATGATGGGGCCGGAGCACTTTCATCCGGAGCGGGCGGCAAACCATATGGGCCGGTGATGCGGGTCGAGAACTGGCTGACTTCGCCCGATCGCCGCACCGCTGCACAAACGCCGCTGAGGATGCCGGACGCATCGAGGAAGTCGACCGTTGGCACCTCGGTCCCGGTGATCTGCTCGCCGACATTGCTTTCGATAAGCAGCGAGCCATCGACCGAGATGAGGTTCACCGTATCGCTCGAACGGATAAAGAAGTCGGACGAAATCTGGACATTCGCCCCGCCTTGTTCACCGAGCGCCAGAATGCTGCCGCCTTCGGACAAGATCAGGAACGGGTCGGAAATCGTGATGCGCCCGCCGGTATTCGCGCCTGAGCTGGTGGTGATAACCCCCGGATCGCGGCCTGACAGACCAAGGAAACCGTCGCTCGGCAGGAACAGGCCGATATCGCCTGCTGGTCCATTATCCGAATTGGTGGAGACGCTGCTACCATTATCAATCCGGATAAGGCTGGAGTTGATCTGGATCGTTCCGGCGGAGAATGTGCCAGCTGCTGTGCTGGAAATGCTGCTAAAGTTGTCGAGCAGCAAAGTGGCAGCCGAAATATCGATATCGCCAGCATCTCCGCCCCCGAGCGCCGCAGTCGATATCTGTGCGTCGTTGCCGAGAGAGAGCAGGTCGCTGATCTCGACGGTAACGGTGCCGGCATTGCTGCTCTGGCTGGTGGAATCGATCGATGCACCATCGGCGAGAAAAGCGTTATTGGCGCGGAGCAATACGTCGCCTGCGTCACCCGCCGGAGCGGTCGCGAGCTGAAATGGTGCTGCCGAAGCGGTCGCCGAGGTAACGGGATCAGGATCCTCCGAGGCGGAAGTGATCCGGCCTCCGCTCATCTGCAATTCTCTGGCCAGAACCGAGACCGATCCGGCATCGCCGCTGCCGGTCGTGATGCTGTTGATCTCTCCGCCCGTCATTGAAAGCAGATCGGCCGATACCTCTACCGACCCGGCGTTGCCCGAGCCCTGCGTCGCTGCCGAAATCGTAGCTGAGTCGGCCATGTCGAGGCGGCCCGATACTGCAACCGTCACATCGCCTGCATCACCCGATACGCCGGTCGAGTCGATCTCCGCCGCCCCGCTAAGCGATGCGTTTCCGGCGGCAATGAACACCGAGCCTGCACGCCCCGCATTGGGCGCGTCGGAATCGGAGGCAGAATCGATCCTTCCCCCCGCCATCACCAGTTCATCGACGAAAACCCCGACGAGGCCGGCATCCCCGCTGCCTGCGGTGAAAGAATTGATCGCTCCGCCAGCCATATCGAGCAGGCCCGCCCTGACCTCGACAGTTCCGGCATCTCCCGTCCCCTCCGAGGAGGCCGAGATGTTGCCCTCAGGTTCAATCCGCAGCGTGTCTGTGACGGTCACTGTGACGTCTCCGGCCCCGCCGCTCGATCCCAACTCTGCCTGAGAATCAATCGAGCTGTCGAAGAGGACAGAGAGGTTCTGCGCTTCGACGGTCACATCGCCAGCTAAGCCGGGGCCGTGCGTGGCCGATGTGATGTCGCCGCCGCGCAGGACAATGTCACCCGCAGTGACGAAAACAACGCCTGCATCGCCCGAGCCAAAGGTGGTTGCCGAAATTTCCGACGTTTCGCCGAGGCCTGGCTCGTAGTCGCCATCGTCGTTCGTAATCGTAAGCGTTCCGGTCACCGAAACGCCGACACCGCCTGCGTCGCCCGTAGAGCCTTCCTCGGTCAGCGAATTGATGGTCGCCCCATTGGTCAGCGAAGCGTTATTGGCACGGATCAGCACCAGCCCTGCATCGCCGGAACCGCTGGTGAACGAGGTGATCTCACCGCCGTCCATGATGAGAGTGTCAGTATCGATCAGAACCTGACCAGCATCGCCGGGACCGCGTGTGGATGCCGAGATACGCGCGCCTTCGGACACTTCGACCAAACCGCCCGAGTTGATCGTAACTTGTCCGGCCGCTCCCGTTGAATCGGCCAACGCGGCTGAGTTCACCCGGGCATTGCCGCGCAGCCTGACGGAATTCGCGTTTATCTCTACATCGCCTGCATCGCCCTCTCCGTCAGAGGATGAGGCAACCGCGCCCCCTGTCATCATCAGCGATCCAGCATTGATCGTTACAAGCCCGGCATCACCGCTCGACAATGTGGCAGCGGTGATCGCCGCTGCATCGGTGATCCCGAGCACTCCGGCAACATCCACCCGCACATTACCGGCATTACCGGTCGAATTGCGCAATGCAGAGGAGTTGATCCGCGCGTCACCGCTAAGCTGGGCGCTGTCGGCGACGACCAGGACATCGCCCGCATCGCCTTCAGCCGAGGTGGAGCTGTCGATACTACCACCCGTCATGGTGAGCCTGTTTGCCGTCACCCGCACCAGGCCGGCGTCTCCGACACTTTCGGTGGTGGCTGCAATCGTGGCCGCATCCGCAAGCGAGAGATCGCCCGCAACCTCTACATTCACCCGGCCCGCCGATCCGGTTGATCCTTCGGCGGTTCGTGAAGAAATCCGCGCGTCGCCGAACAAGGAGAGGCTGTCTGTGGCAATGGTGATGTCACCTGCCGAACCGGCTCCGCCAGTCCCTGATGTGATCGCAGCGCTGTCCGAGAGGGTGATCGAACCGGCTTCGACATCAAGCACACCGGCATTGCCCGATCCGGCAGTCGAGGCGGCAATGAAGGTGTTGCCCGACATGTTCAGTTCGTCGGTAACGCGGACCAGAACATTGCCTGCCTCGCCCACTCCGACGGTCGCTGTCGCGATGCCCGATCGTCCGCTAAACGACAGGCTATCGGCAAATATTTCTACCGATCCTGCATCGCCTGTCGCCTCCAGAAAATCGCCATTCGCGTTGGGGAAGGAGCGGGACGAGGTGGAGGAGATGAAGCCGCCGGTAATGTCGATTACACCTGCCCGGACCGTGACATCCCCCGCATCACCATCGCCAAGGGTCAGCGAGGTGATGAGGCCGCCGCTCATTTCGAGCCGGTCGGCGGTGATGTCGACCGTCCCCGCATTGCCAAACGCTCTGGTGGCCGACCGGATTTCACCGTCAATAATCCGGAGCAAGCCAGCATCAATCTCAACCGAGCCCGCATTGCCGGGCCCGAAATCGGTGATCGAGCTTATGAAACTGTTTTCGACGATGAGTTCGTCTGCGGTGATGCGAACTTGCCCGGCATCGCCATCGCCAAACGTCGATGCGCCGATTTCGGCGAGGTTCATCAGGTGTGCTGTCCCGGCGATCACGGTCACAGATCCTGCGTTGCTTCTGGACTGGAACAACGCCGATGCGCTGATGCTTCCACCGTTCATCACCAGATTGTCTGTCACGACCACAATGTCTCCGGCAGCGCCCGATGCTCCCTGAGCGACCGAGCTGATACGCCCGCCGGGAGCCACACTGTCCGGATTGGTGCCGATCATTATGTTGGGCGCCTGCACAAACACCGATCCGCCAGACCCAAACACCGAGGCGCTGGCTGAAATCGACGAGTTCACGTCGTCGAGAAACAACGTGTCCCCTGCAATGATGCGCACATCGCCGGCTTGCCCGAACTCGGAAATCGTTGCGAGGAAAGTGTCGCCCGACAGGCGGATCGTGCCGACCACTTCGATGTCCAGCCTGCCACCAATGCCGTCGCCCAGCACGTCGGCAGTAATAAAGGTGTTCTGGGCAAGGAGATCGCCTGCACGAATGATGACATCGCCGCCATCTCCGTCTCCCTGTGTGAAGGCTATGATCGTACTGAAGCTGTCGGCGAGCATCTGGTTCTCGACGTCGAACCGCACCGCTCCGCCGTTGCCGTTGCCGAAAACGGCGGATTGAATCAGTGCATTGTCGCGCACTGCGGCATTGGCAGCAGCAATTGAAATGCCGCCAGTGTCGCCTTCACTCAAAGTGCTCGATTCAATCACCGAACCACCCGTCAGCAGAAAGTCGCCGGTCAGATCGAACCCGACCGATCCGGCATTGCCCACTTCGCCGAACACGATCGAACGAACGACAGAATTGCCGGCAATCGTGGTATTTTCGGCGCTTACAAATACGTCCCCGGCATCGCCATTGTCGGTGCTCGCAGATTCGATGACGGCGCCTCCCGAAAGGAGTAAGTCTCCGGCAAGATCGAGCGTGACACTCGCCGCAGTTCCACTGGGGCCGAAATCGATCGATCGGATAAAAGTCCCACCTGCAAGCGACACATTAGCCGCGTCGATGAAGATAGCGCCGGCATCGCCAGTGCCGCCGACAATGGATTCGATGAAGGCGCCCCCTTCAAGCGAAAGATCGCCCGAGAGACTGAGCGCAACCACACCTGCATTGCCCGAGCCTTCGTTCACGGACTGGATACGGGCGTCATCGCGCAGGGACAGCGCCGATGCGCTCACGTTCACACTACCGGCCTCTCCGGCTCCACGCGCCACCGAGTTTACGGACGCGCCCCCCGACATCGACAGCCCGCCATCTACCGCGAACACGATGTTTCCAGATCTGGCATCGGTACCGTCTGTAAAGGACTCGATTAATGCCTCTCCTTCAAGCAGCGCCTCGCCCGCATGAACGGTAACATCACCGGCATCGCCTCCGCCTAACGAGGCGCTGGCGATCTGGTTGAAACCACCGGTCATCTGCAGCAGCCCGGTCGCGGTGAATTCGACCGGCCCCACACCAGCACCGTTGAAACCTGCCGAGGCAACCTCGCCGCCAAAGAACAGCGCGTCGTGTGTATTGACGATCAGTGCGCCCGAACTCGCGCCGCCGGACCCGGCCGCCTGAGTCTGGAGGATGCCGCGATCGGAGAATATAGCCGTGTCGGAGTTGATCGACAGAGTGCCGGACGCGGTCGATCCGAGCGCGGTTGTGGTAATCAGACCGCCAGCCAAATGAAACACATTGGCGTTGATGCGCACATCACCGCCCAAGCCATCTGAAAAGGTGCGGGTGTCGATCCGCCCGCCCGGCATGAAATAGTCAAAGGCGTTGATATTTACCGATCCGGTCGCTCCATTGCCAAAGCCGAAGGTCCTGATCTCTCCCCCGAAAAAGCCCACCGAGAACGCGTCGATAAAGACACTGCCGCCATCGGCATCGCTCGCAGTTTCGGTCAGGATGCGGGTGCCGTCGAGGCTCAGGAATTCTGCCAGAATCCGGATGTCGCCGCCATGCGCATTCGGATCAAATCCGGCGAAGGTTTGCAAGGTGCTGTCAAAACTGAGGTCAACGAATCCGCCCTCGATGATGATATCACCGGCAGAGCCAAGACGGCTCTCGGTTGTCAGCTCGCCGCCAGCAATAACGACGACCTCATCGCCGCGCAGCGCAAGCGCTCCCGTTCCATTGCCCACGAGCCGACCGCCTTCGACGACCACCAATGAGCCCGCCGCATTGATACTATCAGCAACCACCAGGGCTCCGGAACTGACAAAGACCTGCCCATCACCCGTTGGCAATCCGATATCCGTGAGCGCGACCATCTCCTGGCCGCCACCAATCGCAGCGAAATCAAAATGCGTCCCGTCGCCCAGAATTGCCCCGGTTATCCGCACATCGGACGAAACTAGGCTGACCGACGCGGTTGCTGTTCCTTCGGTTACAAGCGCACCGGCTTGATCGATCCGGCTCTGTCCGCCCAGAAAGCCGAACGCCGCTGGAGGTGCGCTTGAGAAAGTGGAGCCGTCAGGGGTAACAGTTGAAAACCGCTCTCCGCCGCCAAACTCCAATTGGTGCGCGGTCGAGAAATAGGCTGATCCCGGCACATCAACCGAAGCGCCGTCTCCGAATATGACGCCCGCCGGATTGATGAAGAAGAAACTGGCGTTCGGCATGTCGGCAACCCGGATCGTGCCGTTGATTTCAGAAGGCGCGCCGCTGCGGACCCTGTTCACGATGTTGAGAATCGAGGCCGCATCCGCCGAGCCGCGCACCCAGCTGGCGATGTCGCCGCTCGCAAGATCGAAATCGGAGAAGCTGTGAAACAGGTTGCCACCCGCTGCTTCGCCGCCTGAGATCACGGTGGTGTTCCCTGCGGTTGTGACGGTTGTGGACGTGTCGAAACCAGGCTGTGTGTCTGCCGAGATGTTGGTCTGTGCCTGCGCGCTGCTCGCAGCGGCAATCGCAACTGCCGAAGAGACCAGAAGATAATGCCAGATCTTCATCGCCATGCTCCCAACAGTGTAAACGCAGCCCAGACGCGCGGATCGGAATAGACGTTGTCGCTCCTGATTAGCGTCAATTGCGCGTTGCGCATCGCCTCAGCTCTGCCCTGACCTTCGGCGTAGAAGCGGTAGAAATGGGTCATCAGCTCGAGCGTTCCGGCATCATCCACCTCCCACAAGGAAGCGACCGCGCTCTCTGCCCCGGCCTGCACAGCCGATCCGGCAAGGCCCATCGACGCCTGATCGTCCCCAAGTGCGGTTTCGCAAGCGCTCAGGATTATGAGCGAAATCAGCCCCCCGCGCAGCTGATTGGCCCCGAGCAGGTCGCGCAATTCGCTCAGCAGGATCGCCTCGCCATCCGCGACGATGAAGGATCTGTCGGAGCGGCCATTGAAGGAGGCGTGGGTGGCGAGATGAAGGATGTCGACCGGCTGGCTGCCAAGCGCCTCGCGCAGGTCGCTGGCGGTAAAATTCTCAAGATGCGCGCCGCTCTGCTCATCCGCATTGCCTAGCCCGGCGGCGATATCACCCTCGCGCTTGGTTCCCCGTAGCTCGGCGAAATTGCCGCGGGTCAGCTCGACACTTTTGGACAAAGAAGCGGCAAGAACCTGAGGCCGGTCGCGTTCGGAATCGCCCGGCTGAGTATAGGCAAGCGAGGGTGACACCGAGATGTCCGCCCTCTCGATCAGCAGCTCGCCAGCCTCATTCTGCAGCGCCGCAAAAGGTAGCCGGCGCAATATGCCGTCGGGTATGATGATAAGCGAGCTGTCGTCGCCGAGCAGATGATCAATCGGCTCAATCAGCAAACGGTGCAGCTCCTTCGAACCATCGATCCAGTCGTCATCCAGACCATAGCCGAGCGAGTAGGTGGTATCGCGAACCAGCTGCTCGATCCGGTCGCGGCTTGCCCCGTCTGCCGAGGTGACGCGGCGGTATTCGACTTCGCTGCCGGGCCGCTTGGCCGCATATATCAGCTCTAGCCGATCATCGAGCAGGATCGGGTACAGAAGGATTTCCCCGTCCTGCAATTGCGACAGGCTCACCGGATCTCGAGGTGGCACGCAGTCGGCGCCGAATGCGGACTGGATTTCCGCCTGCCTGAAGGATTCCACGATTTGCTGGGCGATGACGATCGAACCGGAGTTCTGTTCCGAAGCGGCATTTTCCAGCTGAACATCAACTGCCGCAGTAAAAACAGGCCGCATCCGCAGCTGGAACATCGTTTCCTGAGTCACGGTGTCATAACGAGGCAGGAGCGGGCGGATTTCCTCCAGCACCCGATAGGCCTGCATAACATGATTGCCGCGGTTCACGGGGTCAGCTTCGGCAAGCAACAGGTGCCAGTCGGCGATCCTTAGCGGCTGCGCAGCCTGGCTTTCGAGCAGGATTGCCTGGCGGAAATAGCTGGCGGCGCCTTCCAGCTCGCCTCCGCCCAGCAGCAAACGTCCCATCAAAGCCATCCGCCAGGCTTCTCTTGAGGCAGAGCCATCCGAGCTTGCTGCAAGCAGGTTCACGGCGCCCAACATGCGCGGGTCATCGAAGATTCCCGCATCCAACGCGGATTCGGTTAGGCGCGCCAGCATTTCGAAACGGGCATCGGCAGAAGTGATGCTCGCGGCGCTCTGCACTCCGTCGAGTGCAGCATTCGCGGCTTCTCGCATGAGCTCGCCGCGTGCTTCGGGCAGGCGGCCTGCTTCTGTTAGAGTGACGCGCGCCAGTTGCAGCTTTGCGCGCGCAACCGGCAAAGGTTGTTCAAGGTCGGAAGTAGCTGCAATCGAGCACTCCAACGACTTGCTCGCCACTGCCCAGTTGGACTGGAAAGACAGGTCCGAAAGGAGAAGGTCGACACACGGGACCGGCGCAGAGCTGGAAGCAGCGGCATCGGCAGAGCGTGTCGAAACAAAGCGCTGGACCTCGGCGCTGCGCGAAGCCCGAGCGGAACGCGCATTTGGCCGCACTGGAAGCGCCGCCGAGACCAGCGCAAGCCGATAGGCGGCGTTTGCCTGCATCTCGCGGTCCTCTGCATCTTCTGCATGGATCAGCGCACCGATCAGAAAACTCTGCGCGCGCGTTGCGCTTCCTTCCTGCGCGATCCGCATGGCTTCGCCTGCTGCGCTGCAATAGGCGGAGAGCGACGCCCGGTCGATGCTCGAGCTTGTGGAGGGAAGCGAGCCAAGCTCTTCCAGCGCGCGGTCGCCTGCCGTGAGATCCGCCAACCCGACTGCGAGTATGGACTCGGCATTGGCTGCGGCGGCTGTGAGTGTTTCGGCGTCAGGGGCAGAACTCAGGCTACCAGCGGCAGAGGGCTGGCACAGTTCCAGAGGGTTCGCTTGCGCCTGAGTCGAAACCAGACCCGTCAGCATTGTCGACGCTGCAAGAGTGTACCACCGTGCGCGCCGACCTGTGCGCGGGCGCGCTCCGGACATACCTCGAAGCCCGCAGGTTCTCGATTCCTTGCTCATGATTTACGTCTCCCCCCGAAGACGAAACGAGCTTTCTTCACGCCAGTGCTAGAACCGAAAAAGCGCTGGCAGCGCAATCGTTCCACATGGCAACCGGCGTGCAAGATGCCCCCCGTCGTGGACAATGGCTATAGCGATACCAATGTGAGGTCAATGACGCCGCTGAGATCGCGTCCGGCGATCAGGAAAGGGCGGAGTCGCGTTAGGATCACAGAATTGAGCAGTAGTCTTGAAGATGTGGCGGAGAGGGAGGGATTCGAACCCTCGGAACCCGTAAGAGCTCAACAGTTTTCGAGACTGCCCCGTTCGACCACTCCGGCACCTCTCCGCATTCCTGTCTTTGCGGCCATTCTCGGTTTGGTAGCGCGAGATGGCGTCGCAGGCTTGGTCGGGCCAGCGACAGGAAGCGCGCCCGTTAGCGCAGCCTCCGCCGCTTGCCAAGGCCTCTTGCGCCGCCGCGGCCCACAAAATGCGGGCATATCTGGCTTTTGCGCAGGCCCCCGCGCTTGTTTTGCGCTTTCGAAGCTCCATATTCGGCCAATGGAACGCGCTCACTTCTTCTCCAGCCAAGCGGGACGCACCATCAATGCTCCGCGCCAGACCCGCAGCCGTTTTGGCATTGGCGAGGTCGTCCGCCACCGTTTGTTCGATTTTCGCGGCGTGGTCTTCGATATCGACCCGGTCTTTGCCAATAGCGAGGAATGGTACGAGGCGATCCCCGAAGACATCCGCCCTCCCCGCGATCAGCCGTTCTACCACCTTCTCGCCGAGAGCGAGGATGCGAGCTACGTCGCCTATGTCAGCCAGGGCAATCTGATCGCTGACGCCAAAGGCGGGCCGGTTGATCATCCGACGGTTCCGGAGCTGTTCGAGCAGTTTGCTGACGGGCGTTACCGGATGCGGCGATCGCTGACGCATTGATGTTTTGCGCAGCGCCTCCGCGCTGCGATTTCCTCGCATCAGCTCGGGCGCGCAGTCGCGCTTTGGCTCGCCTAAGGCTCACGCATTAGTTTGTTGCGCCCTCAAGCGCCGGGCGCGGGCCATTAGGCGCGACGCGCAGTCGCGCTTGCGGTCCTTCGGAGTGTATTAGCATAGCAATTTGGAATTAGCTTTTCAGCTTCCAGCCTGATCGCAGCACCAGATAGACCAGCACCGCAATTGCTGCGTTGAGCGCGGCGAGTCCCGCTGCGGCTGCGATGACTTGCGCATCGGTGCCGATGTCGCTTTGGCCAAGGAAGCCATAGCGGAAGCCCGAGATCACATAAAAGAACGGGTTGGCGCGGCTAATCGCCTGGAATGCGGGGGCAAGGTTGTCGAGCACGTAGAATGTGCCGGACAGCAGCGAGAGCGGCGCGATGACGAAATTGGTGATCGCGGCGTTGTGATCGAACTTCTCCGACCAGATCGAGGTTGCAAGGCCGAGCAATGCGAGCAGAATAGCCCCCATCAATCCGAACCAGATCACCGCCCACAAATGCTCAACCGACAGCGAAACGCCCGGCCACAAAGCCATGGCGATTGCCACCGCCCCGCCCACGGCAATCGCGCGGGTGACAGCGGCGGCAATGATCCCGCCCATCAGCTCGCCCGGCGAAAGAGGAGGCATCAGCAGGTCAATGATCGTCCCCTGGATCTTGCCCGAGAGCAGCGAAAAGGACGAATTGGCAAAGGCGTTCTGCATCATCCCCATCACGATGAGGCCCGGTGCGACAAAGCTCGCAAACGGCACGCCCAGCACTTCGCGCCCGCCCCGCCCCAATGCGACGGTGAAGATCACCAGAAACAGCAAGGTTGTGACTGCAGGCGCCCAAACTGTCTGCGTCTGGACCTTGAGAAACCGGCGCACCTCCTTCATATAGAGCGCGAGCAGCCCGACGCGGTTCACTCCGGTAATGACCGGAACGCCGCGCGCGGGAAACTTGTGCGAAATACGGGTGCCTTCACCGCTCGATCCGTCTAGGGGAGCGGGATTAGCGGAAATCTCATCTGCCATGGTCGGTCGGTTACGGCCTCTGGCAACTTGTGACAAGCTACCTATGTAGGCACTTGAAGGATTGAGGTACGGCCCTCCTGAGGGTCGAACGGAGTTGAAAGACATATGAGCTGGACTGACGAGCGCATCGCGACGCTCAAGAAGATGTGGGAAGGCGGATCGACCGCCAGCCAGATCGCTGAAGAACTGGGCGGTGTCAGCCGCAACGCCGTGATCGGCAAGGCGCACCGCCTTGGCCTCAAATCACGGCCCTCTCCGGTGAAAGCCAACGAGAAGAAGAAAGCGGCGAAGAAAGCCGCTGCGACCAAGGCGACGACAGCCAAGAAACCGGCGAGCAAGCCCGCAGCCAAACCTGCCGCGACGAAGGCAGCTCCGGCGACGGACACGGCTCCAACCCCCAAACCTGCGGCCGCGCCTGGTGGCAACAATTCGCAGCCTGTCCCCAATCCGACGCCTGACCTGCCCAAGATCGTCTCTGTCGGTCCGGGCGGCTTTCTGCGTCAGGGTCCGGGCGACCAGCAGCCTCCGATCCCGCCTGCGCCGCCTCGCCGTCTGGTGCCGGCCAAGCCCAGCCCCGAGATCGCGGACAAGACCAGCCTGCTCGACCTGTCGGACAAGGTGTGCCGCTGGCCGATGGGCCATCCGGGTGAGCCGGACTTCCATTTCTGCGGGACCGATGTGAACCCCGGCTTCCCCTATTGCGTCGAGCATTGCGGGCGGGCCTATCAGGCACAGTTGCCGCGCGGCGCACGCCGTCCCCCGCCGCCTTTGCCCTTTGGCGGGCCGCGGGTGCGCTAAGGCAACAACCAATTCAAGGCCCGGCCGCTTACCCAAGCAGTCGGGCCTTTTTCATTTCAGGGAGAGACACATGCCACTCACGCTCCACGAAGCCTTCGTCCCGTCGGCCAAGCAGATCCTTGGCGGGATGCGGGGTCTCGTTGACAAAGCCGAAGTGCACTGCGCCGAGAACGGCATCGAAGCCAGCGAGCTTTACGAAGCCAAGCTGGCCGAGACGATGTGGACGTTGCCGTGGCATGTGCGCGCATGCTGGGTGCATTCGGGCTTTGCCTTGGGTCTCTACAAGACCGGCGCGTTCTCGCCCGACTTTACCGAGCTGCCAGCCGATTGGGACGCGATGCGCGCGATGATCGATGATGCACTGGCCCAGCTGGACGCGATCACCGTCGATGAGCTGGAGGCGCTCGCGGACAAGACCATCGGTTTCGAGCTGGGCGGTAAGCGCCTGATGGAGCTTACGGGTCAGAATTTCCTGCTTAGCTTCAACCAGCCGAACCTCTATTTCCACGCAACAACCTTTTACGACATTTTGCGAATGAAAGGTGTCGCGTTGGGCAAGCGCGACTATATGGGTGCACCCAGAATTATTGGCGCGTAATCGGGAGCTGATTTTGCCACAACTCAAGACCTTCGCACTGACTGTCGCAGCTAGCGGCCTTGTTCTCATTCCAGCGGCGGCTCAGGCCGAACTGCCCGATCCGGTGCGCGACATGATCGTCGCTGCCATCGCGACCGGAGACGATGCCAAGGTCCGCACGGTTATCGATATTGCACGCACGACCAATCCCGATGATGCAGCCGAAATCGACGCGATGCTGGCGACTTACGAAACGCAGCTCGCCGCAAACCAGGCCGCCGAAGCAGCCGCCGAGCAAGAGGCGATCCGCAGCGCTGGCCTGTTCGACAATTGGAGCGGCTCGGGCGAGTTGGGCGCGTTCAACTCGACCGGCAATTCGAGCAATACCGGCATCACCGCAGGCCTTGCCCTGACCCGCGATGGGATCAATTGGCGGCACAAATTGCGCGCGCGGGTCGACTATCAGGAATCCAATGGCGTCGTGACCAGCGAGCAGTTCCTGGCCTCTTACGAGCCCAATTTGCGCCTGTCCGACCGTCTGTTCGCCTATGCACTGGCGCAGTATGAGCGCGACCGTTTTCAGGGCTTCTCCGCGCGCTACGCGGCCTCGGGCGGTCTGGGCTATGACGTGATCGTAGAGGATAATATGACCCTCTCGGTCAAGGCAGGCCCGGCCTACCGCCGCACCGAATTCCTCCTCGGTCAAAGCACCAGCAACATTGCCGGCCTCGCCAGCATGGATTTCGACTGGCAGATCGCCAAGAACATAGCGCTGACCCAGGACGCCAGCGCCTTCATCCAGTCCGGCAGCAGCACCTACACCTCCGGCACCGGCATTCAGGCAGGCGTCGCGGACAACATCTCGGTGCGGCTCAGCTACACGATCGAGCACGACACCAACCCGCCGCTCGGCGCAGAAAACACCGATACGCTGAGCCGGATTACGGTGGTTTATGATTTTTGATTGTTGGGGGGGCGCCCTTAGCGCTTCAGCCTGAATTTGACCCCCTCGTAGCATCGCACCTCGTTGCCGCGCTCAAGCTTCCGATTGCGCTGCCACATGCTGCCCTTGGCCTGCGCCTTGGCCTCCTCTCGCATCTCTTCGAACAAGAGTGAAAGACGAAGCCGCGCGATCTTCTTGTTGGCAAATTGCGACCTTTGATCCTGAGAGACGGTTGTGAGCCCGCTCGGGACATGGGTCGCACGAACTGCGCTGTCGGTCTTGTTGACATGCTGCCCGCCCGGCCCCGAGGCGCGGATTGCCTGATATTTGATGTCGGCATCCTTCAGTTCATGCGCTTGGTTCGTCGCGGAGACCGAGCGCACGCCGACATACCAGTTTTTGCGCTTGTGCCTTGGGCGGAACGGGCTGGTTCCGATCCACCTTATGCTGCCCACGCGCGCCGCCGCGAACGCATCGGCGCCATTGCCCGACACGCTCATCAGCAGCGAACCCGCTGTGCTGGAATCCCGCTCGATCAGATCACATTTGACCGCTTCGCGTGCAGCCTCCTTGACGAATTGTTCGGCGAGGCGGGCAATCACCCACTCGCATTCTTTCGGCCCGGACCCCGATGACAGGTGCAAAACGATATCGGTCATGCGCGCCTCATCTTGTAGCTGATCAATGGACGCAGAACGGCGACAACCTTGACAAGTCCGGCATCCACCAGATCGCCGATAACGCCTTCGATGTTCTTATAGGCTTGCGGAGCCTCCTCGAAGATCAGGCTCTTGTCTTCGCAAATCACCCTTCCGCCAAGCTCGGTCCGCTCCAGCTCGCTCTGGCTGTAGCGCTTGGACAGTTTGGCTTTGGCATCGCTGCGCGCCCATTTGCGTCCGGCACCATGCGCCAGCGAGTGCAAAGCATGGTCCAGCTTCTGCTCGTCACTGGTCGGCGCGACCAGATAGCTCATCGTTCCGCGGGATCCCGGGATGATGACGAGGCCTTTGTCAGCCGGTGCAGCTCCCTTGCGGTGTAGCCAACCATCTTTGTGCGGCGTTAGAGTGTTGTGGAAGATGTCGAGCTTGCGCGTGCCGCTGGCGCTCAGCCGGTCGAGGAAGCGCTCAGCGATGATCTCGCGGTTGAGCTCAGCCCAACGCATCGCTTGATCGTGACGCTTGCGATAGGCGGCGAAATCGGAGCCGCCGACTTCGAGCCCGCCTGTCCCGAATTGCCGTAGATGGCCTTCAAGCACCGCCTGCCCGAGCCCGCGCGACCCGCTGTGGACGAGCAGCAAGACACCAGCAGGGTCGAAGCCCGCACTGTCGAAAGTCTGCTCGCAATGCACTTCGTCCACGGCAAGGAATTCTGCGAAGTGATTGCCGCCGCCAATCGTACCAAGCGCATCGGCGGTCAGCTCGGCAGGCAGGCCCGATTCAGTGAGCCGCGCTGGCTGATCGCCCGACCACGGCCCATCCAGATCGGTCAGCCGCTTGACCGCGCGGTCAAGCTTGAATCTGCGCGCGCGAATATCGGTCTGCCACAGCGACATGCCGCAGCCGATATCGTTGCCCACCAGATGCGGATAGGCATGCGTGGTCGACCAAAAAGCCGCGCCAATCGGGATGCCGCGACCGGCATGCAAATCGGGCAGGCCGACGGCTTCCTCGATGCCTTTCAGCTGCGCGGTCTGGTGGAGTTGATCAATCGCAGACTGTTCGATCCAACTTTCACTGGATGCGATGATGCGGGTTTTTGCAGATTTTTCAGAAGTTCTGGCGGTCTGCTGACCACCAGAAGAAGTCAGGCGAGCGTGCTCACCTTTGTAGGAATTGCCCATGACAATTGTTCCTGCATATCAAAGAATTCTGGGTTGGTTTCATGTGATGTCAGAGCATTTTGCATGATACATTCCCTTCTTTTCTATCGAACAATTGAACCGGAGGAGCGCCACTAGACTTGGCTCCGGAGAAAATCAAGTTTGCGGAGCGATTCGGATATCACTGCGCCGCGCGCGCCCGCTACCCGCCGCGCAATTCCCTTTTTGAAAACCGGTGCGATTCTAAATTTCGAACGATCCCGACTTAACGAGCGGTTCGCTGCTTCTCGGGCTGAACACGGCGTCTGCGTGCCTCGGCCAGCGCGTCGGGGAGGCTGGTGTAGCGATATGCGCCCACCTTATAGTTCGCGACCAGCGTGAGAATGATGCCCATCTCGCGAAGCTCTGCCATGTCTTGTGCCAGCGCTTCGCATTGAGCAGCATCGACGCTGCCCTCTTCGCTCAGCATGTGGGGGTGGCAGCGCGGTAGAAATTTGTCCGGGGTCATGAAGAAGTTTCCTTTCGAGGGTGGACTGCACGGCCACCGGGATCCGCAAGGCGCGGGTCTGTGGTACAGTCTGGATCGGGGTGAAATGGGCCTGACGCGGCCTCACATTCTGGCGGAATTTTCGCCCGCCAAAGCCGCGCCTGCATGTTCATGCGGGGCGATTGCCGTGGTCTCGGCGTCCATCTCGATCAGATAGGGCGCGACGAAACCGGCATAGTCGTCCTTGCGCTGTTGCGGCAGGTCTTTCCAGCCAGTGATCGACCCGCGGCATTTGGCGTGCCCGCAGCCGCACGAAGCGGTGAAATGCTCGATCCGGTAATTGCGCATCGCGTAATCATATGTGGCTTCGTCTTCGGCTGCGATGTCGCGCATCGCGACGATATTATGACCGCCGGTTGCGTTGAGCATGATGCCGCAATTGGGATCGCAGGAATGGTTGAACTTGGAGCCGAGCCCCTTGTGAAATCCGAACCGGGTCTTGCTGATTTGGGAGGCGTGCGAGTGGTTGGTGATCGGCCTGTCATCGAGCACCCCCAGATACAGGATGTCGCCTTTAGTAAATGATTCCAGAGCATAAATGCCCTGGCCGCGACCTTGCGCGGTCCGCTCTTCGATAACGCTTTTCATGTGGGATTCCTCAGCCAGCAATGGCGTGGTGAGACCGCGAGCCATTGGCTCTGGTCTTTGCGAAAGGATACTGCGCGACGCCGAGTTGCTGCCGGGCTTCTTGGATCAGGTTCTCATGATGATTGACGCAGCCGCGCGGCGCAGTCCGCTTCCCTGCAGCTGCGGCTTTCATCAAGGCAACCTGGTGGTCGTATAGAAGTCTGTTGAGGCTCAATTCGCGTTCTCCCTAATGCGGGAGCGCAATTGTCTCTCAGTCGAGATGCGCATTAAGACGTGCTCTCGATTGCTCCTAGATGGTGATGATCGTCACGATCTACAAGCAGCAGAGCGAGGGAACTTTGAGGCGCAAGCAGCCCGAGCCTGAGCCTGCTAGGCGCGTTTGCGTCCGAACCAGATCGTGTGATGCGCGCCCTTGTTGTTCGGACGCGAGCGGACGCTGCGTTCTTCGACGTCGAAACCGGCCTCTTTCATCCGGCGGCGAAAGCCGTGATCGGGGGCGGCTGACCAGACCGAGACAATCCCGCCGGGCTTCAGCGCATCGCGCGCTTTGCCAAGGCCGGTGCGCGAATAGATGCGGTTGTTGTCGGCGCGCACCATCCCGTCCGGCCCGTTATCCACGTCGAGCAGGATCGCGTCGAACTTCTCGCACGTCCCGTCATTGGCATCGTCAATCAGCGCGGCGACATCGCAGATTTTGAGGTCGAGGCGCTTGTCCGACAGGCAGTCACCGGTCAGCTCCGCCATCGGCCCTTGCGCCCATTCAATGATCTTGTCCGAGATCTCCGCGACCACCGCCTGCGCGCCCTCGCCCATCCGTGCCAAAGCCGCGCGCAGAGTGAAGCCCATGCCATAGCCGCCGATCAGGATGCGCGGGTTGCTTGCCTCCAAGCGGTCAAGCGTCAGCTCGGCCAGCTGCTCTTCGGAAAAGCGCATGCGGGAGCTCATCAACTCGTTGCGACCCAGCACGATCATAAAGTCGCGCCCATGGCTGTAGAGCTCGAGCGTTTCGCCGTCCTGGATGTCGGCGGTGTCGAGAAGTTCGCGTTTGAGCATTTTTGTTCCTGCGTGCCGGAGCCACCCGCTCCCTCCACCCTTCCACCCGGATCGTAACCCGGTGTGATAATCCGGGTGGAAGGGTGGAGGGAGCGGGTGGCGCGGTCAATCCATAAAGAAGGCCCGCCGAAATCGCTTTCGGCGGGCCTTGCTGTTTCGCTTGCGCTAAAGGCTTAGTCCTTCAGGAAGTCCGGCATTGCTGCGGGGCCATCATTGTCGCCGCCGCCGTCACGATTGCCACCGCGACCACCACGGTCGCCGCCGCGGCCACGACCGCCGCCGCCACCGCGCGGACCACGACGGTCCCCACGATCACCGCGCGGTTTGCTCTCGCGTGGTGGGCGTGTGTCTTCCAGCTCTTCGCCGGTTTCTTGGTCAACAACGCGCATCGACAGACGGACCTTGCCGCGCTGGTCGATCTCGAGAACCTTGACCTTTACTTCCTGGCCTTCGCTGACGACGTCAGTGACCTTCTCGACCCGCTCGTTCTTCATTTCGGAGACGTGGACGAGACCGTCCTTGCCGCCCATGAAGTTCACGAACGCGCCGAAATCGACGATGTTTACGACCTTGCCGTTGTAGATCTTGCCCACTTCGGCTTCCTCGACGATGCCTTCGATCCACGCGCGTGCTGCGGCGATCTCGTCTGCATTCGAAGAGCTGATCTTGATCGTGCCTTCGTCGTCAATGTCGACCTTGGCGCCGGTTTCAGCGACAATTTCGCGGATAACCTTACCGCCCGTGCCGATAACGTCGCGGATCTTCGATTTGTCGATCTGCATCGTTTCGATACGCGGAGCGTGCTTGGAAACCTCGGTGCGGGCGCCGGTCAGAGCCTTCGCCATTTCACCCAGGATGTGCGCGCGGCCGGCTTTCGCCTGTTCGAGCGCTTTTTCCATGATTTCCTTGGTGATGCCGGCAACCTTGATGTCCATCTGGAGGCTGGTGATGCCTTCTTCTGAACCGGCAACCTTGAAGTCCATGTCGCCGAGGTGATCTTCGTCACCCAG
This sequence comes from uncultured Erythrobacter sp., assembly GCF_947492365.1. Classification (NCBI taxonomy): domain Bacteria; kingdom Pseudomonadati; phylum Pseudomonadota; class Alphaproteobacteria; order Sphingomonadales; family Erythrobacteraceae; genus Erythrobacter; species uncultured Erythrobacter sp. The sequence goes on from NZ_CANLMB010000001.1 coordinate 1,596,794, forward strand.
AATGTCGGACAGAACTGCGAAGTCGCTGCCTTCGAGGATCAGACCCATCGCAATGCCCGAAACCGGACGTGCGAGCGGAACGCCTGCATCCATCATCGACAATGCACCGCCGCAGACAGTCGCCATTGAGGACGAGCCGTTGGACTCGGTGATGTCGGACAGAACGCGGATCGTGTACGGGAAATCTTCCGTGTTGGGCAGAACCGGACGCAGCGCGCGGAAAGCGAGCTTGCCGTGGCCGGTTTCGCGGCGGCTGGTAAAGCCGAAACGGCCCACTTCACCGACCGAATAGGGCGGGAAGTTATAGTGCAGCATGAAGTTGCTGTAGCTAAGGCCTTCCAGACCGTCGATCATCTGCTCTGCATCTTTGGTGCCGAGCGTGGTGGTGCAGATCGCCTGCGTTTCACCGCGGGTGAACAGCGCCGAACCGTGGGTACGCGGCAGCAGGCCGACCATGGCTTCGATCGGGCGAACCTGATCGAGCTTGCGTCCGTCGATGCGGGTGCCGTCCTTGATGATGGCGCCGCGAACGATTTCGGCTTCCAGCTTCTTGACCGCCTTGTTGGCGACCATCTGGGTCTGGCCTTCTTCCTCGGCGAAAGCTTCTTTCGCCTTGGCGCGCGCTTCGTTCAGAGCATCGGAACGCGCCGACTTGTCGGTCAGCTTGTAAGCAGCCGCGATGTCGTCTCCGACGATGCCGCGCAGCTTTTCCTTGATTGCCGAAGTGTCGTCGCTGGTGTCGACTTCCCAAGGTTCCTTGGCAGCCTGTTCAGCCAGATCGATGATCGCGCCGATGACCTTGCGGCTTTCCTCGTGAGCAAACATGACCGCGCCGAGCATCTGCTCTTCGGTCAGTTCTTTCGCTTCGGATTCAACCATCATCACCGCGTCGTTGGTCGCCGCGACAACGAGGTCGAGATTGCCGTCTTCGCCCAGCGCATCGGTGATGCTCGGGTTGAGGACATATTCGCCTTCATTGTTGAAGCCGACGCGCGCTGCGCCGATCGGACCCATGAAGGGAAGGCCGCTAATGGTCAGAGCAGCAGAGGCTGCGATCATTGCGACGATATCTGGCTCGGTTTCGCCGTCATAGGACAGAACCTGGCAGATCACGTTGATTTCGTTGTAGAACCCTTCAGGGAAGAGCGGGCGCACCGGACGGTCGATCAGACGGCTGGTGAGCGTTTCTTTCTCTGTCGCGCGACCTTCGCGCTTGAAGAAGCCGCCCGGGATACGGCCGGCTGCCGAGAATTTTTCCTGATAGTGAACGGTGAGCGGGAAGAAGTCCTGCCCCTCGCGAACACTCTTGGCGGCGGTGACTGCGCACAGCACCACGGTTTCGCCATAAGTGGCCAGAACAGCGCCGTCTGCCTGACGGGCAATGCGGCCTGTTTCCAGAGTGAGGGTTTTTCCGCCCCACTCCACCGATACGGTTTTCGTGTCGAACATGTATTTTCCTTTTGAACCCGCATGACGCCTTATTGCGTGGCGGGGCCTACTTGTGCCGGGGATACCGTCCCGGTCCGGTGCGGGGCTAATCGCGCCCCATTTTTCCGCTCCCGGCCGAATTGCTCGGGAGAGGATAGACAAAGGGCGGCCCTTGGAGCCGCCCCTTGAAAAACTCTTACTTACGCAGACCCAGCTTCTGGATCAGGGCGTTGTAACGCTCGACGTCTTTCTTCTTGAGAAAGGCGAGCAGGTTGCGGCGCTTGTTGACCATCATCAGAAGGCCGCGACGCGAGTGGTTGTCCTTGTGGTTGGACTTGAAGTGTTCGGTGAGGTTGCGGATGCGCTCGGTGAGGATCGCGACCTGAACTTCGGGACTGCCCGTATCGCCTTTGGCCTGGGCATTGTCCTTGATAATTTCTTGCTTACGCTCGGGTGAAACCGACATATTTTCTCTTTCTACTCAGCGACATCGGGAAGGTTGAAACCCCTGACAACTTTCGCTGTCCCATCCGAAATTTCCATAAGCGCGACAGGGACGCTGTCCAGCATCGCACAATAGAGCCCGGATGGTTGGGGCAATCCAGACAAGACCCGGCCTTCTCGGGCCGCCTGCGCGTCTGTCTGGTTGAGGTTGAGGGCCGGGATGTCGTCCAGCCCCGCCTCTAACGGCAGGAGGAGGTCTTCAAGGGCCGCGCCATTAGCGACTTCGTTCAGTTTGTCCAGCGAAATCGCTTGGGATTCGGTGAATGGACCGGCCTTTGTCCGCCTTAGATAGGTAACATGGCCGAGACTTCCAAGGTCGCGCGCGATGTCGCGGGCAAGACTGCGGATATAGGTGCCTTTGGAAACGTGCGCGGTTAGGGTGATCGCATCGCGTTCGTGACCGCCATCGGCGATGGTGAGCGCATGAATCGTGACCGCACGCGTTTTGAGCGTCACTTCCTCCCCAGCCCTCGCCAGATCATAGGCGCGCTTGCCATCGACTTTGAGCGCCGAATAGGCTGGCGGCACCTGCTCGATCGCGCCTGTGAAGTGAGGGAGCGCCGCCTCTACCTGCTCCAGCGTTGGGCGGTGATCGCTGCGTTCGACGACTTCGCCTTCGGTGTCGAGCGTGGCGGTCTCCTCGCCGAACTTGAGAGTGAAGTCATAAATCTTGCTCGCATCAAGCATCCGCCCAGCGAGCTTGGTCGCCTCGCCAAGCGCAATCGGCAATACCCCTTCGGCCAGCGGGTCCAGAGTGCCACCATGGCCCACCTTCGTCTTGGCATAGCCGCCCTGACGCAGATTGCGCTTCACCGCCGCGACAGCCTGCGTCGATCCAAGCCCGCGCGGCTTGTCGAGGATGATCCAGCCATTCGGCGCGGGTTTAAGCTCGCTCATGCCGCCCCGCTAGGCGCAGTTGGCCATTTGCTCAAGCGGCAGAAGGCTCCTCTGCGCCCGAGCGGAAGCCGAACTTCGCCCGTTTGCCGAACACCACGAGATTGGTGAGCAAGGCCACAAGGACCGAGCTGAACAGCACGAACACCATCACGTCGATATAGTGCAACCAGTCGAGGCCGAGATAGCGGTAGAATGTCGTCCCGCCCCAGACCGCGCGGTCGGTGTAGAGATAGAAGGTGTGGAACGCGTAGATCCCGACGCCGTAGGCCAGCCCCGTAACCGCCGCGCGCGCATCCATATTGCGGAACAGCAGCGCCGCGATAAAGGCGGACAGGATCGGCATGGAGAGCAGTCCGTTCAATTGCTGCAACAGATCGATAATGCTCTCTGCATTCGAGTAGATCGGCACCAGCAGGATCGAGACGACCATCGCGCCGATCCCGACCTTGCGGTTGAGCCGCACGACATCGACGTCCGGATTGACAAACTTGCGGTGGAAATCGACCGACCAGAGCGTGATCGTCGCGTTCATCACAGCAGAATAGGTGGTCAGCACCGCCGCCGCGATCATCGCTGCGAATAGCCCGCTGGTCCAACTGGGCATGATGTCCCCGACAAGACGGCCATAGGCTTCGTCCCCGACGCCGCCGTAGAGTTTGAACGCCACGACGCCCGGAATAACCACAATCGGCGGCACGATCAGCACGCGAATGATGGCAGCCGCCATGATGCCCTTTTGCGCTTCTTTCACATTGGGAGCAGCAAGAGCCTTTTGCGTGATGTTCTGATTGGTCGACCAGTAGAATATCTGGATGAAGATCATGCCGGTGAACAGCGTGTGGAACGGTATCTGGGAATCGTAATCCCCGACCATCGAGAGCCGCTCTGTCGGCACGCCGGAGAAGTCGAAACCGATGGCTTTCAGCGCGAGGAACACAACCAGCAAAGCCAGCGCAAGAATGCCGATGCCGCTATAGGTGTCGAGCACCGCCACAGCGCGCAGTCCGCCGAGGATCGCATAGGCCGCGCCGACAATCGCAAAGACGATTGCTATCGCCATCAAGCCGCGATCCACTGCCATTCCGGGATCTTCGCCAAAAGGCGGCACGATCACAAATTGCCCCATCTCCAACCCGAACAGCGACTGGATAAACAGCGACCCGCTATAGATCACCGCAGGCAGGTAAATGAACAGATTGCCCGCGAGGAACAGGCCCGAGATTACCGTGCGGATACTCGCGCCGTCATAGCGCTTTTCGAGCAGTTCGGTGACGGTCGTGCAATTGTTGCGATAGTAGATCGGCACAAAGATGAAGGCGAGCATCAGCAGGCCGATAAATCCGGCGATCTCCCACCAAGCGACCAGCAGCATCTGCGCGCCGTTCATGCCCACCAGCTGATCGGTCGAAAGGTTGGTCAGCGTGATCGCGCCCGCGACGAAGAACCAGCTCAGTCCCCCGCCTGCGAGGAAAATCTCCTTGTCCGCCGATGCATGGCTGGCCGCGCGCGCTGCCGCCACCTTGCGCCACACAAGCGCGGCGAGAATGGCCATCAAGGCGAAAAAGACCGCAATCTGGACGACGTTCATTCAAATTCTCCCTCGCCCGCATGCCCCTATTCGCGGAATTGAGTTGTCCTAGAGCAAGGCGTGTCGCAAAGAAATTCCCGATGACTGACAAGCTTCAGAATATTCACGAATTGTTTGAACTGCGCGCAGGCGGGACGCTGCTGGCACTCGAAGCGCGTAAAGGCGAGCGGGCGCATATCCTCTATGCCGGGCCTGACCTGCCCGGTGCCAATGCCGAAGAACTGGCGCTGCTAGCGACACGGCAACATGCGCCGGGCACGCCTGCGGTCCATCAGCGCGGGTCGCTGCTCAACGAGGTCGGAACGGGCATTTCGGGACCGTCCAGCCTTATCGGCCACCGCGGCGGCATGGATTGGGCAATTGATTTGCGCGTAGTGGAAGTGATCGAGCTGTCCCCGCAGGCTGTCGAAATCCACTGCGAAGACAGCACCTGCGGCCTAGCTAGCGTGCATTCCTTCGCACTCGATCCGGCAACCGGCATGTTGTCGAGCAGCACGCGGATCGAAAATCGCGGCGATAGCACTTTCGACCTCGATTGGTGCGCAGCGCTGTGCCTGCCCTTCGACCCACGCCTAACGCGCTTCCTCAGCTTCACCGGACGCTGGGCTGGCGAGTTTCACATCGAGGAAGTCCCCGCATTTCAGGGCAGCATTGTGCGCGAGAACAAGGCCGGGCGGACCAGCCATGACTCCTTCCCCGGCGGAATTCTCGCCAGCGCCGACACGAGCGAGATGCACGGCCCGGCCTGCGGTTTCCACCTCGCATGGAGCGGCAATCACCGCCTGCGGATCGACCGCCACAGCGACGCTCGCGGCTTTGTGCAGATGGGCGAAATGGGCTTTCCCGGCGAGTTTCGACTGGCAGCGGGTGAGCACTACCAATCACCCGAGGCGCTGGTTGCTTGGTCGCAGGACGGGCTGAACGGTGTCTCGCACGCCTTCCACGAATATTTGTGCGGATCGGTGCTCGACAAACGCAGCCGCACCGCGCCCCGCCCCGTCCACTACAACACATGGGAAGCGGTCTATTTCGGCCATGACGAAGACACGCTGATTGACCTCGCCGAGCGCGCCGCCGCTGTTGGCGCAGAGCGCTTTGTGCTCGACGATGGCTGGTTCGGCGGTCGGCGCAACGATGCGGCAGGACTGGGCAATTGGTGGGTGAGCGGACAGGTCTATCCCAAAGGCCTTCACAAGCTGGCGGGCCGCGTGCGCGAGCTAGGCATGGAATTCGGCCTGTGGTTCGAACCCGAAATGGTCAATCCCGACAGCGACCTCTACCGCGCGCATCCCGACTGGGTGCTGAGAGCTGAAGGCGTTGAGCCAGTGCCATCGCGCGGTCAGTTGACGCTCGACCTCACCCGAAGCGAAGTGTGCGACTATCTGTTCGACAAGATCAACGCGCTCGTCGTCGAATACGCCATCGACTACATCAAGTGGGACATGAACCGCGATATCCAGCATCCGGGCAGCGGCGGGCGAGCGGTCGCGGGCGCGCAGACGCGGGCTGTCTACGCCTTGATCGCGCGCCTCCGCTCTGCCCATCCCGCTCTAGAGATCGAGAGCTGCGCGTCGGGCGGTGGCCGCGCCGATTTCGGCATCTTGCGCAACACCGACCGGGTCTGGACCTCGGACAATAACGATGCGCGCGCACGGCAGTCGATCCAGCGCGGCGCTTCGCATTTCCTGCCTCTTCGCGTCCTCGGCAGCCATGTCGGGCCAAAGCGCTGCCACATTACGGGGCGCAAATTCTCCATGGCCTTCCGCGCGGCGAGCGCCATTTTCGGCCATATGGGAATGGAGCTGGACCTGCGGCGCGAGAGCGAGCGCGATCTGGCGGTGCTCAAGGCAGGCATCGCGCTCTACAAGCAGCACCGCGAGCTGATCCATGCGGGGCGCTTCTACCGGCTCGATGGGTCGCCCGCCACCAATCTGGTCGGATGCGTCGGCACCGATCGATGCGAAGCGCTGTTCTCTTACGCTGTGCTCGAAAACGAGATCGTCACCCTGCCCGCGCGCATCCACTTCGCCGGGCTCGATCCGCTGGCGCAATACCGCGTCAAGCTGGTCTGGCCACAGCACAATCCTTCGATCTCCTCACCCTCGATTGTTGACGCCGCCGGTCTACAGGGCGAAGGAACGCTCATATCGGGAGCAGCGCTGATGGGTCACGGGATTCAGCCGCCGCTTACCCATCCCGACACCTGTCTGATCTATCACCTTAAGGCTGAGACGTGAGCGAGAATTTCGACCTTCTGGTCATTGGCGGCGGCATTAACGGCGCAGGCATTGCCCGCGATGCGGCGGGGCGCGGCATGTCGGTGTGTCTGGTTGAGAAGGACGACCTTGCGGCGCATACGTCCAGCTCCTCAACCAAGCTGGTCCATGGCGGACTGCGCTATCTCGAACATTTCGAATTCCGGCTGGTGCGTGAAAGCCTGATCGAGCGTGAGCGGCTGCTGGGCCTTGCCCCGCATATCATCTGGCCGCTGCGCTTTGTGTTGCCGCACGACAAAGGATTGCGGCCCAAATGGATGCTCCGGCTGGGCCTGTTTCTCTATGACAATCTGGGCGGGCGCAAATTGCTGCCGCCGACCAAGACGGTCGATCTGCGCGCCGCTCCGCATAGCGAAGTGCTGGAAGAGCGGCTCACAACAGGCTTTGAATATTCCGATTGCTGGGTCGAGGATGCACGGCTGACCGTGCTCAATTGCGTCGACGCGATGGAGCGCGGCGCCGAAATCCGCACCCGCACAGAATGCACCGCGCTGGAGCGGCGCAGGGATGTCTGGATCGCCACTTTGCGCGGGGAAGACGGCAACGAGGAGCGGATTGTCGCGCGCCAGGTCGTCAACGCTGCTGGCCCGTGGGTCGATACGGTTCTGGGCCGCGCGATCCCCGGCGCTGAGCACAACAATCTGCGTCTCGTCAAAGGCAGCCACCTGATCTTCCCGCGCCTGTTCGAAGGCGATCACGCTTATATCTTTCAAAACAAGGACAACCGGATCGTCTTTGCGATTCCCTATGAGCGCGAATTCACGCTGGTCGGCACCACCGATGTCGGTTTTGAAGGCGATCCATCGGGCATCCAAATCTCGGAGGAAGAGAAGCGCTATATCTGCGATGCGGTGAACGAATATCTGCGCGTCGACGTATCGCCCGATCAGGCCGTGTCGAGCTATGCCGGGGTGCGCCCGCTCTATGATGACAAATCTGCATCAAACTCGACCGTGACGCGCGACTATGTGTTCGAGGTTGATCGCGGCGAGGCGGGCGATGCGCCGCCAATGCTCTCGATCTTCGGCGGCAAGATCACAACCTATCGCAAGCTTGCCGAACATGCGCTTGAAAAGCTGGGTCATTCCAAAGATGACTGGTCCGCGCGCGAGCCATTGCCCGGAGGGGACTTCGCGCCCGAAAAGTTTGACGAGAAGCTGGAATGGCTCAGCGGGCGCAAGCCATGGACCCCCGCCGATGTCCTACGCAGGCTCTACCGCGCCTATGGCACGCGGATCGAACAGGTTCTCGGCACCGCCGTATCGACCAGCGAGCTCGGCGAACATTTCGGCGGCGGTTTCTACGAAGCCGAGCTGAACTATCTGGTTGAGCACGAATTTGCCCGCAGCGCCGAGGATGTGCTGTGGCGTCGCAGCAAGCTTGGTCTGCATTTGGACGATGCGGCTCAGCAGCGTTTGGCAGCATGGTTCGATAAGAAGGCGCTCTTGTGACGCAGCTTGCCCGCTCAATCGGTGGCCGCGCGACCTATCGCCGCGATCATCGCAAGGCCGATGGGCGGATGCTCCACCTCTATGGCCGCGAGGCACATAGCCTTCCGCCCCAGAGCGAAAGCGCTGACGAGATCGCACAAGGCGGTGAGCTGCGCCGCCACCCGCTAAGGCAGGAATGGAATGTCTATGCCGCGCATAGGCAGAACCGGACGTTCAAGCCTTCCGCCGCCGACGACCCACTCGCACCCACAATCCCCGGCGGGCCGGAGACCGAGATTCCCTTCGCCGATTTTGAATGCGCTGTGTTCGAGAACAAGTTCGCCGCCTTCCACCCCGGCGCGGCCAGCGCAGCCGACCTTGGCGGCATCGAAACCGAACCGGCCAAGGGCGCATGCGATGTCGTGGTCTATGCTCCCGAAGCGACAGGCAGCCTCGAATCCATCGGCAGCGACCGGCGGCAAGTGCTGCTCGGCGCGCTGATCGACCGCTACGAGACGCATTTCGCTGCGGGGTGCGAATATGTCCTGCCGTTCGAAAATCGCGGCGACGAGGTGGGCGTGACGCTCCACCATCCGCATGGCCAGATTTACGGCTTTGACCGCGTGCCCGACGTCCAGCAGCGCGCGATTGATGCCTTTGCGAGCGGGTACGATCTTGCAGGCGAGATCGCCGCTGCCCTGCCCGATTATGGCCTTGGCGTCGAAGGCGGCATGGCGGCTTTCGTCCCGCGATTTGCGCGCTTCCCCTACGAAATCTGGATCGCCCCGCTTGCCGCCCGTCAGGGGCCGTGGGATTGCTCTGACGAGGAATTGCAGGCGCTCGATTACTGGCTCGGCGAAGTCACGCGGCGCTATGACGCTTTGTTCCAGCAGCCTGCCGCGACGATGATGGCGTTTCATGCAGCGCCCAATGGCGGATCGACCGGATACCACTTCACCGTCCAGTTCTACCCGCTGCTGCGCGCGCCCGGACGGGTCAAATATCTCGCTTCGGTCGAGCAGCACACCGGTACGTTTACCGTCGATGTGATGCCGGAGGACGCGGCGCAGACACTTCGGAAGTTCGTGCGCGATGCCTGAGACTTTCACCGCCACTTATCTTGGGCATGCGCCCGGACGGGTCAATCTGATCGGCGAGCACACCGATTATAATGGCGGCATGGTCCTGCCTGCCGCGCTGTCGATCGGGATCGAGGTTTCTCTCTCCCCGCGCAGTGACAGCATGGTCGCGGTCACCTCGAACAATTACGACGCGCCAGCGGTGCGCGACCTCGCTGATGATGCCGTGGGCGAGTGGTCAGACCCTTGTGTGGGCGCCTTGCGAGAGGCCAATGCGCTGGGCCTGCTCCAAGGCGGGGCCAGCATAGACATCCGCTCGACCATGCCGGAGGGGTCGGGCCTGTCCTCCTCTGCTGCGCTGATCGTCGCGATCCTGAAGGCCGCGCGCGAGGCCGGTGGTGGGACGCAGAATGATGTGGAGCTGGCGGTCGCGGCGCGCCGGGTCGAGAACCATTATATGGGCGTGCCTTGCGGGATCATGGACCAGATGGCAGTCGCGCTGGCGACGCCCGGCACCGCGATGGCGCTCGACACCAAGAGCCTTGACTGGACCATCGCCTCCCTGCCCGCCGGTTACGCAATGCTGGTCGTGCATTCGGGCCTCACCCGCAAGCTGACCGATGGCCGCTACGGCGCGCGCAAGGCGGAGTGCGACGCAGCCAAGCGGTATTTCGGGACCGAGGATCTGTGCCTGCTGGACCGCGCACAGGTCGAAGGGGCAGACCTCGACGACATACCCAAACGCCGCGCACTCCACTGCCTCACCGAGCATCGGCGCACCGTCGAAGCAGTTGACGCTCTGGAGGCTGGCGCAATGGCCCGCTTCGGCGAGTTGATGAACGAAAGCCACGCCTCGATGCGCGACCTGTTCGACATGTCGCTGCCCGAAATCGATGCGCTGGTGGCGAGCGCGCAAGAACTGGGAGCCTTGGGCGCGCGGCTCACCGGTGGCGGCTTTGGCGGGTGCATTGTGGTGTGCGTGCAGGCGGAACGGCGCGAGGCGCTGCTGGAGCAATTGCTCGCCCGGCATTCGGGCGCGCGCTTTGTCGACGCGGTTAGTGCTGACTAGTCAGCCTGAAAGGGCCCTAAAATGACTGCGCGATCATGTCGGCAAGGCCGATATAGATATCCATCGCTCCCTCGACGAGCGGAAGCACGGTCACTTCGAGCCAGCCGGTCCCGAAAACCCAGCTATACCCGATCACGCCAAGGATCAGCACGATGCCAAAACGCTGGATCCGCTCCCAGTAGAAACGCAGCTTGCCCGGCAGCAGCCCGCCGACAATGTGCGAGCCGTCAAAAGGCGGGATCGGCAGCAGGTTGAACATGCCGAGAAAGATGTTGATGAGCAGGAACATCGACAGCGCCTCGACGACGATGCTCACATTGCCCGGCTCAGGATAGCCCCAGACCGCGGCGATCAGGCCCAGCACTACGGCGCCGATAGCGGCAAGCGCGAAGTTCATCGCGGGTCCAGCAGCGGCAACCGCCATCATCCCCCAACGCGGATTTCTGAGGCGATATTTGTTCACCGGCACCGGCTTGGCCCAGCCGAATGCGGGCGCACCCATCAGCAGCAATCCGCCCGGCACCAGCAAGGTGCCCACCGGATCGACATGTTTGATCGGGTTGAAGGTCAGCCGCCCACGCTCGCTCGCGGTGGGATCGCCCAGCGCCTTGGCCGCAAGGCCGTGTGCAACCTCGTGAAAGACAATCGCCACGACAAGCGCGGGGACGAGGAGCATGATCAGGGTGGCTTGGTCTAACATTGCAGCTGATATGGGGATTGCGCCCAGCGAAACCAGCCTAAGCCTTCAGCGCCTCGCTGAAATGTTTGCGGCACAAAGCGACATAGCGGTCATTCCCGCCGATCTCGGTCTGCGCGCCTTCGCTGACAGCTTTGCCGTCTTCGGTCACGCGCAGGTTCATCGAGGCTTTGCGCCCGCAATGGCACACCGCTTTCAGCTCGACCAATGCATCAGCAATGCCCAGCAGCACCGCCGAACCGGGGAAGAGCGCGCCGAGGAAATCGGTGCGCAGGCCGTAACACAGCACTGGAATCCCATGCTCGTCGGCAAGCGCTGCCAGCTGCCACACTTGCGCCTCGGTCAGAAACTGCGCCTCATCCACCAACACGCAATCGAGCTTCGTCTCCTGATGCTGCGCCAGCACTTCGGCCTTCATGTCGGTTTCAGGGCGATAGTGATGCGCGCCAGCCTCCAGCCCGATGCGGCTCTTCACCATACCCGCGCTGCGTGTGTCGAGCTCTGCGGTCCACACCATCGTCGCCATTCCGCGCTCGCGATAGTTGAAGTCCGCTTGCAGCAGCGTGGTCGATTTCCCCGCATTCATGCTGGAATAGTAGAAATAGAGCTTTGCCATGTGCGATGATTAACCGGCGCATTGCGCTGACGCCACCACCCCGTCAGCGGGCCTGTTGATTAATGCGTGTGACAGGGTGAATGCGCGATGCTAGCCCCACGCACTTAACTGGAAGAATCTACGGGGACACGAATATGGCATCGGCAGCAGACGCGCCAAAGGCTGAAGGCATGACCGGCTTTCTTGGCTGGATTGAGCGGAACGGGAACAAGCTGCCTGATCCGGTCTTCTTGTTCTTCTATCTGATTATCGCGCTGGTCATCATCTCGATCATCAGTGCGGCGTTGGGCGTTTCGGCGCTCCACCCGACTTCGATTGACGAGAATACCGGAGGCGCGTTGAAGATCGAAGCGGTGAGCCTGTTTGCCGCTGACAATATCCAGCGCCTGTGGGTCGAAATGCCCAAGACTTTCACCCATTTCCATCCGCTCGGTTACGTCCTCGTAGTGATGCTGGGTGCGGGCGTGGCAGAGCGTTCGGGCTTCTTCGCAGCGGGCATGGCCAAGGCTGTGAAGAGCGCTCCCAAGGCGCTGCTGACGCCGGTTGTGGCGCTGGTTGCGATGCTGGGCAACCACGCCGCCGACGCGGGCTATGTGGTGCTGATCCCGCTCGCTGGCATCCTGTTCGCCGCCGCTGGTCGTCACCCTCTGGCGGGCATCGCCGCTGCCTTTGCAGGCGTGTCGGGCGGTTTCTCGGCCAATATCTCGCCCGGCCAGCTCGACGCATTGCTGTTCGGCATCACCGAAGAAGCCGTGGGAGCAAGCGCGCTCGATCCCGCATGGACCGCGAATATTGCGGGCAACTGGTACTTCATCAGCGCGATGACCGTGCTGTTCCTGCCGATCATCTGGTACGTCACCGACAAGGTGATCGAGCCAAAACTGGGCGTATGGACCGGCGGCGCGACTGCCGGTGCAGCCGAAGACGGCACCAGCCCCGATCCGACCGCGCATGACGGTGACCTGGCTTCCAAGGGCCTTGCCCATGCAGGCATCGCAGCGCTCGCTGTGATTGCTCTGTGGGCTGTGATGGTGTTCGCACCGGGCACGCCGCTCATCAACGAGGCAGCCTGCCTGAACGATGCCGGCGCGCGGATCGCCGATTGCTCGATCCACAGCGAATTGCGCCCGTTCTACCAGTCGCTGGTCGCGGCGTTCTTCGTGCTCTTCCTCGCCTGCGGCTGGGCCTATGGCCGCGCAACGGGGACGATCAACAATCACCGCGATCTGGTCAACATGATGTCCGAAAGCATGAAGGACATGGGCTATTACCTCGTCCTCGCCTTTGCAGCGGCGCATTTTGTCGCGATGTTCGGCTGGTCCAATCTCGGCCTGATTTCGGCGGTGCATGGGGCGGCTGCGATCCAGTCGACCGGCCTGCCGCTCCCGATTGTGCTCGGCCTGATGGTGCTGTTTGCCGCGCTGCTCAACCTGTTTGTGGGTTCGGCAAGCGCGAAGTGGGCACTGCTCGCGCCGATCCTCGTGCCAATGCTGATGCTGCTCGGGATCAGCCCTGAGGGCGCCACCGCGGCCTACCGCGTCGGCGACAGCGCGACCAATATCATCACTCCGCTGATGGTCTATTTCCCGCTGATCCTCGTCTTCGCGCAGCGTTGGAAGAAGGATTTCGGACTTGGCAGCCTTACCGCGATGATGGTGCCCTATTCGATCTTCCTGCTCATTTCGGGCACTCTGCTGATCGTGCTGTGGTTCTATCTCGGACTGCCGCTGGGCCCCGATGCGCCGGTTGAATATGTCCTGCCCGGCGCGGGCGGATAGTCAGGGAGTAACCGGCAGAGACAGCCAAGCGTAAACATTAGGGCAAGGGGTAGGAGAGACGATTATGAACCTGCTGCGCCTTACCCTGTTATCGCTGCTCGCCGCGCTCGCGATGCCCGCCAGCATTGGCGCGCAAACAGGAGCCGCGCTCGACTACCGGCTCGACGCCAGCGCCAGCGAAGTCACGGCGCGCGTCGGCTTCTTCGGCCTGTCGAGCAAGACCGCCCGCTTTCCCGAGATGGAGGGCAATGTCACGGTGGTGCCCGGAGCTCCGGAGCGCGCGGTGATCGATGTGACATTCGACGCGGCGCAGATTGAGGCGCCCGATGACACGACGCTAAGGCGGCTGCGCGGAGAGAAGTTCTTCTGGGTCGAGCGCTATCCCACGATCCGCTTTGTCGGACGCTCGATCACCCTTTCATCACCCACGCGCGGCACTGTGACGGGAGAGCTGACCGCGCGCGGAGTGACCCGCACCGAGACGCTCGATGTGACCTTCGCGAGCGATCCCACCAGCACCAGCGGAAGGCCCGTGACCTTCACCGCCGAGATGGAAATCGACCGGCGTGATTACGGGATGCGGAGTTATCAGCTGATTGTCGGCAACACGGTTGATATTCGTCTGCGCGCGCGGATGGTGCCGCGTTAGGCGCGAGTCCCCGCGCAGGCGGGGACCTCATGCAGTAACGCGCTGACTGCGTGATTTCCTGCGAAAGCAGGAATCCGGCCGCGAGGTTGCACTCTGGACTCCTGCTTTCGCAGGAGATCACTCGGTTCCGTCTTCCACATCGTCGCCCAAATCATCGCTTAGATCGCGCGCCACCTTGGGATCGCGCAGCAGCGCCTCGATCCGGTCGGCTTCGTCGAAGCTTTCATCCTTGCGGAACTTCAGCTTGGGCGCGAATTTCAGGCCCAGACGCTTGGCGACCTCGCGCTGGAGGAAGGCGGTGTTCTGGCGCAAAGCCTTGACCACGTCGTCCTCATCCGCCCCCAGAAGCGGCTTCACATAAGCGCTCGCATTGCGCAGGTCGGGGCTCATGCGCACTTCGGTCACAGCGATGTTGGAAGCGCTCACAACCTCGTCATGCACCTCTTGCCGCGCCAGCAGTTCGGACAGGATATGGCGCACCCGCTCGCCCACTTTGAGGACGCGGACCGATTGCTGTTCGCTGGTGAATTCTTGTCGTTTGGCCATCAGTTCATCTTCGCGAGGATATTCTTGAGCGAGTTCATATTGCGCGCAGTGCCCTTGCAGCCAAGCCGCTTTTCCAGAAACTTGTTCGAAAGGTCCGAGACGCCCACGCCGTGCACATAGTCGAGAAACAGCACACGGTCACCCAGCGCGAGCCGCTCGCTGCCTTTGGCGCGGTGCTCCTCGATCACGGCGTCAACCGCGCTCTTGTCGGGTTGCTGGCTGAGGAAGATCGAATGCACCATCTTGTCCGAGCCGTGATGCGCCTCGGTCCCGTGAAAGGGATTTTCGTCAATCGCCGCGCGCACTTCTTCGGCTGAGCGGACCATCGCGCATGACTTGAAGCCGAAATGCGACTGGACCACGTCTTCAAGCCGGATTTCGAGCATCGCCGGGTCGCTATCATCGGTGAAAATCACATTCCCGCTCGCCGCGACGGTCGCAATATCCTTGAAGCCCGCCTCGGTCAGGACGTCGCGCAGTTCGGCCATTTTGATCCGGTTGCCGCCAACATTGATACTGCCCAGAAGCCCGAGGTAGCGCGCCATCAGTCGGGCATACCTGTGCCAGACGAAGACGGGCGCGGCGTGGGCAGCGCGGTCGAGGTCGAGCGCGCCATCAGTTTGCCGTCTTCTGACCAAAGCTCGCCTTCGAGAAAGACGACCTTGCGCCCCGATTTGACCACGCGGCCCTTCCCGATCAGCGGGCCTTCGGGGATCAGGCGGATGAGGCTCATCGAGATTTCAAGGTTGAGCGGCGCCATTTCGCCGCCAGTGGCCGCGACATAGGCATAGCCCATCACATCATCGAGATAGCCCGCAACCAATCCCCCCTGCACGCCCCCGCGCCATGTGCACATCTCTTTGCGCACAGTGAAGCGCATGGTGGCGGTGCTGGTCGCCTCGTCGAAGGAGACGAACCGCGAGCCAAGAAGGTTCGAATGCGGAGAGCCATCTGCGCCCGCCTGGATTTCCTTTTCCCAGTCCATCAGGCGAGCTCAGACCTTAGCCAACCTCCAACGTCCGTTCGCGCAGTTCGACCTCGAAGATTTCGAGGCTGTCGCCCGGCTGGATGTCGTTCGTGTCTTCCAGCACAACGCCGCATTCGAGGCCCGAGCGGACTTCGTCCACGTCGTCCTTGAAGCGCCGCAGCGAGGCGATGGTCGTTGCTGAAACAATGACATCTTCGCGGGTGAGACGCGCGTGGAGACCTTTGCGGATGACGCCTTCGGTGACGAGCAGGCCGGCAGCCTTGTCCTTCTTGCCCGAGCGGAAGACTTCCTTGACGTCGGCACGGCCAACCACGGTTTCGATCCGTTCGGGGCCAAGCTCGCCAGCCATCTCTTTCGCGACTTCGTCGGTGAGGTGATAGATCACATCGTAATACATCATCCGCACGCCGTCGCGTTTGACGAGGTCGCGCGCTTTCGCATTCGGACGAACATTAAAGCCGATGATCGGCGCGTTCGATGCCGCCGCGAGCGTCACGTCGCTTTCGGTAATCGCACCCACGCCAGCGTTGAGAACGCGCACCTTGATCTCGTCATTCGAGATATTGTGCAGCGCGTTGACGATCGCTTCGACCGAGCCTTGCACATCGGCCTTCACCAGAACGGGCCATTCGATCACATTCGATGCGAGGTTGTTGAACATCGTATCGAAGCTGGTCGGGGCGAGCGCGGTGCGCTTTTCCGTCGCCTTTTCCTGACGATATTGCGCAACTTCGCGCGCACGCTGTTCGTTCTCGACCACGGTCAGCTTGTCACCGGCTGACGGCACGCCGCCAAGGCCGAGGACTTCGACCGGCATCGAGGGGCCAGCTTCCTTGATCTGCTTGCCCTGATCGTTGACGATGGCGCGCACACGGCCGCTTTCGGTGCCGACGACGAATGTGTCGCCGCGCTTCAGCGTGCCGCGCGTCACCAGCACAGTTGCGACAGGACCGCGGCCCTTGTCGAGCTGCGCTTCGATCACGGTTGCATCGGCATCGCGGTCCGGGCGGGCCTTAAGCTCGAGCAGTTCGGCCTGAAGATTGATCTTCTCGATCAGGTCATCAAGGCCGGTTTTCTTAAGCGCCGAAATCTCGACATCCTGCACATCACCCGACATCGATTCCACGATCACTTCGTGTTCGAGCAGGCGGGTGCGGATATTGTCCGGATTGGCCTCTGGCTTGTCCATCTTGTTGATCGCAACGATCATCGGAACGCCGGAGGCCTTGGTGTGATTAATCGCCTCGATCGTCTGCGGCATAATGCCGTCATCGGCGGCGACAACCAGAACCACGATATCGGTCACATTGGCACCGCGCGCACGCATTTCCGAGAATGCGGCGTGGCCCGGCGTGTCGAGGAAGGTGATCTTCTGCTTGTCCTTCGTCGTGATCTGATAGCTGCCGATATGCTGGGTAATCCCACCGGCTTCACCCTTCACCACATTGGCACCGCGCAGGGCATCAAGCAGCGAGGTCTTGCCGTGATCGACATGGCCCATGATCGTGACGACCGGCGGACGCGGTTTCAGCGTTTCTGCCGGATCCGCATCCTCTTCGTCGGCGATGTCGACATCGGCCTCTGAGACCTTTTGGATATTGTGGCCGAACTGTTCGACCAGCAGCTCTGCGGTGTCCTGATCGATCGTCTGGTTGACGGTGACCATCATGTCGAGATTGAACAGCTCTTTGACTAGGTCCGCGCCCTTTTCGCCCATCCGTTTGGCGAGTTCGCCCACGGTGATGGCTTCGGGAACGACAACGTCGCGAACCTGCTTCTCGCGCGGCTTGGAGGAGCCACCACCTTGCAGGCGGCGCTCTTTTTCACGCGCACGTTTGAGCGCGGCGAGGCTCCGCGCACGGCGGCCTTCATCCTCGTTCAGCGCTTTGGTGACGGTCAGTTTGCCAGAACGGCGCTTGTCATTGCCGCCGCCAGTATCCTTGGCAGCGCGCTTGTCTTCTTTCTTCTTCTTTTCCGGACGCTTGGGTTCAGGCCGAGCGACTGGCGTGAACTTACGAGCGGCGGGCGTCGGGCTGCCCGGATCAGCGGGAGCCTCTTCGGCTTCGGCGGCTGGAGCGGCTTCAGCCTCGGCTGCAGCATTGGTTTCTTCAGCGGCGCGTTTCTCGGCTTCGGCCTCGGCCTTCTTGTTCTCAGCTGCGCGCTTCTTCTCTTCTTCGGCGCTCTGCTTGGCCTTCTGATCGTCGCGCTTGCGGGCCTCTTCGGCCATTTTAAGGCGTGCTTCCTCAGCCTCGCGCTGCATGCGTGCGACGCGCTCTTGCGCGGTTTCGGCAGAGGCGGCGGGCTTTTTGGGCGCAGCCGGCTTGGGCGATTGCGCTACGGGAGCGGGCGCGGGCTCGGGTGTCGGCTCAGGCGCAGGCGGCGGAGGCGCTTCGCCCGGTTTGACGAGCTTGCGCTTGCGCTTCACCTCGACCGCAACCTTGTTGGTCCGGCCATGGCTAAAGGTCTGTTTGACCTCGCCTGGCTGGGCACCTTTCAGGCTCAGCGGTTTACGGGTGCGTTTTTCTGGTTCGTCGCTCATGCTAGCAGTCAAGTCCTTCAAAAATTCCAAGTCGTCCGCGCAGGTCGCTGCGCGCCGTGTATCAATTGGGGCCGCTATCGGGGAGGATCGCTCCCCAGGTATCGCGACAGGCGTGTGACCGCCTGCCCAATCCGGCCCGCTGCCGAGCTGCGCCCTGTATTGCGCGGCCCGCTCTGGCCCGAAACGCCCAAATGGACGACATTTTCGCGGCCCAATGCCACAGACAGCGCATCGCGGTCCAGTGGCAAGACGGTGCCGCGCATTCCCGACCCTTCGGCGTCCGAGCCCACGCGCCACGCCTGATCGAGCTTTTTACGCCCGTCTTCGCTGCTGTCGCGCGCATGGAGGAGCAAGGCGATGCGCCCGGTGCGCGCCTGTTCCTCGATCCGCGATGAACCCAGCACGATATTGCAGCCGCGCAGTTCCAGCCCCAGCCGGTCCAGCAGATTGCGGGTCAGCCCGTCGGCGAGTGCTTGGGCCAAATTGTCGCTGTAGGAAAGGCTTACCCCGTCCGGTCCGCCCTTGAATGCCCGGTTTAATGCGCCCTTGAGATGGCCACCCGCCATCGCACTTTCAAGCGCGGCGCGGTCAGGCGCGATCCAGGCACCCCGTCCCGGCGCTTTGCCAGCGGGATCTGGCAGCACTTCGCCGGTCGGTGAGATGGCAAGCCGGATCAGCTCTTCGCGCGGCGAAACCTCGCCCGAAAGCACACAGCGGCGCTCGCTCCCGGAAGCATTGTCTGCTTTTGAACCGGGAGCTGGCCGTTCAGCGATGTCGGAACTTACGCGCTCATTGGGTGGAGTCCGCATCGGCGGCCTCCTGATTGTCAGGCTCAGCGGGAGCCGCAGCCGGCTCCTCATCTTCGAACCAGTGCGCGCGCGCAGCCATGATGATCTCGTTGCCCTGCTCTTCTGAGAGGCCATACTCACCCAGCACGCCGCCTTTATCCTGCTCGCGCTGCGGGGGACGCCGCATGGGCGGGCCGTCAGGCGAGTTGTTGCGGCGGCGCGGAGCTTCACGCTTCTTGGCGATCAGCTCGTCCGTGGCGAGGTCGGCAAGATCATCAAGCGTCTTGATCCCGGCCTTACCAAGCGTGACCAGCATCGCTTCGGACAGGTGCGGCATTTCTGCGAGCCCGTCTTCCACGCCGAGTTCACGGCGGGTGATGCGATGCGCTTCCTCCTGACGCTCGATCGCTTCGAGCGCGCGGTTCTGAAGCTCTTCGGCGAGTTCTTCGTCAAAGCCTTCGATCGCGGCGAGTTCTTCAAGCTGGACGTAAGCAACCTCTTCAAGCTCGGCGAAGCCTTCGGCCACCAGCAGCTGCGAAAGCGTTTCGTCGACGTCGAGTTCTTCTTCGAACATCTTGGAGCGCTCGGCGAATTCCTTGGTGCGCTTTTCGGAAGCCTCTTCCTCGGTCATGATGTCGATCTGGTGACCGGTCAGCTGACTGGCGAGACGGACATTCTGGCCGCGGCGGCCGATGGCGAGGCTGAGCTGGTCGTCAGGAACGACAACCTCGATGCGGTTTTCTTCCTCGTCGAGAACAACACGCGCAACCGTTGCAGGCTGGAGCGCGTTGACGACGAAGGTCGCGGTTTCTTCCGACCACGGAATGATGTCGATCTTTTCGCCCTGCAATTCCTGCACGACGGCCTGAACGCGGCTACCCTTCATGCCGACACAGGCGCCGACCGGATCGATCGAGCTGTCATGCGAGATGACGCCGATCTTGGCGCGGCTGCCGGGATCGCGGGCAGCGGCCTTGATCTCGATAATGCCGTCGTAGATTTCGGGCACTTCCTGCGCGAACAGCTTGCGCATGAAATCAGGCGCGGCGCGCGACAGGAAGATCTGCGGACCGCGATTGTTGCGCTCCACCTTGGTGATGAGCGCGCGGACGCGTTCTCCGACGCGAGCGGCTTCGCGCGGGATCTGCTGGTCGCGGCGAATGACGCCCTCGGCGCGGCCCAAATTGACGATCACATGGCCGAACTCGACCGATTTGATCACGCCGGTGATAACCTCGCCCGCGCGGTCCTTGAACTCTTCGAACTGACGCTCACGCTCGGCATCGCGGACCTTCTGGAAGATCACCTGCTTGGCGCTTTGCGCGTCGATGCGGCCCAGATCGACCGGCGGCAGCGGATCGACGATGAAGTCGCCAAGCGCGGCGCCTTCCTGCAGTTTCTGGCCCTGTTTCAGGTCCACCTGCTTGAAGTAATCCTCAACCTCTTCGACGACTTCGACAACGCGCCACAGCGTCAGATCGCCGGTTACGGGATCGAGCTTTGCGCGGATGTCGTTTTCGGCACCGTAGCGGTTGCGCGCGGACTTCTGGATCGCTTCTTCCATCGCTTCGATCACGATGCTTTTGTCGATCATTTTCTCCGATGCAACGGAGTTCGCAATTGCGAGCAGTTCTGCCTTGTTGGCGGAAATGGCACTGGCCATCAGTCGTCTGCCTTTTCTTCTTGAGTGTCTTCGATCACTTCATCGGCGCCGCTGGCGTCGACAGGTTTGGTAGCAGCGATCAGCGCGTCGGTGAGGACGAGCTTTGCGCTGTGAATTTCATTGCGGGGCAGCGTCGCGCGCCCCGTCTTGGCATCGTCAATTGCGACCATACCAGATTCGATCCCGACAAGCTCGCCCTTATAGGTCCGCTTGACGTCGGCATCCTTGGCGTAGCTTTTCGCCATGACGATCCGCGCTTCGTGACCTGCCCAATTGGCAAAGTCTTTCTCACGCGTCAGCGGGCGGTCGATGCCGGGCGAGCTGACTTCGAGGTGAAAGGCCCCTTCAACAAGCGTCTCGCCTGCTTCCTCGCGCGCATCCATCATTTCGGAGACACGGCGCGACAGCGCGGCGCATTGCTCGATCACCAGCTGACCGGTTGCGGGGTCTTCGGCCATGATCTGCAAAGCCTCGCCGCCGTCACCCGCTTCGGACGGCACCATCTTCACGCGCACGAGTTCAAAACCCAAAGCTTCCGCTTCCGGTTCGATCAGGTCAGTCAGGCGCGCAATATCTGTCATGCAGTCCGTTAAGCGTTTGGTTCAGACATCGTTCGAACACGGGCCGTTGGTGCCGGCCCCTCTCGGCGCCAGCCCCTTCAGTGTTCGACAATGTCGGGATGGACATGCAGTTAGGCGCGTGATCGCCGCAATGCAAGGGCTATTGAAGGCAAAGCGGGGAACGGTGTCAAACCGCCCCCCGCTCGCTTTGGATTGGCGTTGAAGTGTTAGCAGCAGCCAGCCGACTGTCTTTGCGGTGCAGGCACCTGCTCTGCGGCGAGCACTTCGCCATATTCATCGCTGCGGCTGTGCGTCTGGAAGGTCTCCCACAAGGTTCCGTCCGGATCGCTCACCCAATTCTTGGTCGATTTGGCGTAGCAGCATTGCGTGTCGCCCTGGTCGAGGACTTCGTGCCCCGTCGCATCGACGCGGGTATATTGCTCTTGCAGCTCCTGCTCGTTCGAGGCCTGAACCCCCAGATGCGTCACCCCGTGCCGATCAGCCGAGGCCTCGATCACGAAATTGACCGAAGGATCTTCGAGTTCCCATTGCGCATAGCCATCGCGCTCCAGCGTCGGGGCGTGGCCAAACATGGCGGAATAGAACCGGGTCGAGGCCGCCAGATCGCTGACGCCGAGGCTTACATGAAGTCGTTTCATCACACTTTCCTTGCGAGCTGTGCCGCGACCAGATTGTCGGTGCAATCTTCGTCCGCGCAGCATTCTTTGAGGAGATAATCGAGCAGCCCCTGCATCCGGCCAAAATTGGCGCGGTAGATGATCGAACGGCCCTGACGCTCGTCACTGACCAGACCGGATTCGCGCAGATGCGAGAGGTGAAAAGACAGCGAGCTTGCAGGCAGGCCGAGCTTCATCGCGATCTGTCCGGCTGCAAGGCCGGTATTACCTGCCTTCACCAGAGCGCGAAAAACGTCGAGCCGGTGCTCTTGCGCGAGCGCGGCAAGCTGTTTGACGGCGATCATGTGGTCAGCGGTGGCTTCTTTTATTTCCATAATTCTGGAAATATCGAATCATTGAAGGAAGTCAAGCCCCTCGCCCTGATATTCGGGCATTCTACTTCAGCTCGCAGCCAGTTACCCAGGCGCGCACTTCCGAACGGAATGCCTGTCTTTCTCTCGTTTCCAAGGACTCTGAAAAACGACGGACGCTGATGACCTGTTCATCGGAAAGAGGTTCTTCGAAAACGACCCCGTTGATCCCGCCCAAAGGTCCGATGTCTGATCGAACAACTTCGGCAAACTCGTCCAACCCATCGATCTGGAGGAAGGCGTTTTCACCTTCTTCGAGCGGTTCTTCGAGACCGATCTGCGCGCCGGTGCGCGACAGGTCGATCAGGATACAGTGGCGCGTATCAGAAAGGGTCACGAGCCGCGCGGGAATGGAAAGCCTGAGCCGCGCAGCCTGGCGCCGCCCGATGGAGTGCGCTGTATCGCCTTCGTGTGGGCCATTTGCGGACGATGCGGCTTGAGTCATGAGCGCGAGTGGTATCTCCACATGCTCAACCTTTGCTCACCAACCGGCTAGGCATTCCCATCTAGGAACGAGGAGCAGCCTCTCAGCGCACCGCGCCCGGAGCGGTCACAAGCGGCCGGTGTTCGAACCGGTGGCCCAGCGCCGAACCGTCTCAAGCAATTCGGCCTGTTCGTGCTCGGCAAATTGTTCCTGCAACTTGCGGATGCTGAAGACAAAGCTGTCGGTGATCGGATCGATGAATTCGAGCGCGTTGGTGCCCTGACCCATCCGCCGCACAACCATGAAGTGATCGATCGGGCCGCAGCGCAGATAGCCGCGCGAAGCCGTTTTGAACGGCTCGGCCAGTGCGATCAGCGCGCCAGTGCGAGAGAAATTGGTGATGATGCAGCGCTGGGTGCTCTGAACACCGATAAACTCGCCCGGCAGGCTTAGCGCCATCCGCGGTGCCGCGCGCTCTTTGTCTTCTATCCGTTCCTCGATCATATCGGTGCCTGTCATTTCACCTGATACTCAGCGCCCGTCTTCGGCCCAGCCGCCGACAGCTTCGCCATCGGCATCGCGCGAGCGGCCTTCATGGGAGCGCGGCTGGTCATAGCCCCAACCGTCATCGGCAAGATCGCGGGCTCGGGCTTCTTCTCTGGCGGCTTCGATGGCGCGGTCGCCAAAGGCTTCGGCGCGCTCGCCATAATCTTCGGCAACCTTCGGCGCGACGACCGAGAAGGTCACCGTCATGAACAATGCCACGACAATTCCGAAGCCAAATATGGCAAGGATGACGAGCCGGACCACGCCGGTGAAACTATCAACCAGATCTACCAAAGCCTGCATAAACGCCCCTCTTGCCGGGAAACTCCCGACCTCGCTGCCGAAGCTGCAGGCTTAGCGCAGGACGGTAAACAAGCGGTTAGAGGCGTAGGTTGCGTTGCGAGAAAGCGCGGGGGACGCGTGTGAAACGCAATACGAAAGAGCTACTCGCTCTCTTCCAGCAGACCGTGTTTCTTGATCGCATGGCGCAGCTGGTCATAGCTGAGGCCCAGTGCCTTGGCGGTCTGGCGCTGGTTCCAGCGGTGCTTGCCCAGCGCATGTTCGACAATCGCGCGCTCATGCGCATCGACCGCGGCGCGCAGATCGTCGACATGTTCCAGTTCGGATGGAGCCGGCGCAGATTGCGCATTGTCTGTTCCGGCAGAACCAGAAGCGGGTGACGGCGCAGCGGGCCGCGCTTGCGGCTGGCGGTGCGAGGGCGCGATCGGCTTCCACGGGCTGTCAAACGGGTCAAACTGGACATGCGCGATCGGCGCTTCGGGATTGTCCCAGCGATAGACCGCGCGCTCCACCACATTGCGCAGCTCGCGCACATTGCCGGGCCAGGCGTAATCCTCAAGCTGCCCCATCACATGGTTCGCAAAGCCCGGCCAGCTGTGCCAGTCGAGCTCTGCCGCCATGCGCCGCGCGAAATATTCCGCAAGCACGCCAACATCGCCCTCGCGCACTCGCAAGGGCGGCAGTGTGATCACTTCAAAGCTCAACCGGTCGAGCAGGTCGGCGCGAAACTCGCCCGATTCCGCCAGTGCAGGCAGATCGTCATTGGTCGCAGCAACAATGCGCACATCGACGCGGATCGGGCGCGAGGATCCGATGCGCGTGACCTCGCCATATTCGACCGCCCTCAGCAGCCGTTCCTGCGCGCCCATCGACAAAGTGCCCAGTTCGTCGAGAAATAGAGTGCCCTTATCGGCTTCCTCAAACCTTCCCACGCGCGCTTTGGTAGCGCCGGTGAAAGCCCCCGCTTCGTGGCCGAACAATTCGGCCTCGATCAGCGTTTCGGGAAGCGCCGCGCAGTTCATTGTGACCAGCGGTTCGTCCCAGCGTGAGGACAGGCGGTGGAGACGCTCGGCGATCAGTTCCTTGCCGGTCCCGCGCTCGCCAATGACGAGCACAGGACGGCTCATCGGCGCAGCACGGCTGGCACGCTCGACCGCGTCGAGAAAGGCGCCAGACTGGCCGATAAACTGGTTTTCGCGTTCCACTATATATCTCTTAACCCAACCTATAGTGAAAATTCCCAATGGTTGGCAATAGAAACCAATACGAATTTTCGTGGATAGCGCAAAGCCCCAGAATTCCTGCGGTTTTTCAAGTTTGGCACGCTGGTTGCAATAACTCTGGCAACAGTTTCAGACATTCATCCGAAAGGGCCAGACACATGTACAACCGTGAATTCTTCAGCAGCAAACTGGGCAAAGCCTCGCTTGCCAGCATCGCTGCGATGACCGCCATGATCGCTCTCACCACCCAGATGAGCCTGGTCACCCCGCCCACCGATCTGGCTCAGCCGCATGGTACTTCGACCATGCTGGTCGAGATGGCTTGAGCGTAGGGCTTAAGAGACACACGGTGAGCAAGCCTGATGATCTTCCCCTCGGACCGGAGCGCAAAACTCCAGTCGCGAATGCTGAGAAGGCCGACGCGCAGTCCCCGAAGCGCGACGCCGACACCAGCAGCGTTCCGGTCCAACCCTTCTTCTCCCCAGAAGCCCCGCACGCCCCCAAGGAAGAACTGCGTAAAGCGAAGGTCTCCCGGCTTGATGCGGAAATCGAGGCCTTGCGCAGGAGCCCCACTCCGACGCAAACTCACGAAAATGGCCGGGAGATCGAAGAATCGCATGGCCGCACCAACCCGTTCCTAGATGGAGTAGCCTTTATGGGCATTTTCAGCCGCACTCGTGACATTATCGCCGCGAACTTCAATGACATGCTCGACAATGCCGACGACCCGTCGAAGATGATCCGCATGATCATCCTCGAAATGGAGGAGACGCTGGTCGAGGTTCGGGCAAGCGCGGCGCGGACGATTGCCGATCAGAAAGAGATGCATCGCCACGTGGTCAAGCTTGACCGCTTGCAGAAAGACTGGGGCGAGAAGGCTCAGCTGGCGCTGTCGAAAGACCGCGAAGATCTGGCCCGCGCTGCTCTGGTCGAGAAGAAAAAGGCGAGCGACATGGGCGACCAGCTGCGCGCCGAGATCGCAGTGCTTGATGATGCGCTGCGCGCCTACGAGGCCGACATCCAGAAGCTCCAGCATCGTCTGCGCGAAGCCCGCAGCCGCCAGACGCAGATCGCTGCCCGCCTTGAGAGTGCAGAGAACCGCGTCAAGCTGCGCACGCTGATGAGCACCGAGCGCACCGACGAGGCGCTGGCACGTTTCGACCAGCTCGAACGCCGCGTCGATTTCGCCGAAGGGCGCGCCGATGCGCTGAGTATCGCTGAGGAAGGCACGCCCTCCCTCTCCGACGAGATCGCCGCGCTGGCAGGCGCCGATGCGATCGATGATGAACTTGCAGAAATGAAAAAGGCGCTCGGCAAGCCCGACGCCTCCGACAAAGGGGAATAAAGGTGGAAGCCGAACTAATTGTCATCCCGGCGCTGTTTATTGGCCTTCCGTGGCTGATCCTGCACTACGTCACCAAGTGGAAGACCGCCGCAACGATCACCACAGATGACGAAGTGCTGCTCGAGGAACTCTACAACCTCGCCAAGCGGCTTGATGAGCGGATGGACACGGTCGAGCGCCTCGTTGCGCATGACGATCCAACCTTCAATCCGGTCAAGCGCCTTCAGGCCGACCAAGACGCCGATAACCAGCAACTGCGCGAGCTTGAACAATTGCTCGCCGAGAAAAAGGGAGCCACCCAATGAACAGCCCGCGCACAACACTTTACCGCGACAGCGCGCATTCCAAATTGTTTGGTGTGTGCTCGGGGATCTCCGAATATACCGGGGTCAGCCGTTTCTGGGTCCGGGTGGGTGCAGTCATCTCTGTCTTCGCAACAGGAGGTTGGTCAATTCCGGCCTATCTGATCGCCGGCATCGCTCTCAAAAAGAAACCGCCGCATCTCTATCGCGATGTTCAGGAAGAGCAATACTGGCAGCGCGTGCGTCAAAGCCCGAGCCGCTCGGCCCGCGAAATCCGCGCCCGTTTCCGCGATATCGACCGCCGGTTGGCGGATGTCGAAACCTATTACGTCAGCAACAATCCGCGCCTGACCGCGCAGATCGAAGAGCTGCGCTGATAGCGGACAGTTTGAAGGGGGGATTGAACCATGCCGATCGAGGAACTGTTCCTCAACGCAATGCTTGTGATCCTGGGTTTCGCCGGGGTGATGGGACTGACAAGCATGTTCCTCAGCCACCGGCGCCAGATGGCCGAGATCAAGTATGGATCGAAAACGGATGAAGCGCTGACGCACGAGAATATCGAGCTGCGCGAAACGGTGGAGATCATGCAGGACCGTCTCGCCGTACTCGAACAGATCGCCGTCGACCCCGCTCGGCGAACGGCGGAAGAGATTGAAAGACTGCGCTGACTGGCCGCGCACCAATGAGGGACAATTAGAAAATGGAAAATATTGCGATACTGATCCCGATCATTGGTGTGATGATCCCGATAGTCGCGATTTGGGCGAAGCACCAACAGAAGATGGCCGAGATTCAGTCCGACAAGACCGCCGAACACACGGCTGAAAAAGCGGCGCAATATGCCTCGCACATCCAGAGACTCGAAGACCGCGTACAGGTGCTCGAACGCATCGTGACCGACCGCGGATATGACATTGCAACCCAGATCGAGGCGCTGCGCGACACGCGTCAGGTCGAACACTCATCCGAGCGCTCAGGCAGCGGCGTCCCGCTCAACATCGAAAAGAAGGAACAGGTATAATGGACTGGGGCAGTCCCTCCTTTGTTATCGCCATCATCGCGGTGTCGTATGGCGCATGGATCCTCAACAACTGGATCCGCGCCAAGCACGGCTACGAGCTTGAGGATGAGTGGGGCGGCAAGAGCCTGCCCAAGAAAAGCGCCGCAGACAGCGCCGAGGCCGAGCGTCTCAAAGCTGAGAACCGCGAGCTGAATGACAAGCTCGATACGATGCAGGACCGCATGATCGTGCTCGAAAAGATCGTCACCGATCGCGGCTATTCACTCTCCGAAGAGATCGAGGCCCTACGCGATACACCAGTGCGCAGCACCTCCCGCAAAGATAACGGCGTCCCGCTCGACCTCGGCAAAAAGGAGCCATCGGCATGAGCCCCGATGCAGCAGCCACAATCATCCCGCATCTGCCGTGGATCATCGGCGGCGGCCTCGCGGTCGCGGCGGGCGGGATTTACGGCTGGATCCACACCACCCGTCTGCGGATCGAGAACGGATACCCGCTTGACGGCGCATGGGGTCAGGCATTGAAGCCCTCGACCGACGGCGAAACCAAACAGCGCGTCGTGCTGCTGACCCAGGAAAACGCCGAACTGCGCGCCGAGCTTGGCTCGATGAAAGACCGGCTCGCCAATGTCGAGCGGATCGTCACCGACAGCGGCTACGCTCTGACATCGGAGATCGACGCTCTGAGAGACCGCAGGCTCGAACACAGCAAGGATAAAGGGACCGCCTGATGCCTGAGATTGCCATCATCTTTTCCAGTATCATCGTCATGCTGATTGTCATTGGCATCGGTGTGAACGCGCTGGCGGCCAAGATTCTGGCGCACAAACGCTGGGAGCGCGAGACCTCGCTGCTCGGCAGCAAGGGCCCTGCAGCAAGCGAAGTATCCGACCGCACCGACATGCTCGAAGACCGCGTCCGGGTGCTTGAACGTCTTGCCACTGATCGCGGCGCCACACTTGCCGACGAAATCGAAGCCCTGCGCGACGACCGCGCCGGCAAAGGCGTTCGGATCGCGCAGCAACAAAGTAAGGAGCTGGGCTGATGTTTGGAGCAGATACTCCGCTGGTCTGGGACGCAATACAGATTGCTGGCATTGCCGCACTGGCTGGTGCCAGTGCAATCTGGCTGCTCACCCGCCGTCGCGATCGCGCTGAGTCCAGCACAGGCGAAACGTCCGACGCGGGCGATCCCAAGTTCGATCTCGAAAGCCGCGTTCGCGTGCTTGAGCGAATCGCGACCGATCGCTCGGTCGATCTTGCCGGCGAAATTGAAGCGCTGCGTGAAGGAGAAGCGCAATGAGCGCGGGTTGGGTAGTTGTAGCAATTGTCGCCATCGTCGTCTGGGGCATTGTCCAAACAGCCAAGGCACGCGCCGGGATCATCTCCGATGAATCGGGCAACGAAACCTTTGTTGGCAAGCAAGACGACTCATCGCGCGCCGAGATCGAGGACACCCGCCGCGAGATCGAGCAATTGCGCGAGCGGCTCCATGTCCTTGAGCGGATCGCGACCGATGCCAACACGATGGATGCCCGCGAACGCGCGCGCATCGCCGCCGAAATCGAGGCGCTGCGCGCGCCGTCAGAACCTTCACTACTTGAAACCCCCTCACCCAAACCACCGGCGCCCACTATCGCGGGCACAAAGCGGGAGGAGCAGAGCAAATGATGATGGAACCCACCCTCGTAATCGCTGCGGCCTGTCTTGTCGGCCTGGTCGTTGTCGCCTTCGCCTTGCTGCGCGGCTGGCAGGGCTGGCTCGAACTCAAGCAGCAGGAG
Source organism: uncultured Erythrobacter sp. (assembly GCF_947492365.1). NCBI lineage: Bacteria > Pseudomonadati > Pseudomonadota > Alphaproteobacteria > Sphingomonadales > Erythrobacteraceae > Erythrobacter > uncultured Erythrobacter sp. The sequence continues at coordinate 1,625,880 of NZ_CANLMB010000001.1, forward strand.
CTTGAGCGCAGGCAGAATTCCGGCCACCACCAGACCGAAATCGAAGGCGGCGCCTCTGTCGGCGCAGCGCGGATCGAACTGGCTGATATGAAAGAGCGGATCAAGAAGCTCGAAGCCATCGCCAGCGGAGTTGAGCTTTAACCCCTTCCCCTACGCAGCCACGCCCCCTAAATGCGCGGCCATGCGATCTCTTGATGACATCTTAGAAGAATACGAATTCCTCGAAGGCGATGAGCGTTACCGGCTGCTGATCGAGCTGGGGCGCGAGCTGGAGGAAATGCCCGCTGCCCTCAAAACCGACGCCACATTGGTGCGCGGATGTTCGGCGGCGGTCTGGGTTTACCCGACCGACACAGCTGGCGGCGGCAAGCTCCACTTCCTCGCCGACAGCAACGCCGCGATCACCAAGGGGATTGTCGCGCTGGTTATTTCCGCGGTGCAGGACCGGCCAGCTACCGAAGTCGCCGCGATGGACGTGATGGGCGCGCTTTCGCCCTTTGACCTAAAGAACCAGCTATCGAGCAACCGCACGCAGGGCGTCCCCAATATGATCGCGCTTGTGCAGGAGCATGCGGCGCGGCTGGCTGCGGCATAGGACGGTGCGGCGGCTGTATTTCGCCGCTGGCTTAACCTGTGTCGCACTCGGCGGCATTGGCGCTGTTCTCCCGCTTTTGCCGACAGTCCCATTTCTGCTGCTGGCAGTGTTCTGCTTTGCGCGAAGCAATCCCGAATGGGAGCGCAGGATATTGGAGCACCCCAAATGGGGCCCTCAAGTCAGAGACTGGCAGGAGCGCCGGATCATTTCGCGCAATGCCAAACTGGCGGCGCTCACAACTATGGCGATTGGCGTTGGCATCACTTGGTTCACGATTGGCCATCCCTGGGTCTGGATATCGGTGGCCGTGATCGTGATCGCCGGTGGATGGATTGCGACCCGAAGTGAGGGTCTGACAGCCCCCGACACGCCGCTAACGATCAGACCCGCGCGCGAAGCCGACCTTGCCGAGGCCAGCGAGCTTTGCCTGCGGTCCAAGGCGCATTGGGGCTATGACGCAGCCTTCATCGCCGCCTGCCGCGAAGAGTTGACACTGACACCTGCTGACCTTGCCGGTGGGCATGTGGAGCTTGCCTATGATGGCGAAACCATGGTGGGCGTGATGCATCTGATACTCGAGGGCGATCAGGCGCATCTTGAAAAGCTGTTTATCGAGCCGCACGCGATTGGCGGCGGGATCGGGGGCGCTTTGTTTGCCCATACGCGTGAGCTGGCCTCGCAATCAGGCGCGCGGATCATGCATGTGACCGCCGATCCGCAAGCGACCGGCTTTTACAAGCGGATGGGTTTCGAGCAAGTCGGCGAGGAGCCGTCCGGTTCGATCCCGGGGCGCGTGTTGCCGGTCATGACTCTGGATTTGCGATGTGCGGGCTGACCCGATGCAGCGCAAATCCGCGACGGTCAGGCCGTAAGTGACATCTCGAAAATGCCCCTGTTTTCCGAATGCCGCCATGTGCCAGTGATGCGGCGACCGTCGGGCGCAATGTGGCCCTCGTAATGGACCACTCGGCCATAATCTTCGAGGTCGGACCGGTAGCGCTTTTCGAAACGCAGCTCGCTGCCCTCGATCACGCCTTCGATGTCGGCTTTGACCTCGCCGGTGCCGAGAAGATGCGGCTCGATCACAAGACCGGATAGCGCACCCTGACGGGCGACCATTTTCGCCTTGAAAGGGTATCCACCAAGATCATCCGAGGCATCATAGCGAAAGCTGCCGCTCCAAAGGCCTTTTAGGGTCAGAGTATCGGACACAATGTTTTCTCTCCGTCGATGCGGCGATGATAGCGGTGTCAGGTTACAATTTCCTACATGCACCTACCCGCGTATTACCATGGAGCTGATTGGCAAGGTGCTGGTCGCGCAGTTCGCTCTGACCCTTTCAATTAAGGTCGATGCATGCGCCCGCTCGGCTCAATCAGCCGGAGCCGAGCGGGCAAAATAGGAAAGGTTACACTTTGGCAGCGCCACATTCCCTTCAACCCTGCGGAAATGCGCGGTTTGGAAGGAGCGGGAAAGTTTTTCAAAAACCCCACCTGCGCGGTCCATGTCAGCCAGCAAATCGCGAGCGCGCATCGCTCTCAAAGCTCGATGCCAGCGACAATCTCCAATTCGGCCTCGGCCGATTGCGAGGCCGGTTCCTGCGCCGCCGATGCGCGCACCATCTCGAACGGCCCGCCCCAATGTTCGATGCTCCATTCGCCGGTGACCGTGTCGCAATCCTCGCTGAGCGTGCCGAAATAGAGGACGGTTGCACAATACTCCTCGCCTGCGTCGTGGTAGGTCTTCTCCCAATGGACAGAGCGCCCGATCCGCAGGCCCAGCACCGTCGCACGTGCAGTGCCTGGGTGGAACTCGTTGGGCTCGATGACCTCTCCCTTCACCACCAGAGCGTCTTCCGTGAGGGTTGCGAGGAAAGGGGTGGTCGGCCCCGCTTCGGGCACGTCAGGATAGTAGTATACGCCGTCCCACTGGCCTGTCATGTTCGGATTGCCGCTCGCCATCTGCTCCCCCGCTCGCTGCTGCTATCCGCCGGCGCTCTCGCGGACCTTGGCCAGCCCGTCCTTCACCTGCGCCTGCAATTCTGCCTTGAGCTTAGCCGGATCGCGCGCGAAGACAAAGCCGAAGCTGACACCGCCCTCCTTGCCGATGGTTGCATGGTGGAGCTTGTGCGCCTGAACGAGCCGCTTGGCATAGCCGCCCTTGGGCACGAAGCGGAAGAAGCGCTGATGAACGAGCCCGTCATGGACCAGCGCGTAGAGCACGCCGTAGAGGTTGATGCCCAGCGCGATCCACCACAGCGGCTCCCAATAGAGCGCGCCGATCAGGTAGAGCGCGATGTCGAACGCGGCGAAGACGACGCCGAACAGGTCGTTCTTCTCCAGCACGTTGTCATGCGGTTCGTGATGGTCGCGGTGCCACGCCCAGCCCCAGCCATGCATGATGTGCTTATGCGCCCACCAGGCGAACAGCTCCATGCCAACCAGCGCGGCGAGTGTGACTGCGATGGCTTCAACCCAGCTCATGCGAGCGCCTCATCTTGATTTGCGACCTCGCCAATACCAGCCGCACGCGCCGATGGCAGCGCCCACCACGGCACGTCGGGACGGCGGTGATGCTCCAGATGATAACCGAAGTGGAAGCAGGTGATAAGGCTCGCCAACCGCCCGAACCCGTCGGTGCGCGCATTGTGGCTGTCGGCGAATGCCTCGCCCGAGCGATGGTAATGCGGGCGGTAGGTGCCGAAGTAGAACAGCTGGAGCGAGGACAGGAGCGCAGGCGCTCCATAGAGCAGCACGATCTGCACCATCGGAATGCCGATCACGAGCCAGTAGACGCCGACAACTGCGTGAACGAACAGCAGCGACTGCCACCCGAAATAGCGTTTGAAGAAGGTCGCATACCAGCGCGCGAAGCTGGCCGGATTGTCCTCGTCGAAATCGGGATCGCCGGCATGCCCGGCCAGCTTGTGATGGACGAAATGCGCGTCTCTCAGGACCCGCCAGCGAAAGCCCGCGTAGAGAAACAACAGCACGCTCGCGAGCCCCGCATTGAGCCGCTGCCAGCCGGGCGCGAGACTGCCATGCATCGCGTCGTGACAGACGATGAACACACCGACCGACAGCCAGCATTGCACCGCCGCCATCACCAGCGCTTGAGGCAGGCTCGCCCAGCTCAGCTCGAACACGAACATCGCATAGGCGTGGAGTGCCAGCCAGCTTCCCGCGATCAACGCCGCCAGCACCAGTCCGACTGCGCGCCGGGTGGCCATGGTGGGAAGGTCAAAGCGGGCCTGCGTCATGATGGAGCCTATAGAGCTGGCCGGCCAACCTGCATAGCGCCGCCTAGCGCTCGACCGTCTCGATCGACGGCTTGCCATCGCGCGCTTCGACGCTCCAGACCCGGTCATTACCGGTCGTCATCACATAGACCGGCAGGCGGGCCGCCAGCATCGAGAGGACGTGGATCTCGGTTGGAGTGTCATCGAGCAGGTGTGATATGGTGAGCGCCGCCGGAGTCTGCCCTTCTTCGGCGCGCAGAGCCATGGTGAGGCACGAATTGGTGAAGCGCCGGTGATCCACGACCTCGCCATCCAGCACTTCAAAGCGGAAGTGTCCGCCAAATGGTATCTGGTCCATCGCAGGCTGCGGGGCGAGCAGATAGACATAGAGGCTGCCATCCGCCTTGCCCGTCGGGAACACCACGCGGTTGATCCGCTCGGAACACAGCGAGTAATCCGTCTCGATCGAAAACGGCGCATCGAGCGCCTCGGCCATCGCACGTTCTTCGCTGGTGAGCGGGCGCTCACCATTGTCGTAAGTGCGCGCGTCCCTGACCCGCCGCCCGTCATAGCGGCCCGACCATGCCGCCTCGAGGCCGTCTTGTCCCTCGCGGAAGAACACCGCCTCGTGCCCGCCGCCATCGGCTTCGGCGACCGCGTTCACAACCCAGCCGCGCACGCCCGCAGCCGCCGGATCAGCGAGGTCTTCAAGCATGGCGTCGGTGGTGTGCCATGCGGCCTGATCGTAAAGGTAGATGCGCTCGCCCAGTTCCTCGGCACGCTCGATCACGGCCTGCTGATCGCTGTCCTGTGCATGCGCTGGTGCTGCCAAGGCCAGAGCGGCGCTGGCGCTGATACCGGCAATAATGAATTTGACAAACTTCATTTGCGACCCCTTCTGCAAGCGAATTCTGAAACGAATCAGCGCCTTGCGAAAAGCGAGCCTACATCACTCTTCGCCGGGGAAGAAGAACTCGCGCAGATGCTCGCCAATCCGCGCGGGGCGCAGAGTTTCGGCGTCGATGCAGCACCAGCTCGACTGGACTTCGGCCAGCACGTCCTCTCCGCGGCTGATGACAGTGCGGTAGAAGGCGCGCGCGCCGTTGAAGCGTTCGAGCACGGTCTGCGCGATCACGTCATCCTCAAGGAATGCAGGCTTGCGATAGGTGATCTCGTGCTTAAGCGCGACCCACGCCTTGCTCGCCACTTCCTCTGCCGGGGCCAGCCGGTTCCAATGCGCCAGCACCGCGTCCTGCACCCATCCGAGATAGCGCGCATTGTTGACGTGCCCCATAAAGTCGATGTCTTCGGGGAGCACTTTGATCGCAAAATTGAAGGGTGTTGCTGACATGAGTGTCAGTTACGCGCAAAATGCTTTCAGTTCCATGACAAAATGCACCGAATTGATCAGCAATCTTGCCAGTATGCCCCCCGCGCCGCTAATCGGACGGGCAACGCACCAGGAAAGGCCGAAATGGCGAGTACCCCCCGCACTCTTTACGCCAAGATATGGGACGATCATGTTGTCGAAACCCGCGATGACGGGACCGCGCTGATCTATATCGACCGGCATCTGGTGCATGAAGTCACCAGCCCGCAGGCCTTTGAGGCGCTTCGGATCGCTGGACGTACGGTGCGCCGCCCTGAGCTGACGCTGGCGGTGCCCGACCATAATCTGCCCACGACCCCGCGTATCGGCCCCGATGGAAAGCGCCTTCCCATCGCCGATCCGCAAAGCGCCGCGCAACTTGCCGCGCTGGAGAAGAACGCGCCCGAATTCGGCATCCGCTACATCGACGCGACCTCAGCGGAGCAAGGCATCGTCCATGTTGTCGGGCCCGAACAGGGCTTCTCGCTGCCCGGCACGACCATCGTTTGCGGAGACTCGCACACTGCCTGTCACGGCGGTCTGGGAGCGCTGGCATTCGGGATCGGGACGAGCGAAGTCGAACATGTGCTCGCCACGCAAACCCTGCTGCTCCAACGCTCCAAAGCGATGGAGGTGCGGGTCGATGGCGAGCTTGGCCCGGGCATCACCGCGAAGGACGTGATCCTCCATATCATCGGTGTGATCGGCGCGGCTGGCGGCACCGGCCACGTGATCGAATATCGCGGCTCTGTGTTCGAGAATTTGAGCATCGAGGAACGCCTGACAGTCAGCAATATGAGCATCGAAGCGGGCGCTCGCGCTGGCCTGATCGCGCCGGACGAGACAACATTCGCCTATCTCAAAGGTCGCCCCTTGGCGCCCAAGGGTGCGGATTGGGATGCGGCGCTTGCTTATTGGAAGCGCCTGCACACCGATGTAGGCGCCGAGTTCGACAAGTCGGTTGTGATCGACGCGGCTGACATCGCCCCCACCGTTACTTGGGGCACCAGCCCCGAAGACGTCGTGGCGATCGGCGGCCAAGTGCCCTCGCCCGACAGCTTTGCCGATGAAAGCAAGCGGGCCGCAGCGGCCAAGAGCCTCGACTATATGGGCCTCACCCCCGGCACCGCGATGCAGGATGTGGCAATCGAGAACGTCTTTATCGGCAGCTGCACCAACAGCCGGATCGAGGATTTGCGCGCCGCTGCCAAAGTGCTCGACGGACGGCGCAAGGCGGAAAATGTGCGCTGGGCCATCGTAGTCCCCGGCTCAGGTCTGGTGAAACGTCAGGCCGAGGAAGAAGGCCTCGACCGCATCTTCACCGATGCCGGTTTCGAATGGCGCGAGCCGGGCTGCTCAGCCTGTCTCGGCATGAACCCCGACAAAGTGCCCGCAGGCGAACGCTGCGCCTCGACCAGCAACCGCAATTTCGTCGGCAGGCAAGGCCCCGGCGCGCGCACCCACCTGCTCTCCCCCGCTATGGCCGCAGCTGCTGCGGTTAAGGGCAAGCTCACAGATGTGCGCGAACTCGTTTGATCGCTGACCACTTGCCAATCCCCCTCACCCTCCCCAAGAGAATGATATGACCAAGAAATCCAAAGCTGCCATCGCCGCCGGAGCCATCGGATCTGCCGCAATCGCGGCCGCTCTGCTCTACGCCAACAAGCGCAAGAAGCAGAACGAGCCGACCCAGCCCGGCCCGATTCCTTCGAATGAGCCGCCGGAAACCGACTAATGGATGCGATCTCGTCCGTGTCAGGCCGCGCCATCCCCTTTGGCGCGAAGAATGTCGACACTGACATCATCATCCCGGCAAAATGGCTCAAAACCATCACTCGCGAAGGCTTGGGCGAAGGCGCGTTCGAGACGATCCGTGCGGCGCCCGGCAATGTCTTTGACGATCCTGCCAATGCAGGCGCGCCGATCCTGATCGCGGGCGACAATTTCGGTTGCGGTTCCAGCCGCGAGCATGCCGCTTGGGCGATGCTTGATCTGGGCATCCGCGCGGTCATTGCGCCAAGCTATTCGGACATCTTCTCGGGCAATGCGGTGAAGAACGGCATCCTGCCTATCGTCCTGCCACAAGAGGCAGTCGACCGGCTGATGGAGGTCGCAAGGGGCGGAGACGAGATCACCATTGATCTTGACACCCAGACCGTCACCACTCCGTTTCAGGACCGATACACCTTCGACATCGACCCGTTCCGCAAGCACTGCCTGATAAACGGCCTCGACGAAGTGGCGCTGACGCTCGAGCGGCAGGACGCCATCGGAAATTACGAAAGCCGCCGCGCGGGTGCGCAAGGCTGGCTCGCCACCGGCACCAATATTTAAGGGAGAACAATCGCCATGAAAGCCATCCAGACCCACGAAGTGGGCGGCCCAGAAACGCTCACACTCGACGAAATCGAAGTGCCGACCCCTGGCAAAGGCGAAGTGCTGGTCGCGGTTAAGGCCTGCGCGATCAACTATCCCGACACGCTGATGATCCGCGATCTCTACCAGTTCAAGCCCGAACGCCCCTACTCACCCGGCGGCGAGCTGGCTGGTGTGGTAGAGGCGGTTGGCGAAGGCGTCGAAAACTTTAAAGTGGGCGACCGCGTGATGGCGGGTATCGGCAATGGTGGCCTGCGCGAAAAGGCGATTGTGCCAGCGGGTCGCATGTTCCCGATCCCCGACGGCGTGCCGTTCGAAAAAGCGGCATCGTTGCTGATGACGTACGGCACAACAATCCATGGCCTCAAGGATCGCGGCCATATCAAGGAAGGCGATGTCGTGCTGGTGCTGGGCGCAGCTGGCGGCGTAGGCCTCTCGGCTGTCGAACTCGCCAAAGCCTATGGCGCGCGCGTGATCGCCGCTGTCTCAAGCGAGGCCAAAGGCGAAGTCGCACGCAAGGCCGGTGCGGACGAGGTGGTGATCTATCCGCGCGATGAGATGGACAAAGCCGCATCCAAGGAACTCGCAACCGCCTTCAAGGAAGCTTGCGGACCGACTGGCGCGAACATCGTCTATGACATTGTCGGCGGCCAGTATTCCGAGCCTGCATTGCGCTCGATTGCGTGGGAGGGCCGCTTCCTCGTGGTTGGCTTCCCCGCCGGGATTGCCAAGATGCCGCTCAACCTCACCTTACTCAAATCCTGCGACATATGCGGCGTGTTCTGGGGCGCCTTCACCGCACGCGAACCGGCCAAATTCATGGCGCAGGTGCGAGAGCTCTTCGCGCTGATGCAGGAAGGTAAGATTGACCCTCTGGTATCAGAAACCTTCCCGCTTGAGCGCGCCGGTGAAGCAATTGCCAAACTGGAAAACCGCGAGGCTGTTGGCAAACTTGTCGTGACAATGGACTGACAGCGCTTGCCGCAAGCCTCCGGCGCACCTATTTCGGACGCTCAGACTTCAAAGGGACCATAATGACCGATTTCGACGATCGCCGCCGCGGCGAAGAAGCCAAATATGCGATGGATGAAGAAACAGCCTTCCGTGTTGCTGCGCGCCGCAACCGGCTGCTGGGCGAATGGGCGGCGGGTGTCATGGGCCTCACCGATGAGGAAACCGACGCCTACAAGAAAGCGGTCGTGCAGGCCGATTTCGAGGAAGCCGGCGATGAAGATGTGATCCGCAAATTGCTCGGCGATCTGACCGCAGCGGATACCGATGTCAGCGAATCCGACATCCGCACCAAGCTCGAAGAGATGACGGTCGAGGCCAAACGCCAACTTATGAGCGATAGCTAAGCCATCATGCCGATGGCTGGACCCGATATCGAAGCGGCGATCCTAGCCGCACTGCCCGATGCAGTGGTGGAACTGCGCGATCTGGCAGGTGACGACGATCACTGGGCCGTCACGGTTACTTCTGCTGCATTCGCAGGCAAGAACCGCGTCCAGCAGCATAAACTCGTTTATGCTGCGATTGGCGAGAAGATGGGCGGAGAACTCCACGCCTTGCAAGTCACCACGCGGCTTCCCACCTAAATTGCAACCAAACTAATCGAACCTCAAAAGGCCCGCATCATGGCTGATACCGATACCCGCATTTCCACTCTCGTTGGCGAGAATGACGTTGTCCTGTTCATGAAGGGCACCCCGCTCTTCCCGCAATGCGGCTTTTCGAGCCGCGCGGTGGCGATCCTCGATCATTGCGGTGTGCAATATGAAAGCGTCGATGTGCTGCAGGACATGGAAATCCGGCAGGGGATCAAGACCTATTCCGACTGGCCGACTATCCCCCAGCTCTATGTAAAGGGCGAATTCATCGGCGGCAGCGACATCTTGATGGAGATGTTCGAAGCGGGCGAGCTCCAGCAGATGATGGACGAAAAGAACGTAGCGAAGCTGGAAAGCTAAAGCTTCCCAGCTTCTTCTTTGTTTGCGCCCTCAAACGCCGGGCGCGGGCCGTCCGGCCCGCTTGGCTTCGCCGCAGGGGCGGCGGCGCGCAGTCGCGCGCTGGTTCGCCTCCGGCTCACGATCATGCCCAGCCATTTCTCTTAAGCCTAACAGTTGGTGCCAGTTATTGGCTTGGTCGCGGAGCACGGCTGCGAAGCAGCCGCAAAGCCGACTGGCCGCCCGCAGCGGGTGCGGCTTGCCGCACATCTAGCGAGGACGCTCCCACGGAGGTGGGAGCGAAAAACAAAAAGGCGCACAAAAAAGCCGCCTCGCGGTACCAAGCGAGGCGGCTATTTTTTGCACGGGGAGGTGAGACACAGAGACCAGGAAGTTCTCACCTCGTATTGAAGACCACTTTCTTCGCATCCTACTATGCATCCACCGTGCCAAAACCACTCAGACGCATAAAATCAGTGCTTTACATAGTTTCCAAGAGATATACGCTCTCGGAGATGTAAGATATACCGACAGGGCCCGCTGCGGGCGCTTGGCTTTCGCGCACAAGACCGCCATCACCATGCTCTATGAGCACCGAATCCAACCTTAATGGGCAACCCGTAGCGGAGGGAATTCCCGCCGCGACAATCATCATCTTCCGCAACGCAGCCGATGGGGGTGCGCCGGAAATCCTGATGACGGTTCGCTCACGCACAATGGTCTTTGCCGGCGGCATGGCGGTATTCCCGGGTGGGCGCGTTGACCCTTCGGACTTTCTGCTGGGAGAGGAAGTCGCCGCGCAATCGGGCGGCGCGATTGCAGTTGACGAGGCCGCGCACCAGATCGCCGCGATCCGCGAAACTCTCGAGGAAACGGGACTTGCTCTCGGGCTTGAAGGCGCAATCGATGCCGACAAAGCGGCAAAGGCGCGCGCGATGCTCGAGGAGAAAAACGAGCTTCCGCCCGTGCTGGAGGAATTTGGCTGGTCAATTGACCTTCCGCAAATAACCCCGTTCGCGCGCTGGTATCCCAAGAATGAGCGAATTCCGCGCGTCTATGACACCCGCTTTTACCTCGCCAATCTCGGCACCGGCGAAGTCGATGTCTCGACTGACAATTCGGAGAATACACGCCTGTTCTGGGTGAGCGCACAAGGCGCACTCGACATGGCCGAGACGGGCGAGATCAAATTAATCTTCCCCACCCGGCGCAATTTGGAACGGCTGGCCTTGTTCGCCAGTTTCGAGGAAGCGCGCGCGCAGGCCGAGGCCATTCCGGTCAAAACCATCGTTCCGCAAATCGATACGAGCGGCGACAAGCCAATGCTCACGATCAAGGCCGATGCTGGCTATCCCATCACTTCGGAATTGCTTGAGACCGTGGCGCGGGCGTAATCGAAACAAAAATGGCGCGCCCTGCAGGAGTCGAACCTGCGACCTCAGGATTAGAAGTCCCGTGCTCTATCCAGCTGAGCTAAGGGCGCGTTGCGGGTGCCAATAGCGCGCTTTTCCGAGCATTCAAATCGCGCTAGTCACTTGGCCGATGGATAAACCCGATAAAGCCGCCGCATTTGACGACGATCCTGATGATGGAGTTCAGGCCACTAGCCATGCTCCGGTCAGTTTCCGCTACTACGAATTCGTCATGGCGGCTTTTGTCGCGATCCTGCTTTTGTCCAATCTGATCGGCGCGGCAAAGCTCACCTTTCTCGAAGTCAGCTGGTGGCCTGCCGGTTGGTGGCCTGCTCCCGAAGGCATCTTCATCTACGGCGCAGGCATCCTGTTCTTCCCGCTCGGTTATGTCATCGGCGACATTCTGACCGAGATTTACGGTTTTGCCCGCGCGCGGCGGGTGATCTGGACCGGCTTTGCCGCGATGATCTTCCTCGCCTTTATGAGCTATGTCGTGGTCAGCCTGCCCGCCTTTGACGGGTGGCAATGTGCTGGTTCGGCCTCACTGGACATGCGCGGTGATCCGCAGGCCGTTCCCGGTGCGATCTGCCAGCAAACTTACGAATCTGTATTCGGCAGCACCTGGCGCATCGTTCTCGCCTCAATCACCGCGTTCTGGGCAGGCGAGTTCGTCAATTCCTATGTCATGGCCAAGATGAAAGTCTGGACCAAGGGCAAGGCGCTGTGGTCGCGCACGATTGGCTCTACCGTGGTGGGGCAAGGCGTTGACAGCCTTATCTTCTACCCAATCGCATTCTGGGGCATCTGGACGACTGAAGCTGTTCTGACGGTGATGGTGACCAATTGGCTGCTCAAGGTCGTGTGGGAGGCTGCCTTGACCCCAGTCACCTATCTGATGGTGAACCGATTGAAGAAGGCAGAAGGGGTGGATTTGTATGACACCGACACCGACTTTTCGCCCTTTTCGGGCAAGGCCTAGCGCTCAGGAGCGATCGTCGGCGTTGGCGTGCAGACCATCGTCCGCCACGATCTCGACCCGCCATCCAATGCCAAGCCTGCCTGCGAGTAGCGCGATGTCCTTCTCGCTCGGCTGCCCGAACAAAGCGGCGTGACTCCTCGCAAGCCGAAGCACCAACTCGCCATTCTCGACCCGCAGCCGGCTGACTTCCAGCGATCTGCGCGAGCGTGCTCCCAAGCGCCTCGCGAGCCGAACCGCGAGACCCCAGCAGACGGCCTCCTCCAGCGCTTCCTCGCTCGCAAGCGCCTTGACGCTTTCAGGCAGATCAAGCGCGTTGCCATTGGCCGCAATCGCAGCGGCGAGCAGCGCTCGCTCGCCAGCGTCAATAGCGATCCAGCGCTTGTGCAGCGCCCAGTCTATCGCTTGCGGCAGGCGGATATTGGGCTCGATCTGCATCGATGCGAGTGCGAGCATAGTCGCCGCCAGCCGCAGCCGCTCGCTGCCATGAATTCGCGACGGCGCAGCATCAACGGTCCATCCCGCAATCCGTGTTGCCAATGTGGCGGGAGCACCGCGCAATTTGGCAAAGGCAGAGACGCCCGTCAGCAACGGATCTTGCGATTTCTCATGAGCCTCCAGCCGGTCATAGAGCAGCCCTTCACGCAGGCCCCACGAAGAGAACACCACGCGGCTTGGCCCCAATTGCAGAAGCAGAGCGTGGAGCAACACCGCCGCATCAGGCAGCATTTCCGCGCGCATGGAGGAAATGCGCGGATGCGAGCCGAGACGGGCGGCGCTCTCGCCCGATAGGCGGGTCGCCAGCTTTGCCGCACCTTTGGCGCTCAGCTCAAAGCCGTGCGGGTCGGTGAGCGGATGGCTGCGCGATTCCATCGCAAACACCGCCATTGCGCGCCATGTCCCCCCAACCAGATAGAGCGGCTGCGGTTCGTGAGCTTTCCCGCTTGCTAGATTCCAGCCGTTCTTGCCGATCACGCTTTCGAGCGCTTTGCGCATTTCGGCGTCTGTATCGCGGCCAAGCCGGTATTCCGGCAGCCTCAACGCCCCCAGCGGCATCGAGACCGGCTGACCCGTCTCGCCCTGATTGATGGCGACAAGTTCCAGACTGCCCCCCCCGAGGTCAGCGACGCTGCCCTGAGCACCAGGGAAGGCACCGGCGATGCCACTCGCGCTCACGCATGCCTCTTCCTCGCCCGAAAGGAGGCGCGGCGCGAAGCCCAGCCTCTGAATCTCGCCGATAAACTCCGGCCCGTTGCTGGCCTCGCGCACGGCGGCGGTTGCAACCGTCTCGACATCGTCAATGCCAAGGTCATCGAGCAGCAGCGCGAACCGCGCAAGCCCGCCCATCGCCAGTTCAACCGCTTCATCGGCAAGCCGTCCGCTAACCGCAATATCGCGGCCAAGCCGTGCGGTAACTTTTTCATTGAGCAGCACGACCGGCGCGCGCATTGAACCACCATAGACGACGAGGCGCACCGTGTTCGACCCGATATCAATGATCGCGCGCTCGGCACTGCTGCCGGCAAAGGTGCCCTCGCGTTGTTCGCGTTTGCGCCTGCTGTTCATGCCTTTCGCCTCATGCGGTCCGCCCCCGGCGGAGCGACAATTGCGGCACCGCACCCGCCTCCAATGCGCCGCCGCGTCCGGAAAGCGAAGGGTTGGTCATAAAGTATCGGTGGCAGTTGAAGGGCTTGTCCTCGGCCTCAACCCGCGAATAGCTGCCATCCTCATGCAGCCACCAGCTTTGCTGGGTGTCGAGCATATTGGCGAGCAGCACCTGTTGCAGGATCTGGTCATGCACCGTTCGATTGCGAATCGGGATCAGCGCCTCGACCCGGCGATCGAGATTGCGCTCCATCAGGTCCGCTGAAGAGATGAACAATGCGGCATCGGGGCTCGGCATCTTGTGACCGTTTGCAAAGGCGTAAATGCGGCTGTGCTCGAGGAAGCGCCCGATAATCGAGCGAACGCGAATGTTTTCGCTCAAGCCCGGGACACCGGGACGCAAACAGCAAATGCCGCGCACAACCAGCTCGATCTCCACCCCCGCCTCACTGGCGGCATAGAGCCGGTCGATCATCCTTGCATCGGATATCTGATTGCATTTGATCCAGATCGCAGCGGGCTTTCCCGCGCGCGCATTGGCAATCTCGGTCTCGATCCGCGCGGAGATTTCTTCGCGCAGATTGAGCGGCGCGATGGCAATCTGCTCCAGTGCTTCAGGCTCGACATAGCCAGTGACGAAATTCATCATCTTGGCCGCATCCCGCCCAAGCCTAGGATCAGCGGTAAAGAATGACAGATCGGTGTAAACTCGCGCTGTCAGAGGGTGATAATTGCCAGTGCCGAAATGGCAGTAGGTGCGAAAACCGTCTTCCTCGCGGCGGACCACCATTGCGACCTTGGCGTGGGTCTTCCAATCGGTGAAGCCGTAGATGACCTGCACGCCTGCACGTTCAAGCTTGCTCGCCCATTTGAGGTTCTGCTCCTCGTCAAACCGCGCCTTAAGCTCAACCAAGGCGGTGACTGATTTGCCATTTTCAGCCGCCTCGATCAGCGCGTTGATCACCGCAGATTGTGAGCCTGCGCGGTAGAGCGTTTGCTTGATCGCTACGACATCAGGGTCGGCAGCGGCCTGACGGATGAAATCGACCACCACTTCGAAACTTTCATAAGGGTGGTGGATGACGATGTCCTTTTCGCGGATCGCGGAAAAGGCATCGCCGTCATGTTCACGAATGCGTTCGGGATAGCGCGGGGCATAGGCTTCGAATTTGAGATCGGGCCGGTCCTCGCGCGCGATTTCTTCAAGCCCGTCGATCCCGATCACGCCATCGGTTTTGATTACCGCCGCTTCGGTGACGCCAAGCTGCTCGAGAAGCAGGCGCTCGGCGAGCGGGTCAAAATCGTCTTCGATCTCCAGCTGGATCACCTGTCCCCGCCGCCGCCGCTGGATCGCGCTGCGGAAGGTGCGCACAAGGTCTTCCGCCTCTTCCTCGATCTCGATATCGCTGTCACGCAGCACCCGGAACAACCCGTCTCCCACGATAGTAAATCCCGGGAAGAGCTTCTTCGCATAACGCTGGATCAGGCTGGCGATGGAGATGTAGATAGCCTCGTCATCACCGGCGATTTCGCCCGGCACACGGACAAAGCGCGGCAGCGCGCTAGGGATCAACACCATCTCGCTGATCTGTTCGTGATCGGACTTGCGCGTGAGTGTGAAGAGGATTCCCATCCCTTCATTGTTGACGAAGGGAAACGGGTGCGCCGGATCGAGCGCCTGCGGGGTTATAACGGGCAGGATTTCTTCGAGGAAATAGGCTTTAAGCCATTGGTACGCTGCCGGTTTTACCCGGTCCTCATCGGCAATATGGATTGCCGACTGTGCCAGCAATGCGCGCAATTCGCGCCAGATATCCTGCTGCATTGCTGACAATTTTTCGATCCGCTGACGGATCTCGATAAGCTGCTGGGTTGGTGTGCGCCCTTCAATCGAGGGCTTGTCGATCCCGCGCTGAACCTGACCCACAAGTCCGGCGACGCGTATCATCATAAACTCGTCCAGATTGCTCCCCGAGATCGACAGGAAACGCAGCCTTTCGAGCAGCGGGTAGCGCGTGTTGCACGCCTCCGCCAGCACCCGATCGTTAAAGGCGAGCCATGACAATTCGCGGTTGAAATAGGCATCCGCATCTCGCGCGTTCGTCACAGCAAGGTCTTGCTTTCCGCGATGGCAGTGATCCCGCGCTTGCCGTTCTCATCGCGGCCCAATTGCACGATCACGTCGATCACATTGGCGGCATAGGCGATTGTGTCCGACCGGCTAAGCCCAATCCCGGTTTGCATCACCATCAGCGAAAGCTGCTCCAGCGCACCGTGCAGGGAATTGGCGTGGATCGTGGAAAAGCTGCCCGGATGTCCGGTGTTGATCGCGCGCAGGAAAGAAACGCTCTCCGCGCCGCGCAGCTCGCCCAGCACAATCCGGTCAGGGCGCAGGCGAAGCGCGGCCTGAAGCAGCTCGTTGGCGGTCACCTTGGCCTCTCCCAGCTCGCCTTTCACCGCGACGAGGCCCACCGAATTCTCGCCCGGGAATTTGAGCTCGGGCGTGTCTTCAACCAGCACGACGCGCTCTTCCTGCGGGATTTCGCCCAGCATCGCGTTGAGGAAAGTGGTCTTGCCGGTGCTGGTCCCGCCCGAAATCAGGATCGTGCGGCGATGGCGGATCGCCTCGCGCAGATAGGCAATCGGTTCCTTCTGGGCGTCGGGCATCGCAACCGGCACCTCGCCCGTCAGCGGACCTGTGTCATAGGCATCAAGCGGCAGGTCGAGCCGGCGATGGCGGCGGATAGCCATGACCCAGTGCTTGCGGCTTGCAGGAGGCCCGCAGAACTGGATGCGGGCGCCGCTCTCATTCCCCTTGGCAGGCAGCGTCGCACCGAGCAGCGGGTGCTCGCGATTGATGCCCTGATGGCTGACCCGTGCAACCTGCTCTGCAAGGCGCTGCACCAGCCGGTCGTCAATTTCAGGCGCGTCGATCCGCTTCATGCCCGGATCAGAGGCGTCCTCGATCCATATCTCGCCGGGCGCATTGACCATGATCTCGGTCACCGTGTCGCGGTCGAGCCAGCGTTTGAACGGGGCGAGATAGGCATCGAGATAGACGCTGCGCTCACCATCGATGGGCGCGTAGTCCTCAGCCTCAGGGGCCTTGTCCGGACTGGAAGTAAGAGGGTGGATATCCGCGCTCATTCTGCCTCTTGCGCGCCTACTGGCTCACTTGGCTGAAATCGAGGTCACGCGCGGTGAAGACGCGGATCGGCTCGCCCATCCCTACGCGTATGGTCGGACTAATCTGCCCGTCCTGCTGCGCGGCGATGCTGGCGGCGCTCTGCCCCGCTCCGCCTAGAATGACCGAGGTTCCCCCGCTCGCAATCGCGCCCAATCCGCCGACAACCGACAGCAGCATGGCTGAACCGAACCGGCGGAAGAAGTGGTTGTCGACATCGCCTGCAAGGCCCGTAGTCCCGTCGAACGCCACTGCGGGCGAGGCGATATTGACCGATGCCCCATCAGGGCGGATCAAGCGGGTCCAGATCACATAGGCGCGCTTTTGCCCCTGCTGCACGCCTGATTGATACTGCCCGATCAGCCGCGAACTGCGCGGGATCAGTATCTCAGTCCCATCAAAGCTGCGCACATCCTGACTCACCACCGCGCGGACATAGCCCGGCACATCGGTGTTGATCGCGGTTTCGAGGATTGCGGGGATCATGGTGCCTTCGATGACAGTGGTCGAAGGGTTAGCCATAGCGCGCGCCTGCGCGGGCGCTCCGCCAACGCCGCCGACACGGCTGGCAAACTGGGCAGCAGAGCCGATTGCTCCGCCATCGCCAGCCATTGGCGCAGCCGCAGCGGCGATAGCGGCTGCGGGATCGGCGGCCTGCGCGCGTTGCGCATTCGCGCTCGCATCATAGACGAGGCTGGGGCTGGCATAGGGATTGGCGGCGAGGACAACCGCCGGCGGATTGGAACGGATCGGAACGGGTGCGGGGATCGGGCTTGGCACGGGCGCTACGGCCTGCTGCGGTTCAGGAGCCACCACAGGCATCGGCGCTACTGGAGCTGCGGTTTGTGCAGGCGCGGCGGTCTGTTCAGCAGGCATCTGAGCTGCATTCATCGCCCAATAGGTCGTCGCGCCAAGCAGCGCGACAATTGCTACGCCAGCAGCCAGTCCCAGCCCCTCGGTCTTGGTCCGGCGCTCGGCGACCGGCGAGAAGCCACTGCGGCTGGCAAGGTCGATGACCTCCGCCGATGTCTCGTCGCGCGGATCCTGATCTCCGCTGCCGGGGCTGTCGCCCTTTTTGGGCGGAAGTCGCATGGCTAGGCGCATTGTACCCTCTCCATCTCTATTCGGGTGCGGCGCGGCATCATGATCCGCGGCGCTCGTCATCGCTCAGGCCCGCACTGCGCGGCTGCGGGGCATTGTTGGTCAGCGTCGCGCGCTCGTCGCCCGAACGCAAGATGATCTGGCTCGGCACGAAGTCGAGCACCAGAGTGTCACCGCGCGGGGTGAAGTTCACCGGCCCCTCATCGCCATCCTCATTGGTAATCAGGATCGCGGGGATCGACGTCCCGGCAGGCCAGCTGAGAAACATAGCCTCGCCATTGTCGAAGGCACGCGCGGGCAGCAGAGCCCGGTCGCCCTCGCCCACCCAGTCGAAATTGAGCCGCGCCGGATCGCTCACCGCATAGGGATCATTGGCCGCCGCCAGTTCGAGCGCATTTGCCTCTTCGCGCTGCGCTTCCTCGGCTACAATGCGCGCGGCTTCGGCTTCGGCGGCTTCGATATCGGGATAGCGGAACTGCATGACATAAAGCGGCTGATTGCGCGGGGATGCGACGAGGTCAAACAGGTAGGTCCGGCGGCTTGTCACGACCGTCATATTGGTGCGCGCGCTCGGCTCCAGCGGCTTAACGAACAGGATCGTCTGCGCCTGATTGGGCTGGACCTGCCACGCCGCGCTGTCGCCGATTGCGACGTTCTGGATCAGCTCGTCGGGTGCGAATTTTATCGTGGTCTGAACGCGGACCTTGCCGTTGATCGTGAAGACGCGCGTCTCGTCGAAGGTCAGCGTGACGAGGCGCGGATCATGGGCGCGCGGATCGTCAGCGCGCGCCTCTTGCGCCGCGAGAGGAGCCGCGACGGCAATCGCGATACCAAGACAAAGGAGCCGCAAAGGCCCGGCGCTAAACATTAGCCTGTCTCCGATTTTCTATGCGCACCCGCCGTGCGGAAGCGGTTGCCGATCCCGCGTGTGCGCGATGCGGCAGCGCTTGCGGAAGTGGTTTGGGTTCGGGCGGACGAGGTCGCGAAAACCTTTGTCTCGCAGGTTGTGTGCGTGTTGACTGGCCCTGCGTCATTGGCCGCATAGGCGCTCGCCATCGCGACATCCACGCGGCGCGGGGCGGTGGCCCCAACTTGTGCAGGGCCCGCAGCACCGGAGCGCACGGGCAGGACACTGGGCATTTGCTGCGGCCCCATGCGCGCCGTCTCGACCCCGGGCTCGGCCGGCACGTCCGGCTTTGCGAGGCCAAAGACCTGCCAGCCTGCGACCATATTGCTCGACACTTTAAGCACCATGATCATCAGCAAGGCATGGACAAATCCCACGACGAAGAACGCCATCGCTGCCTGCGGATCAATCTGCCCCGGCTGAGCGACCAAGGCCGCAAGGACCGGCACCGCGATCTCCAGCATGATCGAGCCTCCGACGACTGCAAACAAAGGCGCCAGCGCAAGCATCACGAGCCCCTTGAGCCAGCCGACAAACAGCCCGCGCGTCCCGTTGAACAGCCCCAAAACCACAAAGATCGGGCCAATCGCGAGCAGCAATGCGAGGCCGATGCGCGCTGTGACCAACAGACCTGCGGTGCCAAGCAACAGCAGCATCGCGCCAGCCCACATCATTCCCGGCGGGGAGAACAGGCTGATATTTTCCTGCCCCTGACTGGCCTCCTGCACGACTAGGAACACCACATCCAGTTTTGCTGCGAAAGTGGCGGTCGCCGATCCGTCGCTGTCGGTGATCTGGGTCGCCAGCCAATCCGGCGTGAGGACGAAAATCGAGTAGAAGAACTGCTGGAACACCGCGAAACTGGTCGCAAAGGTCAGAACCAGACCGATAGTCATCATCTTGGGGATGAATGCCCGGATCGACAGGTTCGAACGGCCCAGAATCAGGCTGAAGCCGAAGAAGGCGACGTAAAGTGTGAGCGCAATTGTAAGCGCGACGCCAAGCTGGCCATCCGCTCCGAATAGCCGGTTGAACGCCTCTTCGCTGACATTGGTCGCGATGCAGTCCACCGCCGTGAGCGCCGCCGCGACGCCGCTGCCCACTTCCTGTGCCACAAGATCGCACGAGGTCGTCATTCGGCCGCCTGCCGTTCGGTGCTGGCGCCGTCCGGCCACGCGCAATCGGTGAGCGCGGGATACCACTCGCTCGGCGCATCACCCACCGCCTCGCGCAGCAGGTCAAGGCGGCGCACTGCCGTCTCGCGGCCGGAGAGGATGGTGAGCACTTCGGGCGCGCCTGACAGATCGAGCCGCACCACCACGCTCGCATCGGGCTGGCGGACGAGGAAACAGCGGCTGTGTGCGGGCAGGCTTCGGATCAGCGCCAGCTCGTGATCGGTCAGGCCAAAGCCGTCGCAATAATCCTCCGCCCGCGCGCGGCTGTTGGGCATGAAGATCATGGTCGCGGTTTGCTCGACCAGAGCGGTCGAAATCCGGCTTTCCAGCGCATCGCGCGCGCTTTGCGTGGCGAAACCGACCAGCGCGTTGCGTTTGCGCAAGGTCTTGAGCCAGTCGCGAATGCGCGCGGCGAAGACCTCGTCATCGAGCGCCTTCCACCCCTCATCGATCAGGATCATGGTCGGTTCACCGTCCAGCCGCTCGTCAATACGGTGGAAGAGATACATCATGGTCGGCGTGCGCAGGCGCGGATTGTCGAGCAGCTGCGTCATGTCGAAGCCGAGAACGCGGCTGTCCAGATCGAGCGCGTCGACCTCATTATCGAACAGCCACGCATGTTCGCCGCCGTCGCCAGACGCACTTCCGATCCACGCGCTTAGCCGGTCGGCCAGATCACCGGGTTGCGGGCGCTTGGCCCCGGCGAGCAGCTCCTTGAAGTGCCGCAACCGCCGCAGTTTCGGATCGTTGGCATAGGTCGCATCGACAGCCGCGCTGATGATCGCAAATTCCTCCGGCCCGTCCGCTCCGAGCAGCACGCCCAGCCAATCGCGCAGAAACGCCTTGTTGCTCGGCGTGTCAGGCAGCGAGAGCGGATTGAAGCCGGTTGGCTCGCCGGGATTGATCCGGTCATAGCGCCCGCCGATCCCGCGAATGAACAGCTCTGCCCCGCGATCCTTGTCGAACAGGATCGTGCGCGGTTTCACCTTTTGCGCTTGGGCGGCAAGGAAGTTCATCACCACCGTCTTGCCCGACCCGCTCGGCCCGATGACCGAGAAATTGCCGAGATCTCCGTGATGGAAGTTGAAGAAGAACGGCGTCGCGCTGGTCGTCTCCAGCAGCGTGATCGCATCGCCCCAATGGTTGCCGCTCGCCTGCCCCAGCGCAAAGCCGTGGAAGCTGCCGAAGCTCGCCATATTGGCCGAGGAGATCAGCGCGCGGCGCACGACATATTCCTCGTTGCCCGGGAACTGCGCCCAGAATGACGGCTCCAGATTGGTGTCCTCGCGCACTGCAATCGCGCCGGTATCAGCCAGCGCAGCGGTGCACGCGGCGGCAGCATCGTCGAGCCGGTCAAGCGCGCGCTCGCGCACCAGCACGGTCAGATGGTGATCGCCAAAGCCGACCACGCCATTGCCCAGCTCATCACGCGCGGCCATCATGTCAGCGCGCTCAGCCGCGGCCTCTTCATCGACCGAGCGCGAGCGGCGCAGAGCTAGGTCGATCCTCTCGCGCGCAGTGGTGCGCTCGCTGGGCGCGTAGCTTTCGGTCACGACCATCTCGAACGGCAGACGCAGCAGCGGGTCGAGCATTCCGGGCGAGGTTGCCTCGGGATAGTCCTTGAGGCCCAGTACCGCAGCGAAGTCCGGCTGACCCGCGCCCTTGATCTCCATCGCATCGAGCCCAAAGCTCGCGCGGCGATAGGGGATCATATGGCCGATATCGGTGTCGGCTGCGGGGCGGCGCACGGGGCGCATCTCGCCATTATAGAGCGCGGAGAGCAGTTCGAGCATCTCCGAATTGCTGCCCCCGGTTCCGCCAGGCGCATCGTAGTCACCCAGCACCACCGCTCCGTATGGAGAGAGCGATGCGACCAACCCTGTGACCGCTGCCTTGAGGCTACGGACGTCCTTGGGGTCGGCTTCGAGCGCGCTGTGTGCCTGACGCGAGAAGAACTTGGCCATGCGTTCGGGCAGGCCGGTCTTGCCGCGCGCGGGGCGGCGGATGAGGGTGACGAACTGATCGTTGATGAACAGCGAACCACCTGCCAGTCGCTCTTTCCAGCGTGCGTCGATATGGCGCGAGAGCGGATCAGGGAACTCGCCGTCCAGCTCGACTTCAACCCGGCGCCGGATGACGTGGTGATAGAGGACAAAGCGCGCATCGAGCGTTGATCGCAGCACAACCTCGCGCGTCGCGGCATGGGCGTTGAGCGCTTGCGAATCCTCGGTCTCGAACAGCAGGCCCGGCACCTGGATGGCGCTCATCACCGAACCATCGCGCAGAAGCACGGTGTTTTCGTCGATCAGCCGCTCATATGGCAGCCGGTCGCCAACACGCGCTTCCTTCGCGCTCCATGCAGCAGGGCCGATCCACTTCACCATCGGCGGGCCTCGATCATCAGGTCAGGGCGCATAGGAATTGCACCCCCACCGCTTGAAGTTGGGCACGCGCGGGCACTTGGATACCTTGGTGATCCAGAGGTCAAAGATGCGCGGTTCGCGCAAAGACGCGAAGTAGCCGATGACGTGCATCACCACCGGCACCGGCGCGATCCAGTAGCTTTTGAGCAGCAGGAACGCGATCGTCGTCACCATCATGTTGATGACGAAGAAGTTCATCGTCACCCCCGCAAACATCTGCGGCCGCGTCAGCGCGCGGTGGACAGGATGGCGGACAAGATCGCTCATTGGTTGCTCGATCTCCCTACGTCGCGCCTGCGATACCGGCGACAATCACCGGAGCGCCGAAGATGATGAAGACGCCGATGATCACGGTCGCGCCAAAACGCCAGTTCATCCGCCCCGTCAGCATCATGAAGCCCACAGCAGCAACTGCCATCACAGCCAAACTGGTTGCGATGGGGCCAAGCAGGATCGACTGCATCCACAGCATCGCGTTCACGATCGGGCCCGAACCCTGCGGCGCGGCGGCTTGCGGCAGAGCCTGCGCGAATGCTGCCTTTGGGCCTGCGATGGCCGCGAGCAGCACCGTCAGCATGGCTGCGATGCGGGCCGGTAGGCGGAGAAGCGATTTCATCGAGTGGTCCATCTTCCTTTGTAGCGCTCGGCGCTTTGTATATCAGTCTGTCAGGGCGCGGGTGCGCGTGAGTGGTCGGCGAGGCGGCCCATGATGGCCGCGACATATCCTTGAGTCTCGCGAATATTGGGAATGCCGCCGGCGCGGATCACTCGCCCCGGGCCTGCATTGTAAGCGGCAAGCGCTTTCTCAAGGTCGCCGTCAAACCGGTCGAGCTGTTCGCGCAGGTAACGCGCGCCGCCTTCGAGGTTTTGCATCGGATCATCCGGATCGACGCCCAGATAGCGCGCGGTGCCCGGCATCAGCTGCGCCAGCCCCCTTGCGCCCGCATGGCTGACCGCATTCTCGCGCCAGCGGCTCTCCTGCCACACCAGCGCCTCGAGCAGGCTGGGGCTGAGGTCGTAACGCGCGGCGAGTTCAGCGATCTTGGCGGCGTATTGCGGCGGGATACCGGAGGCATTGGCCTGCGTGCTTCCCACGATATCGTCGGGCACGTTCAAGCCGGAGACATCGCGCAGCGGCTCGCGCGAAGGCTGCCCGACCAGCACCGAGCTGCCGCCAGCCACCCAGCGCGCCCCGTCAGGGCCCACTTCCATCACATCTGCACGAGCGGGCATCGCGGTCAGCACCAGCGACGTCGCTATGCAAATCAAGGCGCCTCGCGCCGTAAACACGCGATTTCCCGAAGATTCGAGAATCATGCCGTCCCCTCCACAAGAGCGCCATGCTACCCCAATTACCCGCATCGCCAAAATGCCAATTCAGCCCGGCTCGCAGGAGAAGGCGGCACACTAGTCGCCCAGCACGCTCACCTGATCCATTCCGGGCAGTCCCATCGCCATCGCGGTGGGCCATTTGGGGCGGTAAGCGGCCTCCAGCGCAGCCACCTCGTCCGCCGTCAGCTCGATGTCGAGCGCGGCCACCGCAGCATCGATATGGCTTGCCTTGGTCGCGCCGATGATGGGCGCGGCCACCGCCGGTTTGGTGAAGTGCCACGCCAGCGCAAGGCTCGCCATCGGACGCCCGCGTGCTTCGGCCAGTTCAGCCAGCGCGCCGATCACCGCATTGTCAGCCTCATCCTCGGGGTAGATCACCTTGCCAAAGCCATCGGTTTTGCTCCGCACCGTCTCCTCCCCCACAGGCCGCGCCAGCCGCCCGCGCGCCAGCGGGCTCCACGGGATCACCCCGACCCCTTCAGCCTCGCATAGGGGGAGCATCTCGCGCTCTTCCTCGCGGTAGATGAGGTTCAATTGGTTCTGCATTGCAATGAAGCGCGTCCAGCCATTTGCACGCGCCGTCTCCTGCGCACGCGCGAACTGCCACGCATACATCGACGAAGCCCCGATATAGCGCGCCTTGCCCGCCTTCACGATGTCGTGCAGCGCCTCCATCGTCTCCTCGATCGGGGTCGCATCGTCCCAGCGGTGGATCTGGAACAGGTCGATATAGTCCAAGCCCAGCCGCGTCAGGCTGTCATCGACCGCCTGCATCAGAGCCTTACGCGACAGCCCGCCGGTATTCGGAGCATTGCGCCACGGGATGAAGGCTTTGGTCGCCACCACGATCTCGTCGCGCTTTGCCATTTCCTTGAGCAGCTTGCCGGTGATCTCCTCGCTCGTCCCGCCCGAATAGCCATTCGCGGTATCGAAGAAGTTGATCCCGGCCTCCAGCGCTTGGCGGAAGAACGGACGGCTCTCCTCCTCGCCCAGCAGCCAGTCGCCGTGCCAGCCCTTGGTCGTGTCGCCATAGGACATGCAGCCCAGACACAGGCGCGAAACCGATAGGCCCGATTGGCCGAGACGGGTGAACTTCATAGCCGCTTGTGTCCTTTGATTGCCGGAGATGCGGGCACAGACTTGGACCACCCAAGTGCCCTGTTTAAAAAATTGGCCTTCTCTGCAAAACACTCAAAACCCGAGAAAATTTCGCAATTTTGGGGAGTTAGAGTGTCAACTTTCACATTTGCGTCCGTTCGGTTGTTGTCCAGCCGCCTCTATAGCGGCTTTGGCGCGTGTAGGAAAAAACGAAACCTCACCCTCGCTTCGCGCTCAAGACCCGATCAAGACAGCGTCAGCCCCCCATCGACCACCAGCGTCTGACCGGTGACATAGCCAGCCAGCGGCGAGGCAAGGAACAGAGCCGCGCCTGCCATATCATCCGGCGTGCCGAAACGGCGCAGCGGGATGTTAGCGAGCGCGCCCTCGCGCCGGCCCTCATGCTCGGTCGTCACAGTCGTGAGCTTGGTCGGGACCAGTCCCGGCGCAATGCCGTTCACGCGGATGCCGTCGCGTGCCCATGCCTCGCCGAGGGATTTCACAAGACTCGCCGCGCCCGCTTTCGAGGCGCCATAGGCCGGATTGCCAAAGGTCGATTTGAACGCCGCGACCGATGACACGACGATCATCGTCCCGCCCGCTTCCTTAAGCGCGGAGTGGAACGCCCGCGCGCAGTCCATCACCGAGTTGAGATTGATGTCGATGACATTGTCCCAGCCTTCACGCTCAAATTCCTTGCGCGCATAATGGACGATGCCCTGGCTCATCACCAGCACATCAACATCGCCCAATCGCGCCGCCAATGCGTCCGCCGCCGCGCGGTCTGTGACGTCGAGATGCGCGTAGTCGAGCCCGGCAAAGTCGCTATCTTCGGCCTCCAGATAATCGCCCGCATCAGGCCGCGTGCCGGTAACAGTGACGCGCGCGCCCTGAGCGCGGAAGCCCTGCGCAATACCATTGCCGATCCCGCTCGACCCGCCAATGACGAGGGCGTGTTTGCCGGTAAAATCAATCGGGTTACTCATCGCATGCTCTCCCTAGACCGCACTAGAAGAGCGCGGCGGGTGATTTGTAAAGGAGTGCCTTCTGGCTCAGCGGCCGCTTTGGGATGTGCGAGTGTGGGTGAGCGATGGCAATTGTTGGGGGTGGAAGCGGACGATTGACTACAAAAGCTGGCTTGTATCGACCAGTGGAATCATAACCCGAGCGTCGGGGCTCCGAGTCCCACTGCGCCAAAAACTTTATGAAGGATCTGATCTTCTGGAGAGCCCGTAAACCCAGGCTTTCCAAGTTGTTCGTCGCCATCCTTTGTGTATTAGTAGAGTAAGCCACCTGCATGAGAGATGTGCCGTTATAATTGAGCGCACGGGCCCATCTGTTTGGGCGCAGGATCAAGGAACTCACATGCGTTATACGATTGCCACTCTGGCTCTTACTGTGTGCAGCCCCGCCTTTGCGCAAGACGTCTCGCTGCCCCAAGCTGTCGATTGGGGTGCTAGCGCAGATGAAGTCGAGGAAGCTCTGGACGGAAAATGCTCAAACGGTTTGAATGTACGTGAGATTGATCCGCCATTCCTGCCCAACGTCGAAGACCGCCAGATACAGATTGATTGCAACGGACTCGATCACTTCGGCGCACCGCGCTTTGCCGAATTCGTGATCGGTGACGATCGACTGCAAATGGTTTGGGTAATGGTCGAGCCAGAAGAAGAGAATTCGGCCATTGCCGCGATGCGCGAAGCCTATGGCGAACCTTCGGTCGAAAGCTCGATGTTTATTGCCTTCGAGGATCATCGCACTGCGTGGCGCAGTGATCCCACCGAATTTCTCTACTATTCGCCTGAATTAAGCGAGGCTTTCAGCGCCTGGTTCGCTTCGGCTGCGAATTAAGCAATCAATTGGGCAGCAATAGGGTCAGCGCCTGCGCCGACCTGTCGCGACATGCAGCGACCACGAGCCCCCTCAGATCGACCGCGAGACAACTTCCTTCATGATCTCGCTGGTGCCGCCATAGATGCGCTGGACGCGCGCGTCGCGCCATAGTCTCGCGATGGCGTATTCGTTCATATAGCCCGCGCCTCCATGCAACTGGAGCGCGGCGTCGACCATCTCCCACTGCATTTCGGTGTGCCACAGCTTGGCCGCTGAGGCTTCATCGGTGGTCAGCTCTCCGCGAAGGTGGCGCGCGATTGCCCAGTCGAGATGCGCCCAGCCGACTTGCAGCTTGGCCTTGAGGTCCGCGAGCGTGAATTTGGTGTTCTGGAATTCGAACACGGTGCGTCCGAAGGCCTTGCGATCCTTGGTGAAGTTCACCGCTTCGTCAAAGGCGCGCTGCGCGCCTGCCTGCGCGGTGACGGCGATAGAGAGGCGCTCCTGCGGCAGTTCCTCCATCAGATGGATGAAGCCGCGCCCTTCGCCGCCCAGAATGTTGGTCCTGGGCACCCGCACATCTGCGAAGAACAGTTCCGAAGTGTCGGCGGAATGCTGCCCGATCTTGTCGAGATTGCGCCCTTTCTCAAAGCCGGGCGTGCCCGCATCGACGAGGATCAACGAAGTGCCCTTGGCGCCCTGCGACGGATCGGTCTTGGCCACCACGATCACCACATCGGCGTTCTGGCCGTTGGTGATGTAAGTTTTGGAGCCATTGATGATGAGGTCATTTCCGTCGGCGACTGCGGTGGTCTTGACCCCTTGCAAATCGCTGCCCGCGCCGGGTTCGGTCATCGCAATCGCGCTGATGATGTCGCCTGACACCAGACCGGGCAGATAGCGTGCGCGCTGTTCCTCATTGCCCAGCCGCTCGAAATAATTGACCGTGATGTCGTTTTGCAGGGTGAAGCCGGCGGATGAGCCGAGATAGGCGACCTCTTCATTGACCACGCAATTGAAACCGAAATCGAGGCCCAGCCCGCCATTTTCTTCGCTGACTGTGGGGCACAGCATCCCCGCCTCGCCCAGCGCCTTCCACGCTTCACGCGGGACAATCCCGTCGGCCTCATGCGCGTCGAGATGCGGCACCATGTGTTCAGCGAGAACCTTGCGAACGGTGTCGCGGAAGGCTTCGTGATCGGTGTTATAGGCGGTGCGGTGCGCGGTCTGGAGCATTGCGGGTCGTCTCTCTCATTCGGGTAAAGTTGCCCAAAGGACAACGGCGCGCAACTGACCCGAGAGAGACGGCGATGTAAAGCGTGAAACCGCTAGTCGGGTCTAACCCACAAAGGCGC
Organism: uncultured Erythrobacter sp.; assembly: GCF_947492365.1. Lineage (NCBI taxonomy): Bacteria > Pseudomonadati > Pseudomonadota > Alphaproteobacteria > Sphingomonadales > Erythrobacteraceae > Erythrobacter > uncultured Erythrobacter sp. Next base: position 1,653,802 of record NZ_CANLMB010000001.1, read on the forward strand.
GTTCGATCACGAACTGGCCGGGCTTGTTGTTGGCACCCTCTTCGAACCCGCGCGCTTCCAGATCGGCGGCGTGATCCTTGATCATCGCCATTGATCCGCACAGCATCACGCGGTCGGTTTCGGGGTTGAAGGCCTTCTCTCCCTTCGAATCCTTGAACAAGCGGCCATCGTCGATCAGCACCTGAATGCGGTCGGTCGTGTGGAAATCCTCGCGCGTCACTGTGGGCACGTAGATCATCTTGGCCCGGTCCTCGTCCTCGAGCAGCGGATCGCCTTCGAGCTTCGATTCCAGCAGATCGCGATAGGCCAGATCAGCAACGCGGCGGACCGAGTGTACCACCACCACTTCGTCATACATGCCGTAGACTTCAGGATCGCGCACGAGGCTCATAAACGGAGCTAGGCCGGTGCCGGTCGAGAGCATGAACAGCCGCTTGCCCGGCAGCAACGCGTCGGTGACGAGCGTGCCGGTGGGCTTCTTGCCGAGGTAAATCGGATCGCCCGGTTTGATATGCTGGAGCCGCGAGGTGAGCGGGCCGTCTTGCACGATGATCGAGAGGAATTCGAGTTCCTCGTCATAGCTCGGGCTGGCGACCGAATAGGCGCGCAGCAGCGGCTTGCCGTCTTCCTTGGGCAGGCCGATCATCACAAACTCACCCGAACGGAAGCGGAAGCTCGCCGGACGGGTCATCTTGAGCGTAAACAGATCATCGTTCCACTGGTGAACGTGGGTGATCGTCTCGACCGAAAGCGCGCCGCTTTCATTGAAGGCGTCACGCGGGGGAATCGGATTGCTGGTGGTCGTCTCGGTCAAAACTGCCTCTGATATTGGTTGCGGCGCAAATGGAGGTTTCGCGCGCCCGCTTCAAGGTAGTTTAGTGATAAGGGGTGAAAGCGCGCCTTGCGCCCTCCCCCATTTCAAATCAGTTCCAACCGGCCCGGTCGAAAATCTCCACCGCTTGGCGCTGGTTACGGCCGATTTCTGCCGCGTTGAGCGTGTCGGCGCGGAATGTGCCGAGTTGTTCAACCGCTGAATTGGCCTGCAATCCTTCAACCGCGGGATATTCGTTGTTGCCATCCGCGAAGTAACGCTGCGCGCTCTCCGAAGTGAGATATTCGAGGAAGGCGATCGCATTGTCGCGGTTGGGTGCGCCTGCAACCAGACCCGCACCGCTGACATTCACATGGGTGCCGTTGCCGTCCTGATCGGGGAAGATCACGCCCAGCGCATCAAAGATCGCGCGCTGTTCGGGCTCTTCGCTGCCGGCGAAGCGCGCGAGGTAATAGGTGTTCACAACCGCGATCCGGCACTCGCCTGCCGCAACGCTTTCGATCTGCGCGGTGTCATTGCCCTGCGGATCGCGGGCGAAGTTGGCGACGACGCCGCTCGCCCAGCTTTCCGCCGCCTCTGCGCCCTGATTGGCGATCATGCTGGAGAGCAGCGAGATGTTGTAGATGTTGGACGAGGAGCGGATGCAGATATCGCCGCGCCATGCGGGATCGGCGAGGTCGGCATAGTCTTCGAGGCCCTCCGGAGTGCCAGCCGCACGGTTGTAGATAATGACGCGCGCACGGGTCGAAAGGCCGAACCACAATCCGTCAGGGTGGCGCAGATGCGCAGGAAGGCGCTCGCCCAGAACGTCCGATTCCACCGGAGCGAGAATGCCAGCCTCTTCCGCGCGCCACAGGCGGCCCGCATCGACGGTGACGAGCAGGTCGGCGCTGGTGAGGTCGCCTTCGCTCACAATCCGCTCGATCAGCGCATCGGCGTCGGCTTCGATCAGATTGACGGTAATGCCGGTCTGCTCGGTGAAATCCTCGTAGAGCGCCAGATCGGTGTCGTAATGGCGCGAGGAAAAGACATTGACCTCTCCGGCATCAGAAGCAGGCGCGTCACTCTGCGAACAGGCTGTGACTGCAAATGCCATGGCTGCGGCGAGAATCATGCGTTTCATCGAGAGTCCTTCCCATGTTTGTTGCGAATGCGTTGCAATAGTATTTGCAACTTGGCAAGCGCTAAATTCGCAGGCGATTACCCTTGCGCAAAGGCGCGAAGGCTCGCTGGCTTGGGCACGACGCGATAGCGCGCACCCGGCTCGATCATTTCGGCAGTCTCGGCGGTGATCTCCGCCCCGCCCTCGCCCGCAAGCAGCACCCTCGTTGACGAACCGAGCGGCTGGACATCGCGCACTTCGAGGCCGGACGGGTCCGCGCGGCAGTCCAGCTGGTCAGCATGGATCAGCAGGTCGATCGCCAGACTTTCGGGCACATCGCCGCTCGCCGATGCCACGTCCCACGGTCCGAAGGCGGTGAGAAATTCGCTGCCCTCGCGCACGGCGCGCACCACTTGCGCACCGCCGAAAATCGCGCCCACCGACGCGGCCTGAGGGGCTTCGTGCAATTCCTGCGGCGTGCCGAACTGGACGATCCGTCCGCCTTCCATCACCGCGATCCGGTCCGCTACATCGAGCGCTTCTTCGGGATCATGCGTCACCAGAACCGTTGTCGTCCCGCGCTCGCGCAGCAAACGGCGGCAATCGCGGCGCAGGCGGCGGCGCAGCACGATATCGACGCTGGCAAAGGGTTCATCCATCAACAGGACCTGCGGCCCCGGAGCCATCGCACGGGCAAGCGCGGCGCGTTGTTGCTGGCCGCCCGAAAGCTCATGCGGAAAACGCGCGCCGAGCCCGCCAAGGCCGACCGCTTCGAGCCAGCCTTCGACCGCGTGCTGCTCAGCGCGGGCCAGACCAAAGCCAACATTTTGCGCGATGCTCATATGCGGAAACAGCGCGCCGTCCTGAAACACCATGCCGACAGGCCGCGCCTCAGGCGGCGGGTTGCGGCCAGACTCGGCCAGCACTTCATCGCCGACCCACACGCTGCCGCTTTGCACGCTCAGCAATCCGGCGGCGAGGTTCAGCAAGGTTGACTTTCCGCAGCCCGACGATCCAAGCAGGCAGGTAATTTCTCCTGTCGGCGCGGTGAAAGACACATCATGCAGCGCCGCCACATCTCCATAAGCATGGGCAATATGATCGAATTGAAGGCTCAAAATAAGGTCCTGTGCAGCGCGCGGAGCGACGTCGGGTGAGCAGCCTTACGCAATCCGCGCCGAAACCTGCAAGCTTTGTGGGTGGCGATCCCCGAGTCAGCGGCTGGACAATCGGCGCGCTGATCGTCGCTGCATTCGCCTCGCTGCCGATCCTTGCGATCCTTGTCTCCGCGCCCAGCGGCGGGCTGGAAGCGCTCACCCACCTCGCTGAGACGGTGTTGGGCCGGTATATTGGCAACACGTTGCTGCTGATGGTGCTGGCGGGAGCGCTTGCGGGAATTGTCGGCACAGGCTGCGCGTGGTTGGTGAGCGCAGCGCGCTTTCCGGGGCGGACTTTCTTCGCATGGGCACTGGTCCTGCCGCTCGCGGTTCCGGCCTATATTGCGGCCTATATCTATGCCGACCTGCTCGATTTCACCGGCCATGTGCAAGGCGCATTTCGCGCTGCAACGGGGCTTGGCGTTGGCGAGTACTGGTTCCCGCAGATACGCTCGCTTGGCGGGGGAGCCTTTGTGCTCGGCATCGTGCTTTACCCCTATGTCTATCTGCTCGCCCGCGCCGGTTTTGCCGCGCAGAGCCTCGGCCAGTTCCACGCCGCGCGCAGCCTTGGCGCGGGCGCTTCGCGTGCATTCTGGAGGGTTGCCTTGCCCGCCGCGCGGCCCGCAATCGCCGGAGGATTGGCGCTGGTCCTGATGGAGGTGCTCGCCGATTTCGGGGTCGCGCAATATTTCGCGATTCCCACTTTCAGCACCGGCATCTTCCGCAGCTGGCTGGCGATGGGGGACAAGCAGGCGGCGCTCAAACTCGCCGCGATCATGCTCGCCTTCGTCATCGTTCTGATTGCGCTGGAGGCCCGCACCCGCGCAGGCCGGACCGCGAGCAAAGACGGTCTTTCCGCCCGCAGCGACGATCCGCTGATCCAGCTTTCGCCCTTGGGCAAGGCACTCGCGACCCTCGCCTGCGCACTGCCAGTACTGCTCGGCTTTGCCATTCCCGCGGCGCATCTGGGCTGGCTTTCGATGAGCGACGTTGCGCTCGGCGCGGCGGGCGATCTGTGGAGCTATGCGCGCGGGAGCCTGTGGCTGGGCCTTGCGACCGCGATTGCCTGCGTAGTCGCCGCCATATTGCTCGGCTTCGCCAAGACCCGCTCCGCATCACCGCTAACGAGGGGCGCAATCCGCGTTTCGACGCTCGGTTACGCGCTGCCGGGAGCCTTGCTCGCGGTCGGACTGCTCGCGCCTCTGGGAGCGATTGACGGGACGCTCAGCCGCTTCGTGCGCGACACATTCGGATATTCGGGCGGGTTGATCCTGACCGGCACCAGCGCAGTGCTAGTCTACGCGCTGTGCGTGAGGTTCCTGACGGTGGCTTACAACAGCGTCGAGGGCGGCCTCAGCAAAATCCCGCCTTCGCTTGATGCCGCAGCGCGATCGCTCGGCGCTGGCCCTGCGCGCGTGCTCACCCGCATCTACGCGCCTTTGCTCAGCCCGAGTCTGGCCGCCGCCGCAGCGCTCGTGTTCATCGACACTTTGCGCGAATTGCCCGCGACCTTGATCCTGCGCCCCTTCAACCTCGAAACGTTGGCGACGCGCACCTACCGGCTCGCCAGCGATGAACGGCTGGTGGAGGCTTCGATCCCCGCCCTGATCCTGCTTGCGGCCGGATTGCTGCCCGTGCTGCTGCTCACCCGAACGGGCAAGCGTTAGCGGCTACTCGGCGGCGTTCGCTTCGAGAAAGGCGATCAGATCCGCGCGCCGCTGTGCGTCGTCGATCCCCGGGATCATCATCCGCGTGCCAGGCAGGAAACCGCTCGGATCGCCGAGATATTCGAACAGCACTTCGTCGGTCCAGACCACGTCAGCGCTGCCATTGGCTTCGGAGTAATTGTAGCCCGCGACCGAGCCAGCGGGCCGCCCGACCACGCCGTAAAGCGTCGGGCCGACGCCGGGTCCGTCGTCGGCCAGCGAATGGCATGCGCGACATTGGCCAAAGGCCCCTTCGCCCGCTGCCGGATCGCCGGTGACGTCGGCAAAGGCGACTTCTACGGACGGCTCGACCGCTGCCTCACTCGGCGCGGCACCCGTTGAATCCTCGCTCGCTCCCCCGCCGCATGCCGACAAAGCGGCCAGGCCCGCGAGTGCGATGGTGGTCTTTATGAGTGCGCGCATGAGAGGGTCTTCCTTAAAATGAGGCGTTCCAATTCCGCCAGCGCGCGGCGATTTGCAAGCCCTTATACTGCGCAAGATTGCCTAACTCGGCGCGGGCGCTAAAAGGCGGTCCTATGGAAAACACCACACCAGACGTCACCACCAGCGAAACGCCCGCCGAAACGCCAGTCGCCACTGCCAGCGAAATACCGAGCGCCGCGCCACTTTTGAAGTGGCACACCAAGCTCGTCCTCGCACTGCTGGTCTTCACTCCCCTGTTCTTCATGGTCGCCGCGCTCGGCACCAAGATAGGGCTGTGGAGCTGGCAGACAGGGCTTGGCACACTGACTATTGGCGGCGGGCCGATCATTCTGGGACTGACCGGGGTTGCGGCGCTGGTTTCGCTCGGGCTTGGCGTGTTCAAGAAGCCGCGCAGCAAGCGGGTGCTTACGGTCGCGGCTATCGGCCTGCTTGTGCCGCTGGGCGCTTTTGCGATGCTTGGCATGATGAGCGGAACCGCTGCCGATAACCCGATCCACGATGTCGCCACCGACACCGCCAATCCGCCTAGCTTCTCGCCCGAAACCATCCGCGCTCGCCTGCAAGCCGAAGCCAATCCGCTAAGCGACTATCAGCTGCCGCTGGGCGAGATCGAGATGTATTCGAGCAGCGCGCCTGAACTCGCAATCAAGAGCCATGCGCAGATCATCAACGATGCCTATGCCGAGCTTTCCCCGCTGCCTTTGGGCGGAGCGAGCCGGGCTGATGCGGTGGCCGCGGTAGCCGCTGCAATGGGCGAAATGGGCTTTGCTGATATCCGCACCGATGCCGAAGCGGGCCGTGTCGAAGGCGTCGCGGAAACCTTCTGGTTCGGCTTCAAGGATGACGTTGTCGCGCGCGTGGGTGAGAACCAGATCGACTTCCGCTCGGTCAGCCGCGTGGGCCGCAGCGACCTTGGCGCCAATGCCGCTCGCATCGCCGAACTGCGCGAGCTGGTCGCGCAGCAGATCGGTCAACGCTGAGCGAACATCGCCGCAGCCAGCGCGCTGCGCTGAAACACGGTCAGCACGCATAGGCCGGCATAGGCGTAGGCGATCACGCCGAACCATGCCGGAAACAGGCACATGGCGATGAAGACCGCAATGGTCTCTGCCCCTTCGGCAAGGCCGGTGGAGTAGAAAAAGCTCTTCTGCCCATGCGCCTCGGACGCTTCCCCGCGCTGCGCGGCGATCACGGCAAAGGCGAGGAAACTGACGCCGGTGAGCACGAAACTCGCGGTCAGCACCAACGCAGGCAATGTGTTCTCAGCCGCCAACGCTCCGAAGCCGAGCGGGATGGACACGTAGAAGGCGAAGTCGGCGACAATGTCGAAATAGCCGCCGAGATCGGTTGGCCCTTTGGCGCGCGCGATCGCTCCATCGAGGCCGTCGGCGAGCCGGTTTGCTACGATCAAAGCCAGCCCCACCCATAGCTGTCCGAACGCAATCGCAACTGCCCCGCCCAGCCCGAGCGCCAGCCCTGCAAAGGTCAGCATGTTCGCCGACACGCCTATGCCCGCAAGCGTCTGCCCTGCGCGGTTAAGCGACGGGTCGATCAGCGGCCGAAGCTTGGCGTCAAACACGGATTGCTATCCCCATGTCAGCAGCCCGATCCAAGCGCCGGTCATCGCGGTGGCAATGTTGCCCGCGATCCAGCTCTTGATCCCCAGCCCCGCAGCCTCGGCGCGGCGTTCGGGACACAGAGTGCCGATGGTCGAAACCAGCAGGCCGACGCTCGCGAGGTTCGCCACTCCGCACAGCGCATAGGTCACGATCAACAGGCTGCGCGGGCCAAGCGTGCCTTCGGGCAGCGCGGCGAGTTCGAGATAGGCGACATATTCGTTGAGGATCGCTTTGGTGCCCATCAATCCGCCCGCGGCTTGCGCTTCGCCCCAAGGCACTCCGATCAGCCACATAAAGGGCGCAAAGACCCAGCCAAAGATGCGCTTCAAACTGAGCGGCTCGTCGCCCACCAGTGGCAGCAGAGCGAGCACCTGATCCGCCAGCGAAACCAGCGCGAAGATCACGATGATGACCGCGATCACAGCGAGGAACAGCTGCATCCCGTCCATCGTCCCTTTGACCACGGCATCGACGCTGTTTTCGTATTTGAGGCCCGGTTCTTCACTGTCAGTCTCGGTTGCTACTTCGCCTTCCTCACCCGGCACCATCAGCTTGGCGATCAGCAGGGCGGCGGGGAGCGAAATCAGCGAAGCGGCGATCATATGGCCGACCGCATCAGGCACGGTCGCTCGCAAGGTTGTCGCGTAGAGGATCAGGATCGCGCCGCTGATCGTCGCCATCGCGAGGACCATGACCTGAAACAGCTCCGCGCGGCTCATGCGGGCAAAATATGCGCGCACCACCAGCGGGCTTTCGACCACGCCGAGGAACATATTCGCCCCGCCCGACAGGCCCACAACCCCGCTCACGCCCAGCGTCCGGCGCAGCAGGAAGGAGAGGCCATTCACCAACCAGCGCAGCACGCCCCAATGCCACAACAGCGCCGCCAGCGCGCTAAACACGATCACCAGCGGAAGGATCTGAAAAGCAATGATTAGCGGAGGCCCAGCACCCTCTTTAAGCTCGAATGGCAGGTCGGCGCCGCCCAGATAGCCGAACATGTAAGCAGAGCCGTCCAGCGTCGCGCGCTCGATCGCCGCGACCCCTTCATTGGCCAACGTCACCACCTCCCACACAAACGGCACGCGCACGATCAGCAATGCGAGCACCCCCTGCAAAGCCAGCGCGCCCGCGATCCATCGCCAGCTCGGACGGCCTGCGCGATTCTCACTCAGCCCCCACGCCAGCGCGAGCAGCACCGCAATGCCGAGAACCCCGCGAAATTGATCGAACAGTTCCAAATTCAGTCCCTTAAATCCGGCTCAGGCCCGGCCCCCAACGCAGCCTAGCCGCGCCGCCAGTCGTGATATTTCTCGACCCAGCCGAGCAGCCGCTCGGGCTTATGCGCCTTCTTCCAATCGCCGGCGGCAAACTTGTTCGCCTCGGCCATGGTCGGATAGGAATGCACGGTGCCGAGGATCTTGTTCAGACCCAGCTTGTGCTTCATCGCCAGCACATATTCGGCAAGCAATTCGCCCGCATTATTGCCCACGATTGTCGCGCCGAGAATGGTGTCCTTGCCGCCCGCCGGAGTGAGGACTTTGACAAAACCCTTGGTCTCGCTTTCGGCAATCGCGCGGTCGAGATCGTCGAGGTCATAGCGGGTGACTTCGACCTCGATGCCCTGCTCTGCCGCCTCTTTTTCATTGAGGCCAACGCGCGCGACTTCGGGGTCGAGGAAGGTCACGGCAGGGATCACGCGGTAGTCGGCTTTGAACTTCTTGAACTGGCCGAACAGCGCGTTGACGCTGGCGAACCATGCCTGATGGCTGGCGGTGTGGGTGAACTGGTAAGGCCCCGCAACATCGCCCGCGGCGAAGATGTTGGGGAATTTGGTCGCGAGGAATTCGTCGGTAACAACAGTGCGATCGGTGTCGATGCCTAGCTCCTCCAACCCGAAACCAGTGAGCCGCGCCTTGCGCCCGACTGCGATAATGAGCGCGTCGTAAGGCACAGCCGCTTCGCCCGCGCTGCTTTCGGTGAACAGAGTGCCATCAGCGACCCGCACCGCGCGGTGGCCGGTCAAGACCGTGACGCCCGATTCCTCCAGCGCCTTGCGGGCGAGGTTCGAGACGTCCTCGTCTTCGCGGCCCAGCACATGATCCTCCATCTCGACCTGAGTCACTTTCGAGCCAAGCCGTGCAAGTGACTGGGAAAGCTCGCATCCGATGGGACCGCCGCCCAGCACCGCTACCCGTGCGGGCGCTTCGTCCATATGCGAGAACACCTCCCACATCGTCTCGCTGGTGAGGTAGCCGGAGGTCTCGATCCCCTCGATCGGAGGCACAACCGGCTCCGCGCCGCTGGCGATCACGATCGAGCGGGTGGTGAGGCGCTGCGTCCCACCATCGTTCAATGCGATCTCGACCGTCCACGGATCGACGATCTTGGCATAGCCCTTCACCACATCGACGCCGAGGCCTTCATAACGCTCGACCGAGTCATGCGGTTCGATGGTTTTGATCACGTCCATGACGCGCGCCATGGTCTGTTTGAACGGGACTTTCGGTTCGACCGGCGCGATGCCGTATCGGTCGGCCTTGCGCATCGTCTCGGCCACCTTTGCGCTCTTGATCAAAGCCTTGGACGGCACACAGCCGGTGTTGAGGCAGTCGCCGCCCATTTCGTGCGCTTCGACCAGAGTGACCTTGGCCTTCACCGTCGAGGCGATGAGCGAAGACACCAGCCCCGCCGCACCCGCGCCGATCACCACCATATTGCGGTCGTACCTTTTGGGACGTGTGAAGCCTTTGTAGACCCGCCGACGCTTGATCGCGCCGACAATGCCTTTCGCGATCCACGGGACGATGGCGAGCAGGACGAAGCTGCCCAGCAGCGCAGGCGAGAGCAGGCCAGACGTGCTCTCGATCTCGGCCAGCCTTGTGCCGAGATTCACAAAGACAATCGTGCCCAGCAGCATCCCGATCTGACTCACAATCACAAAGGTCAGCGTCTTGATCCGCGTCAGCCCCATGACGAGGTTGATGACGAAGAACGGCACTGCGGGGATCATGCGCAGGGTGAAGAGGTAGAAGGCGCCATCGCGCTCAAGCCCCGAATTGATCGCCTTCAACCGCTCGCCAAAGCGTGCTTCGATTGTGTCGCGCAGGACATATCGCGAGGAGAGGAACGCAAGCGTTGCCCCCAAAGTCGAAGCGAAGGAGACGAGGACCGTGCCCGTGACGAGCCCGAACATCGCGCCCGCCGCGAGCGTCATCACCAGCGCTCCGGGCAGCGAAGCGGCGGTCACCGCGACATAGATCAGGAAGAACACGGCGAGGACGAGGAACTGGTTCTCGGAGTAGAAATCCTGCCAGTCAGCAACCAGCGCCTTGATCCCCTCCAGCGTGAGGTAGGAGCCCAGATCGAAGGCGAAATACGCCGCGATCAGCGCCGCGAGCGCGAGGATGATCAGTATCTTCTTCATGAAAGCCCCTTTTGCGTAGCCATTCGGCCTATGCGGTGGATTCGTTACGCGCCGCTCGCAAGAGTGGCGTATTGGGAAACCCAGCGATTGTCGATCCAATGCTTGAGCCGCGCCACCCAGCGACCTTGCGCTGCGAAGGGGCCGTAGCTGGCGATGGCCGAGCCATTGCCGGTCGAAAGCAGGTAGAGGCTCGCTGGGCGCGGATAGTAAATGCGGGTCGGCCCGTCCCCTGCCATCACGTCGCGCAAATTGCGCGCATGGATCGGTCCAGCCATCACGGCGTGAACGCCCGAGTGACCGACCGGGTGGTCTTGCCGCGAAGCCACGTCTCCGATGGCGTAGGTATGCGGGTGCGAGGTGGAGCGCTGGAAAGGGTCAACCGCGATGAAGCCTGCCTCATCGCATGCCAGCCCGCCCGCACGCGGCCAGCCGGGTGCGCCGCTTCCTAGCGCAGCGATCACGAGATCAAACGGGTCGAGCATGTCTCCGCCATCGAAATGCGCGTCTTGTTCGATCACGGCGATCCCCTGCCGCCGCAGTTCCTTGCGAACCTTGCGCCTTACGGCCTTGGAGAAATCAGGCAGCAGCCCCTCTTTGCCCGCCACCAAAGTCACTTCGGTACCGCCACCGGCGCGATTCTTCATCGCAAAGGCAATCTCGACCCCGCCTGCCCCTCCGCCGACAACGGCAATGCGTGCAGCAGGTGGATCGGCGTCGAGCTTCTCGACAAAGGCATCAATCGGCCGCACGTCGATCAGGCGCGGGTCATCGCCCAGGATGCGCGCAGCCTGTCCGACCCCGCCAGTGTCAATCGACGCCACATCAAAACCGACTAAGCCGCACGACTGGGTGAGCACTGAGCGCGCCTCGGGATCAATCGCGATGCAGTGGTCGAGCACCAGCTCCGCGCCCGCGCGCTTTGCCAGTCCGGCAAGGTCAACCGTCCCCTCATCGCGCCCGTAACGCCCCGCGATCCAGCCGGGCACCATGCCCGAATAGCGCAAGGTCGGCGAAGGGGTGAGCAGGGTCGCTTGGCTGCAAGGAAGCCCTCGCCTGATCCAGTCAGCAAGCACCGCGACATGCGCGTGCCCTCCTCCGATCAGCAGCAAGTGTGCAGGATCAGCTATCCCGCCGGCCCTCGATCAAACGCTCAACCAGCGAGGGATCAGCCAGCGTCGAGGTATCGCCCAGCGAGCCGTAATCATTCTCCGCGACCTTGCGCAAAATGCGGCGCATGATCTTGCCAGAGCGTGTCTTGGGCAGGCCGTCGGTGAATTGGATGTGGTCCGGCGTTGCAATCGGCCCGATCTCCTTGCGCACATGCGCGCGCAACTCCTGATAGAGTTCGTCCGAACCCTCCTCGCCCGCGTTCAAAGTGACATAGCAATAGATGCCCTGCCCCTTGATATCGTGCGGATAGCCGACCACGGCGGCCTCAGCGACGAGGTCGTGCAGCACCAGCGCGCTTTCAACCTCGGCGGTGCCCATGCGGTGGCCCGAGACGTTGATGACATCGTCCACGCGGCCGGTGATCCAGTAATAGCCATCGCCATCGCGCTTGCAGCCATCGCCGGTGAAGTACTTGCCTTGGTAGGTGCTGAAATAGGTCTGTTCGAAACGCTCGTGATCGCCGTAGACGCTGCGCGCCTGACCCGGCCACGAATGCGTGATGCAGAGGTTCCCCTCGGTTGCGCCTTCCAAGACGGCGCCCTCATTATCGACCAGCTGCGGGCGGATGCCGAACATTGGCAGGCCTGCACTGCCGGGCTTCATGTCATGCGCACCCGGGAGCGTGGTGATCATGCAGCCGCCGGTCTCGGTCTGCCACCATGTGTCGATGATCGGGCAGCGGCCCTCGCCCACAACGTCGAAATACCAGCGCCAGGCCTCGGGATTGATCGGCTCGCCCACGCTGCCGAGCAAGCGGATCGAACTGCGGTCGCGGCTGGTCACAAATTCGTCACCTTCGCGCATCAGCGCGCGGATCGCGGTGGGCGCGGTATAGAGGATGTTGACCCTATGCTTGGCCACAACGTCCCAGAACCGCCCGAAATCGGGATAGTTGGGAACGCCTTCAAAGACGATGCTGGTCGCCCCGTTCATCAACGGGCCGTAGACGATGTAGGAGTGCCCCGTGACCCAGCCGATATCGGCGGTGCACCAGTATATCTCGCCATCTTCATAGTCGAAGATCGCGTCGAATGTCGTCGCGGTCCACACGCCGTAACCGCCGGTTGTGTGGAGCACGCCCTTGGGCTTTCCGGTCGATCCGGAAGTGTAGAGGATGAACAGCGGGTCTTCGGCGGCCATTTCCTCGCATGGGCAATCGGCGTCGGACTTAACTTCGTGGAACCAGTGATCGCGTCCCTCCACCATCGGGACGTCGAGGCCGGTATGTTTGATGACGAGCACACCGCTAACCTCCACGCCATCACGTTCAAGCGCGGCATCGACATTGGCTTTCAGAGGCACGCTTTTGGTCCCGCGAAGGCCTTCATCAGCGGTGACGACAAAGCGGCTTTCGCAATCGGTGATCCGTCCCGCCAGCGCGTCGGGAGAGAAACCGCCAAACACCACCGAATGGATCGCGCCCAGCCGCGCGCAGGCGAGCATCGCGGTCACGCCCTCGACGATATTGGGCATGTAGATCGTCACCCGCTCGCCTTTGCTCACACCAATGGCTTTGAGCGCGTTGGCCATCTCGACCACTTCGGCAAATAGCTGCGCGTAGCTGAGGCTGCGCGAAGGGGTCGCGGGGTCGTCAGGCTCGAAAATGATCGCGGGTCTATCGCCGCGCGCATTGAGATGACGGTCGACCGCATTGTGACACAGGTTGAGAACACCATCCTCGAACCACTTGATTCCAACCGGATCATAGGACCAATCGCCGCCCTTGGTCGGCTTCACGCTCCAGTCGAGCCGCTCTGCCTGTTCGAGCCAGAAGCCATCCGGATCGGCAATCGAACGCGCGTAACGCTCCTGATATTGCTCGGCGGTGCAATTGGTGTCTCGCGCGGTTTGGGGGCGGCGGACGAAATCGCTCATGTGGAATCTCCCTTTGACGGGGGTTTAGGTTGCGCTGACTTGGCCTGTCCATGGTCTTGAAGGTCTTGCGGACTGTCAATGTCGATCAGCCAGTCGGGCGGGCAGTCAAGACTGCGCGATTCCCCGATCAGTTTGCGCGCGCCCTGATCGCCTGAAAGCTCCATCAGGGCCGTAAAGAAGTCGCTGCCGAAGATCGCTGGCGGCAAGTTTCGATCGCCGTTGGAGGACGCGGCGATATCGCATGGCCGCTTGAGCGCGCCGAGCAGGGCGCAATAATGTTCGCGCGGCACCAGAGGCATATCGGCGAGTGCGACAAGCAGCGCGTCGAGCCCTGCCTCTTGCGCGAGACTGGCCGCGAGCGCGACCGAGCTGCCCATGCCTTTGACAGCATCGGGGTTGACAACTGGCTGGAGGCCGCATCCGCGCCAATGGTCCTCGCAAGGGTGACCGGCGACGCTTGTGATGACCCATCCGCGCGCGAATTTCTCTTGCGGGAGCGCGCTTGCGGCGTGTTCGCCTAAAGGCCGCCCACGAAACTGTGCGGCCAGCTTGTCCGCTTCGCCAAACCGGCGCGAGGCCCCTGCTGCGAGCAAGGCGACGCCGATCCGAAACTCAGTCAAAGCCCGCCTCGAAGTCGGTTTCCTCATAGGTCCGGATTACCTGCGCAAGCGTAGACAGCGCCAATGTTTGCGGATCGCGCGAGGAATGGAACAGGCCGATAGGCGCGTGGATGCCGGCGAGTTGCTCCTTGCTCACGCCTCGCGCGCGCAACGCCTCGCAGCGACGCTCATGCGCCTTTCGCCCGCCCATTGCGCCAAGATAAAAATGCGGCAGCTCCAGCGCGCGCGCCATCAATACATCTTCCCAATCGTGGTCGTGAAACAGGAAGATATTGGCGGTCCACGGATCGCCGGTCAGCAGGTCGGTTTGATCGGTGCGGTCCAACCTGCGAACAGCGATGCCTGCCGCTTCGAGCCGGTCGATGATGCGCTCATCAGGCGTCAGCACTCTGGTCTCGCATCCCAGCGCGGCAGCCTGCCGCGCCAGCGCTTCAACCCCGGCGCCGTGGCCAATGATTTGAAGCAGCGGCGCGGGCCAATGCCCGAAGGTGCCTGCCTCGCCGTCGAAGGAAAGTTTGTGCCACCCCGCCAAGCACCGCACGCCTCCGGTTCCAACACGGATGGCAAAGGGTTCGCGCGCACGGATGGCGGCAAGGCAATCTTGCACGAACTCGCCATCCGCAAGCGGTTGGAAATGGATGTCGAGTCCGCCGCCGCAGGGGAGCTTTATGTCGAGGTAGGGAGAGCCTGCGCCGAACCGCACCACTCGCGGCTCGCCCGCTTTCAGCGCCTCAAGCGCCTCTGCAACCACCGCGTTTTCGATGCATCCGCCCGAGAGCGATCCGGCAAAACTGCCATCCTCAGCCACAGCCATGATCGTGCCGGGATTGCGCATCGAGGACCCCTCGACCGCGCAGATTGTCACCAGCACGCAAGGCTGACTTTGCCCTGCGCATTGGCTCAGGAATTGGAGAACGTGTTCGAGGTCCACAGCGCTTGCTTTGATCTGGTCCTATTCGCCTGAACCGGCTGACTGGCTGGCGAGATAATCGACAATTGCGGCGCGCTGGGCCTCGTCGGTTACAGTCCCAACATCCATTTCGCTGCCCGGAAGAAAGCCTCCCGGATCAGCAAGATAAGCGTCAAGGCTCGTGGCATCCCATTCAAAGTCCGCCGCTGCGAGAGCTTCGGAATAGGGGAAGCCCTCAGCGCTGCCAGCGACCTTGCCAACAATGCCGTGCAGGTTCGGCCCCGCCGCCGAAGGAGCGCCAGCTTCAACGCTGTGGCATGCGGTGCAGCGCTGGAATGCCTCTTCGCCAAACACCAGATCGGCGGCGACGAATTCCCGCACCGGAGCAGCCTCACCCGGCTCGCGCACCACGATCTGTTCGACCACTTCTTGCGGTTCGCTCGACCCGCAAGCGGTGAGCATGATGGTGAGCAGGCTGGCAGCGATAATCGCGCGTTGGTGCATAGGGGCAGTCCTCATCTGGTGTTCGTTACCGCTTCAAGCGAATTGCTTGGCAATCGGCAAGCTCCGCAGTCGTGTTCCGGTCGCCGCGAAGATCGCATTGGCCAGAGCGGGCGCAGCTGGCGGAAGCCCCGGCTCGCCCGCGCCGCCGACCGGCACATCGCCGCTATTGATGATAGCAACCTCGATATTGGGCACTTCATCCATGCGCAACATCTTGTAATCGTGGAAGTTACTTTGGACGATTGCCCCATCGCGCAGTTCCAGCTCGCCATACATCGCTGCGGTCAGACCGAAGACTATTCCGCCCTCGATCTGGTTCCGGAAGCCATCAGGGTTCATCACATAGCCCGCATCGCAGACCGCCCAGATATTGGTCATTTTGGGCGTGCCGGAAGTCATGTCGACCTCGATCACTTCGGCGACAATCGTGCCGAAACTCTCGACTATCGCGACGCCTTTTGCGGTGCCTTCTGCTGACGGTTCGCGCCATCCGCTGATCTCGGCGACTTTCTCCAGCACCGCTTTATGACGCGGCGCACCGGCAAGCATCGCAAGGCGATAATCGAGCGGGTCGGCTCCGGCGGCATGGGAGGCTTCGTCGATGAAGCTCTCGACGAAGAAACCTTGCTGCGAATGATCGACCGAGCGCCATGCCTGAAACGGCAGATGCAGCGGCGCTTCGGCCACGCGGACCTGCGTGTTGGCAATGTCATACATGGCCGGGACGCTGGCTTCTGCCGGATCGTGACGCTGGGTGAAGATGCTGGAATAGGCGGTTAGGCTGCCGTCTTCGGACAGGCCTGCGCGCATCCGGCACAGGTCCGCGCAGCGATAGAGCGCCTTTTGCGTGTCCTCCTCGCGGCTCCAGATCAGCTTGACCGGATAGCCCGCCGCCTGCGCCACGCGGGCGGCCATGGCGACATATTCGCTGCCCAGCCGCCGCCCGAATGCTCCGCCGAGATAGGGGTGATGGATGATCACATCGTCAGCATCGAGGCCGATTGTGGCGGCAACCTCGCTGCGCGCCATCAAGGGCACCTGCGTGCTGGTCCAGATATCGCATTTGCCGTCCGCGACATGAGCGGTGCAGTTCATCGGCTCCATCGGAGCATGCGCAAGATAGGGCGCGCGATATTCGGCCTCTATCATGGTCGCCGCATTGGCCAGAGCCGCCGCCGCATCGCCGCGCGCCGCCGCTTCCTCGCCGCCGCTCTCGCCGGCTTCGTCGATTGCTGCTGCGAAGACCGCGAACTGGTCATCCATCGTCTTGACCGGGCTGTCCGACTGGCTCCACTCGATATCAATCGCGTTCACCGCCTGGCTCGCCTGCCAGTAACTGTCAGCCACGACCGCGACGAAATTGCCCATATTGAGGATCTGGAGCACGCCGCCCATTTCCTGCGCGCGGGCCGCATCCATGCTCAGCGCCGTGGTGCCAGGAACAGGCGGGCGGACTACGGCGGCATAGGACAGGTCGAGGCCTTCAGGCGCTGCGTCGATCCCGAACTCGGCCGTGCCATTGACCTTGGCCGGAATGTCGGTGCGCGCCATGCTGCGGCCCATCAGCCGGTATTGGTCGCTCGTCTTGAGCGCGGGAGTGTGGTCCATCGGCTGCTCGGCAGCCGCGCTGGCAAATTCGGAATAGGGCGCGGAATTGCCCGAGGCTTCATGTGTCAGCGTGCTGTCGCGCGTGACGATCTCGCTTGCCGGAACTCCCCAGCTTTCAGCCGCTGCGCCAACCAGCATCTGCCGCGCCGCTGCGCCTGCAACGCGCATCTGGTATTGCCCGGTCGAGCGGATCGAGGACGAACCGCCGGTGATGAGCACATCTGCGGCTTTGGCGATTTGGGTGAAGACACCGTCCCATGTCGGCTCGATCCAGTCCGCTGCGTTGAGCGTGAAAGGCGCGACGAAAAGCCGCGCGGCATCGCTCACGACATAGGAGCCATCGGCGGGCGCCTGCATGACGCGGACATTGTCCCACGCCGCATCAAGCTCGTCCGCGAGCATTTGCGCGAGGACTGAATGCGCGCCCTGCCCCATCTCGCAATGCGGGACGATGGCAGTGACGATATTGTTGGCGTCGATCTTGACCCAGCTGTTGACCAGCTGCTCGCCCGCGCCGCCTGCAACCTTGGGCGCCAGACTGCCGACCGGATTGCCCGGACGCACGCCAATGCCGATCAGCAAGCCGCCACCTGCGAGCACGCCAGCACCGATAAAGCCGCGTCGGCTCCATTTGGCGAGCTTGCTGCGCTCTGTCTTTTCAGGGGTAAGGTCGTTCATCTTACGCCTCCCCAGCGTCAGCGTTCTCAGGGCGAGCTTCAACCTGCCCCGAGGCGACTTTGATCGCGCGGCGGATGCGGGTGTAGGTGCCGCAGCGGCAGATATTGCCCGACATGGCCGCGTCGATGTCTTCGTCAGAGGGGCTGGGATTGTCGCGCAGCAGAGCGGTGGCGCTCATGATCTGACCCGACTGGCAGTAACCGCATTGCGGCACTTGCTCGCTGACCCATGCTTGCTGGACGGCGGAGAGCTCTCCATCAGGACCGCCGACGCCTTCGATCGTGGTGACCGCGCGCCCTTCGGCCTGCGAAACGGCGGTTGAGCAGCTGCGCACCGGCTGTCCGTCGAGATGCACGGTGCAAGCCCCGCATTGCGCGATCCCGCAACCGAATTTGGTGCCGCTCATGCCCAGTTTCTCGCGGACGACCCACAGGATCGGCATGTTGGGATCGGCGTCGACTTCGACCAGCTCCCCATTGAGGATGAAACTTGCCATGATTTTGATTCCTCGCGCGCTCTTCAGTTGCTATCCGCAATCTATCGCAAGGGCGGACAATTGGAAAGGGAACGATCTTGGCTGAAATCACCTTTGATGACTTCATGGCGGTCGATATCCGCGCAGGCACCGTAATCGCCGCCGAACCTTTTCCCGAAGCGCGCAAGCCCGCGATCAAGCTGCGGGTCGATTTTGGCGGTGAGATCGGGGTGAAGAAAAGCTCCGCGCAGATCACCGATCACTACACGCCAGAGGCACTATTGGGCCGCAAGGTCATGGCCGTGGTCAACTTTCCCCCACGCCAGATCGGGCCGTTCATGTCCGAGGTGCTGGTGCTGGGCTTTGCCGACGAGGACGGCGCGATTGTGCTGGCAGCGCCTGACATGGAAGTGCCCGACGGCGCTAGGCTGATCTAGACGAATTATCGAAGTCCGCTCAGCTCGCCGTTGCTTCCTTGCCCCATTCTTCGCAGGCTTCTGCAGTGCTGGGAACGCCATGCCGCTTGCGGATCAGGTCGAACACCACCGCCTTGATGATCGACACGCACATTGCGACGACCACAAAGGAAAACGGCAAAGCGCCGATAATCATGGTGATCCGGATGGCGTCTATCCCGCCAAGGATCAGCATTGAGCCGACGACAAAGGCGAGCGCGGTGCCCCAGAACAGGATGTGATAGCGGCGGCTGCCCTCTTCCTCACCCGCCCCATTGATCGTGTTGACGATCAGGATCGCGCTATCGACCGATGTGATGAGGTAAGTCATCAGCAAGACCACCACGAGGCCTGACACCACCCATGCGACTTCTGGAGTGAGCAGCACTGCCAATGTCGCGTAAAGCTGGTCCGAAATTCCAGTGTTCAGAATTTCGCCGCCAGCCGCGCCGCTCAGCTCCAGCTGGATCGCTGTGCCGCCCGCAAGGCCCATCCACAAGAAGCACATCAGCGCCGGAACCAGCGCCACTCCAAAGACATATTCGCGGATCGTGCGCCCGCGCGAAATGCGGGCGATGAACATGCCGACAAAGGGCGCAAAGGCGATCCACCAGGCCCAAT
The DNA here is from genome assembly GCF_947492365.1 of uncultured Erythrobacter sp. Classification (NCBI taxonomy): domain Bacteria; kingdom Pseudomonadati; phylum Pseudomonadota; class Alphaproteobacteria; order Sphingomonadales; family Erythrobacteraceae; genus Erythrobacter; species uncultured Erythrobacter sp. Next base: position 1,673,005 of record NZ_CANLMB010000001.1, read on the forward strand.
AGAACACTGTCCAGTCGAGCTGCCACTGAACCAGCGCATCGCCTGCCTCGCTGCCATCGGAGGTAAACAGGGTGAGCGAATTGGCCGGAAGTGTGACGATGTAGTCCCAGATGCCGACCCCCAGCAATTTGAGGCCGTAAAGTCCCGAACCCATCACCGCGAACAGCGCAAGCAAGGCAAAGCTCAAACCCATATTGATGTTGGACAGCCACTTGATCCCGCGCCCCACGCCCGAAAGCGCGCTCAGCGTAGAGGCGCCGACCAGCAGCACCAAAGCAACGACAATCGCAGCGGCGGAAGCGGTCAATGTGCCCTCTCCGTCGGCGACCATCAGCCAGTCGCCAAATCCGATACGGTGGAGCCCGGCGACGAATTGCTGGACCCCCAGTCCCATCGTCACCGCAACGCCCAGAATGGTCGCCACGACCGCAACAATATCGACCAGATGCCCGCTAATGCCCGACATCCGCTCGCCGAATAGAGGGGCAAGGCTGGAGCGGATGGTGAGCGGCAGACCGCGCCGATGTGCAACATAGCCGATCGCGAGGCCCACCAGCGCATAGGTGCACCATGCGCCAAAGCCCCAATGCAGGAACGTCCACTTAAAGGCAGAGCGCACAGCCTCAGGCGAAGCCGCCTCAACCTGCCCGCGAATGATCTCGGGACTGCTGGCAAAATGCGCCAGCGGCTCGCCGGTTGAATAGGTCAGCATCCCGATCCCGATCCCTGCGCCGAACAGCATAGAGAACCATGAGAAGCGCGAGAATTCGGGCTTTTCATCAGGCGCGCCGATCCGCAAACGGCCGCTCTGCGGGAACAGCGCCAGTGCCCCGCAGACCACGATCAGCGAGGCGACCAGATAGACATACCAGCCACTGAAGGATGCGATGATGGTCGAATTGGCGACCTGCAAGGTCTCCATCGCGCGCACCGGGAAAAAGATCGCCCACATGATGATAAGCGAGACGATGATCTTGCCCGGAATTGTGACCTCTCGGCTGAAACCGTCGTAAAACCCGCGATCGTGGGTATCGATCGGCAGGTCGGTAATCGGGGGGTCAATCGGATAATCGGTGTTCGTATTTGCGTCAGCAGAACTGCTGGTCATTGGGACCCTTCATCCAGGCTATTGCCTTGGGAATTGGCGCCGACTGTGACCGGAAAAACCGGGCACGCGCATCAAAACTCCCCAAGATGGAAAAAACCCTAACAGCGCGCAGCGCGAGATGTGACACTAGGCCTACAATGCGCAGGCGCTCCAATGCAACCCCGCCATGACAATGCACCGCAAACCTTGCTCCGCGCGGAAAAATTCGTCGCGGCCTCGCACTCGCTGACAATATGCCGATTCTGTCCAAGCCTCCTAGAATTACTCCCTATAGGCTTGCACCCGTCCAACTTTGCGCTGATAGTGTGCGCACAACCAAAACAAAGTTCTGTTGGTCGCGTTGTTCCTAGGGGGGTAGAATACAATGGCGGTTTCTGATCACGTAGATCTCAATCAGTTCATGGAAGGCGTGAAAAAGCGCAATCCGGGACAACCCGAATTCGTGCAGGCCGTGCACGAAGTTGCGATGGATATTTACGACTTCATCGAAGACAAGGAAGAATATCACGAAGCGCAGATTCTGCGCCGGATTGCAGAGCCTGACCGTGTGATTTCGTTCCGCGTCTGCTGGGAAGATGACAATCACAATATCCGCGTGCAGCGCGGCTGGCGCGTCCAGAACAACAATGCGATCGGCCCGTATAAAGGTGGCATCCGTTTCCACCCCAGTGTGACTGAAAGCGTTCTGAAGTTCCTCGCTTTCGAGCAGACCTTCAAGAACTCGCTCACCGGCCTGCCCATGGGCGGCGGCAAAGGCGGCGCAAACTTCAATCCGCGCGGCAAGTCTGACGCCGAAGTGATGCGTTTCTGCCAAAGCTTCATGACCGAACTCTATCGCCATATCGGCCCCGACACCGACGTTCCCGCCGGTGACATCGGCGTTGGCGGGCGCGAGATCGGCTATATGTTCGGCCAGTACAAGCGCATCACCAATCGCTGGGAAGGCGTGCTGACCGGCAAGGGTCAGGAATATGGCGGCTCGCAAATGCGGCCCGAAGCGACCGGCTATGGCGCGGTTTATTTCCTTCAGAACATGCTCAAGCATAAAGGGCAGGACGTCGAAGGGCACACCGCAGTCATCTCCGGATCGGGCAATGTTGCGACCCATGCTGCGGAAAAGATCACCCAGCTGGGCGGCAAGGTTCTGACCCTGTCAGACTCGGGCGGCTTCATCCACGATCCCGACGGGATGACTCTGGAGAAGATCGACTGGGTCAAGCACCTGAAGACGGTCAAGCGCGGCCGGATCAGCGAATATGCCGACGAGTTTAAAGGCGCGACTTTCCACGAAGGTCGCCCATGGAATGTCGCGGCTGACCTTGCGCTGCCTTGCGCAACGCAGAACGAGCTGAACGAGGACGAAGCCAAGGCGCTGGTCGCCAATGGCTGTAAGGGCGTGTCCGAAGGCGCGAATATGCCGACAACGCTGGAAGGCGTTAAAGTCTTCCACGACGCCAAGATCCTCTACGGCCCCGGCAAGGCGGCCAATGCGGGCGGCGTTGCTGTCTCGGGTCTGGAAATGAGCCAGAACTCCGAACGGATCAGCTGGAATCACGAGCGTCTGGGCGAAATGCTCACCGATCTGATGCAGGGCATTCACGACAAATGCACCGAATATGGCGATCAGGGCGATGGCTATGTCGACTATGTGAAGGGCGCGAATATCGCGGGCTTCAAAAAGGTCGCAGACGCGATGCTGGCATTTGGTGTCGTCTGAGCCCAGCCTTCAATTGATACGAAAAAGGGCGCCCTCACCGGCGCCCTTTTTTGTCTCGTCATTGCGAGCCGCAGGCGAGGCAATCCATCGACCAATCGCATCCACGCTCACCGGCGGGCCATGGATTGCCGCGAGGCTTCGTCTCTCACAATGACGGTTAAATCTACAGTCCCAGTTGCCCTGCCTGACGGCGCAGTTCCTCCGCCTCGTCCGGATTGGCGGCGATGGCTTTCTCCAGCGCCTCGCGCGCTTTGGCAGGCTCGCCCAGATTCATCCGGCTGCGCATCAGCATCACCCAGCCGTCGAGATCATCGGGTTCATTCTCAAGCCGCGCTTCGAGGCCCTCGACCATGCCCGCGATCATCGTCTGCTGCTCACCGGGAGTCATGCGGCTGGCTTCGGTGATCTGCTGCGCGGTCGGTCCGCGCACGGTGGCCGAGGCTGCTTCGCCTGCAACTTCGCCGGAGCCGGGCAGTAGCACTTCGGGTGCGCGCGCTTGCAGCACGGTCGCGAGCCGGTTGTCGATATCGATATTGTTGATTGCGCCAACCTGTTGGATCGTGCGCACCAGATCGCTTTCCCACGGCGCGCCCGGCGGGGTATCGGATAGCAATGCGAGCCACGATGAAATCGCGCCTTCGTGATCGTCTTCCAGATCCTGCTTCACCGCCATGAAATATCGTGCGCGCGGATCAGCGGGATCAAGCTCAATCGCCCGTTCAAACGCCTCCAAAGCTTCGGGCGGAAGCGGATCGCGCTCGCTCGCATAGACCCGCGCTTCACCAAGCGCCGACCACAGCACCGCTTCGCCGCCGTCAATCGCAACCGCGCGTTCGTAAGCCTCTGCCGCATCGCCAAACTCGCCGCGCTCATAATGGGCAAAGGCCAGTTCGCTCCACGGGGCCGCGTCGCCGTCTGAGGCTTCGGCCGCATCGCGCAGCTCCTCCAGCGAAGGCAGATCGTCGCCGCTTTGAGCAAGCTCCGGCTCGCTCTCCCCGCTGCCATAGACATTGTAGCCGACTGACCCCGCGGCAAGAACAGCCGCCGCCCCCAGCAAGATCCAGCCCGCTTTGGACCCCGAAGAACCCTCGCCGGAACGACCATCGGTGCTGCCATTCGAATTAATTGCATCTGATTTCATGCAAATTTCACTAGCAAGCGGTGCAGAAAGGGGCAATTCACTCTGGCATTAACAATCACTTTCCTTATGGTGGTGGCTGTGTGAAATCTATCCAAAGGGGGGGATAGATTGTCTGACTTGTATGAAGTCGCCATAATTGGCTCCGGCCCAGCCGGAATGAGCGCCGCTGGCCAAGCTGCCAAGCGCGGCATGAGCCACGTCCTCCTTGAAAAAACCGATCACCTTTCGGACACGATCTTCAAATACCAAAAGGGCAAGCATGTCATGGCGACGCCCTCTGACCTGCAATTGCGCGCGGGCGGGTATGAGGAAGACGGCTCTGCCGGAATGCTGTTTGCCGAGGGCAAGCGTGAAAAGATCCTGCGCATCTGGAACCTGCATTGCGGGGTCGAGGATGACAGCATCCCCGCTTTCGAAGGCGAAGACGCAACTGAAAGCTGGGGCGTCAATGTAAAGTTCAACGCCGAAGTGACCGAGGTCGAAGGCGACAAGGGCGACTTTACGATCAAGACCAAAGCGGGCGACACGGTCCGCGCGAAGACGATCATCCTCGCCATCGGCACGCAGGGCAACCCGAACAAACTGCGCTGTCCGGGTGCGGATCACCCGATGATCACCTCGCAGCTCGACGATCCGGAAGATCACATCGACAAGAATGTCGTCGTGGTCGGCACCGGCGATGCGGGTATCGAGAATGCGCTCGGCCTCGCCACCGATCCGGCGCTGGGCAACACCGTCACCATCCTCAATCGCGGCGACAACTTTGCCAAGGCAAAGACCAAGAACGCCACCGATCTGACCAATGCGGACGAGGAAAAGCACCTTAGAATCGCCTATCGCACCTCGCCCACCGAAGTGCGCGACGGCGAGATGGTGGTCGAGACCGCGACGGGTGAAGAGATCATCCCATGCGAGATGATCATTGCCCGCATCGGCTCCCAGCCGCCGCGCAAATTTATCGAGAGCATGGGGATCGAGTTCACCAGCGAAGATCGCAGCGCCTTCCCGGTCCTCTCGCCGATCTTCGAGACGACCAAGCAGGGCATCTTCGTCATCGGCGCGCTCGCTGGTTATCCGCTGATCAAGCATTGCATGAATCAGGGCTTTGACGTGATCGAAGCGATTGCGACTGGCGACGCGGTGAAACCGGCTGACGAACCGCTGCTGGAGGCGGTCTTTGACGGCCTGCCGGGCAATGAAAGCGTCGATCACTGGCTCGACGTCTACTCGCAAAACGTCGCGATTTTCGAAGGGCTGTCGGTCTTGCAGATGCGCGAGTTGATGCTCGACAGCACCTGCCGCGCCTTCGGTCCGGGTGAGGCGATCTTCCGCCGTAATGATCCGGGTTCTTCGCTGTTCGCCATCGCGCAAGGCAGCGTCGCGGTGGAGGTTAATCCCAACGATCCCTCGATCACCGTGCCCATCGGGCAAGGCTCGATCTTTGGCGAAGTTGGTCTGATTTCGGGCCGCCGCCGCGGCGCAACCATTCGCGCTGCCGAAGACACTGTCGTGGTCGAATTGTCGCGCAAGGCGGCGCTCAAACTGATCGGCTCCTCACCGCAGGCAGACGCAGCGGTGAAGCGCATTTCGATCGAGCGCCAGATCCTGCAGATGTTCGGTTCGGGCCTGACCCCTGCCGACATCGCGCCGCTGATCGAAAGCGCTGAGATCGTCGAGGTCAAAGCTGGCGAAACCGTGATTGAGGAAGGGGCGGACGACAAGGATCTCTTCATCGTGCGGATCGGTTCGATGACGGTGGAGAAGGATATCGACGGAAAGCCGGTCTTCCTCTCGCTGATCCCCGCAGGCAACTTCTTCGGCGAGATGGCGGTGATCGACGGTTCCAAGCGGACATCCTCCGTCAAGGCCTCGATCAAATCCGAGGTTATCCGCTTGCCGGGCGAAGGCTTCCTCGACCTGCTCGAGAAGAAGCCGCAATTGCGCCAGCGCGCTCTCGAAGTGATGGCCGAAAGGCGTGCATCGAACGAAGAGATCGAAAGCCAGCGCAACAAGTCAGACGACACGCTCGACAATTTCTCCGGCACGGCGGCATTCCTGTTCGAACAGGGCATGGGCGAAGCGACCGACGCGCTGCTGATCGACGAGCGGCTGTGCGTCGGCTGCGACAATTGCGAGAAGGCCTGCGCCGACTCGCATGACGGGCTTTCGCGGCTGGATCGTGAGGCAGGCAAGAGCTTTGCCTACCTCCACGTGCCCATCAGCTGCCGCCACTGCGAACACCCGCATTGCATGGCCGATTGCCCACCCAACGCGATCCAACGCGGCGCGGATGGCGAGGTTTCGATCAACGCGGAAACCTGCATCGGCTGCGGCAATTGCAAGAGCTTCTGCCCTTACGGCGTCATCTCGATGGAGCCGGTCCCGCCTGAAAAGCCCAGCCTGCTCAAATGGTTGATGTTCGGCAGCGGTCCCGGACCCGGCGAAGCGCCCTATTCCTGGCGCAAGAAACACGCCGATCCCGACGTCGCCAAGAAAGCGGTCAAATGCGACATGTGCGCTGGTATCGAAGGCGGTCCGTCCTGCGTTCGCGCCTGCCCGACCGGCGCGGCCATCCGCGTCTCGCCTGACAAGTTCCTGACCTTCAAGAAACTCACAGAGGACGTCGAGAACTGATGGCGAGCGTCCCCAACAACCGCTTTACGCAAGACGAAGCGCGGCGCGATGCCGACCATGTGAGCTTCCTCAAATATCGGCGTTATCGCTGGCTTTGGATCGCTGTGATCCTGAGTATCATCACTGCGCTCGGTTATGCCTTTATCGATCAAGACCCGCGTCCCAATGGGGGCAGCTGGTATGGTTATACGCTCGGCACAATCGGGCTTGGCCTGATTGTCTGGCTTTCCCTGTTGGGTGTGCGCAAGCGCCGGATTTCGGAGGGGCAATGGAGCCTCAAGGCGTGGACCTCCGCGCATGTCTATCTCGGCCTTGCGCTGATTGTTGTGGGGACTTTGCACACCGGCTTCCACTCGATCACATGGAACGTGCATTGGCTCGCCTATTTCCTGATGCTGCTGGTGATCTTCAGCGGTGCCTACGGTCTCTATGTCTATGCCAAATTGCCCACGACGCTTTCAGCAGGTCGGCGTGAGATGACGCGCGGCGATATGCTTGAGGAGCTCAGCACAACCGACCGCCAGCTCGACGCCGCCGCGCAGCCGCTGGACCGCGAGCAGGCCGATCTGGTGATCGCGGCTTTGGGTCAGGACATCTTCTCTGGCGGCGCGTTTGGCCGGCTGACGGGCGCCTATCCGGGTTGCAAAACCGCGCGCGCGCTTTCGGGTTTTGACGAGAACGGCAGCGACACTGAACAGAGGGTCCACCGGCTCTTGAGCCAGCGCGCGGACCAGCTTGGCCTGATCCGGCGCAATTTGCGCACCAAGGCCTTGCTAGAGGTCTGGCTTTTCATCCACATCCCGGCGACCATCGCATTGCTCGCCGCGCTATTGGTGCACGTGCTCAGCGTGTTCTATTATTGGTGAGGGGGGCGATATGGCATTCCTGATCCGCACCATCGCCACGGCAAAGTCCGGCCGCAAGATCTCGCGCGACCGCACGGTCGAGAACGACCAGTTGATCGTGGGCCGCGCGCCCGAGAGCGACATCCACCTTCCCGACCTTGCGGTTGATCTGAGACATGTCGGCATCACGATCGCCAGCGGCGGCTTGGTCAATGTCGAGGCGCTCGGCACACTAGACTTCGGCCTCGACGGCAAGATGGTCGATAGCGGCGTCATCGACCCTGCTGCCGGCGGAGAGATCGCTGTCGGTGCGGCCCGGCTCGCGGTGTCGAGCGGCGATGATGACGGCAAGGTCCAGATCGTCATCAAACAGGTCGACAAGGGCGCCGCCGCCGTCGATCCCGTGCAGGGCTTTGCCCTTGCCAGCGCCCTGCCGAGCAAGCGCGGCATGGCCTGGGTCTTTGCCGCGCTGATCCTCGTGCTGCTGCTCAGCGTGCCGGTCATCACCCACTTGCTACGCTCTCCGGTTGAGAACGATCCGGAGAACCTCGCGCAGGGCCAAGTCGTGCTCGACAGTGCGTGGAGTGCGGGCGAACTCAGCATGGCGCATCACGAGCTGGAGGAGAATTGCGAGGCGTGCCACGTCACGCCCTTCGTCTCGGTGCAGGATGAGACCTGCCTGACCTGTCACGAAGAGCTGGGCGACCACGCCGAAATGCCGCGCCTTGCAGAGGGGATGGCTCCGCTCAGCCGGGGTGACGCGATCCAGTGGTCGATTGGCGAGACTCTCGGCAAGGAAGGCCCGCTCGGCTGCGTCTCGTGCCACTCCGAACATGAAGGCCCCGTCGTCCTCGAAGCGGCAAGCGAGCAATTTTGCGCTGACTGCCACGACGCGCTCGACACCCGCCTCTCCAACCCCAATTTCGGCAATGCGTCCGACTTTGGCGAGAAGCACCCGCAATTCCGCCCGCAATTCTACACCGCGCATTTCGCCGACGAACCCGCGCGCGTCTCGCTCGACGACAATCCGCAAGAGATGAGCGGGCTGATCTTCCCGCACGACATCCACGTCGATGAACAAGGCGGCGTGGCGCGGATGGCGATCAGCCTCGGCCAATATGGCGCTCCGCTCGAATGCAGCGACTGCCACAGCGAATGGAAGAGCGAAGACCTCATAATCCAGGTCGCCGAAACTGGCGGCAGGCCGTCGCAATATGGCGACTTTGCACCGGTCAATATGGAGGCCTCTTGTGAGGCGTGCCACAGCCTCGTTTCGGGCCGCGCAGGTGACGGCTTCACGTCGCTGCGCCACGGCGATGTCGATGACCTGATGGAAGACCTCGCCAGCCTCGATCGCGGGCCTCGCCGTCCGGTTGTCTCGCCGCGCGGACGTCCAGGGCAGTTTGCACCGGGCGGACGTTACAACGCGAATTTCGGCCGTCCGATGAGCGCCTATATCGCCATCAACCGCGCGCTTGAGCCAACCGGTGTCTGCGGCGAGTGCCACATTCCGACCAGCACCGATGGACGCCGCGATCTGACGCCGGTGAACCTGCCCCACCGCTTCCTGATGCAAGGCTATTTCGATCACGCCGCGCATGGTGACGATGTCGCGGTCTGCACCGATTGCCATACTGCCGAAACCTCGGGCGAAGCGACCGACTTGCTGATCCCCGACCTTGCCAGCTGCCGCGATTGCCACCTTGGCGAAAGCGCGGTGAAGACGGAAGAGATCACCCCGTCCAGCTGCGCCATGTGCCACGGCTATCACACGCCAACCACGCCTTGGCGGCCCGAGGATCATCCCAATCTCCCCGGAAATGGCGGTAACGATAGTGTCGCAGCGATCCTGAGTAGTCTAAGACGCTAACCTATGGAGAGGGCCGCAAGCAGCGTGTTGATCGCGCAAATCACCGATACCCATGTCGGCTTTGAGCCGGAAGCGGGCGAGAACGAGTTCAACTTCGTGCGCTTTCGCAATGTCCTTGGCCATCTGCTGAGCCAGCCTGTGCAGCCGGACCTGCTGATCCTTTCCGGCGACCTGACCGATGGCGGACAGGCGGAATGTTACCGGCGCATCCGCGATCTGGTCGCCGACTGCCCCTTCCCCGTCCACGTCATCCCCGGCAATCACGACAGCCGAGAGGAGATGCTCAAGGCGTTTCCCGAATGCCCTGTCACCGATGGCTTTGCGCAGTTCGCGCTCGACTTTGACGGGCTGCGGGTGCTGTGCCTCGATTCCTTCGAGCCGGGCCGCCACGGCGGCGCCTTTTGCGAGACCCGCGCCGCTTGGCTGACGCGCGAGTTGGAAGCGCATCCGGACACGCCCACGGTGCTGTTCATGCACCACCCGCCTGCGGTTGCAGGGATCGAGTGGATGGACCCGCGCCCGAACGAGGCGTGGTTCCAGCGCTTCCGCGATACCATACGCGGCCACAAGCAGATCGTCTCGATCCAGGCGGGGCACTTGCACCGCCCGATGCACTCGATGGTCGAAGGCATTCCGGTCAGCGTGACGCCCGCCGTTGCACCCGCGGTCGCGCTCGACCTGCGCCCGATGGACACCGAAGTTGCGGATAAGCGCCCGATCGTCGCCGCCGAGCCGCCATTCTACAGCCTGCATCTGTGGAGAGACGGCTCGCTCGTCTCGCACTTCCAGCCGGTCGGTCATTGGCAGACGCTTGCGCGGTATGAGGATCACCTCAAGCCGATGATGCAGAACCTCTTCGCCGAGCGGAGCTGATCGGTAAGCCAAGCGCGGGGCCGACATGGACCGCGCAAGTCGGGTTTTTGCAAAACTTTCGCGGCCTGCCAAAGCTTTGAAACAACGCGGCTTTTCGGCGCCACCCACGGTCCGAAGTGTAACCTTAGCGAAAATGCCGCCGCATCTGTGCTGACAGGGCTGCTGAAAGGGCCCGCAGACTCAACGCGGCGCGCCGCACAACCTCACCGCCATCACCACAATTTGAAAGAGCCGCGCGCATTCTAACGCGCGCAGGCACCTGTAGGAAAGTTGAGAAAGTGCAGGAAAGCGCTCAGTCGCCGCCCAGCGCTTCGCCTGCATCCGCACCCTCAGGCTCTGCGTCGAGGTCGGCATTGCGCCTCAACGGTCCGACGCCTCGGCCCACCCAGCGGTCCATATCGACCTCGTCGGTGACGCGCCACGGCACGCCCGCGCGGGTCATGAACAGCCGCTCCATCTCGTCACGGCGGAAGGGCCGCGAGCCGAGCCTGCCGAACACCGCCATCTGCCCGCCGGTCTCATCCACCGCACGGTCGCGGTCGAGGCCTTTGGACAGCGCAATCGCAGGCGTCGGCGTGTCGGCCCAAGCGATCAGTTCGGGCACCGGCGCGGGACTAAAGCCGTAGAAGTTGGGCTGGCTGTCCGGCGAGGTGAGTTGCAGCACCTTCATCCCGTTCACCCCGTCGGCGACATAGGCAAACAGCGAGGCATTGGTCGATGCGACGATCACGTCCTCGGCATCGTTGAGCGTTCCGCCCAAAGTCACCGCCTGATGCAGCTGCGGGCTGCGCGGGTTCTCAACGTCGAGGATCACCAGACCCTGACCCTTGGCCGCGACATAGGCATAGGTGCGCGCGACATAGATGCGGCGCGCATCATCCAGCGGATAGGTCGCCTCTGGCACCGCTTGCGGGTCGCGCAGGTTCGTGACGTCGAACAGCTTCACCCCGTCGGCATCGCTGACCCACAGATAGCGGAACTGGATCGCACTTGCGCGGCCATCATTGAGCGGGCGCACGGCGGCAAGTTGCGGGGTGGACGGATCGGACAGATCGACCACCACAAGGCTATTCGGCGTGGTCACATAGGCGATCTCACCCGCCAGATGGATGTGGTTCGCGCCGTTCAGCACCCCGTCGGGGTTCCACGCATCGCCGCCGCTGGTGAACTCCAGCCGCTCGAAGAAGTTGTTGCGGAACTCGCCGTCAGCCAGCGTGTTTACATCGACCAGGATCAGACCTTCGACCGCATCGGTGACTACGGCGTAGTTGTAGATCGGCAGGAAGGCTTGCTCCTGATTGACCTCGCGCATGCGGGCGGTGTTGCGTTCCGGCGCAATCGGCTGGTTGGTCGGCAGCGCCATACAGGTCGCGTTTTCGGTGTCGATATGGGTGTCATGCCCCAGCGGCGAGAACGGCGCGGTGATGATCCGCTCCGAGATGCCTTTATTGGCAATCGAGGCGACGTCATAGGCGCGGAAGCCTCCGCTACCCTCGGCCACGAACAGATATTCGCCGCGCAATTGCAGGCAGCCGACACGGTCGGGCGTGCCTTCATGGACGTTGACGAATTCTTCGAACGGCTTGGTCTCGCCCGAGAAATCCTCGTCAAAGGCTTCGCCGCGCACCCAGTTCTTCAGCTCCATGCCGTTATCTTCGACATGCATGTTCCAGTAATCGGGATAGGAATAGCGATGCAGGTAGGAACCGATAACGGCTTGCGGCTCGTCATATTCGGTGACGCGGATCGCGGTCAGCCCGCCTTCGAGGCCGGTGAATGCATGCATCCCGACGAAGTTCACATAGTTCGTGCCGAGCAGCAGCAGCTGCGCCATCACCGCATTGTTGTCCTCTGCTTCGGAGAGGTGACAGTCGGAGCAGGTCTTGGTCTCATTCAGGCGAACCGTGTGCGGGAAGTGCGGCGCGAAGGCTTGGCTTGAGAAGCCAATCGCGGAGATCGGCGGCTGCTGCACATAGATGCGCTCACGGTTGATATTGGTCGAGCTGAGCACCAGCGCCGAAGACGAACGGACCGGAGCGGTCTGGTTGCCCTTGGTGGTCTGGTGGACGCCAAGCTGGAACATCTGGTCGCGCGCAACCTGCGGGTTGTAGCTGGCAAAGTTGCGGGTCGATCCGCCTTCATAGCGGTGCGATTTGGTCTTCCAGTTGGCCTCGATCGGCAGGTGGCACCCGCCGCAGCTTGTCGTCCATGACAAGTGGCAGGTGAAGCACGCCATCTCGTCATCCTGGTGCGCGCGGTCGCCCTCCTCGACGCCTTCGCCAAATTCGAACCGGCCCGTCTCTGCACCATAGCGGCTCATGAGTTTCGAGCGCGCGGCGCGGGCGTTGAAGACCGGCGTGGTCGGGTCAACGCTGTCGCGCACAAGGCTCATTTCCCACTCAAGGTCGGGATCGACGAGGCTGCGCTGGATCAGGACACGGCGGCCTTCTTCGTTCTCCATCCACTCAAAGCGGCGACGGCCATCAGGGTTACGCAGCAGCGCAAGGTTGTGGCCTTCGGGCGGAGCGGCGGGGCCGCTGGTGCGCAATGTCGGATAGGCGTCGGCGGTGCCGTGGCAGTCCTTGCAGCCGATTTCGATCGCATTGGCGACTTCGCCGTAGATGAGGCCATTGCCATGCGTGTCCTGCTCGAAATGGCAATCGACGCATTGCATGCCAACCTCGGCGTGGATCGACATCATATGGACCGCTTCGCCCGGATTGGTGCCGGGTTCGACAAATTGCCCCTCGCCATCGCGGCGCCAGCGCTGGCGCCAGCGTTCCTCGTGGAAGGCAAACTCTTCGGGCGTGTCGGTGTCGGCATTGCCGGGGCGCAGGATATCGCCCTCTGCATCGAGCATATTGCCGTCGCGGTCGCGTTTGAAGATCGCGCGGAAGTTCCAGCCATGGCCGTGATAATCGGCGAACTGGGTGTGCTCGAGATTGGGGTTCAACTCATAGACGTTGCGCAGGAAGTCGAGATCGGCCCACATTCCGCGCGCCGCCGCGCCTTCAGGATTGCGGTCGAGGATCGCGCGCACTTCCTCTGCGGTGGGGAAGCGCTGGGTCTGGTAGAACTCGGCATAATCCTCGTCGCTCATCCCCTCGGGGCGCGGCGTGGTGTTTTCCGGACCCGACCACATGAACGGCGCATCGCTCTCGTAATCCCACATCGTGTAGCCGAGATAGGAGTTCAGGAAGATGTTGGGCTGGTGCATGTGGCACGACATGCACTGCGAGGTCGGGATCGAGCGGGTGAAGACGTGACGCAGCGGGTGGCCGACTTCGCGCTCCGGTGCCGAGCCGTCTTCGCTGTAGTCGCTGTCAGGGCCGAGCAATGCGCCGTGGCCGCCTCCCGAAGGCTGAGGGAAGCTGCCATGCGCCAGACCGCTTGTCGGTCCGTCCGAACCGCCATAACCGTGATCGTCATAGGCCTCACCCGGGATGCGTCCGCCGCTTGCGACCGACTCGCGGCTGAAGCATTGCGGCGCGTTCGGATCGGCGTTCACTTGCGGGTTGATGCAAGGGTCCGCCGTCACCGTCTGCCCGTCGCGGCCATTCTCGGAATAGATCAGGCTGTGGCGCGGCTCGCGGTCATTGGCATAGACAACGTGGCAGCTTGCGCAGCCCGAATGGCGATAATCGCCCGGCTGATCATTGGTGCCCATGAACCATGTGAACGGGTCGTTGAGGCGGGTCTTGTGAATGTTGAGCGCCGGGATTGCGACGCGCAGGCCCGTGCCCGGACCGCGGTTCGACTGTTTGAGGTCCGGACGCCCCGGTTCTTCGAGCCGCTGGATCAGGCCGGTCGGGTTGGGAAGGCCGATTTCGGGGAATTGCGAAAGGATCGTGCGCCCGCCGCGCTCGAACACGCGGAACACGTCAGCGGGCGGGATCACATGCCAAGTCGGCAGCGGATAGAGCTGCGCAAGCACACCGCGCGCCTCTTGCTCCGGCGACAGACCGCCATCTTCACCGTCGCCCGGGGTCGACAGAACCGTGCCGATCCCGGCCACCGTCGCAGGATCGCCGCTGCGGGTATAAGCCTCGCCCAGCATGTAATTCTTGAAGGGCAAAATGCCGTTATTATAGGTCGCCCCGCCCCACAGCATCGCGCCGGTCGCCATGATCGAGCGCTCGGCGGCTTCGATCGACTGGATGTGGCACGATCCGCAGGCCTCGCGCGCAACGCGGTAGTCCGAAGGGTTCACGAATTTGATGAATTCGGGCGATTCCTGATTGAGCAAAGCATAGGAGCGCTGCGGGTTCGCCGAGGACGGGAAGTGCCAGCTGTCCGGATATTTCGGCAGGACGTGTGCACCATCGCGCGCGGCGACATAATCGGGGTGGTCAAATGGCAGCTGCGGATTGCCCGCAACGCTCGCATTGCCGCCGTGGCAATCGACACAGCCCAGCACCACGGCGGGCGTTTCGTGCATGGTCGGCGCATCGCTCGCCGCGTGGCAGGTGAGACAGCCTTCGCTCTTGGCGTCCGCAGCGGCCTGAGACTGGCGCGCGGGTGCGGGAGGCGCAATCACCAGTGAGTAATCGCGGTAGGTCGGCGCTTCCTTGTCAGCCGCCTGCGTCTCCGACTGGAACGCCGACAGGCCAAGCGCCATGGCCGAAATCGCGAGCAATGCCTGCGGGATGGAAGTGCGTGAGAGCATCGAGATGATCTTCCCTGGCATCAGTAGGACAGCGTCACATTGGCGAGGACGGAATAGAACGTGTCGCCCGTACCGCGATTGTCGAACAGGTCCTGAAACCCGTCACCCGACATCAGCGCCGCGCCCGACAGGCGAAAAACAATGTTCTGGTTGGCCTTGGGCCGCCAGATCGCGCTCGCCGACAAATCATAGCCGATCTCGTCGGGGATCGACCCTTCGATCCGCAGATTCTCTAGCGTGGTCGTGTCTTCGAACCAGAGGTGATTGGCATTCGCGCTCAACCGGACTTCGGGCGTCAGGTCAAAATCGGCACCAACACCCACCAACCACAGACCGGGATTGTTGAAGTTCGACTGACCCTGCTCCTTGGACGAGCGCAGGTTGTTCAAAATGCCATTGCGGCCATTCACCGAAACCGCGCGGCCGCCGCCGGCAAAGGGGATCGTCTGACGGATCCAGTAAGACGTGTCCGCTCCTGCAAAGACCGGGTTCTCGAAGATCGCGTCGTAACCGGTCTCTTTGTTGTCATAGGGATCGCCGTCGCCGCTTTGATACAGGCCCGAGAGGCGGAAGCGCATCCAGTCGCGGTCATAGGACAGCTCGACAGCGCCAAATTGCGCACTGATATCAGCCGGTTCGCCGGTGAAGAAGTTGTTGCGGTCCTCACCCAGCGCCCAATAGGCGCTGCCGGTGATGTTGATCCGGCCAATGCGCCCATCGACGTTGTAGCCGAGATAGAACACGTCATAATCGCGCCCGCGCAGATCGCCCAATAGCGCCGGACGCACCGGAAAACCGTTATCGTCAATCTCGATATCATTGCCTTCGCGGTTGCGATTATAGGCAAAGGTGAACTGGCTGGTCAGCGCCGGGATCAGGAAATCCTGACGATAGACATTGGCGATAAAGACCACATCATCGCGCGGTTCCTGCACCACCGAATTGAGGCCGCTATTGGTGTCCTTCTCCAGCCGCCAAAACGCCGCGAGGTTGAACTGGAAGCGGTTATTGTCGCGATTGCCGAACAGCCGGACACCTAATTGCTGATCGTTAAACAGGAACCCGCGGAAATCGGCCTGAAACGGCTGAATCCCTGCGCGAACCGAGATGAAGTCGAACCTGTCATTGTCGAACTGGGTGAAGTGGTAATCGACAAAGGCTTCCTGCACGCCGAGGAAGTGATCGAGACGGTCGCTCCCGCGCGATGGCTCAACAAACAGCACGCGCCGCTCGGGCACATCGACATAATTGACGTTGTAGGCCAGCGTCAGCCGGTATTCGATGCTGGGCGGTTTGTAGGCCGTGGAGCCTTTCAGCAGCGCGAAACCGGCGATGAAGGTCTGCGACAGCACGGTCGAGAAATCATCGCCAAACACGTCGAGCCGGTCGGGGTCCTCGGTGGTCTGGACGCCGACCGGAATCGGGAAAGTGCGCGGCTCGTAAACCGAATCGCTGATCAGATTGGCGACGAAGAACCAGTCATTACCGGTGATCGGCAGCCACGGAACCTTGTCCGGATTGATCGGACGGTCGCCCTTGTAAGTGTTCTGATTATACGGATCGAGCAGGCTCTCACGGATCACCGGATTGCCTTCGATATCGGTCACCGCGTCGATCAGCCGCCAGCGATCGGGGATCGGCACCTGATCGGGCGAGAAGGCCTGCGGCGGCGGCGCACGCAAAGCGCCGTCATTTTCCTGCCTGATCTCCTCGGGCAGGTCGGAGTTGAAACCGGGCCGCTCGCGCCCGTCGATTATGTCGGTTTCGAGCGGCTGCGGATCGGTGTTCTGTTCCTGATTGAGCCCGCAACCTTCGATGCTGCGATCATAATTGCCATTGCCGTCGAGGCAGTTGGCGAGCTGTTCAGGGGTCGCCTCAGGCGCCGGCTGCGCCGCCGGATAGTCAGGCGGGGCCGCCGCCGGTGTTGCCCCGGGATTGGCCAAGGCCACAATCAGAGGGATGAGGCTGCTGCTCGCCATCGCCTACAGCCCCTCGCAAACATTCTGCGTGGGATCATCGAGGAACGGCGCGAAGGGGCAGTTGATATAGCGCAGCCGCGTCTGCCGCCCCGCTATCGTCACAATGATCCGGTCAGCGCGGATTTCATTGGGCGCATTGCCGATCGTGCTGGTGCGCACGCCGGCATTGTGCAGGCCAAGGAAGCTGATCATGTCATCCTGATCGATCCCGTCGCCCGAAACGCCAATCCCGCCAACCAGCTCGTTGCCGCGATAGACGGGGACCGAGCCGGGGAAGATCTGGATGCCGTTATCCAGCCGCGTGCCCTGCCCCGCAATATCGGGCAGTTTGGAGCAACCGCGATTGGTGTCATTGGCGCTGAGGCCCAGCACAAAGCCGAGATGCTCCTCCAGATTCTGGATGATGAGCGCGGATTGGAGGCCGGTCGAGAACGGGTTGAACTGCTCGATCGGGCGCGACAATGGCCCGTTGGGTGTGCCGACTTCACCATCGGGGAAGAAAGGCCGCGACAGGTTGCCGCCTGAACGGTCAGCAAAGGCATGGCTGCCGGTCAGCGCGTTCTGATCGCCGAGGAAATCGCGCACGCGCTGGACATATTCGGGCACTTCGCGCTCTGCGGCGAGCAACTCGCCTGCGGCAAAAGCGCCAGAGAAAAAGTTCGCGGTGCGCGCTTTCTGCAAGCTCACATCGGTGCCGAAAATCGGTGCATCGGGAGAGCGAACAATGCCCAGAATACGCCCGCGCGTATCGACGAGGCTGATCGTGACCTGCGCGCGGCTGTCGAGCGGGCGGCGGATCTGGGCGCGCGCGCGGCTCATCACCGTGAAGGCTTCTTCGAGGATCGCGGTCGCCTCGGCCTGCGTAATCGGCGCGGTGATATCAGCGCCATCGGTGCCCGCGCGAACTGGGAAGCGGTTGGTGCCCGCACCGTCGCTCAAGACAAAGGCATCGCGGATCGCAAATTCGGCTGCGGTCGAGGGGCGAATGCCCGAGGTCTCTGAGCCGTAAGCGGTGCCCGCGCGGATTGTGCCGTTGGTGTAACCGGTCACCGCGACCAGAGCACCCGCTGTGCCCGCAAAGCTGGCACCCGAAACGTCGCTCAACGCATTATAGGTCGCATCGGTGTAGCGCAGCGAGGTGCCGTCTGCCGAAATCCGGTCCGCGCGAATTTCCACTGGTGCTTCGAACCCGACCGTTCCGGCGAGCGCGATGGATTCGTCGACATCGACATCCACGTCGAGGATATTGGGATCGAGGCCGTATTCGCCGTCAGCCGCAATCCCGACGCCGCCGACGACCACACCGTTCTTGTAAAGCGGGAAGCCGCCCGCATCGGCGGACAGTCCCAGCGGCGAGCGCTGCGGGCCGATCATCCCGTCGGTGAAACGCGAGGAGAGGTCCGAGCACGGCAATTGGCTGAACTGCACCCCGAAGAGCGGGCCGCTTTCAAGGCCGACGGTCGTGGGAGCAGGCGGGAAATGCTCTTGCACAATCTGCGAGGCGACGCGGGTCGAGAAGGCGTTGCCGCCGCTCGACAGGTAAGCGCCGGTGATAGCCTTGGCGATGGCGGCGGCTTCGGCGGGAACATCGAGCCCCTGCACGTCGATGCTCTGCCCGTTGGGCGCTCCGGGAATGGCGACCGTCGCTGGTGCGCCCGGCATGCGGAACACGGCCAGCACATTGCCAACGCGGTCGACGACCGAGATCACCGCCGGATCGCCTTGCGCCGTGGCCTGAGCCGCTGCGCGCGCGATCACGGTCTGAACGTCAGCGGTGCTCAGGCTTTCTTGCGCAGGAACCGAATAGACCTGCCCGGTTGGAGGCGGCGGTGGAGGCGGCGAAGGCGGCGGTGTTCCGCCCGTTCCTCCACCAGCAGGCGCAGAATCGCCGCCGCCGCACGCTGCGAGCACCAGCAAGGGCGCTCCGGCAAGGACTTTCCACCCCCCGGCCACTGCTACTGCAACCTGCGAATGGCAGTGGTCGCCGAAGCGAGCGCAGTGCGGAAATCGGCTGGATTGTAGCCATTGGGGCCTTCAACCGCTGCATAGGCGCGGTTGATGTCAGCGCGTATGCCTGCAGCCGCACCAGCGGTCACACGGCCATCAGACACAAGCCCGTTGAGCAGCGTATCAATCGCCATCACCGCCTGCACCGAACCCGAATAATCGGTGAAGCGCGGGCGCGTGGCATTGCCGCCGATAATCTCGATCACGCGGAAGGCGTCAGCATCGATATAGGCGCGCTGGCTCAACGCGTTGGAGAGCTGGCGCGCGCGCTGTGACAGTTCCCGCGCAGCTTCACGCGGATTGCCGCCCCCGCCGCCCATAGCGCGGTGGAAGTCGCGGCTGGCACTCTGAAACGCCTCCGCCTGCCCCGGCACCAATGCGCCTGCGACGGCCGACAGCATGATGATGTTCTCGTCATTGAATGGCGGATTACCGAAAGGAATAGGCCGGCCCGGATTTTCCTCGAAAGTCAGGCGGCGGCGGTCGCTGTCCTGAATCTCGCGGTGGCAGCTGTGGCAATCGAGGAAGTAGAATTGCGGAAACGCGCCCTCCATGCCGAAGCGCGGCTGCGCGAACAGGCTGGTCGAGCGGCGCACCGCCTCGGCCTGACCCACCGCCCAGAACCGCACGGCATTGGGCCGGCGCTTGCGCGAAGTGTAATCGTCATCGACCTGATGGTGCTGCTGCAGCGCGCTGAACAGGTCCAGCTCAAACGAGACGCGCGGGTGGCCTGCCGCCATCATCGAGTGGGTTACAAACTGCCCCGTCTTCTCCGAGCCGAAGTGACAATCGAGGCAGACATTGGCGCGAACCTGCGGGTTTTCCAGCGGGGTCAGGCCATCGGAAACGTTGGAAGCATGCGAGGCGGGGCGCGCATAATGGCTGGACAGCCACGCATCGCCTGCGGGGCCATGGCAGCTTTCGCAGCCCACCCCGTCGCTCAGTTGGAAACGCGGCCCCTTTGGCGCTTCGGGAACATAGGTGGCGTGGCAGCCGAGGCATTCGCTCGCCTGAGTCGCTGATCCCAGGCCGAGAGTTGAAGCGATCTGCTGACCCCGCCGGCTGGCGAGCACGGCATAGGCGCGGCTGTGCGCGCCGCTGGGCGAAGACGGTTCCTGCCAGGTCGCGATCTCGTCCTGACGCACGACAGCGCCATTGCCTTCGGCGCGGCCATGACAGGTCGATCCTGCACAGCTCGCAACGCCCTCGAAAGAGCCGTTGCCGTATGCGGTTGCTACTGGATAGATCGAAATAAGCCCGAGCACGGCGAGCACACGGACAAAGCCCGCATTCCACCGGCGAATGGAATGGCGCAGGGAATGGAAAAATCCCCAAATCGGCCTTGATACTGTCATCTCTTGCCCCCCACGAGATGCCCTAACTTTGCCTTTTTCTCAGGTCTGCGCAAGCCCTCGATTGGATTGCGTCAGCCCGATGCTGCGTCTGGCACGTCGCAAGGTGAATTAGCGACTTTGCCCGAGGCAGGCTTGTATAGGCCCGTCAAGTCGAAGCGTTTCGCTCCCGACTCTTTAGATTGCACGCGTTCCCGCTTTCGCCTTTGTCCCAATCTTGCGCCCGTCTTGCAACCTCCAATGCGATGAAATTCCCGCAAAACACCAAGAAACCGCAATTATCGGCCCGCATGATGCAATGTGACGGATCAGTCCTTTCGCGCCGCGATAGAGGTTGTAATGATGCCGGAACGAAAAACAGGGGGACAGATTACTATGAGCATACCGCCGATTGCGATGGGGTCCGACGGCTTCTTTCATCCCGCGAGCGAAGCCGAAGTCATCGCGCTGGTGAATTACGCCCGCGCCCACAACCTTGAAATACGCGGGCGCGGCGCGACGCATTCGGTGGCGTGGAGCATCTATACCGACCCCGCCAATGGCACGCCCCCCAATCGCACATTGCAGCAGTCACCGCCGCCGGGCGGGATCAATCTCGCCTTTGACCAGATGCGCGCGCTTGATTGGATCGACGAAGCCGCTGGTGTGATCGAGGCGGAGCCGGGCATCAATCTGGGCTGGGACCCCGAAGACCCGTTTGGCGTATCGACGCTCGAAAACAGCCTGCTGCACCAGATTTACGAGAAAGGCTGGGCGGTGAACACGCTGGGCGGGATCACCCACCAGACGCTTGCCGGATTTACTGCGACAGGCTCTGCGGGCGGATCGACGCGGTATGCGTGGGACAATGCCGTCGCCTTTCGCGTGGTCGACGGCATGGGCAATGCCGAATGGATCGACCAGTCGCATGAGCACTTTGACGCTATCGGCACGTCGATGGGCCTGCTGGGCCTTGTGACCAAAATCCGGCTCCAATTGGTGCCGATGTACAATATCGAAGGGACCGAGATCACCACGCCGATGAGCGGGCTTGACGCTCCGATGGACTTCTTCGGACCCGGCGATGCGAGCCAGCCGAGCCTGCAGCAATATCTGGCCGAGACGCCCTACACCCGCATCGTATGGTGGCCGCAAAAGGGTGCTGAACGCATCCAGACTTGGAAGGCCGTCCCTGTGGCGGCGAGCGACCAGAATCTGGAGCCTTACGAACAGTTCCCGCCCAACTTTGGCGGACAGACCGAGATGTTCGCCGGATCGATCGTGTTCGTCCTGTTCGGCAACACCAACCCCTTCCGCATAATCGGGCTGTGCTGGCAAAAGGCCTGCCACTATCTCGAATGCCTCGCCTCTGTGCTTCGCCGCAGCGGCAAGGGAGAGATTGCGCGCTTCCTCACCTTCCTGCTCGGCTGCATCGTTGCGCTGCTGCTGGGCGCGCTGGGATCGGTGCTGGGTTTCGTCAGCGGGCTTGTGCGCATGCTCTTTCCCAAACTGCTGCCGATCTTCAACCCGATGACCAAACCGGGCGAAGAGACGAAGTTCAGCGATTGGTACTGGCGTTCGCTCTGTATGGACAACACGGTCAGCGATGGCTTGCTAGGGACCGAATTTACCGAGATCTGGGTGCCGATCGGCCGCGCGCAGCAGGTGATGAACCTCTACCAGGAAATGTTCGAACAGGGCGGCTATGACGCGACCGGATATTTCTCGACCGAGGTCTATGGCGGTCCGCCGTCAAGCGGTTGGATGCATCCCGGCTACACCGATGGCAGCGATGAATACAAGGACGGCACGGTGCGCATCGACGTCTATTGGTTCCGCGACAACAAGGGCGTGCCCAATTGCGATGAAGGATTTCTGGAGCAGTACTGGCAGGTTCTTCGCGACAACAACGTGCCCTTCCGCCTGCACTGGGGCAAGTTCGTGCCCCGCTACGCCTTTGACGATTGGGCCGCCTATTACCGCGCCAACCTGCCGCGCTTTGACGACTTTATGGCTTTGCGTGCAGCACGCGATCCGCACGGCGTCTTCTTCACCGGTTACTGGAAGAAGCGCCTGACCGGCACCGAGTGATCGCAGGATATCAGGCGACGTGAGCCAAACCGGTTAGCGGATCAATTGCCGCCAATCGGTTTGGTGCCGTCACCCAGCACGATGAACGCCGCCCAATAGAACGGGTGCGAGGTGTCGGGATCATCCATCAGGCCGCGCTGCGCATCGCCGAGCGAGCCTGACAGGCCCTGCCCGTCCTCGCCCGAGATTAGCCCTTCGACCAGTCGCTGTGTCGCGTTGAAATCGTCGGGCACCGGCCAATGGCTCGCCACCACAGCGCGCGCGCCTGCGCCCACGAAGGCTCGGACCAGACCGTCGAGCGCGTAATTGCCGCCTCCGACAATCCCCGCCTCGCGCGAGATTGCGCTGGTCGCCATGCCCGCCGTATCGCAGGCAGACAGGATCACCACGTCTGCATCAAGCTGAAGGTCGAAAATCTCCTTGAAGGTTAAGAGGCCATCCGACCCGTCATCGCCGAAAGATGTGACCAGTGCAGGCCGCGCGGGGCAATTGGGATTGGGCGCGGTGACCAAACCGTGCGTTGCGAAATGCACCACGCGGAAATCCGACAGGTCTTGCTTCGACAGCAAAGCGGTGTCGGAGAAGGCTTCGCCCACCGCGACCTCGCTCTTGTCCAGACCAAAGCTTTCGGCTGCGAAGAACAGTTCGCCCGGCTCGATCGGGTTCCGCCATGTGTCGAGCGACCAGTCGCACGGATCATTTGATTGGGTGCGACCGGTAGGCAGCGCGTTGGAGCCGATGCCAAGATAGGCCTTGTTCGCACGCGAAGGCGCGATCCGGCGGATATCGAGGAAGCCGCGCGGGCTCACCGCAATTGACACATCGCGGCTGCGTCCGAGCCAGTCGATCTCGCGGTAATCATAGAGGTCTTCGTTTTCGTCCTCGGTCCGCTCCAGATAGGCATCGACGCCATCTTGGCTGGCGATCAGCACCTGCGGCGGCAATTGCAGCATCGGACCATCGGGCTCGAACACGATATGTTTCATATTGGCCATCTCCGCCTCGACCGGGCCGAACAGGCGCAGATACAGATCGCGCGCGCGCTCGACATCGAACGGATAGGTGACGGTCTGGCCAGCCTCGTAAACCACGATGGAATCGCGGATAAAGGCGACCGCATCGTCGAGCTCGTCAATCCCGCCTTCGACCTTGAAGGTACGCGCATCGCCGCTTGTCACCCACAGCGCGTAGATCTCCTCGCCGACCAGCACCATCTTGTAATAGGCTTCCTCGGCGCCCAGCGCGCCCTGAAGCTCCGACAATTCAAGCCGGGTCGGGGTCAGCGCGCGGAAACGCGGATAGTCCGACAGGCGCGAAAGCAGAGCGGTCTGTTCGCCGCGCAGATAGTCCAGCGTCTCGCGCGCGGCGATCAATCCATCGGCTTGAAGCGGCGTCGGGTTGGGCAAGGCTGCCAGACGATCAGCGCGCGCTTGTGTCCGCGCGATCTCGCGGCTGCGATTGAGCGACAAGCGGAACAGGCCCGACGCGTCATCGTCGCCTTCGGACATTTGCCGTGCAAGGATCGCCTGCGTTTGCGCAACGCCAGGGCGTTGGAGCATTTGCGACGCGTTGAAGAAGTCGGCCGTCGCATCCGCAGATCCCTCTGCTGCAAGCAGCGCGAAATAGGGTTCGAGCAGGTTGCGAAGGCTTGCGCCGCTATCGGTGGTGTTGGCAGCCCGGTCGACCACATCGGCGAACAGAATGCGCGCTTCATCGGCACGGCCTGCTCTCAGCAGGAAACCGGCCTTGCGCGCATAGGCGGCGAGCAGGACCGGCGATTGCGGATAGTCGCGTGAAATCGCGGTGGCGGCGACATCATAGGCGCGGATCGCGGTTTCAGTGCGACCCTGCCCTTCGGCGACCAGCGCACGCTCGATCGCAATTTCCGAACGCAGCCAGCGCGCCGACGCAACCCGGCCATCGCGCACTTCGGCGATCCGGCGGTCGGCACGGCGCAGCATTGTTTCAGCGGTTGCAAGGTCGTTATTCTGCCGCGCGATCGAGCCTGACAGGAAATCCGCCTGCGCATCGAGCATCTCGGCCCGTTCGAGCGGCGACAGGCCAAGCTCGACCCCGCCGAGGCGTTGCAGCGCGATATTCTCGCGGTTGATCTGGGCGGAAAGCGGATTGTCGATAAAGCCGTCGCGGATCGTCAGATCGCGCGTTTCGGGATCAACCTCGCGCATTTCCTCAGCCAGCACGGCGAGCGCGGCATCGGGAAAACGGCGGTTGAGGAAATTGATCGCGCGGTAATTGCGGATCAGGCGCTGGGCCACGCCGTCGCTGCGGGTGAGCGAGGCGTCGGCTTGCGCGAACAGGCGCTCGGCAGCGGTGAAATTGCCCAGATTGGATTGCTGCAGCCCTTGATTGGCGAGCACTTCCGCGCGCGCCGCCGAATTGCTCTGACTGCGTCCGGCGAGGTTTTCGAAGAACTGGCCCGATTCAGCAAAGCGGCCACTATTGTTGCGGACATAGGCTTCGTTAAGCGCGTCGAACTCGCTCAAAGAGCCGGCCTGCACGCGGGCAAATGCCGCCGCGTCGCTGACTTCGGTCTGGGCGACTTCGATTGTGCCGGGCAATGCACGGTCATTGTAAACCGACGCGAGCGCCAGACGCAGCACCGGATCATAGCCCGCCAGCCCTTCGACCAGATAGGTGCGACCGCCCTCTTCTAGCGAGTAGCTGCGATAGTCGATGCCATGCTCAGCGTCGGTGCAGGTCAGCTTGGTGACTTCGCCGACCATCTCGATTTCGGCAGTCTCGGGACTGCGGCAACTGGCCCCGCTGCCCGCGCCGCTCGGCTGGCTTGAGACATTCGCCCCATCGCGCAGGATCAGCAATGTGCCCACAGCGCCCGCCGCATCGCGGCAGGTGAGCCGGTATGCGCGGTCGAACATACCGCCCAGCCGCGGCTCTGTCGGAGCGTTCTGCGCGGTGCAGCGCACGCCCGCATTGCCGACGCGGAAATTGGTCTGGATCGACAGCGGATCGTCTTGCGACAATGCCGGTGCGACCATCATCGCGCCCGAAATCCCGCCGAGCGCCAGCACCAGTGCAAACGCCTTGGTCCCCATTTTGTTCAGGGTCTTCATGGCTGATCTCCATTGCCGCCAGCTGGCGGTGCATCGACATCCGGATCAACCAGCGCGGGATTGCCCGAGCCACTGATCGGATCGTTGATCGCACCGCGGCGGTCGAGTGCATTGGTGTTGATGATGCTGACTGGAGGCGCGATCGGACCGCGTGTTGCAGCTTCGCTTTCCTCTTCCTCTTCTTCGGCAGCTTCCTCTTCTTCCTCTTCCGATTCTTCTTCCGTTTCCTCTGAGTCTTCGGATTCCTCGGTGTCTTCGGTGTCTTCGCTCTCTTCGTCGGCGCTGCCTTCTTCGCTGTCGTCGGACGAGGATTCGCCGTCGTCAGAGGAGGAGTCGCTATCGCCGTCGGAATTGCTGTCACCGTCGGAACTGCTGTCCGAACCGCTATCGCCGGAATCGTCGATCGAGAACTCGCCGTCACCGCCGCCGCCATCATCGACATTGTCGACATTCACGTCGCCGCCGCCGCTTGATCCGCTGCCGGTTCCGGTGCTGCCCGTGCCAGTGCCTGCGCTGCTGCCATCGTCGGAGCTGTCGCTATCGCCGCCAGAACTGCCGTCATCACCCGAACCGCTATCGCCGCCGGTCGCGCCATCGCTGGACCCGCCGCTTGAGCCGCTGCCCGAACCGCTCGACGAACCAGCCCCGCTCACCGCCGCCGAAACTGTCGAAGTGATCTCGCCTTGATTGTTGTCAACCGCAGGAGCACCGTCGCATCCGCCCAGCGCGCAACCATTGATCTGGCTGCCCGCGTTGAAGATAGTCGCGTCATCGAGAAGATCGAGCAGAGCCGTCGCGGCATCATTGCCGGTCAGGACATTGCCCGCGCCGTCGTCGAACTGGCCGTTGATGATGACCAGCGGCATCGCGCCGCCACCCCTGCCACCGCCGACATCGATGGTGATGGCACCGGCACTCGGCAAGACGAAGCCAGCGGGAAGCTCTTCAGTGCCGGTGTTCTGGATCAACAGTTGATCGGTCACCACCAGCTCGAGCGCACCAGCGCGCAGAACGCCGTCAGGCTGCGGGCTGGCAATGGGCGTGTTGATTAGAGCCGCGAGTTCCTCTTCGGTTTCATCTCCGGCCAGACCGTCAAAGACCGAGCCTGAGCCGATAAAGATCGTGCCCGCAGTGATGTTGACCGTCCCGCCATTGGCGAACAGATCAATTGCGCCCGTATCGGCATTGATCGCGAACAGGTCAGCGTTGAAGTTCACATTGACCGGAGACCCGGTTGATGTTGCGGTCAGCAGACCGTCAACAATGATCTCTCCGCCCGTGCTGATCGTTTGCAGGGTCAGCGTGCTCAGAAGCGTGTTCGACGAAAGATCCACGTCACCGACAATCAGCTGAACCCCGTTCTCATTGGAGGTTTCGAAGATAGCGACCTCGCCAGCCAGCAGACGTTCAAATACTTCCAAGTCGACCAGATAGCCGGTGAAATCGCCGGTCGGATCATCGCCGAGCATTACGCCGCCTTCATTGTTCGAAGCCAGCCGGATGCGTCCCGATGCGCCCGCGTCGATTGCGCCTTGCTGGATAATGTCGATTTCGAAGGAGGTGATGTCGACAAGACCCGCCTGCCACAATCCCTGCACTTGAACCAGACCGCCTGCATTGGCGTTGATTGTGGCCGCGCTGACATCGCCGAGCATGATGTCACCGCTCGCCTGAATCGTCGCATCCTGAGCGACAACGAGGGGGTTGGTGGAAGTAACAGAACCGCCGGTTGTGCTCACATTCAGTGTGTCGACGGTCGCACTTTCTAGGAAAATGTCGGTTCCGCCAATGATCTGCAATGATCCGGCCGTTGCACCAAGCAGTTCAACCGATTCCCCAGCAGAGACAAAGATTGACCCTGCAGTCACTTCGTCCAGCGCGATACCGGTTGCCGCTTCGAATGTCGCGCTCTGGCCGACAACGATCGGACTGGTCGACGAGATAGACCCGCTATTTCCTCGTGCGATCAGCGTGTTGGCGGCGATATTGCCAAGCCTCATGCCAGTCCCGCTTTCGATCAGCAGGGTTCCGTTTGAGGCGTCGAGCAACGCGATCTCAAGCGCGCCAAATTGCGTGGTAACGGTAATGTCGGTCGCGGTGACGTCGAGCAGTCCAATGTCCGATCTTGAATTCAAAGTGATCTGGCCATCGGAGGTCAGCAAGGCGCTCGCGCCCAGAACGTTGTCCGTTGCTGTCAACGTCATCGATTCCGTGGCGTTGATCGTGCCCGGATCAATGGGAGGCGAAGCCGGATCGGGCAATACGAAGTCACCCCCGGTGACGTTGAAAACCCGGCTGTCCAACAGCGAACTGGTCAGCGCAATATCGACGAGGCCAGGCGTGAGGAGATTGAACGTATCAACCGTCAGCGTCGCGTCTGTCAGAACCAACGCAGCCCCCGTTTCCGGATCAGGTGCATCATCACCTTGAAGCGTGATGTCGATCGAGCCGATATTGACGTCGGATTGTGTGACGCTGATCGTTGCTAATTCCGGATACAGGCTGGCTCCCGGTGTCGCTCCTGCGCCGCCTGCGGACGAGGTGTTCATCAGCAGGCTGCCGAGATTCATCAACCCGCGGCCCGGATTCTGAAACGCCTGACTGACAACCAGCCGCATCGTTCCAGCCTGACCGTCGCCGCCATTGCCTTGCGTGTTGCCGGTCCCGCCATCTCCGCCGACACCCTGGCTGGTAAAGCTCATCGAGTTGGCAGAAACCTCTGCACCGCGAACCAGTGCGGTGAAATTGCCGGCCCGGCCAAGCCCGCCATCGCCGCCAATTCCGGTGGTCGCATTGCCGCCATTGCCGCCTGTATTGACCATCGTGCCGACCACGGTGTCGAAGCTCGCCGAACCGTCTACCGCGCCCGGAACAGGACCGCCGCTTGCGGTGCCAAACTGTAACGAACCGCCGGTTGCGTCACCACCAGCGCCGCCATTGACACCGTCCCCGCCATTCCCTCCGGTGGTCGTAAACGAGAAGTCGGTCACACCCGCTACATCGAGTGTACCGTTAATCGCCTGACCGACGACTACGATTTGACCTCCAGTCGCAGTCCCGCCCGCACCGCCATCGGTGCCTCCAGCCGAGTCGCCGCCATTCCCGCCGATTGTAGTAACATCGACATCAAGGCCGCCCAGCGAAATGAGTGTTGGGTTCCCGCCATCATTGTTGCGCGCAAAAACATTGATCCGAGCGGCGCTCGCCTCACCCCCAACGCCGGGAATGGCGTTGGCAAGCGCATGCCCGCCAAAGGCTTGAGCTGTAAGCGACGCGGTCCCATCCACGATCAGCGTCGCGCCCTCGATGAAAATCCGCGATTCAGCGCGCGTCACCGCATCACCGCCGTTCCGACCATCGCCTCCGCGAGCGGCCGCGCGCAGCTGTGCGGCACCATTGATCCGGATATTCGCAAATTCGTGGAACGAGAATATCTCGGCGACATCGGTCTGTGCGATACCCCCGGTCCCGTTGGGAGCGGTTCCGCCGATTGCGTCAACATCAAGGGTGAGATCGCCTGTGATCGTGAAATCCGTTGGCTGATCGATCAGCAGCCGTGCGAATTGTCCATGTGCCGCCCCGCCATTGCCGCCATCGCTGCCCGCATCGCCGCCGGTTGCGGTGGAAGTGGCCCTCACATTTCCGTTGATCGTCGTCGAAAGCATGCCGAGAGTGCCGAAATTGGGCGCATCGATGCGAGCCCCGCCTGCATCGGCATTGCCGCCATTGCCAACTCCCGGCTGAAGAATAGAGCCACCCTCGGCCACTGCAGTCACAGTCAGCACGGGCGTGGTGATGTTATTCGCTCCATCAAACTCGATGAAGGTGTTACTGGTGCTCGCGTTTCCGCCTGCTCCGTTATCGACATTGCCGCCGCGGGCGGTCTGCGTCACGCCGATCTCACCGGTTGCGGTTACGGTCGCATTCCTGAAGATAATACCGCCCGATAGCGCGCTCGCATTGCCGCCCAATGCGCTAAAAGTTGCGATTGGGTTGGTCGTCCCTTCACCGCCTTCGGCAGTAAGATTGATACCAAGATCGCCGCTGACATTGACCGTGCTGTCGAGGATTTCGAGAGTGCTCGTCGTCACGTTTGCGTTTTCGCCCACGCGGCCATACCCGCCGACTGCAAACCCCGTAATAACGAGATCGGAGAAGATATCGACGGTAGAATTGTCGATCTGGAAGCCGAAATTGCCTCCGATAGCATTGCCGCCTTCACCTAGGTCATCATGCGTGCCATCACCGCCAAAGGTTTCGATTAGCAGCCGGTCAAATGCCACATCCACATCCGCGTTTCCAAACCGGAAGAAACCGCCCGCATTCGTGGCAGAACCGCCTCTGGTGCGTTCCGCGCTTGCCAGGGCCGATCCGCCGACCGCGCGAGAGAGGAATGCTATCCGACCTAGGTTCGAAGTGCTGCCATCGATATTCAGACTTGTGAATCCGTTGTTGCCGTTTCCAGCCACGCCGTCATCTTCGAAGGTATGGCCGCCCTGAGCCACATTTCGGATAAGCAACGGATTGCCCACTACATCGGGCAGGTTGATCGATGCTCCGTTCGTAACCTGCAGCGAAATGCTGTTGCCGAAGGCATTCCCGCCATTGCCATTGATGCCTAGACCACCCTGCGCCTCGGCGGAGATGAATTCGAGCTCACCCAAGCCAGGATCACCGATCGTATTGGCCCCGAGCACTGTGAGGGTCGAACCGGCCCCCGAGGCATCGATCGATATTGTCCCGGAGGTGGCTATTTCGCCGGGGCCATTGCTGCCCTGCCCGCCAAACGCATCGCCTGACATGTTGAGCTCGCCAGTGGAGAACAAAGCGCCGTCAAAAACCTGCAGCTGGACCAAGTTGGAGGTCGCGCGCCCGTCAATCCCTGCGATGGCATTGCTGACGATCCGCGTTACGCCACCGACATCAATCGTGCCGCCAGTGGAGGCACTGACACGTGAGTCTCCGGCTCGCGCATGCGTTCCATCGGTCGCAAGGCTGGTATCTGCAGTGGCGTCGACAACCAGATTGCCGCCGACAAACAGCGAAGAACCGGCGTCAAAGACCTGCAAACGCGCAGCGCCGCTTTGCGCAAACAGATCGGGCTGCCCTTCATTGCGGACGCGCGAGGCGATGGTAAGATCCCCGCCAACTTGCACTGTAGCGCCAGAGTTGATCATCAGGATCGAATTGCCGACATCCAAAGTTTGGCGCGGCGAATTGGCGATCAAATCAAGATTGCCGACCACATCCAGAAGGCCAATGTTACCGTTTGATTCAAAGACAGCGGCATTGATTCCGCCTGCACGGAACGACGCATTGCCTTCAAAAAACATCGCTTCGGACACAAACAAGTTCAGATCGGTCTCGGCCGCGGCATCAACGTCCGAGGTGAACACAATCGGAGTGCCGGGATTGGGTCCACTATTGTTGTCGATCGTGATGAAGGAATTGCCGATCGCAGCCGGATTGGGCAGCGGATCAATCTCGCCTGCAAAGACATTGTGGCCCGCCGCTAGCACCACCGTCTCACCCTCCATCGAGGCTGAACCAGCGATGTCGAATCCAAGCTGGCTGCCCCCTTGGATTGCCATTGTCATCGACGTGTTCTTGGGGATTGCCACCATATAGATGCGGTGGTTGTCGCCCACGCCGGAGCTCGCGGGGCCGCCTGTGCTGCCGCTATGCTCGATCGAGCCGAAGCCGGCCTCTGATCCGACATCGATCTGGATATCGAACAACCCGTCAGGGCTGAATGTTATCGATCCGGCTTCACCGGCTGCATAGACCGCCTGCCCGTTCACATAGACATCGCCGGCCTGTCTGATGCGCGGGGCAAATAGCGCGACATAGCTGCCTTCCGACAGCGCATCGATCACTGCGCCTTGCTGGATCTCGATCAGCGAGTTGGGGTCCGCATTCTGGAAGATCACCTGATCGCCGAACATGAAATTGCCAAAGCCATCGGTCACAGGCTCAGCAGTGGTCAGGCCCAGATTGCCGACATCGAATGTCGCATTCGAGCCGATCACAATCCCGCCCGGCGTGTAGAAAAACACTGTGCCGCCCGCGACAGATCCGCCCATGCCATCCTGAATGCGCGAGATCACCGTGCCGTCAAAGACAATCCGGCTGTTGGGATTAACCGGGAGAATGCGGTTGAGCACCGCGAAATCAGTAACGCCTGTGCCGTTGGTAAAGGTCGCGGTGGTCCCGTTTTGCTGGAACAGGATATCGCCAAGACCGCTGTCATCGAACGGATCCCAATCAATCACTGCGCTGTTCGAATCCACCGTCACATCGGTCGTGCCCGTGCCCTCTATGATCGTCGCACTGCCTTCGACGACCGTCCCGGTCGCTTCAAAGGATTGCGCAAAGGCGGCGTCCGACGAGAACAGCAAGCCAGTTGCCAGAGCCAGCGCAGAACTTTGTGCAAGAACAGCGCGTTGTTTGAGCGTCACAACGGTTTTATTTTGCATATTTTTCATTCCCGAGGGTCAGATACTGGCAGTCAGAGTGAAGAGAACGCGGACGTCGCCGCGCTCGGTTTGCAGGCCTGCGCGTTTCAGCGGCACCGAAACATTGACGTCGAGGCCGTAACGCCCGCCAAGGAAGGTGCGCGCGCCCGCGCCTACCGAATACAGGTCGTCGTCGATCTCCGGCGCTTCGTTCCAGACCTTTGCCAGATCGAAGAAGGCATAAGGCTGAATCGAAAGACGCCCCGACTGGTTCAGCGGCAAAGTCGCCGTGCGCAGCTCGGTCGCAAGCGCGACACCGCTATCGCCGATAATGGTGCCCGGATCATAACCCCGGCCCACTGTGAAGTTGCCTGCCGCGAACTCTTCGAACCCGAACAGCCCCCCGCCGAGCGACAATTGCGCACGCGGCTTGAGCGTCAGCGCGATCAGGCTGGAGAGCGAGAACTCGGCCACACCGCTTGCGCGGATAACCGAGCCAGTCGGCTCGCCATCAAGACGCCCCGGATTGATGAACCCTGCGGGACAGGTCGGGCCAAAGCAGACATTCGAAGCGCCAAAGACATCAAGGCCTTGCCGATATTCGATTGTGCCATTTGCGCGGTAACGCGGCGCACGGCGATCCACGTCGATCGCGTCATAATCAAGCTTGACCCAGCCAACGCGGATACGGTCGCGCGATAAAGGCGCGATGAAGTCCACATCCTGATTGATGTAGTCAAAACCAGCGCTGACATAGATGCTTTCCGCCTGAGTGCGCTTCACCGGATAGCTGGCCGAAATATTGGCGAACAATGTCTCTGCGGTGAGATCAGTGACGGCAACGTTCGCCGCCGCTGCAAGGCCCAGATCAGGGCGGGTCCATGCATAGGTCACTTGCCCGCCGACGATCAGCCCGTCGCCGCCGGGGCGGAATTCGTGGGAGGCCTGCACCACGTGCTGCTCGTCAAAATCGCTGCTGGCGAAATAGGAAAGCGTGGTCGCATCGCCCATTCCGGTAAGGCCGTAAAAGCGCGCGCGCACCTGACCGCCAAAGGGGCCGGTGGCTTCTGCGCCGTAATTCTGGATCGCGAGGTCAAATTCGGAGCGCTGCCGCCGGACGGTGACTTCGCCGATCAGATTGCCGGGATCTCCGCCAGCCGGGCGAAGCGTCAGATTGACGTTATAGCCGGGCAGATCGCGCGCGAGCAGCAGGTAACGTTCCGCCTCGTTGCGATCGAAAATCTCGGATTCGGATAGCCGCCCCAAATATTGCTGGAGCTTGCCCTCTGCCCCGCGCGTTTCGCCGCGCGCGCGCACTGCGGTGATCCGGCCATAGAGCACTTCGAAGGTGACATTGCCGTCCTCGATCCGCTGCGTCGGCACCTGCGTTGCAGCGAGATAGCCCTTGTTGCGCAGGATCGTGGCGGCGGCATCGCGGATTTCGCACAGGATCGCGACCGGATGCTCCTGCCCTTCGAACGGCTTCCAGGCAGGCTCCAGTTCTTGCGGGGTCGCGCCTTTCAGCCCGTTGAAATTGACCGAGCGAATGGTCAACCGGACATCGGCATATTGCGGATCGGCAAGCGCGCAGGGAGACCGCTCTATCCCGCCTTCGACCGTTAGCCGCGGCGGCGGTGCGTCTTCACCGCGTGCAATGCCCTGCAATTCTTCACGGGTCGGTACGACAGCCTGTGCAGAAGCCTGAGTTGCAGTGATAAAAAATATCGGGCTCAGCGCTACAGCCAGCCCTCCTGCGGTGCAGGATGTCTTGGAAACCATTTACCCCCCTTGCCGTCCCCCGACCGGCAAACGCGCCGCAACGCCTTGGGCAATCGGGCCGCGCAAAACACAATGTTTCACACGGACCCGATCAGGGTATTCGAGTCAAGCCTTAACCATAGATAATGCGCAACTCCGGTGCTTTACGCAGCGTTACGGCGCTGGGCATAAACGCCTCACTCAAGCGAGCGAGACGTGCCGCTTCATGTGATGGTCGACATTGCCAAATTCGGAATCGAAGATCGTCAGGCGTTTGAAGTAATGGCCGATCGCATATTCATCGGTCATGCCGTTGCCGCCGTGGATCTGGATCGCTTCCTGCCCGACAAACCGAGCGGCCTGTCCGACGCGGACCTTTGCTGCTGAGGCCGCGATCTTGCGGTCACGCTCGCTCGCGTCGAGTTTGATCGTCGCGAGATAGGTCATCGAGACGGCCTGCTCATATTCGGTGAACATATCGACCATGCGGTGCTGCAGCACCTGAAACTTGCCGATAGGAACGCCGAACTGCTTGCGCTGTTTTGAATAATCGAGCGTGATGGCGTGCGCGACCTTCATCGCGCCGCATGCCTCTGCGCACAAGGCTGCGATGGCTTCGTCACCGACCCGCTCGATCAGCGGCAGGGCATTGCCCTCTTCGCCGATCAAAGCATCCTCGCCGACAGCGACATTCTCGAAGTAAACTTCCGAAGCCTGCCGTCCATCAACCGTGGGATAGTCGCGGGTGACGACGCCATTGGCGGACTTGTCGACGACAAAGACCGAGATACCGTCACGGTCGCGCCGCTCGCCCGAAGTGCGCGCGGTGACGATCAGATGGCTCGCCCAAGGTGCGCCGATCACGACTGCCTTGTGACCGTTCAGGACGTAGCCTGCGCCGTCTTTCTTCGCTGTGGTTTCGAGGTCAGCAAAGTCATAGCGCCCGCGCGGTTCGGCATAGGCATAAGCGAAGATGCGGCTGCCATCGACGATCCCGCCAATATGCTCTTCCTTTTGAGCCGCCTTGCCAGCATGCTTCAGGAAGCCGCCTGCGCACACGACGCTGGGCACGAATGGTTCGACCACCAGGCCTTTGCCGAACTCTTCCATCACGACCAGCGCGTCGACCGCGCCGCCCCCAAAGCCGCCATCTTCTTCGCTAAACGGCATACCGAGAATGCCCAGCTCCGCCAGCTGCGCCCAGATTTCGGGGCGCCATCCGGCTTCGCTTTCGATCACGCCGCGGCGTGTCTCGCTGTCATATTGCTCACGCACCAGCCGCGAAAGGCCGTCGCGCACCATGTCCTGTTCTTCGGTGAAATTGAAATCCACTTGAGTATCTCCGGTGTCGCTGCGGCTTAAAGGCCGAGGATCATCTTGGTGATGATGTTGCGCTGAATCTCGTTCGATCCGCCATAGATCGAAGTTTTGCGCATGTTGAAATAGGTCGCGGCGGCGTGCTGCGCGTATTCGGGCCCGACCGGATATTCGTTCGATCCGGCATCCGCGATGCTGCCATACATCGGCGAGCCATAGCTGCCGACCGCTTCCAAAGTCAGTTCGGTCAGGCGCTGCTGGATTTCGGTGCCCTTGATCTTGAGGATCGAGCTTTCCGGCCCCGGCCCCTTGCCCGCCTGCTCACCGGCAAGCGTGCGCAATTCGGTGATTTCCAGCGCGTTGAGATCGATCTCCAGCTGGCTGACTTTGCGCGCAAAATCGAAGTCGCTCATCAGCGGTTCGCCGTCGAGGGTTTCCTTGCCCGCGATCTCGCGCAGCTTTTCAACGCCGCGTTTGGAGCGAGCCACGCCTGCAATCCCGCTGCGCTCATGCGCGAGCAGGAATTTGGCGTAGGTCCAGCCCTTGTTCTCTTCGCCCACAAGGTTTTCAACCGGCACGCGCACATCGGTGAGCCATGTCTCGTTGACCTCATGCCCGCCATCGATCAGCTTGATCGGGCGCACTTCAACGCCCGGCGTTTTCATATCGACGAGGATGAAGCTGATCCCCTCCTGCGGCTTTGCAGCTTCGGGATCGGTGCGGCACAGGAAGAAACCCCAATCGGCATATTGCGCGAGCGTGGTCCAGGTCTTCTGCCCGTTGATGACGTAATGATCGCCATCGCGAACCGCAGTGGTCTTAAGGCTTGCGAGGTCCGAACCCGCGCCCGGCTCCGAATAGCCCTGACACCACCAGACATTGCCCGAACGGATGCCGGGCAGGTGCTGCGCTTTCTGCTCTTCATTGCCGAAAGTGTAGATCACCGGCCCCACCATCGACACGCCAAAGGGCAGCGGCATCAGCGCGTTCACCCGCGCGTTTTCCTCTGACCAGATGTAGCGCTGCGTCGGGCTCCAGCCGGTGCCGCCATAGGCTTCGGGCCATGCCGGAACCGACCAGCCCTTCTCTCCCAGCACTTTGTGCCAAGCGACAAAGTCTTCCGGCGCGAGGTCTTCGCGCAGGCCCATATCGCCCAGATGTTTGGGATAATTCGCTTCGATGAAGGCGCGTACCTCGTCGCGGAACGCCACTTCTTCTGGGGTGAAATCAAGATTCATGCGATCACTCTCCGTCGAATTCTAACTGTTGAGAGCCACTCTGCCACGAGCGGGCGCGCGCTGAAAGCCCCATTTCAAATTGAAACGGGTCGATCCTGCGAAAAACCGCGAGGCCCGCTTACTGGTTCCCGCTGTCGACCGCGTTTGCCGTAGCGACAATCGAGAATGCGGTGCTGGACAGCAGCGTGAGAAAACGCTCCAGCTCGACCCCGGGGGCTGTGGAAATGTAGAGCACATCGCCGTCCTGCATCCGAAAATCCTGCATCGCAAACAAGCTCTGCGCGTCGGTCATGCGCAGCGAATAGACCACCGGAACGCGGCCATCGGCGGTTGTCTGAGCGCCTGCTTCCAATAGCGGATCAACCGCCCCGCGCGGCTCCATGCGGAAGACGAAAACGCCCTTCACATCGGCGCGGCGATCATTGAGCCCGCCTACGCGCCCGAGCGCTTCGGCAAGGCTGATCCCTGCCCCTTCAAACGGCACTTCGGCAGAGCGCGCAACCGCTCCCAAAGCAACGAAGCTGAAGGGCTGGTGCTGGAGCGTGATGACATCGCCGGCGCGCAGGCCGATATTCTGGCGCGGATCGGCGATCACCTGTTCCAGCGGCATGGCGGTGAGCGTGCTGCCACGCGCCAGCTGGATGGTGGATTGCCCGATCGGCTCGCGCGTCCCGCCTGCGCTGGCCAGAGCATCGAGCAGCCGCTCGCCGCGCGCGGAAAGCACCACCCGCCCGCTGGTCGCGACATTGCCGAGCACGGTCACAGTGCGGCTCTCATTCTGCACCAGCCGCACCAGCGCCTGAGGGTTGTTCGCACGGCCATTGAGGCGCGAGGCGATGATTGCCTCGATCTGTTCGGGGCGCAGACCGGCCACGTCGATCCGCCCCACGAAAGGCACCGTGACCCGGCCATCCTCGCCCACTTGCTGCTGCGGGATTTCGGCGGTGGAAGCGACGTCGAGGCTCGCATCAGGAGCACCTGTGCCGAAAAGGACCGCAGGCGGCGCCTCCCAGATCGCGATATCGAGCACGTCACCCGGACCCACCACAGTCGCCGACGTCGCGCTTTCACCGAACACTTCGGCGAAGCTGGTCGAGGCGCTGTGGGCGTTGAGCTGGCTGGCCACACCCGGCCCCAGCTCGATCACCTGAATGCCGGTATCCGCGTAGCTCTGGTCTGAGGCGTCCAGAATGCGCCCGGTCGACGGCCCGGTTCCGCCAAAGCTCGAACAGGCACCCAGCGCCAGCGCGCCCAGCCCCATCGCGGCCAGCCGGAAGGCGCGTTCAAACCGTGGTGCATCTCGCATGGGATTATTCCTGTTGGACCGCATCTCTAGAGGAACCGGTCATAGACGGTTTTGAGACGGTCGCGGTAGATTTCGGGGGTGAACTTTGCCGCTTGCTTCTCACCTGCCGCCACATGTTGCGCACGCAGATCAGCATCGGCGTCCATCGCTCGGATCGCCTGCGTGATCGCCTGCGTGTCGTAGGGATCAACCACAAGGGCCGCATCGCCCGCGACTTCGGGCAGAGAGGACGTGTTGGAGCAGATCACCGGCGTGCCCAGCAACATCGCCTCCAGCACCGGCAGGCCGAACCCCTCGTAGAGCGAGGGGAACAGTGCGCCTTTCGCGCCCCGGATCAGGCTCACCAGCAACGGGAAGGACGCATAAGGCATCTGGATCACGCGTTTGCGCGCCCCGCGCCGCCGTTCCAGACCACCATAGAAGCTGCCCGTATCGCCGAGGAGCTTCAGCTCCTGATCCGCCTTCCACGCCTGCGCGCCGACGATCACAAGCGGCGTATCGACCTGCGAGGAAAGGTAAGCCTCGATGATCCGCCCGATATTCTTCTTCGGCTCCAGCGATCCCCAGAACAGGAAATATCCCTTGTAATCAAAGCCCGTCAGCCCTTCGACTTCACGCGCGACCTGATCCTCGCTTTTGTCGCGATATTTCGCCGGAATATCGACCGATTGATAGGTGTTGGTGATCCGCTCCGGCGCGATCCCGACCAGGTCGACCAGATCGCGCTTTGAATTCTCCGACACGGTAACGAAATGCGCTGCGCTTTTGTCGAGCCGTTTGAGTAGCTTGAGATAGCGCCGCTTGTGATCGAGCGTGGAGTAAGGGAGCCGCAGCGGCACCAGATCGTGCAAGGTGTAGAGGTTCGGACGCCCCTTCACATGCAGCGGGATCGGATAGGTCCAGTGCGCAAGATCGGGCTTTTCGGGCAGCCGGATCTTCGACGGCCGCCCCCACAGATTGAAGGCACTGCGGGCGCGGCTGAACAGGTCGGTCGAATTGAACAGCCGGTCAAATCGCGGCAGGCGCGATTCAAAAGTGCGGGTGATGACGCGGCCTGTCACCGGGATTTCCTTGGCGCGGAAGGTCAGCGGGCCGTGGACCGCCTGCTGCGCCTGATCGAAGATCTTGAGCAGCCGTCCGCGCTCATCAACCCCGGTATCGAAGAAATAGATTTCGCGCAGAAATTCGTCGCGCGTCATTCCGGCGCGGTTGCCATAGAGCACGTCGATCTGATGCCCGAGATTTCCGATCTCGTAGCTCAGATTGCGCGCATAGGTGGCCACGCCGGTGCCCTTCTCCAGCCCGAGATTGTATCCGTCGATCAGAATTCTGGGCATCGCAGGCTCGCCTCAATCCTTGTGGATGATGATGCCAAACGACGTGACGAGATATTGCTCGATTTGAAGTTTGAGGTGTTCGTTCGAACTGTAGGGCGGCACATCGACATGCAGGTCGAGCGGTTTCTGGCCGAGATTCCAGTTGAACTCGATCCGGCAGCCTTTTGACTTGAGACGTTTTTCCAGCATCTCGAAATCGCGCCTGCGGAACAGGACGGTGCTGGCATTGTCGACCGTATCGTCATTGGACGAGCAATTGAACTCGGTGGTGTGGATCGCCAGCCCGCCGGGCTTCAGACACTTGACCGAATTGACCACGAATTCGAGCCCCTTAGCGATAGAGCCCAGATGCTCGAACGCGCAGGCTGACCAAACGAAGTCGAACTGTCCGGTCAGATCGCGGTCGATCTTGTTCATATCCATGAAACGGAAATCGACGAGGCGTTCGAATTCTTCCGGATCGCAGATTTTGCGTTCGTTCAATTGCTGTTTGGAAATGGCATGCTGATCGGTGTCGATCCAGCCGGCGCTTTTGGCCCGCTCTGGCGCGAGGTCAGTCCCCAGCACCTTCACCCCGTTATGCGCGAGCATCGCCGCCATCGGCTCGTTCCCGACGCCAAAGCCGAGCGCGTGACGACCTTCCTCGATCATTTCGTTTATGTGGAGCGCCTGCATGATATAGCAATATTCCCACTGCTTGCGATGCATGCGCGGGTCTTCGCGGATTTGCGCACACCAGTGGCTGTAATGCGGCTCTTCCAGCTGAGCCTGCGTGCAGGCCTGAGAAACCGGCTCCCACAGATCGGGCTCCGGCATGGAATAGTCCGACAATGGCAGCAAAGCGGCGGCGTCGGGCTTCGCCTCTTCCACCGCCGCCTCCACAGCTTCTTCCTGTCGCCATTTGCTGAAAAGTGATTTGATCATTCGTGCGCCTCTAAGAAGGAATATCCAGTGCCTATGCAGTTGAAACTTGGAGTTCTTGCCAGCCGGGCGGCGGTTTCCACCCAATCAACTCCTTGAAGTCAGCATAGGCCACTTCAAAATCGTCATATTGTTCGAGCTTGCCGTCATGCAGCACGCCCCAGCGATTGCAGTTGTCGCGGACGTAGGCCGCATCATGCGAGATGATGATCATCGCCCTGTCGCCGCGTTTTTCGAACAGCTCGTAATTGCAACGGTCGTGAAAGCGCGCATCGCCAACCGCGCTGATCTCGTCGATCAGGAAGCAGTCGAACTCGATAATCATCGAAATCGCAAAGGCCAGCCGCGCGCGCATGCCGGATGAGTAATTGCTGACCGGTTCGCGCAAGTATGGGCCAAGCTCGGCGAACTCCTCGACAAAGGCGAGGTTGCGGCCAAAATCCTGATCGTAAATGCGCGAGATGAAGCGGATATTGTCGAGGCCCGTCAGTTGGTGCTGGAACGCTCCGCCAAATGCGAGCGGCCATGACACCGACATGCCGCGTTCGATTGTGCCGCCGGTGGGCTTTTCCGCGCCGCTGATCAGCCGCGCCATGGTCGATTTGCCTGCCCCGTTGCGCCCCAGAATGCCCAGCCGCTCGCCTCTATCGAGGTCGAAGCTGATCCGGTCGAGCACCAGATTCTCGCCAAAGCGGGTCGGGTAAATCTTGGTAAGGTCGCGCACGCGGATCATTCGGGCACCACCCTGCGCGAGGCATAGCGCAAGATTATGAGCGCGATGACGCTGAGCGCGAGGTTGAACGGGATCAGATAACCGAGGTCATAGACCGCCCTTGCCCCTGCTCCGAAGAAGCCCTCGCGTACCATCTCGACCCCGTGAACAATCGGGATCCACAGCACGATGTCCTGCGCGAATTGCGGCAAGGCAGCGACCAGAAAGGCCGCGCCGGACAGCGGGAAGAGCAGATAGGAGAACGGGTGCCAAAGCTTGTCGACCAGATCGCTCATATAGGACAGCGCCCCTAGCGCGATAGCAAGCGCGCAGCCGAACCATGCGATCAGCAACCAGCCTGCGGCAACGGTGAGAATGTCAGCGGGCGGCGCCATCTGCTCGGCGGCGATCAGCACCAACGCCAGCGTCGAGAAGGAAATGGTCGCCCCGCCAAACTCCAGCAGCAGCCGCGCGGCGTAGATATCCATCACCTTGATATTGCGGTGATACATCAGCGCCAGATTGGCCTGCAAGGCGCCTATGCATCGCCCCGGCATGTTGCGCCACAGCAGCACGCTGGAATATCCAGTTAGCGCGAAGGCGACGATCGGCAGGTCGCTGCCATGGACCGACTTAGTCGCAGTCCACAGGATCGTGACGCCGACAGTGAACAGCATCGGTTCGGCAAACAGCCACATGAAACCGATATTGTGCCGCCCGAAACGGGTGAGAATCTCGCGTCGGAGCAGCGCGCCGAT
Source organism: uncultured Erythrobacter sp. (assembly GCF_947492365.1). NCBI lineage: Bacteria > Pseudomonadati > Pseudomonadota > Alphaproteobacteria > Sphingomonadales > Erythrobacteraceae > Erythrobacter > uncultured Erythrobacter sp. Next base: position 1,714,161 of record NZ_CANLMB010000001.1, read on the forward strand.
AACCCGGCGCTGCACCCGGAAACTGTCCGCGAAACTCGCAGAAGCAGGCGGGTGTGACGCCATCAGTCCTGATGCTCGCGCACACCGATGGCCAGCATGTAGAGCACGCCCCATGCAAGCAGGCCGAGGATAAAGGTCGCGATGATCGAACGGATGCGGCGCGGCTCGACCGGATAATCCGGTAGGCTGGGAGCGGAGATTTGCTCCAGATAAGCTTGCTGACGGCGGGCCTCGGCGCGCGCTTCCTGCAGCGATGCGCGGGTCGCAGCGAGCTGGCTTTCGGCGAAGGCGGCGTTGACCTCCAGCTCCTGATACTGCGCGATCGAGCTGGCGAGCGATGCGCGCCCGCCGGTCAGCTCGCTGCGCGCATTGGCGATCTGCGATTGCAGCTCGTTCACCTGCGTTTGCAGGAACGGGATTTGCGAGGCCTGCGGAGTGTAAGTCCGCAATTGCCGCAGCCGCGTCTGCGCCGCGATCAGCTCGTCCTGCAATTTCGAGATCATTTGCAGGCCAACCTCAGATTGCTGCTCGGGATCAACAATGCCGCTGGTGTCGCGGAAATTGGCGAGTTCGAGCGAGGCAAGGCGCGCAGCGTCGGCGGCGGCTTCAACCTCGCCCTCGGCAATTGCGATCAGATCCGCTTGCGCACGACCGGCTAAGCTGTTCACCAGCGCTTCGGACTGGGCGACCAGCCGCTGGTTGATCTGCTGCGCCTCAGCGGGGTCAAAGGCGCTGACGCGGATGGTCAGAACCTTGGTCGTGGCCCCTTCATCAACGTCGAGCTGCTCGGAGAAATAGCTGTAAAACTCCTCGTCGCTCGACCCCCACAGCGAACCGAAGCGGTCCAGCCAGAAAATGTCATCCCGCCCATAGGCACCGGTGAAAAAGCCGTCGCTATTGCCCTCATCGATCGCCTGACGCGAGCGGAGATAGGCGACCACAGTGCTGTTGCCTTCGCTCGGCTGGCCAAATCCGGTCTGGCCCAGCGCGGCGTCAAGAACCGAGGGCGCGGCCTGATCCGGATTGCGCACCACAATGCGCGATTCCGAAATATACACGTCCTGCGCGAGCAAACCGAAATAGAGCACGGCCAGCGCGGTCGGGATGATCACTGTCACCCAGACCAGCGGATTGAGGATTTTGAGACGTTTGGTCATGCCGCCAAACTGGTTTCACATGCGCCGCGAGTTTTCAAGCGGGACGGCGCAATCGCAAGCTCGACCGCCTCGAAATGGCTATCCCAGTCGGGCGCATCGAACCGAGCAGCGCGCGCGGCTCTATCGGCCATGGAAACCGGCGTCTTGGCATGGGCGGCGACCGCCTCGATCCACGCTTGCTTGTCCGTCGGGCCTAGCAACAAGGGCATACCTTGCCCGATCTCGCGGAAAATTGGCGTGTCGCTGGCGATCACCGGGGTGCCCATCTGCAAAGCTTCGACCAGCGGTAGGCCGAAGCCTTCGGACAGGCTCGGAAACAGCAAAGCGGAGGCGTTGCGCATCAATTCGGCAAGCTCTTGATCGGTGCAGCTGTCATGCAGCTCGACATAGGGAGCGATTTCGGGTGCGCGCATCGGGGCGAGCAACTTGCCTGTCATCGGTCCCTTTTGCCCGACAACCACGAGCTTGGGCGTCTTTGCACCCATCTTCGCGGCAAGTTCGCGCCAGATATCAAACAGCAAAGCATGGTTCTTGCGCGGCTCGATAGTGCCAACGCAGAGGAAGTGGGGTTTCGCGGGCGGGCATAGCTCGGCCTGAAACGTCTCGCCTGCAATCGGTGATATCACCAGCGCGGCGAGCGTAAGCCCCTGCTCTGCGGCAAAGCGCCGAAGGTCATCGGCAACGTGGTGCGAGCTGACAATAATCCGATCAGCCTGCTGCAACGCCGCACGCGCCCTCTTGCGGTTGCGATTGGTGGCGATGGGACGCGACAGATCGGGATCGCGGATCGGGATCAGATCATGGATAAACACAGCCGAGCGGAGACCATTGTTCGCGATCCAGTCCCAATGCGCCTTCAGATCGAAATCGGTGTGGCTGACATTGAGATAGGTGAGGCCCGACAACTCCACCGCCGGCTTGCGCCCGGCGATGAGGCGCGGCGTCAAACGGGCGAACTTCCCGCGAAAACCCGCCGAAGGTGCGAGCAGCATGCCAAACAGCCGCTCGGACAATTCATGGTCAAGCACGCGGATCACTCCGCGCAGCTGCACCACCGCGAGCGCTCGGTGGCGGAAATGCTTGAGATAGGCGTAGCACACCCGGTCGATCCCGGTGGAGCGCCTGCCGGTCCAGCTGCGCCCGATCAGCCGAGTCACATCAAGCAAAACGGGGCGAACAGTGTCACGCATCGGCATAGGCCCCGCCGATGGCGGTCACATGGGTGCCAATCTGCGCTTCGGCGAGCGCATGGGTGCGCGGATCGTCGACGTCGATCCACCAATTGCCGGACATATCCAGAGTGCCCGCTCGGCCCTGATCCGCAAGCTCCTGCATCCCGTCCGAAAGACTGCCCGACTTACCCTTGGCGATAGCCTGTTCGATCGCGCGCACAAGGCCTTGATCGGCAAGGAACGCGCCGCAATCCACCGCGTCGAAGTCGGTGATGTGCTTGCCGATTTGCGCGATGGAGCCGCCCTTGCGCCGCTTTACCCAGGTCGCGTCATCGGGATCGACCAGCGGGTTGTCCGGCGCGTCAATCGCCAGCACCGCGTTCATTTCACCCAGCTCTTGCTGCGCAAACTGAGCCAGAAGCCCGTCGCCAAAGATATGGTCAGCCATCATCAGCAGGAAAGGGCCGTCCAGACCCTGCGCGCCAGCGATCACCGAGTAGCCATTGGGCTTCGACCAGTCCTCAACCCGCCGCGCCTCTACCGCGGCACCCGTGCGCCGGGCAATCGCGTCAAGCTCCTGCTCGACCCGCTGCGCCTCGTGGCCGGTCACAACCACGACCCGCTGCACGCCCGCAGCGGCGGCCTGCTGCACGGCGATCTCGATCAGCGATACACCCAGCACACACGCCAAAGGCTTCGAACTCGAAAGCTCTGTCAGACGGCTACCGAAACCGGCAGCTAAGATGATCGCTATCTGGGCCAAACCAGCCGTCTATCAGTCCCTTAGATTAGCGCTATTCAGCGGCGCAGGAAAACGCGCCATATTGCGAGACGAGCAGCCTTGCCGCCTGCTCTTCGGGCATTTGCACGGGCGGATGTTTGCAATAATAGGCCGAGGGCGCGGTCAAGGCCCCTGCCTCACCGCGCTCCATCGCAAGTTTGCAATAGCGGATCGCATCGACGACGCAGGCTGCGGCATTGGGGCTGTCCTCTACCGACAGGCGCATTTCAAGATTCATCGGAACACCGCCGAATTGCTGGCCTTCGATGCGCAGGAAACAAATCTTGTTGTCCTTTTGCCACGGAACATATTCTGACGGCCCGATCACAATATCGCTGTCAGCGAGCTTCTCATAGAGCGCGCTTTGCACCGCCTGCGTTTTGGAATCGCGCTTTGAATTGATCCTGCCGCGATCCATCATGTTCATGAAATCGGTGTTGCCGCCGGTGTTCAGCTGATAGGTGTGATCGATACCGACCCCGCGCGCATCGAAGAGCTGGCTGAGCATCCGGTGCACAATCGTTGCGCCGATCTGGGCCTTGATATCGTCGCCAACAATCGGGAGGCCTTTGCTGCGAAAGCGCGCCTCCCACATAGGATCGCTGGCGATGAAGACGGGGATCGAATTGACCACCGCAACACCCGCTTCAAGAGCGCACTCCATGTAGAATTCGCTCGCCTTTTGCGAACCGACGGGAAGGAAGTTGACCATTACATCGACGCGCGCATGGCGCAGCGCGCTGATGATCGCCGCCGCGCTCGCTTCATGTGCATCGCTGAGCTGAAAGCCGCGCTCTCCGGCCTCGATCATATGGTCAGCCACGCCATCAAGCGCGCGCCCCATGATCACCGGAGCACCGGTTTTCGGAAGATCGGGCATGAACTGGGTGGTGTTGTTCGGCGCAGCGAAGATTGCCTCGCTTACATCCAATCCGACCTTGCGCCGGTCGACATCAACGCCCAGCGCAATCTCGATATCGCTGACCGCATAGTCGCCGATGATCTCTTGTATCAGGCCCGCAGGCGAAGGCGTCTGACGATACCGGGCGATTCCCTGAACCAGCGAGCTGGCGCAATTGCCCAGGCCAATGATTGCAACCCTGATTGGCCTCATAGCAGCGTGTCCCGAAGCAGCATCCAACGTATCCCACGTCCCCTTTCCCCGCAACGAAATGCGGGTATCCGGCTGCCTCCTCCCACGATCAAACCGAATGCGAAACCAGAGATCACAATTGCGCGAGAATCAGGGGCGGTTCAAGTGACAAACCTGATGCTCGCGGCGTTCGCCTTGGATTCTGCACGGCCTACAGGGGATTCCGATTGCCCCGCGCGGTTTTGGCCGTAAGCCTTGCGCCTGCCTATAAGCGCCTGTCATTCGAGATCTGCGCCGCGCGACATGGCCTGCGCGGCCCGACAGGAAAGGTCCAGCAATCGCCACTATCTGCATAGATTGCCGTTATATCGGACCGCAGCCGAGCGGGATTGGTGAGCTTGTTCGCGGCCTGATCGACCACCTGCCCGCGCTCGCGCCCGACCTGCACTTTCGTCTGCTGAAGAACGCGCAACTTCGTGACGCGTTGAGCGCGGCTGACAATGTGAGCGAAGTCGCGGTTTCAGCAGGTGCGAACAGCCCGCTTTCGATGTGGGCACTGCCCGAATTGGCGCCGCTGCATGGCTGCGAACTGTTCCACTCACCCTCCAACATTCTGCCCGCGCGCATTCCCGCCCCTGGCATCACGACGATCCATGACATCATGTGGCTGACCAATCCCGAATGGTGCGATGCCACTCCCTATGGCCCTCTCAAGCGGTGGTTTTTCCAGCACGGGATCAGGCGAGCGCTGGAGCAATCGCGCCATATCGCCTGTGTGAGCGAAGCGACGCGCACTGAGATCCTTGAGCATTTTCCGCAACTGGAACAGCGCCTTAGCGTGACACGCTCGGGTATGGCTGATCGCTTTGCCCGCGCTGCGCCCGCCCCCGAAGCGCTGAAGCGATTGGGGATCGAGCCGGGTGCGCGCTTTGTCCTCGTGGTCGGACAGTTCGCACCGTACAAGAACCATGAGGGCGCGCTGGCCGCTTTTGCAGAGGCGCTTGGCGGAGATGATCGCGCGCGGTTGGTGCTGGTGCAGCGGCGCGGACCAGATGCAGCCCCTCTTGAAGCGTTGGGCAAGCGGCTCGGGATCGGCTCGCAATTGCGTTTCACCGGTCCAGTGAGCGAGGCCGACTTGATCCAGCTCTATTCACAGGCCGAGATGCTGCTGCATCCCTCATTGTGCGAAGGGTTCGGCAATCCGATTGTCGAAGCAATGGCCTGCGGCTGCCCCGTCATCACCAGCGATTGCAGCGCGATGCCTGAAGTCGCCGGCGGGGCCGCGCGGCTGGTCGATCCGCGCGCGACTGGCGAGATTGCCGAGGCGATTGGCGAGGTCTGGCACGACGAAACCGCGCGCGGAGCGATGCGCGAAGCCGGTCTGGCGCGGGCGAAGGCGCTGAACTGGAAGGATTTCGCCAAGGCCAATCTGGCGATCTATCGCGCGCAGCTTGAAGAGACCGCAGAATGATAGGCGCACCCCTCGTCTTTGAAAGCGAAGCGGTCGCTCTGCATCTGGTCGCGGGCATCCCCTGCGCGGCGCGCGGCGTGATCGAACTGACGGCGCGCGGGGCCATTGCCGATGATGCGCATGTGGTGCTTGCAGCAGCGGGAGGGTGGCCGCACGCGGCTTCGCTCGAGGCCGAATTTGAGCGGGTGGCTCCGAACATCGCGGTGGAGTTTGCGCCCCTTGAAGCGGTCACAGCGGATAAGGTTTTCGACGGCGTTGCGGCCGTGGCAGGCGATCAGAAACAGCGTCCCATTTCCATCACCGACCTGCCTCACCGCACAGCAAGCGAAACCCGCGCAGTACTGGCGGCAGCGGGCAGACGGATAATCGCAGGCACGGGCAAGGCGACCGACGGGCTCGTGTCGCAGTGGATCAACCGTCCGATCTCGCGGTTCCTGTCCTTCCACTGCCTCAAGTTAGGCTGGATGCGGCCGCTCCACGCGACTGTCGCCGCCGCTCTGTTTGGCTTGGCGATGGCTGTGTGCCTGTTCTGTGGCGGTCAGGGCGGATTGATCGCAGGCGCGATCCTCTACCAGATTGCCTCGATCGTGGATGGCGTGGACGGCGAAGTTGCGCGCGCGACATTGCGCAGCTCGAAATGGGGAGCAACGCTCGACACAGCGAGCGATGCGCTAACCAATTTCGCCTTTATCTCAGGTGTTTGCTTCAACATCTGGCAACAGGGCGAACAGACAGCTGCGCTTGCGGGGCTGGTAGGATTGGCCAGTTTGATGATCGGGCTCGCGGTGTTCGGAGCGCAATCGCTGCGCGCAGGCGGTCCGCTGCGTGTGGATACGATCAAGCAGGATGCACAGGCTAGCGGATCGCGCCTGTTCAAGGCGGCTGCAAAACTGGCCTCGCGCGATGTCTATGCGTTGCTGCTGGTTGCGCTGATTGTGATCGGGCTTGCCGGGCCAGCGATGATCTTCTTTGGCGCCGCTGCAACCATCTGGTTGGTAGCAATCACCATCATGCTCGCCCGCAAGCTCTCTAGCCCCTGAGGGCCTACCCGAAGAACTCGGCGTGCACCTCGTCGAAGGGGCGCAACTGGTGATCCATGGGGCGGCTGGCCATCATCATCTCCATTTCGTCGCCCTCGGTCAGGAAACCGGCGGCAAGCCCAGCGAAGTCGATCAGCTCGGCAGCGACCGGTTCAGGTTTAGCCTGCTTGTCCGCACCCTCATCGTCGATGGCAGACACGAAGGTCACGCTGTCGGTGGCGTTTGCGCTCTGCGAGCTGCTGGAGAACCAGCTGCCGAACGTGCTGTCATCATAGCCGTTGGAGGTGAGGTAATCACGCACCTGCTGCTCGGACTGGTAATTAGCATAGCGGATATTGCCGTCCGCATGCATCAGCGCGCGCAGGTAAGCGGTACCGTCGGTCAGCGAGAAATAGACTTCCCACACGCCGTCACCGTCATAGTCATCCGCGCCCAGCACACCGTTGATATTGTTGATCTGGAGATCGTTCTGGAACCGGCGCTGACTGTCAAAGTCGCTGCCTGCAACCACGTCGCCGCTTTCCACCAGCGGATCGATATAGATGCCAACAACGCGCGTCTCGCCCGCCCAGCTGTGATCGTCGAAATAGACAAGGCCATCGGGGCCGGTCGCAACGGTTGCAAAGCGGCCGATTGCTCCGTTGACGAGCACTTGGTCGGCATCGCCATCGCCGTTGATGTCGATGCTGCCAATATGCCGCCACGACCCGTCGCCGCCCAGATCGTTGCCGTCAAAGTCGCGGATCAACTCCATCGCCGCAGCATAGTCGGCTGGATCGCCGCTGGAGAAGTTGACGCTGACGCCGGTGCCGGGAAGCAGGCGGAGCATCTGGTCGTCAAACTGCGCAAACTCGATCGCGGTCAGAGTATCAACGCCGTCGGGGCCTGAAATCTGGAACACCCCGGTCGAGGTCTGAGTGACCGTGTAGTCGGCCATGTTGCCAGAGAACACCGCCGTGTCGACGTTGCTGCCGCCGTCGAGCGCATCGTTGCCGAGGCCGCCGGTGAGGATGTTGGCGACGCCGTTCCCGATCAACTCGTCAGCGCCGCTGCCGCCAATCGCGTTCTCGATGACAGTGCCGCGCGCAATGCTCATATTGCCGGTGCTGCCGCCAACATTGGAGAATGCCTCGGCATTGAGGTTGATCCTCTGGGCGGCGGAGAAGGTCGAATAGTTGAGCGTATCGATCCCGCCATTGTCGATGATAACGAAGGCCAGCAGATTGCCCTGGCTGTTGGTCGCCTCATCCCCGACACCATAGGTCAGACGGCCCGTATCATTGCCGACACCATAAGTGTTGTCGCCCGTGCGGGTGGTCGTCACCGCGCCATAGGCCAGCTCAATCGCAACAATATCGGCGATCATCGGAGTGACCGCAAAGACGCGGCTAAAGCCTTGATCGGCGAAGAAGGTGTTCGCGCTCTGGCTGAAATAGCTCATCACCGTCGTGGCCCAGCTATCGTTTAGATAGAGCGCGTCCTGATTGTAGCTCGCATCGCCATTGTAATTGCCGCCATGGCGCAGGCCGAGTGCGTGACCGATCTCGTGAATATAGGTCTGGAAGGAATAGCTATCGAGCGTGGTGCCCTGCGTAGTGAGCCAGTCAGTCGAGACATTCACTGTCGCGCTGGTGATGAAATTGCCCGAACGCTGCGAGGTTGCAAAGGCGCCTTCCTCGGTGTCCTGGAAGGTGATCTGCGCTGAACCGGTTACTTCCTGAAAGATGATCCCGGTCACATCGGTCCAGAGCGCCAGCGATTCACGCGCGAGCAATTGGCCAACCGCATTCAGGGTCGTGATATTGACCGTGATAGTATCGCCTTCGCCCGCGTCAAAACGGCGCAAATTCGCAACATTGCCGTCCGAGCCGTAGAGCAGCTGCGAGGCGATTTCGTCGTTGGAATATTCGCGCAGAGGCTCTCCGATAACCGCAGTTACCTGATAGTCGCCCTGCTCCCCGTCAGCCCAGCCACCTACATCGAGATAGTAGGTGCCGCTCTCGCTGGCGGTGAAACGAATGCCCGAATAGGTGCCCGAGCTGTCGTCATTATAGGCAACCACATCGCCCGACGCGGTACGCAGGGTTAGCGTGGTGTCGACATCGTTGCTGCCGCCCGTCGCCGAGGTGGTGAATTCGTAAATCTCGCCCGCCTGCAAAGTGACTTCGTACCAGTCGCGGTCCCCGGTTTGGTCGAGCTGCCCCGCGGTCGGGTTGGCGGCGTCGATCGTCAGGCTCGCCGTCGTTGTCGCGTCACCTGCCACCGCGTCATCCACCGGACGCGAGCTGGAGATCACATAGCGCCCTGTCGACGTCGAAAAGCCGCTGACGTCGAGGAAGTAATCACCCGCCGTGGTCGCGGTGAAGGTAATCTCGGAATAGAGCAGCCGCGCATTGGTGTTGGCATCATCATTCGATGCGATCGCGTTGCCGTCAGCATCGCGCAGCGTCAGCACACTGTCGCGTAGGCCCAGCAGATAGGTCGAGAATGTGTAGGTTTCGCCCGCTTCCAGCGTGATGCGGAACCAGTCGTGGTCGCCGGCTGTGTCGATCTCGTCGATGAGAAATCCGCCGGGAGTGATCGACTGGGTCGTCGCAGTTGTTGCCGCCGTATCTTCGGCTTCCGCGCCGCTGCCGATTACCGCTGTGAAACCACCAGCTTTTTCAGCGTAATCGCTGCCATGGCAGGCCAGGCAGGCGCATGAGTGTGTATGGACCGCGTTCTTGAGAACGTCTTCGATGGCGATCACGCTATCGATACGGTCATTAGCCGGAGCCCAATTGTCGAAGTTGGCGGCGGATTGAGGGTCTCTAAACACGGGCAGTCACTCTCTAGTTTGGCCGATTAGGGTCAGCTCTGGTTGGTCTGTATTTTCATAGCTTGTGCAACCGCTTGGGCAAGCTGCTCCACATCGCCGCGATTTAGCGCGCGGTCCATCACATCGATAGATACGCTGGGATAGGGGGTTACGGATGCACCTTTTTCATCTGCGACATAGGCATCGATGGTGCCATTCATACGAATATCGAGCGAAATCGACAAGTTGGCGCTGTCCGCCCCATCTCCAAGCGCGCTGGAGAGGCTCTGCTGAAACAGCGCGCAAACCTCCTCTGAGGTCGTGTCCGAGCCGAGATATTGCGCGCCCTGAACCTCACATTCCTGCACGGCAGGACCAGTCATGCAGGCCGCTTGCAATGACGCTGCAAGAACCGAGGTGGGAACCGAAAATAGCTCTATGCCGCGCATGACGGGCAACCATATCCTTTTGTCGAGGCCCGAATGCTAGTGTCCGGGCCGTTACCAAGTGCGGTCTGCATTTGGTTAACCCGTGCGTTTTAGCCCGTTTCGCACCGATCAGGAAAGCCAGTGCCGCCCGTTCTGTGCACGCATCATCGGAAAAAAGCGCTTACCAGCGCCATCCGAACAACTCCGCTTTCAAGTTTCCAAAGCGGGGAATCTGATCCTGCGTGGCCCTATCGTTCCTGCATCGAATCCGAAACGGTGCGCAGTATCGGCTTGGTCAGATAGGCCCAGACGGTCGATTTTCCGGTCAGGATTTCCGCTGTCGCAGTCATGCCGGGCTGGAGGCTGATAAGCTCACGACCGGGCACTTCGCGCATGCTGGCCGTATCGACTTCCAGATTGACGCGGTAATAGGTGTCGCTTGACCCGTCTTCGGCCTGTTCAGTGATCGTGTCAGGACTGACAAAGACGACATTGCCGGTGGCCGAGCCATAGATCGCATTGTCATAGGCTTCGAAATTCACCCGTGCGCTCTGGCCGACCTTGACAAAGGCAATGTCACGCGGAGGCACGCGGGTTTCGATGATGAGCCTCTCTCCCACCGGCACGATCTGGAGCACTTCCTCGCCTGCGCGGACGACCCCGCCAATGGTCGTGAAGCGGACATTCTTGACCACGCCGTCCGTGGGCGCGCGCAGGGTCGCAGCGCGCAAGCTGTCTTCGGCGCGGGCGAGCTGCTGGCGCGAGGTAGCAAGCTCTTCCTCGGTCTGGGCAAATTCGGTCTGAAGATCGCGGATATAGTCAGAGCGCACATTCGAAATCCGCCCGCGCGTTTCCACCACGGTGCGCTGCATCCGGATAATCTCCGAGCGCGCGACATCGCCGGTTTCGAGAAGGGGTAGATTAAGATCGAGCTCTTGCTGCTGGAGGTTTGCCAGCTCGGTCAAAGTCGCCACTTCGGAGCGCAGGGCCGCGCGGCGGCGCTGGAACAATTGGCGCTGGTTCGCGGTAAATTCGGGGAAGTCGGCGAGCGATTGCGGGAATGTGAGCGCGCGGTCGAAAAGCTCTGCATTGATGCGCGCCATGCGGCTTTCCAGCGCGGCAACCTGCAAGCGTTCCTCACGCAGCCGCGCCTCGAGCTGGACCGCGTCGAGTTCGACCAGCAGCTGGCCAGCGCTGACCGTTTCGCCTTCGCGCACCGCAATTGTCGAGATCGCGCCATCCTGCTCGCTCTGCACGATCTGGACGCGGGCGAAGGGCACAACCTTACCCGGCGCGCGCGTCACCTGATCCAGCTCGGCCCAATGCGCCCAGCCAATGAAACCGACCAATAGAACCGAGATCGTGATGATGATGAGCGAGGCGGGGCGCAGGAACCGGTTCATGGTTTTTTGCCCTTGCGTATCTGGGTGGTGACGGCTCCGGGCACGCCCTGCGGAGGCCTGCCAGCGCCGCTGCGTTCGCGCATCTTACGCATGAATTCAGACGCCGGTTCGGTCCCCATAATGCGCCCCTGCGACATCACGATGACGCGGGTGAAGCGCTCGATCAGTTGCAGTTTATGCGTGGCGAGCATCAGGATGTCGTCCTTGCCCAGAGCATTCTCAAGCGCGTCGAGCGCGGCCTTCTCGCTGCCTGAATCGAGCGCCGCTGTCGGCTCGTCGAGCAGCCAGATGGTCGGCGAAAGATGGATGAGCCGGTTCAGCCCGACCAGCGCGCGCTGACCGCCCGAGAGGCCTGCTCCGCCCTCTTGCACCACAGTATCGAGCCCGCGCTGCTGCTCTGCGAACAAAGCCTCCAAGCCGGTTGCTTTCGCAGTGTTGATGAGGTCGTCATCGGCGATATGCCCCAGCCCCATCGTCAGGCTGTCGCGCAGGCTACCGCGGACAAGCCGGGCATTTTGTGAAAGGTATCCGATCTGTCGCCGCGCCACATCCTCGGCGATCTGGCCAAGGTCATAGCCGCCCACAGAAACCGAGCCGCTTTTCGGCGAATAGAGCCCCGCGAGCACTTTGAGCAAAGTCGATTTACCCGCACCCACGCCGCCAACAATCGCGACCCGCTCACCCGGCTTGATATCCAGTGCATCGACTTCGAGCGCGGGCGGCGCGTCGCCATAGGCAAAGCTCGCATTCCTGACCAAGATCGGCCCGCGAACCACCTCAGGACGAAGTCCGCCGCTCGCCGAAGTGCGCTCGACCGGATATTGCAGCAGGCTGTCGAGCGCCTTTAGAGAGGAGCGCGCATAGCCCCATTGGACGATCAGATTGGGCAGCTGCGCGATCAGCGGGCCGTTGATCCGCCCGACAATGATCGAACAGGCCAGCAGTCCGCCAGTCGTGATTTGCCCGGTCGCGGCGAGGTATGCGCCAAAGCCCATGACCGCGACATAAGTGCCTTGCTGGAGGCTGGAGAAGACCGAACCGGAGACGGCCGAGGCACGCTTCACCGGGTCTTCGTAGTGATGCACATCGCGGATCAGGCGGTTCCATCGGCTGATCATCTGCCACCCACCCAGATTGGCCTTCACCGTCTCGGACGCGTCGAGCATCTCGACCAGCATGCCGTTTTTCTGGTTCCCGGTGACTTGCGAGCGTTCCGCCCCGTTGCGGATGATCCGCGCGAGGCCCAGCGCCATCAGCAGCGCAATCGGCAGGCTGATGATCGGCACCAGCGCCAGACTACCGCCGATAAAGGCAATGACCACGATGAAGAAGATCGCAAAGGGCAAATCGGCAAAGACGAAGAGCGAGCTGGCCGACATGACCTGGCGGATTTGCTCCTGCCCCTGTATCTGCGCCGCCATCGTGCCGATCCCCTGCGGGCGCGCATCGAGGCGTATGGCCTGCGCGCGGGCGAAGAAGAACTCGGACACTTCCTTGTCGATATTCTGCGCCTCGGCCTCGATCAGGATCGCGCGCAGGCTCCGCAGCGTCAGGTCGAGAATGAGCGCGAAAAGCACACCGGCGGTGAGCACAAACAATGTCTCGAAGCTCGCCAGCGGGATTACCCGGTCATAGAGCTGCATCGCGTAAAGCGACGTCGCGAGCGTCAGGATATTGGCAAAGACAGTCGCTATCCCTGCGATCACCAGCACGCGGCTGCGCTTCTTGATCGCGCTGGCAAAGATGCCGAACGCGCTGACATCGCCTTCACGCAGCGGATCGGGGATGGTGAGCGCGAAATAGGTCTGGTCCTCGCTCCATTCGAGCGTCGCGGACCCGCCGACCAGCGCGAGCCGGTCCTCCGCGATCCATTGCAGCGCCACGGCCCATCCTTGGTCGGGATCATGGACAAGCAGCGGGAATTCATCAGGTTGCGGGCGTCCGGCGATGATATGCGGGCGCTCCCAATCGAGCGACACCCGCACCGTTTCCAGCGCTTCGACGCCCTCGCCCAGATCCATCTCGCGCAGCTCTGCATCCCACTGCGGGGCAAGCGCTGTGCGGCGAGTGCGAGCGTAAAGCTCAAGAGCGGGAAGAAGGTCGGAATGTGCCATCGCGCCCGCCCTATACACCAGCTGGCCGCCAGCGACAGGTCAGGGCGAGAATACGGGTCGCGCTGGCCGCCGCGCTCACCCGCGCATCGCTTTCGGCGACATTGGCGCTGGTCATTTCGCGCGCGGCGTTGAGCACGTCGAGCCAGCTGCGGCGTCCGGCAACGAACTGGCGCTGATAACTGGCGAGCAGTGACCTCGCCGCATCGCTCGCCTGCCTGCCCGCGTCCTCGCGAAGCTTGCTGCTGCGCAGGATCACATATTCACCGCTGAGCCGCGTGCGCGCTTCGCGGTCGGCCTGTCCCAGCTCTGCCACCGCCTGATCGACCCGAGCCTCCGCGCTGTCGACGGCGGAGAGGCGCGAGAGGCCATTGCCGGTCTGCGCGCGCAAGACGATGGCGGCGCGTGCTCCGGTGATCTCGTTTTGCGAAAGTTGCAGGAGGAGCTGCGGGAACAAGCCGCTGCGGGTGGTGCGCACCTGCGCTTCGGCAACGTCGATTTCGCTGCGCAGCCGGTCCATGCCGGGCGCGCAGGACATCATTTCCTGAAAGGCGATAACCTCGACCGGCAGGCCCTGTGTGATATCTCCCTCGGGGAAGACCGGCGTAGGAACATCACTGCCGACGAATTCGGCTAGACGCAGCATCGCGTTCGCGCCCAGTTCGCGCGCTGTTGTCAGTTCAACCTCGAGCTGCACAAGCCGCGAGCGGGCAAGCGTGAGATCAGCGAGCGGCGAGACTTCTGCGACAACTCGCCTCTCGATCCGTTCGACCAGCGCGCGATGCTCGGCAATGCCATCTTCGAGCACCCGAACCCGCTCGAATGCGCGCAGAGCGTCAAAATAGGAGCTGATGATCGCAAGCTGGATATTGGCACGCACCTCACGCAGCGAGTTGCGTCCGACATCGCGGTTGAAGCGCGCGGCGTCGATCTGGCTACCAATCCCTCCGCCCGACCAAATCGGCTGTTCGAGCGCGAGATTGACCGCAAGCCCGTCCGCATCGGCGACATTCGAGCCGCCGGTTGTCGCGAGGATTTCAGCCGACAGGCTGGGATAGCGCTGCCAGCGCGCTGTGCGCAGATCGGATTGGAGCGCGGCCAGTTCGGCAAGTCCGCCCAGCACCAGCGGGCTTTGCTCCAGCGCGCGCGCGACGGCCTCAGCCAGTGGCTCGGGAATCCCTTCCGGCGCAGGTTGAAGCGGTGCATCGATCACCGGATCGGCAACCGGTCCGTATTGCTCTGCCGACGCGGTCGCGGGAGAAAGTCCCAAGCCAAGCGCGAGAGCAGCGCAAAGGCCAGCACAGACGCGCATCATCGAAGTGGCTGCCTTGGGCATGGCGCCAGCTGCCTGAATTTGGGGGCAAAAAGATGCGGTTCTTGGATGCACTCTGCTGCACTAAGGGAGGGCGCGCGAGTTTTGCAACCATTCTCGCCTTTGGCCGCGCACCCGCTGCGGGCGGCTGAAAGGCGGCTGCGTGACGCTTTGGGTCAATTGACTTGGGAAATTTGCATGGATAGTGCCATAACACTCCCCAAATTCGAACCCAGCGACGGAGCCGCATCTTGACTTACACCCTCTACGGCATGGCAGGCTCTCTCTACACCGCACGGGCGCGGTCTTACATGCGCGTCAACGCGGTGCCCTTTACCGAGGTGAAGGCGGGGAGCGAGGAGTTCACCGGCACGATCGTCCCGCAGATCAGGCGCTGGATCATTCCTGTGGTCGAGACACCAGACGGCGCGATCATTCAGGATGGCGCGGATATTATCGACCACCTCGATGGCGCTGGCTTTAGCAAGCACCCGATCTATCCAGATGACCCGCATGTGCTCGCTGTCGCGCATCTGTTCGAATTGTTCGGATCACACGGATTGCTGCGCGCCGCGATGCATTACCGCTGGAATTTCGATGATGTGAATCTCCCTTTCCTGCGCGACACTTTCCGCGATGTGCTGCCTACCGGCCTGCCCGAAGAGGCTGAGGAAGCCGCGTTTCTCCATGCCAGTGGGCGGATGCGCAAGGCCGCGCAATTGTTCGGCGTCAATCCCGATACCTACGCTCTGGTGGAGGAAAGCTACCAGCAGTTCCTCGCGCTGATGGAGCGGCATCTGCGCACCCACCCCTTCATCCTAGGCGGACATCCGACCATTGCCGATTACGGGTTGATCGGGGCGATGTATGCGCATCTGGGCCGCGACCCCGCACCGCTTCACCTGATGCAGACCACAGCGCCCAGCGTGTTCCGCTGGGTCGAACGGATGAACATGGCGGAGACGTTCGTGGATGCGCGCGTGGCCAATGCGGGTGATGCGCTGTTTGCAGGTGCTGATCTTCCCGGCACTCTGACGGCGATCATGGAATTCATTGCCGAGGATTACCTTGGCGAGATCAGCGCCCATGTCGAGCACACCAATGCGTGGCTTGGCGAACATGGCGAGATCGAAACCGGATCACCGACCAACAACAAGTCGATGAAGAGCGGCATCGGCCTAGCGCCTTTCAATTGGCGCGGTGCCTCGATTGCGACTGTCGTGATCCCCTATCGCTTTTGGCTGCTGCAACGCTTGCAGGATGCAGTGGAGCGCCAGTCAGCCTCCGATCAGGCCGCGATCAACACGCTCTTTGACAAGCACGGCCTCGCACCGATGCTGAGCCTGCGCACCGCGCGGCGGATCGAGCGTAAGGACAATCAGGAAGTGTGGGGCGCGGCGGTTTAAGAGCCAGCTCACGATCGCAGACAAAGAAAAGGGGCGGCGACCGAAGTCACCGCCCTCAATTCTTTCACTTAGCTTCAGAAGCGTTCTTAGAACTCTCCGCGAAGCGTGATGCCGTACATGCGCGGCTCTTGCGGGAAGGCCGAACGCGAACCGCTGCGCAGCGTGGTGCTGAATGTCACACCGCGCGTCACTTCGTCGGTGAGGTTCGTCACCCAGGCCTCGATACCCCAGCCGCCATCGATCTGGCCGATACCGGCGCGCAGATTGATCTTGGTGTTGCTGTCCTGAATGTCGAACGGCAGCAGCGGCGTGTTGCCCAGCTGAGCAGGTGTGGTTGGCGGGGTCGAAGGCTGCGTCGACGTCCGGCGATCATCCTCCATACGGACCTGACCGTTGAGGACGAATTGCAGATCGTCATTGATCTCCTTCGTCCATGTCGCACCCATGATACCAACGATCTGCGGAGCGTTGGTCAGCGGAGCGCCGCACAGGTTCTGAACCCGCAGAGCGTCTGCCTGCGTGGCGCAATCGCCTGGATATTCGGCATCGGTGTAGGTCACACCCAGATTGATGTTGAGCTCGCGGCTCGGACGGATCTGGGATTCGATTTCGAAGCCGGTCGATTCCGCCTTGGGCACGTTGAAGGTCTGGAACTGCGCTCCAGTGAATTCGAGAACCTGGAAGTTCGAGAATTCTTCGTGGAACAGCGCGACATTCAGCGTCACGGCATTGTCGAGCAGACGCGCCTTCATGCCGATTTCGTAGGCATCGACCTCTTCCGAAGCGAAGCGCGGATCCGCGCCGCCAATCGCAGCGGTCGCATCAAGGTTGAAACCCCCCGACTTATAGCCGTGGGTGAAGCTGGCATAGACATTCACCGGAGCGGCAAATTCATAGGCCAGCTTACCGGTATAGATCAGCTCGCTATCGTTGAACGTGCCATCGAATGAGCGCGGCAGTGGGAGGAAGGCCGACGCAGGCAGATCCGCCGGCGCAACGAACGGGAAGCAGCCGGTGATCAGGATCGTCGGCACCAACGCGCCCGGGATCGACGGAGCACCGTTTTGGGGAGCGCCTAGAATATTGCTCACAATGCCGGAACATGCGCCGGGGTTGGAAGCAAGCTGCTCAAATGCGCCATCTTTGCTTTCATCCGAATAGCGCAGGCCGATCGTGGCTTTGAAGCCGTCCGCGATTTCGAGCGTGTTGTGGGTGAAGACCGACCAGCTCTCGCTTTCCTGAACAAAGCGGTTGGTCGAGCTTGTGCCGGTAGGACTTGCGCCGCCAGAGAACAGAGAAAGTGGAGCCGGACCGAACACTCCGCCTGTCGAAGGAAGCAGCAACGCGCCAACAAACTGGTCCCATTGCGAACCAAGCGATGCAAAGGCGGTCGAGTCGATTTCCTCATCGGAATAGTAAGCACCGACCAGCCATTCGAGGCTGCCACCGAGCGCTTCACCCTGAATGCGCAGTTCGTGCGTCATCGTGGT
Source organism: uncultured Erythrobacter sp. (assembly GCF_947492365.1). Classification (NCBI taxonomy): domain Bacteria; kingdom Pseudomonadati; phylum Pseudomonadota; class Alphaproteobacteria; order Sphingomonadales; family Erythrobacteraceae; genus Erythrobacter; species uncultured Erythrobacter sp. The sequence continues at coordinate 1,731,822 of NZ_CANLMB010000001.1, forward strand.
GATGTCAGTTCCGTCAGCAACGCCTGCAGGGCCACGGCCGGTTTCGAACAGGTCGAGCGTGGTGAAGTCGGAATCTGAATCGCTCTCCGAATGGAAGTCGCGATAGGAGCCGATATAGATAAGGTCAGCTGCATCGCCGAGCGGGATTTCCAGCTCCAGCGAAGCACCCCATTGATCGAGATTGCTGGTCTGCGCGAAGGTCTGCGAAGCGGTCAGACCGTCGAGCGCGGCATCCAGTTCTTGATTGTTGTTGGGCGTGGTAGCCGCCGGAACAAGCTGTCCGCCCGCCAGACCGAGGCCAGCGAGTCCAAATACTCCGCCGGTTTCCAGCGGTGACTTGAGCACTTCGACCGGCGCACAGCAATTGCCGTTCACTTCCGAATAATCGAAGATGAAACGGGCGCGGATGCCGCCTTCGCTTTCATAGCCAAGCTGACCGCGAACGAGGAACTGGTCGATCTCGTTGGTCCGGCCAATCTCGCCGCTTTCGTCGATCACGCGAACAAAGCCGTCGCGCTTGCGATAGGCACCGCTAAAGCGCGCAGCCAAAGTATCCTGCACCAGCGGCGCATTCACTGCGCCCTGCACCGAATACATGTCATAATTGCCGTAACTGGCATTCACGAAGCCGCCGAATTCGTTGAGATCGGGACGCCGTGTGGTGATGTTAAGCGCACCAGCCGAAGTGTTGCGGCCGAACAGAGTGCCCTGCGGTCCGCGAAGAACCTCAAGCCGCTCGACATCGACAAACTCTGACAGAGCGACAGCGGGGCGCGACTGATAGGCGCCGTCGATGAAAACACCGACCGCGCTTTCAAATCCGATATTGTTGGAGGTCGTGCCCACGCCGCGAATTCGCAGCACGACCGTACCGCCCGAATTTTGCGCGTTGGAGCTGGAGAAACTCGGGCTGACCTGACTGACTTGAGTCACGTTGACGACCGCCTGCCGCTCCAGCTCTGCCGGGCTGACTGCGGTCACAGCCAGAGGAATGTCTTGCACGTCCTGCGCGCGGCGGGTCGCCGTCACGATAATGACGCTGTCATCGGTCTGGACCGCTTCATCCGCATCACTCGTTTGCGCCTGCGCCATGCCGGGCATCGCTGCAAGGCCGAGACCAACTGCGCTGGCCAGTGCGATCTTCGAGCTGCCAAAGTTAAATGAATTCAAGCGGATCTGCCGCATATACCCCTCCATAAAATCGGCGTCTCTCGCGCCTGTAGGTACCGGCATATGGAGCGCCAATTTCATTGTCAATGCGGGCCGACCCTTTCGCGCCACCTCACAATGCTGCGCAAACGCTCCATGGCGCGAATAAGTGGCACCGGCGCAACATCCCAAACGGACAGATTATTGCGTGAGCGGTATCGGGATCGCGTCGCAATTGCCCGGCAGATCGGCCCCTTCAAACGCCGCTTTGACAAAGGGAATGCTGTCGACCGGCGAATGGGGAACCACCGCACGGTGGTCGAGATCGGGATAGTAATGCGCTGTCACACGGCTGCCCGCTTCGCAAAGGTCTTGCATCAGGCTCGCCTGCATTGCCGGCGGCGTGTCGCGATCAAGTCCGCCTGTGCCGAGGAAGATCGGCGCTGTGATGTTTAGGGTAGGATAGCCCATCAGCGCAAAGCCCTGACGCATGGCATCATTGGGAGATTGCGAGAATGACATCGCGCGGGTCAGCTCAGCCTCGACCACCAGATCCTTGATTTCGGCATAGCAGGCATCCTTGACCCGGCTCGCAATCGGCCAAGCCTCATCTGTGATATAGTCGCGCATGCGGAACTGCGGATCGACTTGCTCGACCAGTGTCATGCCGAGGAATGTGTAGCCGAGCAGCGGATCAATCCGGTCCGGCTGCTGAAGCCGCTCCATCGCGGCGACCACACGCGGCGACAGATAGGGCGCGCCGGTCGCGAGCACACCGGCAATGTCGATCTCGGGCGCGTAAGTGGCAGCGTAATCCGCGCTGGCAATCGCGGCACCTGCCCCTTGCGATTGGCCAAACAGCACCACCCGCTTGCCAACCGGAAACTCGCCGCCGGTCACCGCGCGAATGATGTCGAGATTGCTGTGCGAAGCAGCCTGCGTTGCAAGATAGGGGTGCGTGCCTTTGGTCCCCAGCCCCTGATAATCGGAGGCGACCACCGCATACCCTTCTGCGAGGAAGCGGTTGATGTAATCCTCATCCTGCGACTGACGTCCATTATAGGAAGGCGCGCAAATATCGGCGATCCCGACTGTGCCGTGGGTCCATGCCATCAGCGGCCATCCGCCTTCGGGAGCTTCTCCGTCGGGCAGGTAAAGCACGCCGGAAACCGGCACGATCGCTTCGCCCTCCAGCCCTTCGGTCGAAGAATAGAGCAGCCGCACATTTACCGCCGCATTGTCGAGCGATTGCTTGGCCTCCAGCGGTTCTTGCCGCAGCAATTGTCCCGGCTGGTCAGGCAGAGCATCAGAATATTCGTAGAATTCGGAAAGTGTGCTGTCGCCGATTGTATGGGGATCATATTGCTCTTCAGCAGAGCATCCGGCCAAGCCAATTGCGAATAATCCAGCCCAAATTCCGATCCGCTTCATCTCGCCCATTCCCCAAGTTTCCAGCATCCGATTGAAAGCTGCAGATAGGGCGGGATCAATTAGCTTGGCAAGCAGGCGCTGGATTCGAGACCAGCTCGGACCAGGCAAATTGGGGCCGGACGCATGGGGTTCAATGAGCGCCCTGCCCCGAGGTTGAACCGGTCTGGACGGGTTCTGGGAGAGAGCTACGCAGCGGCAACGCAAACGGATGCACCGAAGATAAAATTTGAGATGGAAGCCGCGCGCGGGGATTGGTTGCAGGGGCGCTCTGGCCAGATGCCGGACTGCAAAACTTTGCGGTGGCCTACCGGCCAGCAGCCGCGCGCTTCACGTCGATGAGGTTTGGCTTGGCATCGACCAGCGCCTCTTCCAAACGCCGTTCCTCGGCGTTTTCAACCCGGTCACGGCCACTTGATTTGGCGCGGTAAAGCGCTTGGTCAGCCCGCGAGAAGAGATGCTCGTAAGTTTCGCCGTCACGCGCTGTCGCCACGCCAAAGCTTGCCGTGAGGCGGATATCATCGTTGAGGCCGTCATGTTCGAGCGCGGCAAAGGACTGCCTGATCCGCTCGGCCAGGCGATGCGCGGGCGCGTTTTCGCAGTTCCAGACCGCGATACAAAACTCCTCGCCGCCCACCCGGCCTGCCGTGTCGCATCCGCGCACCATCTTGCCGATAAGTTCGCCAAATCCTGCAAGCGCCAGATCGCCGGCCTGATGCCCCCAGATATCGTTCACCTGTTTGAAGTGGTCGATATCGGCGACCACCAGACTAAGCGGGCGCCCTTCGGTTTGTGCGCGCGGTAGAAGGTCGCGCATAACGTCTTCGAACGAGGCACGGTTGTGCAATTTGGTGAGCACATCGCGTTCGCTGCTTTCGCGCAGGCTGTTGGTCCATTCCACAATGGTTGCCCCGATCAGCACCAGCGCGTTGGTGATGCCCTTCACCGCAAGAACCAGCCCGATCAGCGAATAATAGAGCGATTCCCGGTAGGCCGCCGCAGGGATCGATTGTTCAAACAGCAAGGTCAGCGTCGGGCGGATCAGAAAATCGGCCGCCTGAAACACCATCACCGCAATGATCAACAAGTCGATGACTGTCCGGCGCGGAGCAGTAAGCAGGGTGGTCACACCCATCGCAAACATCACTCCATAGCCCATATTGACGATGATCAGGCGCGAGGCGACATCGTCAGAAAAGCTTACCGCGACCCCCAGAACGAGCGCGGTGACGACATATACAAAAGCCATGCTGCCCAGATGCAGCCGCTGCCCGGCGCGTTCGCAAACCGAAGCAATCATCACAACCGAACCCAGGCTGTAAAAAACCTGCGTTGCGTGAAAGACGTAAGGCGCATCGGCGGGCGTAAAATGGGTGACGAGATAGCCAATAGCAGACAGCGCGAAGGCAATACCAAAACCAAGCACGTGGCGCTTCATGCGTCCCACTCGCCAAAGCACCACAAACGCAGCTGCAAAAAACAGCGCCATCAGCGGTGTTACCAGTCCTAGTATCTGCGTCTGCATTGACCCGTCGATCTCCCGTCACTGCCGGATAGGGCAATAAGGTTAAGACCACCTTTAGGCGTTCCACTATGGTAATGGACGTAATCCGCCATTTGCACAAACCGAGCGCGACTGGGCCAATCAACGGCGAAAAATGCAACATTGCCCGAGGGTAGTGTAGTTGAGGGGCGATTGGACCGCGCAACCCAACTGGTCAGTAAAGTAAACTATTTTGACCTTATAGGTGGCGATTTTCGAGAACAGTTTTCCCCAACTAACCACGTATTAACCATTATTCTTTAGACCGATGCCCCGAAGTGCCAAAGCTACTTTAGCGGCGCTTAGCAGGGGGCGCACAATGCAGTTTCGGGGTCGAGTTTCTTCTCATTCATCATCGGAAAACTTCGATGAAGCTTCTCCAACCGGCGGCTATGTCGCGGAAGGTTTTGAGCCGGTCGCCCATGCGTTTCAGGCCTCCATCCTTTCCGGCGAGGCTTTGGGTGCGGCTTGCACGATCATCCATCACGGCGAGACATTGGTCGATCTGCATGGCGGCTGGAAAGACACCTCCCGCTCCAATCGCTGGAACGAGAGCGACATCGCGCTCGTCTATTCGCTCACCAAAGGCCTTACCGGCATGGCGGCCGCGGTCGCGGTATCGCGCGGTCTGTTTTCCTATGACGAGCCGGTGGCCGACATCTGGCCCGAATTTGCAGCCCACGGCAAGGGGGCCGTTACCGTTGGCGAGGCTCTGTCCGAGCAGGCGGGACTGGCAGCAATCGACTTCAAACTCACGCTCGACAATATCGGCGATGAGGAAGCGATCTGCGCCGCCATTGCAGCGCAGAAACCCAACTGGACGCCCGGCGACTATTCGGGGAACCACGCCTATACGCTGGGCTGGATTGCCAGTGAACTGATCCATCGTCGCGATCCGGCCGGACGCCGCCTGCCGCAATTCTTTGCCGAGGAAATCGCGGGCCCGCTGGGACAAGACGTCTTCGTCGGCCTTCCCGACACATTCGACCGCAGCCGGATCGCGCGGATCGACGGGTTCGGCATGGCGGATCTCTTCATCCACCACACAACCATGCCATGGCCGCTCACATTCGAGATGTGCCTGCCTGAGACTCTGGCCTTCCGCACTCTCAACAACCCGCTGGTGCTCGCCGGACCCGGAGCGCTCGATAACGAGGCGTTCTGGCGGGTCGGGCAAGGCGCAGCGGGCGGAATGGCCTCTGCGCGCGGCCTTGCCGCATTGTATTACGCCTTTGCTGAAGGCGGCGAAAAACTGGGCGTCACGCCTGAAGTCATGGCCACCCTTTCCAAAGGGCATTCCTACCCGTGCAAGGGTCTGAAAGATCAGGTTCTGACCGCCGACATGTATTATTCCTACGGCTTCGAAAAGCCCTTCAGCGAATGGGAATATGCCCGCACACACAGCGCATTCGGCAGCTTTGCGGTCGGCGGCTCGCTCGCCTTTTGCGACCCGGAAGACGGGCTCGCTTACGCATGGATCACCAACAAACTCGGCACCGGCAAGTGGGATGACCCGCGCGAGAAACTGGTCCGCGATGCCTTTTACGCTTGTCTGGAGAACCGCTCATGAGCATTCGTCACGTCGTTCTATCCGACCTCCATCTGGGCGCGCGCGACAGCCTGCTAACCCATGTCCATGGCGACGGCGCTATCGCAGAGGGGCCATCCGAAGTGCTGGCCGCCTTTGCCAATGGCCTGCGTGAAACTTTGGGCGATCAGGAGCGCCCGCAGCTTGTCCTGCTTGGCGATGCGCTGGACCTTGGCCTGTCACCTTTTGGCGATGTGTCGAAGAGCTTTCTGCAACTGCTCGACGCCTGCTTTCCCGCCGGTGGCCCGGACCTTTTCAACCGCGAGATCATTTATATCGCGGGCAATCACGACCATCATCTGTGGCGGATCGCGCAGGATAACGGCTTTCTGACGCAGCTCGAAAGCGGGAAAATCCCGGGCGATCTGGATTCGGTGACCGATATCTTCGGCACGCCTTCGCATCGCTGCCGCCTGATGGAATCGCTGCTGCTGCACCGCCCGCATCTGCACGATGCTTCGGTCAAGATTGCTTACCCCAACTGGGGCATCGCCGATCAGCAAAGCGGCCGTGCAGTCGTCATGCATCACGGCCATTATCTCGACGGCATGTACCGCGCGCTGTCCAATGTGCGCGGATTCCTCGAAGACGGCGAAGCGCGCCCTGCAACCATGCGCCAGCTGGAGCAGGAAAACGGCCCGTGGATCGACTTTCTCTGGTCCGATCTCGGCAGTGCCGGTGAAGTGGGCAGTGAGGTTGGCTCGCTCTACGGCACGATGCTGAGCGCGGGCGCGAGCCATGACTTTGCTGAAGGCATCGCGCGCCGGATCACCGGCGGGCTTCACGCGAAGCTTGGTATCAATCCGAAGATGCCGCTCAAATACGGCGTCACTCTCGACAATCTCATCCGCGCCGCAGTCGACCTCACCGCAGGACGCGCGGCGGAGCGCCAGCGCGATGGCTATGGCCATGTGCTGGGCGAGGAGGAGATCGCGGATATTGGCTGGTATCTAGGCACGCCGATGGCGCATCAGATGCGGCAGGAATTGGGCGATGTGCCGCGCGAATTGTCGTTCGTCTTCGGCCACACGCACAAGCCGTTTCAGGACGAGCTTTTGGTCGATGGCTTCGACGTGCCTGTCGGCATCTTCAACACCGGCGGCTGGGTGCTCGACGAGCCGACTTTGATGCCGGTCCAGGGCTGCGCGGCGATGCTGGTTTCCGATGAATTGGAAGTCGCTTCGCTGCGCCTGTTCAACGATCCGACCGATGGCACAATGGCACCCGTGCGCGTTGAAGGCAGCGGGCGGGCCAACCGCCTCGCCGACGAAACAGCCGAGGCGGTCAGCCGCGCCAGCGCTCACTGGACGGATTTCTCAAATATCGTCCACGAACGCATCGTCGAGGAAGCGGACAAGCGCACCCGGCATTTGCTCGAAGCATCCAATGAAGAGCTGCGGGAGGCGGCAGAATGAACATGGCCAATCCATACGGACAAAAACGCATCGCTCGCAGCCTGGGTCAGGCGAAATCTCACTACACCGTGCTGGTTGTCGGCTCGGGCTATGGCGCAGGTGTCGCCGCCTCGCGGCTCGCCCGCGCAGGTCAGGATGTCTGCATTCTGGAACGCGGCAAGGAAATGCTGCCCGGCGAATATCCCAGCAAAATCGCCGACGCGCAGAGCGCGATGCAGTTCAACGTCAAAGGCGGCCGGATCGGATCGGGAGATGCGCTGTTCGAAGTGCATGTGAATGACGATCAATATGCGCTGGTCGGATGCGGTCTTGGCGGCACTTCGCTGATCAACGCCAATGTCTCGCTGGAGCTGGACAAGCGGCTGCTGAGCCTCGAGCATTGGCCCGCTGCGTTTCGCGACGATCCGCATGCAATTGACACTTACTACGAGCGGGCGCGCGAGATGCTGTCGCCCAATGTCTATCCCGAAACCCGCCCTGCCCTCGGCAAACTCGAAGCACTCGAGCACTCGGCCAAGGCGATGGACAAGCGCTTCTACAAGACCCCGATCAACGTCACGTTTGAGGACAAGACCAACAAGTTCGGCGTGCCCCAACCCGCCTGCACCAATTGCGGCGACTGCACATCGGGCTGCAATGTGGGCGCGAAGAACACGACGCTGATGAATTACCTCCCCGACGCCGCCAATCACGGCGCGGAGATATTCACGCAGGCCAAAGTGCTCTGGATCGAACGCGATGGCGATGTCTGGCGGGTCCATGTCGAGCATAATGGCGAGGACGCGTCGGGCGCTCCGATCAGCATCAGCGCCGACCATGTCGTGCTCGGCGCAGGCGCGATTGGCTCGACCGAAATCCTGCTCAGATCGCGCGCAAAGGGGCTCTCCTTGTCGGACCGGCTCGGCGAGAGCTTCTCCGGCAATGGCGACGCGCTCGGCTTCGCCTATGATAGCTACTTCAAGTCGAAGAAGGACGGCGAGGACGTTACCGCCGACCCGATCTACGCGATGGGTATCGGCGCCAATGATGTTGGCGAGGAGGCTTATCCCGGCCCCTGCATCACTGGCGTTATCGACATGCGCGATGCCGACGATCCGTCCAAGGGGTTGGTGATCGAAGAAGGCGTTGCCCCCGGCATCCTCGCTGGAGCATTGGGCCCAGCCTTTTTCTTTGGCGAAGCGCTCGCTGACGGGTTCACCCGCTTCGGCTTCGATCAAGTCAAACCGCGCCTGCTCGACGCAAAAGCCATGGGCGAAGCGGTGCAGACTGATCCCGGCAGCATCGCCGAATGGGCTTACAAAGGCCCGATGGCGCGCACGCTGACCTATCTGGTGATGAGCGTGGATGATTCCGGCGGGCGCTTGGCGCTCGAAGATGATCGCATCTCGATCCAGTGGGCGGATGCGGGCAATCAGCGCACCTATCGCCGCGATGACGACAAAATGCGCGAAGCTGCCGAAGCGATTGAAGCGCAGTACTTCTCCGACCCGCTCTGGTCAGAACCGATGGGTCAAAAGCTGATCACGGTTCACCCGATCGGCGGGTGCGGAATGGGCGACGATGCCTCTTCCGGGGTCGTCGATGATGCTTGCCGAGTCTATGCCGGAAACAGCGGCAGTGATGTCCATGAAGGCCTCTATGTCTGCGACGGTGCGGCGATACCGGGCGCAGTCGGCGTCAATCCGCTCCTCACGATCACTGCTGTGGCCGAACGCGCGGTCGAGAAGCTCGCCCAGCGCGAAGGCTGGAGCATCGACTATTCGCTCGGCAAGGAAGCCCAACTGCCTGAAAAGGTCGAAGAGGTCGAAGCTGCTGCCGAAGATTCGCACGAGGTTCCGCGCAAGGATCACCTCAAGCTCGGCATCGCCAAATGGGTCGGCGGCCACGCCATCGGACCGGTCGCCGATGCCGTGTCGCAGGCCGCTGAACACTTCAAGAGCGGTGCGATTGGCGAAGGCAAAGCGGCCATCCGCGAGCTTGTCAAAACCCATCCGGAGGCCATGAGCCCCGGCATGGCCTTCACCGAGACAATGGCGGGCCATATCAGCGCCACCGGTTGCCACCACCGCCCCTGCGGCCATGTCGAGCGCATCCGCGATGACTACACCAACGGCGCGGCATGGGGGCAGTCGGAAGGAAGCGAATGCAGCTTCCGACTGACGGTCACGACCGACAACCTTCACCGCATGCTCGAACAGAGCGAGCACCACTCGCGCATCACCGGCGAAGTTCTGGTCAGTTCAATTGCGCCCGACCCGCTGCCGGTGCGCGAGGGCACATTCCGCCTGCTGGTCGCCAATCCTGAACGGGCCGAAAGCTGGACCATGCTCTACGACATGGTACTCGATGGCCCGGACGGTCCGGTGCATTTCCACGGCTTCAAGACCTTGGAACAACGTGGCAATTCGGACCCCTGGACCGACCTCACGACGCTATTTGTGACGCTCCGGCATGGTGACAAGGACGGCGAGCTGATTGGGCGCGGCGTGCTGAAGCTCGGCATTGACGAATTCATGCGTCAGCTCACTACTATCACCATCCACGATGCCGATACGCTGGTGGGCCATGTCATCAATCTGATCCCGAAAGCCAAGACTGCGATCGAGACATATTTCATGGCGAAATATGCCGGTTTCTTCGCGATGACCGTGTTCCGCGCCTATGGCGGGATGCTGGCCACACTCAACGATTTTGCAAGCAAAGATGCGGCTCTGCTGACGTCGCGCACCATGCGCCTGCCTTCGGCGGAGCGCCATGTAGTCCCGACCGGCGACGGCGTGAATATCGGCCTCACCCGGTACCGGGGCGGCTCGCGAGGACCGCTTGTGCTCGCCCCGGGTTTCTCGGTGCGCGCATCGAGTTTTGCCACGCCGACGGTTGATGAAAACCTCACCGAAAGCCTTGTCGCGCAAGGCTATGACGTGTGGTTGTTCGACTATCGTGCCAGCGCAGATTCAGGCAATGATGCCGAGCGTCCACCCGAATTCTGCATTGACGACATTGCCCGTTATGACTGGCCTGCCGCAGTCGAGAAAATCCGCAGCGTAACCGGCGCTGACAGCGTTCAGGCCATCGCGCATTGTGTCGGTTCGATGAGCCTTCTCATGGGTATCGGCGCGGGCTGGGTCAGCCATGTGCGATCACTCATCAGCTCGCAATTGACCCTGCATCCTGTGACTGACTGGCTCAACTATATGAAGGCCGATCTGGGTGTGGCGGACACGCTCGGGCAGATTTCGCTGCTCGACGGACACATGGATTTTGTCAGCCAGGGCAGCGAGGCTGACAATGAGATCGACGCGATTGCCTATCAGATACCCGTGCCCGAGGGCCAGGCTTGCAAGAACCCGACCTGCCGCCGCGTCTTTGGCGTGTTCGGCCCGAGCTGGGATCACCGCCAGCTGGGCCATGACACCCACCTCGCGCTGGGCAGCATGTTCAGCCGCGTGTCGCTCTCGCCCTTCAAGCAATTGCAGGACATCATGCGCAAGGGGCTGGCCGTCAATGCGGATGGCAAGCCGGTCTATACCGATGAGGATGCGGCAAGGCGGCTGGCCTTGCCGATCACCTTCCTGTCGGGCGCGACCAACCAGATCTTCTACCCCGAAAGCGGGCAACGCACGCGGGTCTGGCTGTCGGAGCACAATGGCAGCGCGTTCTATCGCCAGCGGATCATCCCCGATTACGGCCATATGGACCTGTTCATCGGCCGCAATGCGCACCGCGATGTGACCCCGCGCATTCTGGAAGAGCTGGAGCGGCTCGATCAGCAAAGCGACACGGGCGAACACCGCGCCAGCGCTTGACACTCAAGCACTGGACCGCCGCTCCCGATCTGCAAAAGGCGGGGGCGGCGGGCCGAAAGACCTTGCCATAAGGGTCCGCCATTTTAATGCTTGCCGCTCGATCTCGCACTCGCAGTGCGGGCGGCGCAGCGGAGCAGAGGGTGGGCGAGTTGCAAAATAGCTATTCGAAACGCGCACTATGAGCCTGCGATTGCAAGGCATTGCGAAGTCGGTCGATGGCGCGCCGCATATCCATCCAGTCGATCTGGAGCTGCAAAAGGGCACGATGAATGTGCTGCTCGGCCCGACGCTGGCGGGCAAGACTTCGCTGATGCGGCTGATGGCGGGGCTCGACAAGCCGGATGCTGGCAAGGTTTTCTGGGACGGAAACGATGTCACCGGCATGCGCGTGCAGGACCGCGACATCGCGATGGTCTACCAGCAATTCGTCAATTATCCCGCGATGAGCGTGTACGACAACATCGCTTCGCCGTTGAAACTGCGCCGCAAATCGAGGGCAGAGATCGACGCGCGCGTTCAGGAGATGGCCGAGCTGTTGCAGCTCACCGCGATCCTTGACCGCAAGCCCAGCGAGATTTCGGGCGGCCAGCAGCAACGCTGCGCGATTGCGCGGGCGCTGGCGAAGGATGTCGGCCTTGTCCTGATGGACGAGCCGCTGGCCAATCTGGACTACAAATTGCGCGAGGAGCTGAGAGCGGAAATCCCGCGCCTCTTCGCCGCATCGGGCAGCATCTTCGTCTATGCGACGACCGAGCCGGAAGAGGCCCTGCTGCTGGGCGGAAACACCGCGACCATGTGGGAGGGGCGCGTGACGCAATTCGGCTCTGCCGCAGAGGTGTATCGCAGACCCGCAGACGCGATCACTGCAAGCGTCTATTCGGACCCACCGATGAACTTTGTCGCTGTGCGCAAGGATGGCGCAGTGATCCACTTCCCCGGCGGGCAGTCGGCCAAGGCGGGCGCAGACTTGGCGGGATTGCCAGACGGAGAATACCGCGCTGGTTTTCGTGCACACCAGCTTGCAACAGGCGTAGGCGCGGCGGACCATCTGACATTCGATGCGACGCTGACTGTGACAGAGCTGACCGGCTCCGAAACCTATGTCCATGTGGATGCGGCGGGCGAAAGGTGGATCGGATTGGTTCCGGGGGTTCACGCATTCGAGATCGGGCAATCCCTTTCCGTTTCGCTCGACCCGCAGCACATCCTCTATTTCGGCGCGGATGGCACGCTGGTGGGCAAGCCGGTCGCGGCGGTGAGCGCTTAGACATGGCGGCCATCACCCTCGAAAATCTGGCGCACAGCTACCATCCCGATCCGCAGAGCGAGGCGGATTACGCGCTCAAGCAGGTCGATCTGCGCTGGGAGGACGGGCATGCCTATGCGCTGCTGGGGCCGAGCGGCTGCGGCAAGACGACCTTGCTCAACATCATGTCCGGCCTGCTCCAGCCGACACGCGGGCGGGTGCTGTTTGACGATACTGACGTGACCGCCGCCTCGACCGCAGCGCGCAATATCGCGCAGGTTTTCCAGTTCCCCGTTGTCTATGACACGATGAGCGTGCGCGAAAACCTCGCCTTCCCGCTGCGCAATCGGGGGATGGAGCGCGGCCTGATTGCGGAGCGGGTGCAGCGCATTGCGCAGATGATCGGGTTGGAAGAGCACCTTGCGCAAAAGGCGCGCGGGCTGACCGCTGACCTCAAGCAGAAGATCTCGCTCGGGCGCGGCGTCATCCGCGACGATGTGAGCGCGATCCTGTTTGACGAGCCGCTGACCGTGATCGACCCGCATCTGAAGTGGGAGCTGCGCACCCAGCTTAAGAGGCTCCACCGCGAATTCGGGCACACGATGATCTATGTGACCCACGACCAGACCGAAGCGCTGACCTTCGCCGAAAAGGTGGTGGTGATGCACGAGGGGCTGGTGGTGCAGATCGGCACGCCGCAGGAATTGTTCGAAACCCCTGCCCACACCTTTGTCGGCTATTTCATCGGATCGCCCGGCATGAATTTCGTGCCCGCCGGGATCGACGGAAATTCGGCGAGCATCGAGGGTCACACCGTCGATCTGGGAGCGGATTACCGCCAACCGATCGGCAAGACTGTGATCGGCATCCGGCCCGAGTTCGTCCAGCTTGTGTCCAAAGGCGGGCTACAGGTGGCGATCAACCACATCCGCGATCTGGGCCGGCAGAAGATCGTCAGTGCGAGCCTTTTCGGCACCGAGATAAACATTGTCGTCGATGCCGGTGTCGAGATTTTGTCGGACATGAACCAGGTCGCTTTTGACCCGCAAAAAATCAGCGTCTTTTGCGACGATTGGCGCGTCGAGAGCGCAAGCAAGGGAGCCGCGTGATGGACAAACCGGTCAACAACCGCGCATGGCTGCTGGTCCTCCCCGTCGTGGCGCTGGTCGCCTTTTCCTCGCTCATCCCGATGATGACGGTCGTAAACTACTCGTTTCAGGACAGTTTTGGCGGCAACGAGTTCTTCTGGGTCGGGCTGGAATGGTATCGCGAGCTGCTCCGATCAGAGCGCCTTTGGGACGCGCTGGGCCGTCAGATGGCGTTCTCGACTATCATCTTGCTGATCGAGATCCCGCTTGGCATTCTGGTGGCGCTTTGCATGCCGAAGAAGGGCTGGCTGGCCTCGCTATGCCTCGTGCTGATGGCGCTGCCACTGCTCATTCCTTACAACGTCGTGGGGACGATCTGGCAAGTTTTCGGGCGCTCCGACATCGGCCTGCTCGGGCGCGTCGTCACCGATATGGGCTTCTCCTACAATTATGCGCAAAACGCCTTTGATGCGTGGGTGACGGTGATCGCGATGGATGTGTGGCACTGGACGTCGCTGGTCGCGCTCCTGTCTTATGCCGGGCTTCGCTCCATCCCCGCTGCCTATTATCAGGCGGCCAAGATCGACGGAGCCAGCCGCTGGAGCACATTCCGCTATATCGAACTGCCCAAAATGCGCGGGGTGCTGATCATCGCGGTGCTGCTGCGCTTCATGGACAGCTTCATGATCTACACCGAGCCGTTTGTGCTGACCGGCGGCGGACCAGGCAATGCAACGACCTTCCTGTCGATTGATCTGGTCAAGATGGCCTTGGGGCAATTCGATCTCGGCCCGGCGGCGGCGTTTTCGCTGATGTATTTCCTTGTGATCCTGCTGATTTCCTATGTGTTCTACACTGTGATGACGACGATGGACCGGGACGAGGTGAAGTCATGAGCGCGTCCCCCTCCCGCCGCAAAAGCCTGCCGCGCATCCGGCTCTCGGCGCTGGTCATGACTGCCTATCTGCTGTTTCTGCTGGTGCCGATCTACTGGCTCGTCATCATGAGCTTTAAGTCGAATGCAGAAATTCTGAGCAGCTTCACGCTCTTCCCCGCTGACTTCACGCTGGCCAATTACCGGACCATTCTGACCGATCCGTCGTGGTATATGGGCTATGTGAACAGCTTCATTTACGTCTCGCTCAACACGGTGATCTCGCTGGCTGTCGCGCTACCCGCCGCCTATGCGTTCAGCCGCTATCGCTTTTACGGCGACAACCATCTGTTCTTCTGGCTGCTGACCAACCGCATGGCCCCGCCCGCGGTCTTCGCCTTGCCCTTTTTCCAACTCTATTCGAGCGTGAACCTGTTCGACACACATATCGCAGTGGCGCTGGCGCATTGCCTGTTCAACGTGCCGCTTGCGGTGTGGATTCTCGAAGGCTTCATGCGCGGCGTCCCGCGAGAGATTGACGAGACCGCTTTCATCGACGGGTATTCATTCCCGCGCTTCTTCACCCGCATATTCGTGCCGATGATCGCGCCGGGTATCGGTGTGACCGCGTTCTTCTGCTTCATGTTCAGCTGGGTCGAGTTGTTGCTGAGCCGCACACTGACCAGCGTCGACGCGAAGCCGATCACCGCGATTATGACGCGCACGGTTTCAGCCTCGGGTCTCGACTGGGGCGTGCTCGCCGCAGCGGGCGTGCTGACCATCATTCCGGGCGCAATCGTGATCTATTTCGTGCGCAGCTACATCGCCAAGGGCTTTGCCCTAGGGAGAGTCTAAGATGCGGAGGGTTTGAGATGGACTGGATGGCATGGACATTGCCCACGGCGCTGTTCTTCGCGTCGATCGTCGCTGCGATTGCCTGCATGGCGGTGCTGCATCTCCGCTCGCCCAGCACCCCGCGCACCGGCATTCTCGGCATAGAGACCATGCGCGGGGACAGGCTTTTCATCACACTCTTGGGATCGGGTTTCATCAATCTTGCGTGGATCGGATTGACCGACGCGCCGCAGTTTTGGGCAGGCTTTATCTGCGCAATATTTGCGCTGTGCGTTTTCCGGTGGGTATGACGGGGCAACAAAGGGACACGAGGGAATGAGCATGATGAGAACTGCCGTGATTTTGGGCGCCGGATTGGCGCTGGCCTCATGCTCGGGCGGATCGGACACGCCCCATGTCGTCCTCTCCGATGCTGAGAGGCAGGCGGCCGCGACCACATTCCTAGACGAAGAGATCGGCGAGTTGTCCTCGCTCTCCCGCGAGGAGCAGGAGGCCGAAATCGCATGGTTCATGGACGCTGCCGAGCCCTATCGCGGCATGGAAATCTCGGTCGTTTCAGAGACGATCGCCACCCACGAATACGAATCAAAGGTTCTTGCCCCGGCCTTCACCGCGATGACGGGGATCAAGGTCACGCATGACCTCATCGGCGAAGGCGACGTCGTTGAAAAGCTGCAAACCCAGATGCAGTCGGACGAGAATATCTACGATGCCTATGTCAACGATTCAGACCTGATCGGCACCCATTGGCGCTATCAGCAGGTGCGCAACCTGACCGACTGGATGGCGGGCGATGGCAGCGACGTGACCAATCCCGCGCTCGACCTCACCGACTTTATCGGGATCGCCTTCACCACCGGCCCCGATGGAAAGCTCTACCAGCTTCCCGATCAGCAATTCGCGAACCTTTACTGGTTCCGTTACGACTGGTTCACCGATCCTGAAATCATGGCCGACTTCAAAGCAGAATATGGCTACGACCTAGGCGTGCCGGTCAATTGGTCGGCATACGAGGACATCGCAGAGTTCTTCACCGGGCGCGAGATCGATGGCCAGACGGTTTATGGCAGCATGGATTACGGCAAGAAGGACCCGTCGCTAGGCTGGCGTTTCACCGATGCGTGGATGTCGATGGCGGGCATGGGCGACATCGGAGAGCCCAACGGCCTGCCGGTCGATGAATGGGGCATCCGCGTGAACGAGAACTCGCAGCCGGTCGGCTCCTGCGTCGTGCGCGGCGGTGCGACGAATTCCCCGGCGGCTGTCTATGCGCTGGACAAATATTCCTTGTGGCTGAACGAATATTCGCCGCCTTCTGCTGCCGGAATGACTTTCTCCGAAGCTGGCCCTGTCCCTGCACAGGGTGCCATCGCGCAGCAGATCTTCTGGTACACCACCTTCACCGCCAACATGGTCGGCGAGGAAGCTTCGGCAGTCCTTTATGACGATGGCACCCCGCGCTGGCGGATGGCACCAAGCCCGCACGGCGCCTATTGGGAAGAGGGGATGAAGGTCGGCTATCAGGATGCCGGATCATGGACCCTGATGAAGTCCACCCCCACTGACCGCGCGCAAGCCGCGTGGCTCTATGCGCAATTCGTGACATCGAAAACGGTGGACGTGAAGAAGGCGCATGTCGGGCTCACCTTCATCCGCGAATCCACCATCCAGCATGCGTCCTTCACCGAACGCGCTCCAAGGCTGGGCGGCTTGATCGAATTCTACCGCTCGCCCGCGCGTACCCAGTGGTCACCGACCGGAACCAATGTGCCGGACTATCCGCGTCTGGCGCAGCTGTGGTGGCAGAATATCGGTGACGCTTCCTCGGGCACCAAGACCCCGCAAGCTGCGCTCGACGCGCTGTGCGAACAGCAGGAGCGTGTGTTCGAAAGGCTCGAACGCGCAGGCCTTCAAGGCGATCTCGGCCCTCGCCTCAACGAAGAACGCGACGCTGCCTATTGGCTCAGCCAGCCCGGCTCGCCCAAGGCCAAACTGGCAAACGAGGATCCTGAGCCGATCACGATCGAGTATGACGAATTGCTCGAAACCTGGAGGTAAAGTCTCGCGGCGCACTAGCTGTGAAGCGCGAAATTCTCCTGAACGAAGTTGACCTGCACTGTCAGGCCCAGTGGCAAAAGCTCGCTGGGTTCTGCTGCATTCCTCAGCGCGTCCAGCCCCAAAGCATTGCGGATCAACTCCTCTCGCATGCCTGTATGGTCCGAATGGGTTGAACCCAGATCTCCCTGCTTGGCCTCTCGGACAAGCAGGTTTGGAATCAGCGAACGGTCTGGGGCTCCATAGCCTGGCTGGGACAGCGACGTCGAAACGAAGTGCTGCGTGTCGGACTTCAAACCGACCCAGCTGTCTCCTAATTCGTGCGAACCTTGAATGTCGAGACTGCCCATAAATGCGCATGTTTCCGCCTCGATTGACCAGGCCTCAATCGGACCCAGAACGGTCGAACGGATTGCATAGACTGTTGCGCTACCGCTTAGCGCTGCATCGCGAAACGGATCATCCATTATGCTGTCAGCCAGCGACAAAGTGACCCTGTTCCAGCATTCGGTAGCTCCAATGATACTGGATGAGGCCCTCAAGGATCCACCTTCGTCAGAGTCCAGTCCATCGATCAGAATCGCTGGCGAAGGCACAGCAGTGCGCTTCCAGAGCGAGACAGGAAAAAGCAGGGTGCGGGCAAGCACCGCTTCGACATTCCCGAACAAGCCCAGTCGCCCGTCCAGAGTCAGATCGCACAGCTCCAGCTTCAACTTTCGTCCTTCGGAAACGCATACAATATCACCGCGCAACACTGGTCGCTCGCCAGCCCTGGCCGAGATTTTCACCCTGCGCTCTCTATTGGGCTGGGACGGGCAGTTTTTGCCGCGATCTTTAAATGTGATCTCATCGATTTCGTGGCTCGCTGAATCAAGCAGGTGAAAATGCAAGTCCTCAGACACATTTGCCGAGGCAAGAATGGCGTTTCGCAGATTGGTGAAATGATGGACTCCATGCCGGTAGCCCGGCTTTACCAGACGGTGGATATACGCCTTCCAAGCTTTGGGTTTGGCATTGATCTTGTCCGGATCATCGCCCGGTATCGCAGCGAGGGACTTGAATCTTGAGGGCGTTGGCTCTGCTGATTCCGGCAAGACCGCCGCGAGCGAAAAGCTGACCATCAGGTCTTCGGCTTTCAGGTTCTTCACGCCGATCCATAGGCGTCCCAGTTCCGGGTCTATGCACGCGCCTTTATCGAAAGGATTGCCATACTCCCAGCCAGAGAGGTCGGTTGGCTTAAGCGGAACCTTGCGCCATTCACCTTCCGCTCCGTTCCGCCGGAATATCGTGACATGGGCGGCAAGCTCATTCGTATCCACTTCGCGCGACAGCACGCCCCCCTCATCCGCATTGCGATAGAGCGGCGTGTCAAAGCCCAGCGGATGTAACCAGAATGCAGTGCCGAAATCATTCGAAAGCGCAAAATGCGGGCTGGCCCCCTTCAGCCGCTGAACCCGCATTTGCCCGACATTGATCCGGCCAAGTGTCTGCGCGGCATCATACTCAATGGAACAGGGCCAACCACCGAGCGACGAAAGCGCCTGACAGGTGGCTTTCGCGGTTCCCTTGCAAGCGGCAAAACCCGCCTGATCGGCAACAAGCCTGCGGCTGCTATGTGCCGAGGCAGGAAATTTTTGCATCCCCACCAATGCCGCCCGCGACGGGAGCGACTTGCCTGGGCAGGTTTCGACGAACCAGCTATCATACAGCTCTTCGATATCCCGCTCGATTTCAGCCCGGGATGCGTCAAGCAACTGGGTGAAAGCCGCGATCTCATTGTCGCCATCCAGCGTGCCATCACCGCGATAGACCGGAGGCAGAAGCGAGAGGAATGAGGGCGTGATCCGGGTCATGAGATCGTGACGCTGATGGATTCATTGTTCAGGAAACAGACGTTGCCCGGTGCACATATCGTGTCGAAAGAATCGATCCAGATCTTGTCTGCTGTGATGAATTCCAAAACCGTGCCGGTGCTGGTGAAATCGTGATCGACCACGCAACCTGCAAAATGGGAGATCGCGCGTCCTGCAATTCCCGGCACAGAGTCAATGCAATGCGCAATGGCGCTTAATGGCATGTCTTTGCCAATTGGCCATGCGCCTTTGCCAAAGCGTTCGAACAGCGCCTCTTTCACCGCCTTTTGCAGCAGCGCGGGATTGGCTGTTTGTTGCGGAGTGATCTGGACACTCAACACTGCTTCGTGGGTCCGCGACGCCACAACTTTCAATTCAAGCGCGTCAACCCGGTTGAGCATCATGGCGTTGGACATATCGGCAAGACGTCGATCGGATTCCGTCTCAGTCGGAGAATCGCGCCAAACAATGGCGACGCAAATAGTCGCTGGCGTAGTTTTTGTTGCGGAGAGCGAGACCGCCTCTGCCCGCGCCACCCGCTCGAACCCTTGAGCGAAGCCGGCATAATCCTCCAAGGTCACGATCTGCCGCGACAAGCAGCGCGCGCGCGACGTACGGCGTCGCAGCTCTTCAGTTGCTTCCGCATCGCGGCCACCATGCGCGGCAAAGGGATTGGTGACGCGGGTGATACCCAGCGGTTTGCGGCGCATGGCCTTTATTGCTCCAGCGGCTACATTGCCGCTTTCCCCGCCGCCAATCTTGTAGGATGCTGCGATGTGCGCATCGCCATCCGGCAGTCTTGCGCCGTTCACTCCGTCGCCAAAGAGCAGATCCGTATAGCTCTTGCCTGTTGCGATTGGCTTGAACACGCGCGCATTGCTCGAAGCGCAGGCCAGCCCCTCCACCGGAGTCCAGCGCGATCCTTGTTGGACAAGCTCGATGTCCTGGGTGCTGAACGCCTTCGCCGGCGGATTGACGTAGATGTCGATCAAGGGCCGCGCGCCTTCACCCGCTATTTCATAAGCGAGCGGCCCGTGAGACAGCGTGAACTCCGATAGCGCTCCCCGTTTGCGGGCTTGACTGCCGAGCAATTCAACTCCGATCGTCTGCTGCGCAACAGCGCTCACGACATTGGCATTTATTCTAGTGCTTGCAGGGTCAAAAGGTGTGCAGACACGCTCTTGAAACGTGAGAGCGTCCGCATCGTGACTGGCCACAATCGCGCGCTCGCACGCTTCGACCTGCCAGTGAGCGGGATATTGCCAGATGTGCCGAAAACCATCCGGGAATAAGGTTGGTTTACCGTTCGCGGCGCGGATAGTCTTGGGCGATCCATCGCTCTTGATCTCAAGACATTCGTAAAGCGGGAGCGGCGCGAGATAGACATCGCAGCCGAACACGAGAATCTGCCAGACGGCATCTTTGTCGCGAGCCTGCTGCCGGATGAGCCAGCTCACAGACGGCTTGATCACTACAGCGCTCGTGCTGGGACCGGCGACGATCCCGATGCTCTTGAGCGCAGGTTTCGCATGCTTGCCGATGACGCCGCAATCAAGCTCGGCCATGAATTGCGACGGCTTTAACTGGTTGTGTTTGACGAATATTTTGTCGAGCTTGCCTGCTTTAGCGGTGGCCTTGGTAGGGATCGGTGCAATCGCTGCAAGCGCGCGGCGCTTGCCTTGGACAAGCACTTGCCGACCCAAATTAAGCGATGGCGGAGCAGACTTCAGGGCGACCGCCTTGCCCGAGAACGGCCCATGCGGTCTGCTCGCCCCAAGCGGTGCGACCTCACCTTTGAGCGGATAGAGCAAGGCATTGCGGCGCGAGGCCAGCGCGAGTTGCTCGTCCTTCTTGCCAAGCGTCAGCTGAGTGACATTCGACGATTTTCCAAAAGCCTTGTGGAGTAAAGTCTCCACCTTGATCACCGCCGCCCTGCGCGGCTGTTCAAGGCCTTCTCCACTGACCAGCACTGTGCTCTGCGGCTTGATACCAGTTGCCCGCCTCTCCAGCGTGATCATATCCGCCGGCTGGCCGAACCCTGGCCATTCGCGATTGAGAGGTCCGCTCTCACGGGTCGCGGCAAGCAGGCTTGTCCCGCAAGACGCCATCGCATTGGCGAATGGTATAGGCGTGAGCAATCCAACGACCAATTGTTGGCTGCGCCTTACGACAAGGTATTGCTGGTCGTCATTTGAGACAGTCCAGGCATCAATGGCGCCGTCAGGTGGTTTGGGAAGGTGTTGAGGCTTTGTGTCTGACGGCATGGTCAGCCCTGCCAAAGCAAAGGCGCGTGAAAGATCGGGACCGACTTGTCCTTTGGATTTCAGATCGTCAGCGAAGCCTTGCGGCGCATCGAACAGAGGCACAACTTGCGCAGATGCCTTTGTCCAATTCGCGGCCGAAAGCGGGCTTTTGAAGACGCCGCGACCCGTGGCGGCGTGGAGCGTTGTGCCGTGACAGCACAGACTGAAAACGGGTCCTTGAGTGCCGTCAAAGCCGGTGCTGAACTCATCGAGGAGTGTCAGGTCAGCGGTCTTCCAGACGCCTGATTGAGTGCCGATGAAAAGCGTCTTCTTGTCATCGCTCACCTCGAGTGAGGTGCACGAAAGGTGCTTGTCAGAGATCAGTTCGAAACCGATCTGCTCTTCGAAGATGTCCGTCACTTTGAACAGGCCGAAATCGGTCGCGATCACCAGTTCGTCGAGAAAAGGCACCATGGCATTTACCGCCTGACCATTGGCCTGATCCGGCGCCGCCACTTTCCACTTGTCCTCGGCAAAGTTGAAGCTCTTCAAACCTTGCGAGGTCGCTGCAACAAGCATGCGGTTGCTGTTCGTCTCATCCAACGCAACGAGAAGTGCGTTGATCGGCGTGCCAGCCGCGCCGTTCTTGGAGGACAGTTCCGACCAGCTCACCCCAAGATCAGCAGAAACCAGAACCTTGCCCGCCTTCGTCCCGGCATAGACAAGGCCGGTATCCACCGATCGCGTGATCGTTGTCGTCTTCGTGGTTGTCACCGAAATCTTGGGTTTGGGTAAGGCCCAGGAGATCAATCCACCAAGAAGTCCGCCGAGACCCGCAAGAGCCGCCTTTGCTATGCCCGCACCGACCGAAGTTACTTTTACATGCGAAGAGGTGCTGGTGGTGACGACCTCCTCATGGTCGCTCAAAACGGTGACGTCATGTTCGCCAGCCGGCAAGCGCGTCTTCTCCCACTTGCCCTCCGGCTCGCGGCGATAAAGCCCCTTGGACGTGCCCAGTAGAATGACACCTGATCTGAGCTGAAGGACACAGGTGGCATCGCTGCGCGGCAGGCCAAAGGCGGCATTCTGCCAATAGCCGGACGCCTTGCCATTAAGCTGCAAAAGTCCGCCGGCAACCAAACCCTTGACTGCTTTCTCTTGCGCAGGAAGGCTGTCCCACGCTGCAGCGCTCTTGCCGAAAAGTGCGGATGGCTGCCCGAAATGTTCGACTTTCTCGACCAGAAAGGTGTCGGCCGAAGGTGTGCCATTCGGCCCATCAACAAGCTTCAGGCAATCTGCCCAGGTGATGATTGTTTCGCCGCGCCCGATAAGACTTTCAATGCCATCAACCGTCACAAATTCTTGCCGCAAGGAGCCACTTTCCAGCGACTTGAGGTGGAGCATCAGCCCATCCCCCTTGCGCCACTGCGCGGTGCCAGAACCGAAGGAGAGTCCCGTCGACCCGTGAACCAATACCGGCAAGCCCCGGGCGCTACGCGTCTGCAACGCCATCCGGTTCCAGTCCGAATTGAGCGCTATTGCTTGCGCGCTCTCAAAAATCGCGGCGGTTTCGCCGTGTTGAGGGGCGTTCTGGACGCAAATGTCGCCCTCGCCCGACAGGTTGATCGAGGTTGCCCGCTTGCCTGTATCATCCAATGTCAGCGCCAGCAGTGTTTGCGCGCATTCGGCCGGGCGCGGTCTAAGCCCCCCCATCTCCGCCAGCCAACGCACCGAATTGCTTTCGCGCGCGCTGTCAATCGATCCTTCTTCATCAATCCTTTGCCCGTAGAATTCGAGCACATGTTTGAGCGTATACCATGTGGAAAGCAGCGCACGGCTGACATCGGATGGCATGTCCGTGACGAGCGCCCATAACGAGGTTGGAACGGCATCCAGTCGATGCTCGTGGTGCAATGCCCGCCTGGACCGCTTGCGCGGCTTGTCAAGGATCCGGGCCATCAGACCGCTCCCACCAGATTGAGCGCGATATGAGCGCTGTCGATGCGAACGCAAGCCGCGTCGTCGGGCGTGATTTGAAGCACCTTGCCAGCACCGGCTCCAAGGTCAGCGTGGTCAAGGTCGAGCCGCGTGAGCTTGGAGTGCGAAATCCCGTCTGTGTCTTCGAGCGCGGAAAGGATATCATTGGGCATCAAAGCCTTGCCGATCCCAGGGGACAGCTTGCCAAGCTTATACTCAATCCGTTTGCGCAATGCAGTGAGGTCGGTGCCGTGCTCTGTCTGAATGCTCAGGGACAGATAGGGTTTGATCACCGGCACGGCCGTGACTTCGACGATATCTCCGACGATTGCACGCGCTTGCAGTGTTGCTTGCAGCTCCGCAGTCATGGACTTGTCCAGTTCGCGGCCAGGCTGGGGAGCGATCTGAACTGTGACGAGGCGAGCGCCGTTGACCGCGGGGAAATCCACTTTCGCTTCGCTTGCGCCTGCAAAGCCAGTGGCGACATTTGCAAAATCAACCTTTGATACGCAGCGCGTCAGCGCGCGCTCAGCACAATTGGATAGCAACCTGCCGCGAGCCTCCTCCAGAGATTCCGGATCGCGTCCGCCGGTGGCAGCCCGCGGATTGGTCGCGGCATAGATGCTTGGGTTCGCTCCGATCATATGGATCAACGCTTCGGGCGCGATATTCCCGCGTGAGCCCTGCGAAACGCGATAGGACGGGTAAAGCGGCACACCCTCATCTTGAGCCTTTGCGGCACGCGCAAAGCGCAGTGCGATATAGGCATTGTCGATCAGTTCGGGCACGAAGATGCGCGATTTTCCATCGTCATCGAACACCTTGCGCGAGCCATGCCATGTCGCAGCAGGATCGGCCGGGCCGTCGGAGCACCATTGCTCTTCGAGGATGATCGAAGGCTCTGCCGCAAGCGGGTCTGGCTTCAGCAGGCGAGCGGCAGCCGAAGTATCCGAACCTTCATCAAACCTTTCGGCAAAGGCAGGCATGGGCGCGCGCAGGAGCGGATGGGTTGTCTCTTGAGAGAATTCGAGCGGGCGGCCTACCTTCTCCATTCGCCCTTCCTCGGCGAGAGCAAGATTGCCCCACGCCTCCCATTGTGCATCGCTTGGGGCACCTATTGGCAAAAGATCATCAGCCGCCCAGCCGATCCGCGTTTGGTCCGCCGAAACGACGCACGATGTCAGACGGACTGGGTGAAACCAGTCGTGTCTCTTCGCATGGAGGATAAGAAAATCTCCGCTGCGCAGGTGGCCGTAACTGCCTTGCAGCAACGCCTGATTGCCGCTGGTGAACAAGCCATCCTGCTGCGCGGCCAGCGGGATGGTGCAGTGTTCCTTGCGGACCGTGACCGTGTGAAGCGTCGAAAAATAGGTGACCTCGTCGCGCTCGGGATCATCGTCGATATGCAGGTCTTCAAAGTCGGACAAAGCGGTCAGCAACTGGGTGCCCAGTGCAACCTGTGCTTGTTCTGCATGCGTCTGAAACCGCACCAGAGTACGCGCGCAGCACCCTTCATTTATGGTCTTGCCCAGCAGTGCTGCGTGACGCGCAAGCGACTTGCGCTGCCGGGCTGTCTCGACATAGGCCTCGGTCCCGACAGCGTCCTGATAATAGGCGAGGTAGTCGCCCATATAGGCCATCGCCTCGATCATCAGCATCTCGATACTGGCAACCGGCAAGGCGTTTGTGCCGGGGCGCACCTCTTCCAGTCGCGCTAGCAGCAGCTTGCGAAAACTCTCGTAATCGCGCGCAAGATAGGTGGAAGGAGCGCTCACCTCATTCATGATGCTGCCGCGTCATATGGTAGAGAGATCGTATGGGTCGTGCGTCTGGTTGTGTCCTGATAGGTCACATTGACCAGCGCGGTTTCCTGCACAGTCTTGATGTCGAGCGAGATGACGTGAAAGCGCCCTTCGGACCAGCGGTGAAGCGCGCTCTGGATCAGAGCCGAATAGGCGGCGGTAACCTCGCTATTCGCTGCTTCGAAGACCAGCGCCTTTAACGGACTGCCGAATTGCGGACGGTTCAGGCGCTCGCCCGGTTCGACCATGATGATCTGCATCAGCATCTGCGCCAGCGCATCCTGCCCTTCGGCGAGCATCGTCGGCCCGGCAGGGGTGACTGCATAAGGAAAGGCAGCGCGAGTGCTCATATGATCGGCGCTCCGTCGATCACGCCGCCGCCGCCAATCACGATGCCGCCTTCGATCGTAACAGCGCCCGCGACATTCTGGTCGCCTTCAACCGTATGCGCACCGGCGACATTGTTCTCGCCCTCGACCGTAACGACCGGCAGCATGTTGATCTCGCCATCCATGCTGATCTCGACCGATTCAATCTCGATTGCCGCGGCGGTGAGATCGATTGACGAAGCCGGAACCGCGACAGAAATCGTCTCAGGCGTCATGTCGATAACGCTCTCGGGCACGGTGAACGAAATGTTGGCCGCCTCCATGCTGGCAACAGCTTCAGGCACCGACTGCGTTATCGAAGCGGGCGTCATCTGGATGGTGGCTTCGGGGCAGGACAGCCTGATGCCTTCAGCGTTCATCTCGATCTCTAGCGGGACGTCGACAGCCGGCGGATTGACGCTGATCTTGGCGCCTCCGACCTCGTCGAGATCGTTGATTACGATAGTGGTGTGCGCGGTTTTGAAGACTTTGAGTTCGGGCACAACTGGCTCGGGAACATGAAGGATGTCTTCCGGACCCCAGAAGCACCCGACCCACACCGGATAGTCCGGATCGCCGCCTTCAAATTCGATCCAGACATCCGCGCCAATCGGGGGGACCGCGTAGAAGCCGACATCAGGCCCGGCATAGGGTGTGCATGGCAGCGCCCAGTTTAGCAAAGATCCTGAGATGCTGGGCACTTTGGCGATGATCCGCCCCTGGAAAAGCGGATCGACATTATCGAGCACCTTGCCGCGATACTTGCCCCAGAATCTCTTTTGCCCCGATTGCGATTTGCGTTTGAATGGCCAGGTCATGCCGCCACCTCGCTGATGGTGGAGCCGGTGCCTTCGCGCGCCAGAATGAAGTTCTGATCATACTTGCCGCGGGCGAAGGAATGCACAACCTGTTCGACCCGGTAGCGCCCATCGTATGATGTCCCCGCTCCGCGCAAATCGACGAGGCCGGGCGCCTCCAGCACAGCTCCATAACGCAAGGTCGAAAGCGTCCCCTGCGCGCGCAACGCCCCTTGAGAGCTCGTGTCGGTCATCACCTGCACATCGTTCAGCGCGTTGAGATAGCCGTGACGCGCATCGGTGTAGAGGTCGCGCCTTTGCATCAGGCCCAGCGCATCGAGCGCGGGATTGGTCGCGAGTGCCGGGCTTCGCGAGCTCATCACGGTTGCAATCGGCAAATCTTCCTCGCTCAGGTCGTCCTGCACCATGCCGAGCATCTGAACTGGCGCGGCGGCGTCCAGACTGAACTGAACCGAACGCACATTGGTCGCGCTTTCCAGATCGACCGAAAGCGGCTTTTGCGCGCTCCCGCTGTTTTTCGGAGGGCCCCATTTCGCGATATTGGTCATCGGGGCGGTCCCTGGCTGGACCGAAAAACGATAGCCATTGCGCTGCGCCATCTGGGCCAGGAAAGCCCGGTCCGTATCGTTTTGCTGGGGGGTGTGCTCGACCACTTGAGGGACGAGATCGAGCGGGGTCGGCGTAACCTCCGGCAGAATACCAACCATCGTGTATTTGGCGAGCACGATCTCTGCGATCACGCCATCGCCCATTTCAGGATATTCAATGCTGAGCTGAAGCCGGTCCATGATGACCGATACATCTTCGCCCGTGACTGTCAGGATCGATGCGCCGGATTCGCTGTCATGCGAGAGCGATTGGCCAGTCACAAATCCGTCAATCAGGCTGGTCGTTTCGAGTCCGATCTGAGCCCGTACCAGAATTCTGGTCCACGGTTTGACCTTACCCCCTGTCAGCAGGTCAAAATCCTTGCGGTTGCCGCTTTCTCGGTCGATCCGAAACGAGAGCTTGAACGTGCTTGGCCCGTCGCTGACCCGCGTGACTTCGGCCTCGTGCAGCAGCTTCATGACGCTTTCCGGCGCCGCGCTGGCGATCATGTCACCCAGCCACAATTCGAGGTTGATCGCGCCAGTCCCGCTCATTGCTCAGGCTCCTGCCTGTGCCGTTTGGCAGTGTCGGTGTGGCTTGTGCCCGGGAACCGCAACCGGGTGCCGGGCAGGGTCAGCGCAAAGGGGTTCATTGCGCAGTTCGCATCGGCGACATGCCAATAGGCCAGCGGGTCACCCAGCTCGTTGGCAGCGATCGTATCGAGACGCTGATCGGGGCTGACGACCAGTTCGAAACCGGGAGCAACCGCGCCCTGCGAACTGTCCGCAACCGGCAATATACGGCGCGACTTATAGATGTCCTCGCTGCCGTCCTCACGGGTATAGGTCCGGTTCGGCAGGTTCGCATATCGGCTCTTCGGATCAAACATCGCGCGCCTCAATACGAACCGGGATTGATGCCGATATCGGCGTTGGAAACCGGCTGGACCTGCCCTGCAAGATTGACGAGATTTTGCTGGTAAGTGACAAAGTCAGCGTAGATCGTGTTGGACGATTCCACATCGACATAGCTCAGCACGCGCATGGTCACGGTCACATTGGCCTGGATCGGATTGAGATGGTTGTCGAACAGCTCCTCTGTCACCTGATATTGCGTGATCGCGACCGGCAAGACGCGGGTAGACCCCCACACAAACAGGGTGCGCGGTGCCTCTTCAGGTGCGATTTCCATCACGCCCGATGCCAGTTTGGACTGTGCCGAAGTCACGCCGGAAAGCTTGGGATAGGCGAGCAATTCGAGCTGTGCGAGCTGGGGAAGCATTCCCGATTTCACCACCGCAGGATCGCCGTCGCACAGGCCGTCAGCCGCATTCAACTCGATGTCGATAGTGATCTGCTGCACCGGCGGACCTGTGAAGCGCACCGCTTCGGAGCGCGATTGCGGCTCTCCCCCCGACATTTGCGGCTTGAGCGCGCGTTTGATGGTCGACGGATTATACTGGAACGCAATCGTCTTGGCGCTTCCTCCATCGGGAGGAATGGCCACAAACGCGCCTTTCACAATTCTCGGGCGGAAAGATTGAGCGGTCAATTCTTGCTCCCGATCTTGTCAGATTGCTCTTTTTCAAATGCATTCCAGGCGGTTTCGTCTTCCAGATGCTCCATCGGTTTTGCATCCTTGGTGAAGTCGCGCTTCTGCCAGCCGGTGGCGTAGCCAATCGCTAATTCGCCTAAGCCGGGACTCGCATGGTGTTTTTTGAGCCGATTGAGCGCTTGGTTGTGCTGGCCAACCTCGTCTGAATCGAGCGCACGGAATTCTTCGGGGTATTGCTGATGCAGCTGGTTTGCCATCCAGTAGGTGGAAACGTCGCCTGCATCCGGATTGAAACCGGGCGCTCCGCCGACATCACTGTGCACCGAATTGGGCACGATACGCGTGTTAATCTGCGGCCCGAATTCCTGTTCGGGGTGGGCCGAGCCGCGAATCTTTACCTGCCGGAACCTGCGCCGTTCCTCCGATTCCGCTTCGACATTGTTGACGTATTTTACGTTGTAGGGGATCGCCGCGGCTTCGTGCTCATAGGGAACGTTTTTACGGCCCTCGGCCGTGTGAACGGTCATGTGGCCTTCGTCCATCTCAGGCACGCTATCGACCAGGTTTAGACTGTGCACGATGGCTGCGGGAAGCTTGCCCTCCGGCGCCGCGCCGCCATTGATCTCTTCCTTCGTTACCTCCTTGCCAGGTCGCAGATATCGCTTGCCCGTTTCGGGGTGAACCAGCCCTTCGTGATGGAGTATCTGAGATAGCAGAATCGCATTGCCGCCACCGCGCGAATGACCGCCAAGATGGATCGAGGTATCACCCTCATCATGCGCCTTGCAGAGCCGGATCAATTCATCCTTGATGCGATCATTCTGTGCGGATTCTGATTGTGAGCCACCTTTCAGGAGCATGTCCCACCAGCTGTCATGCTCTGAGTCAGCGCCGGGTCCGCCGGTCACGCCCTTGCCCTTGTTGTGAAACGCGGTCAGCCGCTTCACCGTCGATTCCTGATTGGCCGGACGGCCAGATCCCTGCGCCACCGTAAAATAGGTGCGAAAGCCCGGCATCTGCGTCGATGGGGCACCCCCAAAACGGGCGCGCGCGCTGAAATTCATCCCGGAATAAGACCCGCTTCCTCCGTAGAAGAGCTGGTTTTGATGCACGTTGTGCCGGCGGTAGGCTTGTGTCGGCCGTTTGGGCTGAGGCTTGGGCACCAACTTGGCCGCATTCGTATGCGTCAATGCGGTGCTATCGACGCCTCCGAGGACCTTCTCGACCACCTTCTTGCCGGTTTTGACTGTACTGCCTTTGGGGCGGAAGAATTTCGACGCCATCTAGTCAGCCCCCTTTGCTCTGACGGCATTTGCCGTCACGCACGCGGGTGCAGTTAGGAGGTTGGATCTATCGCCCATTGCCGCTCTCCCATTCTTCGTCTCCGAAGACCCGCTCGAGCTTGGCATATTCATCAGCGCTCGCCGCACGCAGATCGTCCATCTCGACCGCGCGGTTCTGGTCAGCGGCGATGAAAGCTGCATTCAAAGCGATGTTGCGGATCGAGCCGCCCGCGAGGTTGAGCTTTGCCAACCGATCAAAGTCGATCGCGCCGCATGGTGTAGGGTCTCGCAACATCCGCTTCCAAATCGCCTTGCGCCCGCTCGGTTGAGGATGCGGAAACTCGACGACAAAGCGCAGCCTGCGCAGGAAAGCCTCGTCCAGATTGTCCTTGAGATTGGAAGTCAGGATCGCCAGACCGCCATAGCTTTCAATGCGTTGGAGGAGATAGCTCACCTCCATATTGGCGTTGCGATCATGGCTTGATTTGACGTCCGATCTCTTGCCGAACAACGCATCCGCCTCGTCAAACAGCAGAGCCGCACCCCCGCGCTCTGCGGCATCGAAGATATGGCGCAGGTTCTTTTCCGTCTCGCCGATATATTTCGAGATCACCTGCGAAAGATCGACTCGGTAGAGGTCGAGGCCGACCGCGCTGGCGAGAACCTCTGCCGCCAGAGTTTTGCCGGTGCCGCTCGGGCCTGCAAACAGCGCGGCGATTCCATTGCCCTGCGCGCTCGCTTTACCCATCTGCCATTCTTCATGGACGCGCGCCCGGCTGCGCATTTGCGCCGCGATGGATTGCAGCACCTCTGTCTCACGAGAGGGCAGGATAAGCGCGTCCCAATCAAGGCTCGCATCGCGGCGCTCAATCGTGGGCGGCATTGCCAACCTCGCCTGCACACGGCACGCATCCCACAAGGCCCGGTCAACATTCCCAGCCTCGCCGGAGCAAGCGCGCGCGTCGCACAAAGCAGCACGCATTTCGCCGATCGTCAGGCGGAACTGAAATGCCAGGCGGCGCATATTGTCGCCCGGTTCTCCGTCATCGCGCAGCAGTTTCTGCCACATTGAAAGCCGCTCGGCAGCACACATTCTGGGAACTTCGATCATAGTTGCACGCAGGTCGCTGTGAGGCGGGGTGCGAGCAGTGATCAGCAACGGCAATTGTGCGGCTGTCAGGACAGTGTCGAGGCGCGCGGTTCCCTCCGGATCCAGCGCTCCGCAATCAAGCGCCACCCAAGACGAAGTAAGCAAAGCTTCGCGCTTAAGCAGGCGCATGGTGCTCCGCAATTCCTCTGGCGCAGCGGGCAGATCGGCAAGCCGCACCTCGATAGCGCCATAGCCAGCCTGTGAGGCGGCGGCATGGCATAAAGCGCGCGCTACCTCACGGTCCGGTCCCCAAAGCAGCAAATTGTCGGGCCGCCCGTCAAACGTGTCGACCTGCGCCCAGTTCTGCTGGATCCTGCGCTTGACCGGCTCAAGGCTCGAAGGAATTTCCAACCCGTCCTCAAGCGGTTCGAACAGCGCGCGCAAAGCGGGATCGCAGCAGTCCAGCCCAAGCATGAAATGCAGGATGCGCTCATCGATCCTAAGCTCCGCACGCGGAATCGAAGCGGTCGAAGACAGATGGACAAGGCCCCAACGGCGCAGTGGTGCATCGGGCAGCAGCGCGCTCCAATGCGCATCCGGCAAGGCCGCTAGCGCAAGCGAGAAGCTGGCCGCCCCGCCGTTCTGCAACCGCGCGATTATCGAGGCGCATTCCGCATCCAGCTCGCTCGCTGCGGCAAGCAGCAGCACATCGCCTTCAAAATCGGTCAGCGCGAAGATGCGCTTGAGTACGCCTAACGGACAATTCTCATCGACGCCTGCCCCTGCACCGCCCCTGGCTTCGTGAGCAACGCCAAGCGAACCTTCGGCATATTGCGTCAGATGCGCCGAAATTCGGCCAAGTTCTGCAACCAGATCCGAATTGGCTTTGTTTGGAGAATGCGGCGCGTTCATGTGCCAGGCCCCAGCACAGGCACATGCGCATTGTGGTGCAAATGCGGACCTGATTGCACATCAGGATCGACCTCGGGCAAGGCAGCCGCCTTCGCGGCATCGATCATCAGCGGGTGGACTTCATACATCAAGGACCGGCGATGCCGGACCTGGAAAAACGAGGACCACAGCTTCGCCGTCTCTTCGAAATCGAGATAGGCAGGAGTGATCGCGATCGTATCATGCTGGCCGTCAAGATCGGCGTCTTTGAGCAGCGCTGCGCCCGGTGGTATCGTCGCCGATCCCTGCGCAAGTCCCGCCAGCCGCGCGCGGTTGATCTGCGGCAGACCATGAAATGCGCCGACAACCTTGCCCATCATCAATTCCGGCTCCACACCCGCACCCGCGAAAGCGATCAGATAATGGAGGTTGATCGCGGCCTGCGGCTGGCGCCACAGCGCACCATCAGCCCCCCATCGCGGTAGATCGTGGTTGCGCAATTCAGCGTTGGTGGAGAGGTTGTAGAGATAGAGATTGACCTCCGGCTTTGTCTCCGACTGTTTGTCAGAGGGAGGCCCTACGGTCACTTTGGCATGACTGAGCACCTCGTTCACTGCGGTCTGGATGAATTGCTGGAGCGCGGCAGTGACCATGGCGATGCTGCGAAAATCGCTCATATCAACGGCGCATCCGGTGTTGGCTTGAGCGGGTTGTCGAGGGGTTCCTCAGTTAGACCGCGCCTTGCCTCCAACCGCGAAGGCGGCAATGTCCGCGCCTCATCGCTCCGTGTGCGCTCGGGCGGGACGGTCAAATGGCCTTGCGGCACTTCGCTATGTCGTGTTTCGCCCGCCGGTTTCTCGAGAGGTTTGGCGGGTCGCAAGCCGCCTTTGGCAAAGTGCGGTGGGACCGAAGGCTCGCGCCGGGTCTGGATCAGTGGGAGTGGCAGTGGATGCGGCAGTGAAGCATGGCGGATTCTCTCGCGCGCAATTGCCGAACGGGCGCGAAAATCGATCAGCCTTGCGCCAAAATCCTGCGCCGGTTTGACCCGGTTTTTGTCAGCAAGGTCGGCTTCCTTCATCATGCAGTCTCGAGCGCGTCGAGATAAAGCTCCCTGCGGCTCGCCCCCATTGCCAGAATGTCTTCCTCGCGCCAGCCATAGCCGCGCGCCAGCATCACCACATCGTCAATAACGGCGCGCGCCTGTCGCTCGATTTCGACCCAGAAAAAGGCCGCGATGTCGATCGGTGCATGCCACACATGCTTGCAAGCCGCGCAGCCCAGACACACAGTCGGATTGGCAAGCGGATCAAGCCTCGCCTGCTCGGCACGGATTTCGTCGCGCAGCTCCTCTGGCAGACCCGAAGCGGGGAGGTTTTCGCCCTTGTGCTCGATACCAAGGATCGTGGCGTCGAGAATATGGTCAGCGACCTCCTCCTCGAAAAACAGATCCGCGCCGGCAGCCTGATCGGCGCTATTGGGAAGGCGGAACTGCACAGTATATCCGTCTTTGGCAAAGCGGTGATTCCTTGCCTCGACCTTGGCCTCGACCTTGGCCTCGACCTTGGCCTCAGCCTGGGCCTCAGCCTGGGCCTCGATCTGTGCCGTGCTTTCGCCCTGGCCGCCTTCTTCCATCAATTCACTGATGGATTGCTCGAATTCCAGAGGCTCGGAACAATTCGGACATTGGACAAAAGCGCGCAGGCTTTCGCCAGATGCCGCCTTGCGCAAGGTGAAGAGTGTGCGGTTACGCTCCCCGACAGGCAGCGCGAACAGCGCCTCGCGGGTCAGGTCCGGCAGCGCCAGCTGCATTATGTCGATAGCGCGTTCGTGATCAGGCCGCGTCCGGCCTTTCTCCCATAACTGCACCATTTGTGCCGAAGTGAGCACATCCACAATTCATCTCCCCACGTGCCTAAGACGATCAGCTCGCAGGCGCGACAAAGCTGGGCTCCGCCGGTTCTTCGATGCTTGTGTCTTTCTCCCACCCTTCGTTTTCGAGCTTCAGTTTGGAGATGGCGACTGCATTGCCGTTCGCATCAAGCTCAGGCAGCGCCTCATATTCGGAAGGCCAGCAGCGGTAGATATTGTAGGCCATTACCTTCTGGCCTGCCTCGTTATAGACCTCGAGGATGATGTCCTTGCGGAAATCCTTGAGCGAGACGTCCTTGTTGCTGGTGCCGCCCTGCTGATCGTCGAGCGTCGCGTTGTGATAGTCCCAGACCTTGTTCGCCCATTGCTCGAAAGCAGGATCATGGGTGACACCGCGCTCCAGCGTGATCGCAGCGTATTCGCTTTGACCCGGCATACGGCGTTGCACTCCGGGATCGCCGCCAGAACGGTGGGCGACCACTTTGGTGGAACGCGAAAGGGCAGAGACCTTCGACACGCCAGCGACATATTTGCCGTCCCACTTCAGCCGGAATTTGTGGCTGCGATAGGGATCGTAACGGTAAGTCGCCTTGGGAAATTCGGTGTTGGTCGTCATGGCTATCTCTCAATCCTCAAAGAAGGTTCTGGGCGTATCCCTGCGGTCAGACCGTCGGTGCGGTCTGCTGGATTTGCAGGATGACGAACTCGGCAGGATCAACGGGAGCAATACCCACCGTCATGATGACCTTCCCTTCTTCGATCGTTTCAGCGGTGTTGTTCTTCGCGTCGCACTGGACGGAGTAATTGTAGAGCGCGCCTTGCTTTGTGAGATCGGCCAGCCAGGTGCTCACCTGAAGCCTCAATGATGACCACAAGGCCTCGTTATTGGGCTCGAACACCGCCCATTGGGTCGATCGGAACAAAGTGTCCTCGATATACAGCGTCAGCCGGCGAACCGGGATGTATTTATAGGCATCCTCGAATGCATCTGCGCCGCGCAAAGTCCGCGCGCCCCAGACTACCGGGCCATAGGTTGCGAGCGAACGCAGGCAGTTGATGCCTTTGGGGTTAAGCTCGCCGTTCTCGGCATTGCTCAAAGGCAATTCGAGCTTGGTGATCCCGCCGATCCCGGCATTCTGGCCCGCAGGTGCTTTCCACACGCCGCGTGACACATCTGTCGAAGCCATCACGCCGGCCACCGCACCGCACGCCGCGAACAGCGCAGGACGGCTCTTCATCTTCAAGTCTTCCTTGATGATGCGCGGGAAATAGACGGCGCAATTGCGCTCGACCTGTTCGCCCGCAGTATTCTTGCCGGTAATGCCCAGATCGGACGCTTGGAGCTGCGAGAGCAGTCCCTGATGGGCTTTGTCAGACCAGCTCGAAAGCGGATCGACGATGTAGAATGCGCGCCTGTCAGTCGCATAGATGGCGGCCTGCGCGCGCACTGCGGCATCGAGATCCCATTCGCTCTGCGGGACATCGTCGAGCAGGCGGTGGTCGGGCGGGATGCACAGCAGATTGAACATGTCGCACTTTTCAAGCAGATACATGCCCGTCTTGGTCGATTGATTACCAAGATAGGTGGTCGGCTTGAGGTTTTGCCCGTCATTGCCACCAGTCCCCTGGGCCAGCTGCCCATCACCGGGAGGCATTCCCGAAAGCTCGTCCACCAATGCAAGCGCGCTTTCGCTTTGCAGAACTTTGTCGACGCGGTTGGGGTAGTACTTCTTCTGGCCTTCTTTCGAGACCGAAAGGTTCAGATAACGCTCCGAAGAGGTCGCATTACCCTTCGCATCATAAAGCGTCAGGGTGAGGTTAAACAGGTCCACCGCCTCGATGTCATACTCGTCATTGAACTGCTCGGCAGTCTGGTCGGTAATGCCATGCGTATCGGCCTTGGCCGTAAGTCGATTGCCCCAAAGGCCGGGGTTGGCGGCTTTGAGCGTAAGCGCGGGATAGAAAGTGATGTCTGACCCGGTCCAGTCTTCCTTCGCCTGCGGCAGGAAGTAGATCGTATCGCCATCAATATAGCGCACATTGTAGACCGTTTCGTCGCCATCAACGGTGAAAGTATCGCCAATGTCGATAGTGCCGTGCTCGGGCTGGGTTACGGTGAAGCTGGTGTCATCCTCTGATGCGCCTTTCTTGATCGTAGCCCCGGTCGGGGGCTTGCGCGCGAAGATAGGCTTACAGCACAGGCAGAAATCATCGAGATCGACCGGATTGCCGTCCATCCGCGTGATAGCCATGCTGGCAGGCGCTTTAGCAGTGGCGGCGGTGAATGAGTTCACCGCATAGGTCGTCTCGTCATTGCCAATCGTGAACTGGTCACCGGCAAGCGGGTCGTGATCACCATTGATAAGGTCGAGCGTGGCCTGATCGGGACTCGATCCATTATTGGCTGCCTCGATCTCCCAACCGATCGGCATCGGCAAGGCGGTTGGCTGGTCGATACTGACCGGACCAAATGCGCTGGTCGGCTTGGCAGACAGCGTCAGTTTGAGAGTGAGATTCGAAGGTTTGTCGCCGCTTACTTCGGGATTGGCGATAATGACATAGGTGTTGCCAGACGTGTCGCCGGTGAAGCTCACCACGTCGCCCAGTTCAGGAATGCCCTTGCCGCCCGTCAGCGTGACGGAAGCACTGCCGGTTCCCGCACCCGTCCAGCCTTGCGGGCTGGGGCCTTGCGAGAAGGTCATCTTCGTGCATTTGCGGAAGTCCGCCGTGAGTTTGGGAACGATCGTGACCTGTGCAGGCGCCTTATCGGTTTTCCCCGAATACGCCGTTACCGTGTAGTCGGTGTTGTCACCGTCGAGCTTAAAGGTCATCCCTTCGACCGGCTCGCTTTCGGATGTGTCATCGGGCGGCGCGACCGCAACTTTTGTGCCCCCTTTGCTCGCATCGGCATCGACCAGCCAGCCATCGGGCACTGCCGGAGGGGCGGGCGGGAAGTGCAACCGCGCCGATCCGTCGCCAGTCGTGGGCTCGAACAGCCGCGCGATTACCGCCTGCGAACCGCCATTGGTGAAGAAGTCCTGCACCGCATAGCTCATCGGGTAATCGAACTGCAGCCCGCCAAACAGCTTCTGGAAGTCGCCATAGCTGTTGATCGTGATTGGCTGCGTGGTGGAACCGTAAAGCGCACGGCCGATAAAGGCGGCGATATTGGTCGCGACAGGCACCATCGAGTGATTGGTGCTCTCCAGCTCTTCAATATAGACGCCGGGATAGGTGACTTCGACGGGCATGATGCGTCCTTTGGCTAAGGGTCAGTTGGGCAACGTGGGTCGGAAAGGCGAAAACGCCCCGGAAATTTTCCGGATTACGGCGTTGTGTCGCGTTTGGTTTCGACCGACTGCCAGAAGGCCTGCTCGGCAGTTGCTTCGCTGTTCATCGCGGTGAGCGGCGCATTGATTGTCGCGGTGACAAACGCCGAATAGGCAGCAATCAACGTGGCCGCGGCGCTTGACAGCGTGTTGGCTGCCGCTTCGACCGCTGCTTCATAAGTCTGCCGCGCAGTGACACCTGCAAGCTTCATCGTTGCGGTGAGATTCTCGATGCGCGCCTTCGAATCCTCGTTGAAGGATTTCTCGAACGCCGCCTTCGCATCGCTATCTGCCAGTTCCAGATCGAGCTGCGCACTGTCAACTTGCGACTGATAGGTCAGCAACGCCGTTTTCCAGGCCGATATCGCAGCCGCCAATGCGCTGCGTGTTTCCTCGCCGGTTTTGCTCGAAGCAAGATCCAAGGTCAAAACCGCTTTTGCAAATGTGTTGCAATCGGTGCCGATATCAGTCCCGTTGCCAGCACATTCATCAGTCGGATCCTTAAGAGGATGCCCATCAAGAAAAATATCGATTTCAGTAGCAAAATATTGATCTGCCGACTCAGCTAATGCTTCGGCGTCAATATCTACAATCGGCTCCATCATGATCCCGAGTGCAGTATTTACACTCAACATGTCATTCAAAGTCACAGATGGTGGAGCATCGCCCACCACCCGAGCTGACGACGTCGATCCAGTCGACTCTTGCTTGCTCGCATTATTCTTCTTTGGCACACCTTACCTCCGTAACAATATTTGGAGGTGATGTCATAGATGCGCCAAAAGACTCATCAGTAAATCGCGATCGTCCTATAATCAGACATTAACTATGAATAGTCACCATAGTCTTAATCGCATGATTGACTATGATCCGCCCTATATTGAGCATCAATTTTTCTATGATTTTCCCTCGATTTTGCGTCCGGCGAGCAAGTAGGTGATCGGAGCACTTTCAGCCCGTTGATCATTGCCTTTTGCCCATGCCGCCAAACGGCTCGAATTAGGGGTATTCACCTGCGCAATGGCGCTCGGCCTCGGGGGATACCTGACGGTGTGGGAGACACCTGCACGAGCCACGAATAGCTGGGCCGAGCCGATAAAAACCCGGCCCTAGGACACCTTCAAAATGACCCTTCGGTCAGATGTTGGGCCAGTAGGATGCCAATGGTTTATCGGTTATGTTGAACGTATCTCTCAGAACCGCACCATTGATCCCCGGCACAGAGTCGCTGCCGAAACCGGGCGCACTGTTTGTCCCGTCGGTGTATTGCCACAGCGTCCAGAAGCTCCACGGAGCCGGCAATTGCGGCGAATCCGAACCGTAATCGGCAATCCAGAGCGGGCAATTGTGCAGCACACTTGAATCGCCCGGATGCCCGGCCGTGAGACTTCGCAGCACATTGCTGCCGTAAACGACAGGATAGCGCCCAAGTTTGCTGTGAATCTGGTTCACGAAGTCGCACAGCACGTCAAAAGCAGTGCCTTCGCGCTCAACGTCGACCGCCACCAGCTCATCTTGGTCAGGCTTGGCAAAATCCAGATAGTAGTTCGCTTGTTCGATACCATTCTGTGGCGTCAGGAAGTGATATGAGCCCCACATCAATCCTGCTGCTTTCGCAGCCCCTTGCCGCGCAATGAAAGTCCCGTCTTTAAAATACAGCCCTTCGGTTGCCTTGTGGATCACGGCCCGAATGCCGGAACCAAAAATAGCATTCCAATCTGTTATATCAGTTTCGTGATAGACATCGATAATGTTGTTCTGAAATGGAATAGCAGACATAGATCCCCCAATCTTTGGATACTTGTTACTCCACCCTTCATTATAATTCGAGTCTCAAATATTTGAATGAGATATCAATTGCGTTTCTGCAAAATAAGACCGTAACGACCTGCACTCATCGATCAATCTATACCCTTGAGCGGCGTTTCAAGATTGGCCTGCACGCTTAGCCAAGACATTATTCGGAGGGTGTCCCGGCAGGTTTTGTGTACGAATTGCGGTGATCCAAATCAGTTTGCAGGTTCGCCAGCCGTTGCTAGGAAACGCTGGCATATGAAATGCTTGGGTCGAACGGGAGTTGCGTCGAAGTCGTTATGTTGTCTCAACTCAACTACCATGAATCCATCGCGGATTGGCTCCTCCAGAATGAGCAGGGCGTTTGGGACTGGTTCTCGAACGCGAAATTGCAGGAGGAGCAAAATTCCGAAACTCGGGACCTCCTGCTGAAGCAGACCTATAGGCTCTCGCGCGAGACGCACGGCAGTGCCTATGAATGCTGCGAAGCTGCGATGGCGAGGCTTGGTGTCGAAGCCCCGGTGACGCTTTATCAGGCGGGCGACGGAGCGATGAATGCTGCGCTGTTCTTCATTCCTGGCGAAATTCACATCGTGCTCTATGGCCCGATCCTCGAGAAGCTTTCCGAGATCGAGCTCACCGCGCTGTTCGGGCACGAGCTTTCGCACTATCTGCTCTGGACTCTGAATGAGCGTCGGTATCGCATCGCGCAGCAGATCATCGACGACGCCGTGCAGCAATCGGCAAGCGAATATGCGCTTTATGAAACCGCGCGGCTCTATCTCTTATCGACCGAGGTCTTTGCAGACCGGGGTGCGGTGATCGCGGCGGGCGGGCCTGACGCGGCGATTGCCGTCTTGCTGAAAGTCATGACCGGCCTTGCCGCGACCGACCCCAAGGCGTTTCTCGAACAGGCTGCCGAGCTCGATGCCAAAGGCGAGATCGCCAAGAATCCGAGCCATCCTGAAACCTATATGCGCGCGCTCTTCATCGACCGCTGGTGCCGTGATAGCGCCAAGGGCACCGAGGGCACCGAGGGCACCGAGGGCAAGGGTATCGATGATTGGGTTCTGGCAAAGCTCAAGGGACCGATGGCGATCGGCAGTCTCGACCTTCTCGACCAGAACCGGCTGACGGTCATCACAAGGCAGCTGTTCGCGCTGCTGCTACACGACAGCAACCTGGCGAGCCCAATGGTGGTCACGCAGATCAAGCAGTTCTTCCCCGATTGGCAGGGCGAGGAAGAGATCCGCCTCGATCCGGAAAAGCTGAACGAACTGGCGCAGGATCGCAGCATTCGCGACTATATGATCGCTCTGCTTATCGACCTCGCCCATGCCGACCCCGACCAGACAGAGGAAATGCTGGTGCGCGGCGGTAAGTTCGCAGCGAGCATGGATTGGGAGGACGATTACCGCGACAACCTCAAATCTCTGCTCAAGATGCGCAAACCGCAGGTCGACCGGATCATGCGCGCCTCCGAAAAGGTCAGCTGGAAGGTGGGTGGATGAGCCAGGAAGAGAACCTCGCGCCCGCCTCGCCGGACAACGCTCCCGCGGCCCGTGCTCCGCGACCGCTGGCGAAAGCGATGGAGGATTATTCCGGGCGCATTCCTGAAAATGACCTCGTGCACATGTTCGTGCCGCTGATGCGCCAACTCGCCGCGCTGCATGCAGACGGGCGCGTGGCCGATATCAATTCCGAAAGCGTGGTCGAGAATTCGGACGGGACACTCGCGCTTGCCCGCCCTGAAGGCTTTCCGATCATCGCCAACGACGCGGCTCTGCGAGCGGTCGAGCCGCATGCGGTGTCATCGCTCAACATCGTCGGCAATCTCGAAGTCACGAAGGACAACACCAAGGGCACGAGCCTGCGCGACCAGTCGGTCGCTACCGAAGGTCAGGAAATCGACCGCCCGCTCTACGTCGCTGGCTACCACGTCTGGGAAAAGCTGCTCGGGCACCACGACGAGAGGACCGACATTTTCGCCTTGGGACAATTGCTTGCCGCTTTGTCCTGCGATCTCGATTTCGAAAGCGAGAGCGACCTTGCGGATTTTGCGACCTGGCGGACCAATCTGTTCCGTCTCAACCCGCATCTTCACCCGGTCGTCGCCTCGCTGATCGAAAACATGACGCCGCTTAACCGGCGCGATCGCCTGAGTGACATGGGCGCGATTGCGCACCGGCTGGAGAATTATCGCGAGGACAGCTTGACGCTGGATCCGGAGCGTGTGCTCGACGGGGTTTCGTCGATCCCCGACCGCCGCACCGCTGTCCTCTCGCACCTGCGCGACCGTCTGTTCGATCTGTCTCGCCGCAACAAGCTTATTCATTTTCGGCCGACGCAGGCCAGCGTGAACCTCACCGTTGCCAGCGTGCCGCTGGTCATGCGGCTCGAATCGATCCGCGAAGACCAGCTGTGCACCTGGAACAGTCGGTTTGCGAAAGACGTCCTGTCGACCAAGGCCCAGCCGCTCGGGCGCTGGTTGAGGTTCGAGGACCAGACCTACCTGCCATCATCGCTTGACCGCATCCTCCAGCAATCGCGCCGTGACCGCGCCGAATACGGCTTCAGCAATCTGCGGCTGGTGGTGGCATTCCTCAACTGGACCAACCTCAAGGACGCGCCGAACGACAAGATCAATTCACCGCTTTTGTGGTTGCCGGTGGAGGTCAC
Organism: uncultured Erythrobacter sp.; assembly: GCF_947492365.1. Classification (NCBI taxonomy): domain Bacteria; kingdom Pseudomonadati; phylum Pseudomonadota; class Alphaproteobacteria; order Sphingomonadales; family Erythrobacteraceae; genus Erythrobacter; species uncultured Erythrobacter sp. Next base: position 1,773,007 of record NZ_CANLMB010000001.1, read on the forward strand.
CAAGAAGAAGGGCGTGCGTGATCGCTACACCTTCCGGGCGCTCGACACCGAAGCCGAATTCAACCCCGCGCTCCGCCACTTTCTCAAGCAGCTCTACGATATCGATCTGCCCGCGACGATCGACCTTTCCGAAACCACGATCGAACAGGTCCATGCCGATCTCATGGCGCAGATCCATGCGAGCGAGCCGGGTGTCACGCTCGATCTGACCAAGGCGCCTTCGATCAGGCTGATCCACGAGAAAGCTGTCCAGCGCCTTCGCCAATATGAAAAGCGACGCGGAAAGAGCCAGCGCCGCACGATTGGCCGCCCGGACTTCAGTTACGACCGCGACAATTACAGGCCGCTAGGTCGCGCATTGTTCGAACGCCATGTCGTGATCAAGCCGCTGCCGCAGCGTGCCACGCTCGGTCTGCCCATGCCAGCCCCTCGCCCCGACTTCATGAGCGGTGCGGGGATCAAGGAAACCGAGAAGTACTCGCTTGAAAAGGAAGACAAGGGCAAGTTTGCGTGGGAGATCGACTGCGCGCAGGTCACGCTTGCTCACTTCAACTATCGCAAGATGTCGCTGGTGCGCGACTATTCTGCGTTGATCGAGAAAGCCGACGATCAAGAATCGTTCGATCGCCTGTTCGCGATTGCTCCGCGCGATGTCGACACACAGGCACCCGAGCCGCTAACACCGGGGGAGCAGTGGAACGTGGTCGCCTCCGACGCGACGCAGGATGCCGCGGTTGCGATGGCGCGCGACGGGGCCAGCTTCATCATTCAGGGGCCACCCGGCACCGGCAAGTCGCAAACGATTACTAACCTCATCGCGGACTTTGCCGCGCGTGGGAAACGTGTGCTGTTTGTGTGTGAGAAACGTGCCGCGCTCGACGTCGTGTTCAACCGGCTGAAGCAGGCGGGGCTCGAACGGCTCGCGACGCTCATTCACGACAGTCAGGAGGACAAGAAGCCGTTCATCCAGGACCTCAACCAATGCTATGATGATTGGGTCAAGAACGAGAGCAGGCTCGAGCAACTGACCGCGACGCGCGACCGCACAGTTAGGGCGCTTGCTCACAATTTCCGCCAGATCGACGAATTCGAGACCGCACTCGGCAGCGTCGGTTCGGACGAAGCGATCTCGATCCGCGCGCTGATTCACCGTCAAATTGAGCTGCCGCCGATCGAAGGGGAATACCCATTCTCGGTGCGCGAGCGTCTGCCTACGCCCGATGAATGGGAGGCGGCCAAGCCGCTCTCGATCAAGATTGAACAGGTGATGCGTCAGTCCTTCGGCCTGGCGAGCCTGTCGCAAATGCCCTTTGCGCTGCTTTCGCAATCAACAGCTCAGGACGAGCGCGCCTATGCTCGCACCGAGGAATTCATCAACCGCGCCGAACCGCTCGCCGACCGGCTGAACGAACAATTGGAACGATTGCCCGACTATCTGCGCAGCGACGATGTCTCGCTCGCGGATTTGCACGCGATTGCCGAGACCTGTGCGGCAGCGAAGGAAACCGGGCTCGCTGCAAATCTCGACCTGCTCGATGAGAATTCTGCCGGCAGCACCAGGCTGGCGCAGTTCCAGGCGACTTACCGCACACTCGAGCGCAAGCATTCCGAAGCGAGCGAGGCGGCGAGCCATTGGCACGATCCGTTCGACCCAGATGATGCGGCGAGTGGTCTTGCTCTGGCGGAGACGAAGGAGCCGGGCTTCTTCAAGTTCCTGAGCGGTCAATGGCGCAGTCTGAAGGCCTCGGTCGAGGCCCGTTATGACTTTGCCGCGCACGCGGTGAAGCCGACCGTCACCGATGCGCTCTCCAGGCTCGCCGCGATGCATCAGGCTGCGGCGGAAATGCGCTCGAGCGAAGCGGAGATAGGCGAGGCATTCGGGACCGAAGAACCCGGCAGGATGCTCAAGCTGCGCGATGCCATCGCTGCGCAGATGCGCGAGGATGCGCGGGCCGAGCGGCTGTTCGACCCCGCGCGCGCCATTCCGTCGGACATCGCCAATACCGCTACGATGCTGCCTGACCTGATCGCCTTGCGCGAAAGGACCGGCGAAACTCTCGACGAGGCCGAGCGACTGCCGCTGAGCGAGCTGGCCGAAGCCATCCGCGACATGCGCGAAGCGCTGGAAGACCTGCCTGACATCCTCCCGCTGCTCGCCTCGACCCACGCAGCCGAAAAGGCCAGCGGTTTCGTGCTGCGCAATGTCGCCGAAAGCGCCGCAGGAATGGAAGCGCTGGTGGTGGATGAAGCGCTGCAAGCCGCGTTCCGCACAAGGCCAGAGCTCCAGCATTTCGATGCCGCGCAACTGGGCCAGCTCGCCCGCCGTAGCGCCAAGGCAAGGTCGATCCTCGCCGAGGACAACGCCAACATGATCCTCGCGACTGCACACAACAAGCTGCTCGCCAATGTCCGGCGCTCGACACTCTCGACTGCGCAGCTCGACAAGGAAGGCAAGGCATTCAAGAAAGCCTATGCAACCGGAAGGCGCGAGGCGGAGCATGAGTTCGGCAAGACCATGCGCTACCGCTCGATCCGCGACATGGCGAGCGGCGACACCGGCATGGTGGTGGGCGACCTCAAACCGATCTGGCTGATGAGCCCGCTTTCGGTCTCGGACACGCTTCCGCTCGCGCCCGATCTGTTCGACGTGGTGATCTTCGACGAAGCGAGCCAGATCCCGGTCGAGGACGGTATTCCCGCGCTTTGCCGCGCACCGCAGCTGATCGTGGTGGGCGACGAGATGCAGCTGCCGCCAACGAGCTTCTTCGCCTCATCGATCGATGACGAGGACATGGAGATCGAGGTCGAGCACGAAGGCGAAGCGGTCAACATCATGCTCGATGCCGACAGCCTGCTGACCCAGTCTGCACGGCACCTGCCCGCAACCTTGCTGGCGTGGCACTATCGCAGCCGGTCGGAGGCCTTGATCAGCTTCTCGAACGCGGCATTCTACGATGGGCAGTTGGTGACAATCCCGGACCAGCGACTGCCGATCTCCGGCGCCGCACCGTCTGCGCTGGCCTCGGAAGCCGACGAAGCTGCCAACCTTGCTGTCGAGCGTCTGCTGGAGCGCCCCATCAGCGTCCACCCTGTCGCCGATGGCGTCTATGCCGAGCGCGCCAATCAGCCCGAGGCGAAGCTAATTGCGGGCATGGTGTGTGAACTTCTGACCAAGGGTGATGGCAAGAGCATCGGCATCGTCGCTTTCTCCGAAGCCCAGCAACGTTGCATCGAGAACGCGCTTGAACAGCTCGCAAGCTCCGACCGCGAATTCGGCGCAAGGATGGAGCTGGAGTACAACCGCGAAGACGACGGTGAATTCAACGGACTGTTCGTCAAGAACCTGGAAAACGTCCAAGGCGACGAGCGCGACATCATCATCCTCAGCATCTGTTACGCCCCGAATGCCAAGGGCAAGATGGCGATGAACTTCGGTCCGATCAATCAGCGCGGCGGAGAGAAGCGGTTGAACGTGATCTTCAGCCGCGCGCGCCATCACATGGCTGTGGTTACGACAATCGAACCCGAAGCGATCACAAACACCCACAATGATGGCGCGATGGCTTTGCGCACTTTCCTCGCCTTTGCCCGGGCGCGGGCAGAAGGGGATGTCGAGACGGGACGCTCTGCGCTCGCTTCGATCAATCCGGGCGTGCGCACGATCTTCGCTTCGGCTCCGCCACATGATCCGTTGCGCAATGCAATCGCGCAGGAGTTGCGGCTGCGCGGGCACGAGGTCGAGGAATATGTCGGGGGAGCGAGTTTCCGCTGCGACCTTGCCATCAAGTCGGAGGACGGCACTGGATACGCTCTCGCAATCCTGCTGGATGGCGAGTTGAAGGGTGAAAGCAGGGAAGTGTACGAACGCTACGTCTTCAAGCCAACAATCCTGCGTGGCTTTGGTTGGCGCGTGATCGACATTCCCTCGCACACGTGGCGCCAGGACAAGGACCAAGTGATTGCATTAATCGAGAGCGAATTGAGACGTCACGGCGTGGCTTTGGACGATGATGATCCCTTCGTCGACATTCCCGCTCCTGCACAGGTATCCGTGCCCAAGACCAGGCCGCCCGAAGCCAAGAGCAATGAAGTCGCGCCGCCAACGAGCGACGGCGACGATTGGCAGTCATTCCACTTCAAGCGCGGGACCTCGGACAAGTTCTGGCGCATCGCGATGCGCGGGACTGACGTGGTCGTCAATTATGGTCGCCGTGGCACAAAGGGACAGAGCGTGACCAAGAGCTACGAAGACGAGGCACGCGCGAAACGAGAGATGACAAAGCTCATCCTGGAAAAGACGCGCAAGGGTTATATCGAGGATTGAAGGCCGGCGTCACGCGTGCTCGCGCAACTGGACGGAGCTGGCCATCAAGAGACTCCGCGAAGATATATTCTGGGCCACTTGCGGATTGTCGGCATTTTCCAACAAGCCTGTCCAACACTGCCCATTGGACAGATTTCCGGCAGGGTTGCGTTAAGTAAGTCCGCACCACCGTTAGCGTTGCTTAAAGCGACAGGCCTACTGAGTTTCAGCCACAAGGCGCGGGCGCCCGCATTTGAGGTATCAGTCCCTCATCGCAAGAATTGCACTCAATTTCGCCAGACAGGTTTGTTCTCAGTTATTGTCTTCGGCTTTGCAGTGAGAATGTCGACTAAGAGAACATCTTGGGCCAACGCGGCAAAGAATAGGCCGAAATGGACGGATGGTTGACCTTGGAAACATGGTCGGCGCAGCAGAGGTCCGCAAGATGAAGATGAAGACACATCTGGATGCTGCGGATATCCGCATCCTAAGCGCGTTGCAGCGCCACGGTCCGCTCGGTTCATCGCTGCCAAGCCACACCCCGGTGAGACATGGACCGCATGTTACACGGTCCTAGGGCAAATATTGGGGCCCGAATGGCGCGTGGTTTGTGGAGGAAAGCCGTCGGTGTGGAGCGGTGCTTGGGCCATTCGCCTGAGGATAACGTGGAGCGGCGGTGTAGGAAAATCGCGCTTGAAGGAGGCTATAGAGTAGCAGGACTTCACGTCGCGTAGGAAAAAGGCGCCCGCCCTCTCAGTCTATGTCGGCGCCAAACCCCATCGCCTCTGCCATCAGATCTTCCGAAATCTTTTGTGCACGAAAGTTCGACGCCGGCTCGAAGCCAAACAATGCATCTAAAAATTCCTTGGGCGGAGCATAATTGTGTGCAGATATGAAGTGATAGATCATTGAGGGTGCGGCAAAGTAGCCCCCGTCATTGTCGGGAAGCCATATTTCTGTCGATCCAACAAGTAATTCAGGATGAGGGTAGTCACGGACTCCACAAATCGGACAGGGCATTGTCCCTCGAATCAGGCTGGCATGTATGTTTGAGGTCACTCTTTCTGACATGACTGTCTGGAGACGCTGAAGCACCTCATCTGATGGATGTGCCTTTTGAAACTCGTGAGCGGCATCCAACCATCCAATAGTTCTCACACCGCGGAGCGGCTTCGGCGTTTCGTATTCATATTCAGCAAAATCCGGGAAGTAGGTCATAAGCTCACCTATTTGGTGCACGCGGCCCAGCTAACGTACCCCATGCCGCTCCCCAAAAGATCTGAAAGAAGGGTTTGATTATGGATTGTGGTTGAATTCTCAAGAATGTGCAATGCGGGATTTGATGGAGAACTTAAGGTATAATTCGGTACAGAACTTCCAGGAAGAAGAGTTCGCATACCCGTTATATCGCCGGCGACTTTAGAGTTCGTGAGTGCCTCAGCCGCCAAACCCTTCCAGTTGCCCGCCTCCATGAATCTACCGGTAATATCTTGAATGGCTCTGCCATCTCTCGCAATTTTTAGGAAGGTTCCCTCAGGAACGATCATATTCCCGGTACCTGGAATGTATTCACCGTGTCCAACAAACGCTCGGCCGATACCACCTGGAGAAACACAAAGCGCAAATTCATGACCGACCTTGCTGCCAAGTCCTCTTGTGCTCCCAAGACTAGCGAATAGCGAGGGAGCGACTTTTGCCGCAGGTCATATCTTCGAAAGCAGCGCCCCCTTCTGCCAACAGAGCACAAGTTGAACTTGAGAACCTCTATCTTGCAGGAAGCATTCTGGGCGGCAATTCGCTCGCATTTGCACGAGCGCGGGAGTGGCCCCATCTAAGGATCGATAGCTCGGACTTTCTACACCTGGGGAAGAACGGCCCGCGCTTCTATTTAAAAGAAGTTTAGAGATGAGCGGCACGCTTCTCCCGATTGCAAGAGCGATCCCCGCACCGGTCATGGCTCCTAGAACCAAGCCGCCGATCAGGGATGCACCGCCCGTCAATTGTGCCGCGCCGGATTGGGGCGGCGATGGCTATTCGGTCATCGACACCGACATGAAAGCAATGCAGGATCGCGCGCATCGGTTTTGTTTCATCGCCAACACGCTGGCCGACAGTGTGGCGATTAACATCCTTTAAGCGAGCGAGCGAGAGGACGGCATGTCATGAGCAGCAGCGAAACACTGTTAAACCACCTTGATGGCGACGGAATCCTCCGCCTTACCCTGAATGACGCGGACCGCCGTAACGCCTTGTCCGAACGGATGATGGCAGACCTCACGGCTGCGATTGCCGAAGCAGGGGCCGATGCTGCGGTGCGCGTCATCGTCCTTGCTGCCAATGGTCCGGCGTTCTGTGCCGGTCATGACCTCAAGGAAATCACCGCTGCCCGCGCCGCTGGCGATAGCGGGCAGGCGGATTTCACGCGCATCATGGCGGCGTGCTCGGCCATGATGCAGAGCATTGTTACATGTCCCAAGCCGGTGATCGCTGAAGTGGCCGGAGTGGCAACAGCGGCAGGGTGTCAGCTGGTGGCAAGCTGTGACCTCGCCTTCGCCGCCGAGACGGCGCAATTCGCCACGCCGGGGGTCAATATCGGGCTGTTCTGCTCCACCCCGATGGTGGCCTTGTCGCGCAACCTTAGTGCCAAACACGCCATGGAGATGCTGCTGACTGGAGACATGATTTCGGCGGCGCGCGCGGTAGAGATTGGCTTGGTCAACAGGGCCGTGCCGATGCAGGACTTGCGCGATGTGACGCAGGATGTTGCCAGCAAGATCGCCTCGAAATCCAGCATGACGCTTTCGACCGGCAAGCGGGCCTTCTATGCCCAGCGCGAAATGTCGCTGGCCGATGCCTATGAGCACGCCTCGCGGGTCATGGTCGAGAACCTGCTCGCCAAGGACGCAGAAGAGGGCATCGGTGCCTTTATCGCCAAGCGCCCGCCACAATGGCAGGACAGCTGAAGCAACTCATGCCTAACCCGTTCAACACCGACCTCGACCGCAATCCGGGCAACCATCAGCCGCTGACGCCGCTGACGTTCCTGGACCGCGCGGCCAGCGTGTTTCCCGATCACACGGCCATCGTCCATGGCGATTTGCGGCGCAATTATGCGGAATTCTACGCGCGCTCACGGCAGTTGGCGTCAGCGCTGGCCGAGCTGGGTATTGGCAGGGGGGATACGGTATCCGCCGTTCTGGCCAACACACCTGCCATGCTGGAGTGCCACTACGGCGTGCCGATGTGCGGCGCGGTGCTGCACTCGATCAACATTCGGCTCGATGCCGCGGCCATCGCTTTCCAGCTCGACCACGCCGGTTCGAAGGTCGTGATTGTCGATAGCGAGTTCCTGCCACTGGTGCGCGAAGCGCTATCGCTGGCAAACGCGCGGCCGGTGGTGATCCAGTACGACGATGCGCAATTCGATGGCCCGCGCCTGCCGAGCGATGCACTCGACTACGAAGCATTCCTGTCGGAGGGCGATCCCGATTTCGCTTGGTTGATGCCGGAGGATGAGTGGGACGCGATTGCGATCAGCTACACCTCGGGCACGACCGGAGACCCGAAGGGGGTGGTTTCGCATCATCGCGGTGCATACCTGCTGGCGCAGGGCAACGCGCTCACCACTTCGATGAACAAGCACGCGGTCTATCTGTGGACGCTGCCGATGTTCCATTGCAACGGCTGGTGCTTTCCCTGGACCTTGTCGGCCATCATCGGAACCCATATCTGCTTGCGGCAGGTGCGGGCCGAGCCGATCTGGAACGCGCTGGCAGACGAAGGGGTAACGCATCTGTGTGGTGCTCCCATCGTTATGTCGCTGATGATAAGCGCGGAGGACGGCATCCGGCGCGATCTGGGCCGCACGGTCCAGTTCTTTACCGCCGCCGCGCCGCCGCCAGAGAAGCTGCTCGCCGACATGCAAGGCGCAGGCTTCGACGTCACGCACCTCTATGGTCTGACTGAGACTTACGGCCCCTCCGTGGTGAATGACTGGCACGCGGAATGGTCGGCGTTGCCGCCGGAAGAGCAGGCAAAGCTGAAAGCCCGGCAGGGTGTGCGCTATTTGCCATTGGAGCAGCTCGAAGTCCTCGATCCGGAGACCATGCAGCCGGTTCCCCGCGACGGCGAGACGATGGGCGAGGTGATGTTCCGCGGCAATGTCGTGATGAAAGGATATTTCCGCAATCCCGAGGCTACACGAGCGGCCTTTGCCGGGGGCTGGTTCCATTCCGGTGATCTGGGGGTCGTCTATCCGGACGGCTACATCCAGCTGCGGGACCGGTCCAAGGACGTGATCATTTCCGGAGGCGAGAACATATCTTCGATCGAAGTCGAAGAGGCGCTTTACCGCCACCCCGCTGTCGGCGTGGCCGCGGTCGTGGCGATGCCCCACGACAAATGGGGCGAGACGCCGTGCGCCTTTATCGAGCTTGTTGAGGGCGAGAATGTCAGTGCCGACACATTGCGTGCGTGGTGCCGCGAGCGGTTAGCGCCCTACAAAGTGCCGGGTGAGTTTGTCTTCCTGCCGATTCCGCGAACCTCGACGGGGAAGATTCAGAAATTTGCTCTGCGCGACAAGGCGAGAGAGCTGGCTTCCAATAACAAAGAGTGACCTGCGGCACTCCTGTCTTGATTGAACGATCATCAAACTAGGACAGGGATCGGGAGCTGTCAGATTACTGCAAACTGCCTCTGGTTCGCAGAACTGTGGCGGGGCCGAGCTGGGCCTAGCTGGGCCGAGCTCGGCTCAGGCAGCAAAAAGTCGCCACTCAGCCAGTGCGGCGGAGCGGGCTGCCTTTTGATTTTGCCTATCAATGAGATGGCGGTCTGAGTTGAAGTGGTTGTGAACGTTTGCCTAGACGGAGGCGTATTTCTGCAGGCTCTCATTCGACGATACCGCTGAATCGCGCGTTCCCTTCATTGGAGAGGTAGATGCGAGTTTTCCGCTCGATTGTTGAGCCACCTACCCATCTCACGGCGCTCTGCGAATGAAGCGCAAAGCTGCTGATATATCCCGCTTCTTAGTGAGAAAACTCGCCAGGACCTCACGGTCTCATGAACGATATCGACCTCACGTTCGAACAGAACGTCTTTGACGTTTCGCAGAGACCAAAGGAACCGCAGATACGTCATCACAACAAGCCGACGATCTCGGGTGATGAGTCAAAGCGTTTGAATGGAATGTCCGGTTTGCGGCGTCTGGGCATCAAAGCGTCCTATCCTCGCCTCCCTGCCCGTCTATCGGGTACAGTTAGTCTGACAAGACCACTAGTGTTCTTCTTCTGCGAGTCCCGGATCGCTCTCTCCTCCTGATGCTCTACCAAGTGCATCCAACCCCGCGATCCCCAAGAAAGCTCCAAGCGCAGAAACTGCAAAAACAAGCGTTGCCCCCACCGTCACAGTCGGCGCGACCGGCAGGATGTTCACGCCGACCGCATAGAGTGCAAAAATCATAATTCCACTAAGCATGCTGGCGATAAAACTGCGCCACCTGAATCCCTCTCTTGCGGTCTGCTGGCTCCCGAACACGCGGACAAGCGCGCCGATGAGCCCTCCAAAGATTGCAGCCGCAAGGGTCAGATGGGGAAAGCTCACTTGGATTTCGGTGGTCGCTGGTGCGATCCCGGCCATATTGGCGCGAATGGTCAATTTGCCAGTGCTCTCTGATCGAATACGAGTGCTGGCAAGCCCGCTTTCGTCGAGCACCAGCCGCGAGGATTCAAGGTATCCTCCGGGCCGGGACTGGAGCGAGACGACCCTGCCTTCCGGATTCTCGAGCCCCGGAACGGCGACATTGATCTCCGTTGTCGCAAGGCCAAAGGCTTCGATCGAATTTCGGGCAGCTTCGATCCGCAGCGCGGGTTCGAGCGGCAGCGCGATGACCCTGCCCTCAGGATCGAACATCGCCATCGCAAGGCGGGTCGGTCTGGACCAAACGATTACCAATGACCTTGTGGCCGAGATAGTCCAGCGACGCCGCGCGACATCGAATGGCCAAAGCTTCGACTTCTTCGGCGGTGCGACAATCATCATGGACTACGAAGGCAAGGTGCGCTTCGCTGTCCGCAAGCGGGTGAACAATAATGCCCGCGTCCATATGCAGGCCGATTTCATTGCCGGCACAGGAGCAGCTTTCTGGGAAAGCGCGGACAGCATGGCAAAGCCTGTCGAGGCTATGATGCAAGCGCTGTGTGCTTCGCAATAGAGCCCCTCGCGGGAACTGACAGCGAAACGCGAACTCGTTTCAGCTAGCAATAGAGCACTCGGCCCTCGCCATTCTTCAAGCCATGAGGTCTTGCCACTCAACCAGGGCAGCGGAGCGCTTTGCGGTCACCCCCGAAATCAGAGACAAGTGCTGGGGGTGTGTGGCGGAGCGGTCAGTCTATTGCGAACTCGTCTCTTCTTGGCGGATTTCGCCCGGCACTCGCTGATCTTTCGGCAATGCGGATTCTCCACCCAGCTAGGGGAGGCCGTGCGGCTCGCTCTCGTCGTCGAAACGGTCTTGGTCACGGCGACAAAAAATGGGCCCGGCTTTACGCCGGGCCCTTGATTGCTCTTCGATCCCCCTGTGCCGAAGAGCGTGTCGCGAGGCGCGCGGACGGCCTCGCGCACCAATCAGAATTCGAACGTCAACTCCGCACCATAGGTGGTTGGCGCGTTGATCGTTCCGAAGCTCCACAGGGCGCCCGTCGGGACTGGAACGGTGCTTCCCGGCTGGACCCCGAAGGTGGTTCCGACATCCAGAACATGCTGGAAATAATCGGTGCCTGTGAGGTTGCGGCCGAAGACCGAAAACTTGAAGTTTTCCGCCTTGTAGGAAACCGACGCGTTAAGCAGTCCGAAGCTATCAACCAGCCCCGGATTGCTGCCGCCTGGCAGTGCGGTGTGGGTGTTAATCGTATTGGCGACAATGTAATAATCGTCCTTCAACGAGTAGTCCGCCGCGAAGTTAAGCGAGTCGCCGTTTCCGAGCATATATTCGTAACTGACGTCAGCCTGCACAGTCCAACTGGGTGAACGACGCAGCTCGAAGTCCGATTTGTCAATCTGCGCAAGATCACCTGCATTGGGACCCGAAAGCAGCGGAGCCTGGTCGAACCATTCATCATAGCTGGCGTTGAGATGGCCGATGGCCAGGCCGAACGTCAGACCATCGGTCGGCATGATCCGGGTCTCGAGTTCGAAACCCGTCAGCGTTGCCGACGCAGCGTTCTGCACAATCGTGACGGTTGCCCCGCGCGGGTCGGGAAAGACGACGTCCTCCTGCTTATCCTGATAGCTGGTATGGAAGAACGCGCCGTTCACGATCAGCCGGTTGTCGAGCCATTCACTCTTGAAGCCGAACTCCCAGTTCTCAACCGTTTCGGGGTTGTACGGTCCAAGCGTCAGAACGTTGTTGCCGCGACCATTGAAGCCGCCTGAACGGAAGCCCTCCGAATAGGAAGCAAAGATAAGTTGATCGCCGAAGTCGTAGCTGACACCGATCTTGGGCGTGAATCGTTTCCACGTTTCGCGGCCGGTGGCGACGCCGCCGCCCGGAATGTCATTCGAAAATCCAGGCGCATTTTGCCGTTCCTCACTACAGTCTCCATAGGAGACGAGGAAAGTTCGGCTTTCGCGCGGGCCTTGGCCAAGACCGCCGCATGCACTTTTCTTGTCGACCAGATATCGGCCACCCAGTGTCAGCGTAAAGTCGTTGAACAATTCCCAGTCGACCTGGGCAAAGGCAGCGTAGCTCTTAGCCTGCTGCTGATAGTCCGTCCCGCCGACCTCGCCGCCGAAGAAGAAGGTCTGCTGGTTGATGTTATAATTGCTGTCGAAATAGTAGAGACCGGTCACCAACTGAACGGACCCAAGATCAGCCTGATAACGCAATTCTGCCGAGAATTGATCGATCTGCTGCGGACGAATCGTGTCGAACAGCCGTGCAGCTACACCGTCAAATTCTTGAATCGCGTTCTCGTCGGTGTCGCGATAGTTGACCACCGCATAAAGCTCGTGCCCGTCGCCAAGTTCGTAGCGTCCATTTGCGGTAATGGAATGCGTATCGAGCATGGCACGCTGGTCTTCGGAAGTGGTCGGACGGCGATGAAAATCTGCGTCGGAGGCAGGCTGACCGAGCCCAATCCCGCCAGGGAGGGTCCCGAACAGCTGATTCACGTCGGTCAGTGCCGTCACCGGGCGTGTCGCGGTGCGGTCACGGATGTAGTCGTAAACGATGTTGAGCTCACCACGATCGCCAAGGTCGATTTCAACCATTGGGCTGATCATGAAAAGGTCATTGTCGCCTTCGCGCTCATTACGCGTGACGTTGTAGAAGTAGCCGCCACCATCGAGACGCACGGCCGCGACTTTGGCCCTGATCGCACCGTCGGCGAACTCGGGAAGGTTTAGCACGCCCTTGATGTCGAACTGGTCGAATCGACCGTAAGTCACACTCAGCTTGCCGCCCAGCTCACCGGTCGGCCGGTTTCGGCGAACATGCATCAGGCCGCCAATGGTGTTGCGACCAAACAGCGTGCCTTGCGGGCCGCGCAGAACTTCGATCGCTTCTGCGTCGAAGACATTGAGCAACGCGCCCGTGGTCGAGGCGAGGTAGACGCCGTCCAGGAAGACGCCAACTGGGGGATCAAAGCTCTTTTCCACGTCGTTGAGTTGGATGCCGCGAATCGAAATCGCGGCAGTTCCGTTGCCGAGGATCGGGTCGACCACCAGGTTAGGGGCGATGCTGCCGAGGTCCAAAAGGTCGCGACTGAACTTTTGTTCAATCAATTCTTCGTTGAGCGCGGTGACAGCTGCGGCAACGTCCTGCACCGATTCGGCGCGACGGTTGGCCGTGACGATGATGTCACCAAAGCCCCCCTCGGATTCTTCCGCCTGCTCCTCTGCGGTGGTTTCTTGAGCAAATGCGGGTGCGGCAGCAGCGACCAGTGCAAGCGCACTGACAGAAGCCATACCACGAGTGAAAGCGCGAAGATTCATGCCAATTCTCCCCAATTGACGTTTAGGATCTCCACTGACATATATCGATTTCGATATAAGTCAATTGAGACCGTTCAGGCTTGTGCCCAACGACGGAAATTGGTGCAGGATTGCCTCACCCGTAGGAAGAGATGCAAATGACCAGAACCCGGATATTCGGAGTGATTTTCGCCTCCCTTGCGCTTTTCTCTTGCGGGCAGACGGATAAGCCTCAGGGCGGCGAAGCGCTTGGCTCGACAGATGAATTTGCTACCAGTGACGGGCTGATTGCCGATCGCGCTTCCTTGCCTGGCGCGAAAATCTACGTTGAGAATTGCGCATCCTGCCATGATGGCGATGTGGCCAAAGCGCCGCATTTCCAGTGGTTAGAGATGATGTCCCCAGCCTCAGTCGTCGCGGCCCTGAATGGCGGTGTTATGGCAGAACAGGGCGCCATGCTTTCCGATGACGAGAAGCTGCGCGTTGCCGAATATATCACCCGAGTGGACCTTTCTGATGGCCTGCCGCAGGCGCAATATGCTGCCTCATGTCAGGGGCCGGCGGCGCGATTCGATCGTTCGAAGGAAGTCGTCAATGTCGGCTGGGGCCACGATACTAGGCGTTTTGTTCCTGACTCGCTCGGCGGATTGAGCGGAGACGATCTGGGTAATCTCGAACTCCGGTGGGCTTATGCTTTCCCAAATGCCACAAAAGCCCGGTCGCAGCCGGCGATCGGATTTGGTGCCGCCTTTGTCGGCAGCGACGACGGCACGGTCTATGCCTTTGACCTCGAGAGCGGATGCGCGCGCTGGACCTTCAAAGCGTCTGCTGAAGTGCGCACTGGTATCGTGCTGGTCGATGGGCAGCAGCCCATGCTCTATTTCGGTGACCTCACCAGCAAGCTCTACGCAGTCAATGCGCTCACTGGTGAGCTCGAATGGTCTCGCCGGATGGACGACCACCCCAGCGCGACGCTCACAGCTACGCCAGCCTTCCACGATGGAACGCTCTACGTCCCGGTATCGTCGCTCGAAGTCGTTCCGGCAGCCGACCCTAGCTACGAATGCTGCACGTTCCGGGGGCATCTGGATGCGGTCGATGTCAGGACTGGTGAGTTAAAGTGGCAGTTCTGGGCCATTTCCGAAGAACCGGAGCGCATCGAGAAGAACGGACGCGTTTCCTATGCCCCATCCGGCGCGCCGATGTGGGTCAGTCCGACAATCGATGCGAAGCGCGGTGTGCTCTATTCAGGAACGGGCGAGAATTATTCCTCACCTGCAGACGGCAACAGTGACTCGATCTTTGCAATCGACCTCAACACAGGCCGCCGCGTGTGGCAGCGCCAGACGATCAGCGGCGATGCCTGGAACGTCGCATGCATGATGGCAGACAATCCCAATTGCCCCGAGGAACGCGGGCCCGATTTCGACCATTCCTCCTCACCCTTGCTGATCGACGTTGGCGACGGCAAACAGGTGCTCGCAGTCGGCCATAAGAACGGCATCGTCTATGGACTCGACCCGGATGATGGCGGCAGCTTGCTGTGGGAGACCACGGTTGGACGCGGAAGCATCCAGGGCGGTGTGCACTGGGGAATGGCTGCAGAAGGCACAACAATCTATGTGCCGATCAACGACATGAATAACACCCGCAATGGTGAGCCGCTTGATCCTGAGCTCGCGCGGCCCGGGATGCATGCGGTCGATGCGCGAACCGGCAGGAAATTGTGGAGCGAGGTCCAATCCAATGTCTGTGGAGAGGCACGTCCGTTTTGCGATCCCGGCATATCGGCTGCTGTGACGGCGGTACCCGGAGCTGTGATCGCGGGGCACATGGATGGCTGGATACGGGCCTATGACCGCAGGACCGGCAGGCGTTTGTGGGAATTTGACAGCGCTAGACCGTTTGACGCCGTGAATGGCATGCCCGCCCGCGGAGGCAGCATGTCCGGCCCGGGCGCCGCCGTGGGTGATGGCTATTTGGTGATCAACTCTGGTTACGGCCTCTACAGTCACGAAGCTGGCAATGTTCTGCTGGTCTTCGCACCCAAACGCTGATCAACTTATATCGATATCGATAAGTATTGGCATTGCTGCCGACATGCCATAGGTTTGCGTGTAAGGCAGAAACAAAAGAGGAGAGCCGGGCACAATGACCGAGATTTCGCTGGAGGTGAACGGCAGGCCGGCAAAGCTTGATCTGCCCGACAACACGCTTCTGATACATGCGCTGCGGGATCATCTGCGGCTTACAGGCGCGCATCTGGGTTGCGACACCAGCCAATGCGGCGCCTGCACGGTGCATGTCGACGGCAAGGCGGTGAAAAGCTGCACCATGCTGGCCGTCCAGGCGGAAGGTTGCAGCGTTACCACCGTTGAGGGCCTCGTGAATGAAGGCGAGCCGCTCCATCCGATGCAGCAGGCATTCCATGACAATCACGGCCTGCAATGCGGTTTCTGTACGCCCGGCATGGTCATGGTTGGCATCGACATCGCCCGGCGCCACGGCATGCCCGATCCAGACACGGTCCGTCACGAACTCGAAGGCAATCTGTGTCGCTGCACAGGCTATCAGAACATCGTCGCCTCGATCATTGAAGGTGCGGGCAAGATGGAGGGCGCGGCATGAATATTCCCGCGTCAGCCGTCAAATTCGGCCAATCGGTGAAACGCCAAGAGGACGGGCGTTTCCTGCGCGGCAAGGGCAAATATGTCGACGACATGATCCTGCCCGGACAGCTTTACGCCGCCTTCGCGCGCGCGCCGATGGCCCATGCGCGGATTGCCGGGCTCGACCTTGATGGGGCAACAGGCATGCCGGGGGTGCGGCGCATCCTGACGGGTCAGGACCTGGTCGATGCAGGCCTGCCCGCACTGCCATGTGGCTGGGCAATCACTTCTCGCGATGGCGAGCCGATGAAGGTCGGTGTGCGCAATGCGCTGGCCGTTGACCGCGTGCGCTATGTCGGCGAGCCGGTCGCGCTGGTGATAGCAGAGACGCAGGCGCAGGCGCGCGATGCTGCCGAGGCGGTCATGGTCGATTACGACGACCTGCCCGTATCGGTCGACGTGCTCGATGCGACCGCCGATAGCGCGACGTTGATCCATGACGAGATCGCTGGCAATTGTGCATTCGACTGGGAACTGGGCGACGAAGCTGCAACCGAAGCTGCATTCGCTACGGCAACGCATCGCGTCTCTTTGACCTTGCGCAACAACCGGCTGGTCCCCAACGCAATTGAGCCGCGCGCGATCAATTCGCAATGGGACGCGGGCAGCGAAGAGCTGACCGTTTACATGACGCATCAGAACCCGATTGGTATGCGCATGTTCTATGCTGCCGCCTTCGGGCTCGCAGCAGAACACAAGCTGCGCATGGTCTCACCTGATGTAGGCGGAGGCTTCGGGTCGAAAGCGCATAACTACCCCGAGGAAGTAGCGGTAGCTTTCGCGTCCAAACTGGTCGATGGGCCGCTCAAATGGACCGCCGATCGTAGCGAGGCATTCCTCACCGACGCACACGGACGTGATCATCTGACGGAAGTCGAACTTGCGCTTGATGCTGAAGGGCGCTTTCTGGCGCTTAGGGCCGATACGCAGGCCAATGTCGGGGGCTATCTGTCGAGCTCTGGCTCGCTTGTCCCGACCTACATGTATGCGACGATGCTGTCGGGTCAGTATGCCATCCCCGCGATCCATGCGCGGGTCAGGGCGATCTATACCAACACCTGCCCGGTCGACGCCTATCGCGGGGCGGGACGACCAGAGGCTGCCTATGTGGTCGAGCGGATCGTCGATGTCGCCGCGCGCGAGCTGGGAATAGACCCGGCGGAAATCCGGCGGCGCAATTTCATTCGCCAATTCCCCTATCAGACGCCGGTCGTCTACGAATATGACTCGGGCGATTACGAGAAGACGCTCGATGCGGCGCTCGAACTGGCTGACTATTCAGGCTACGCAAGCCGCAAGGCGGACAGCGAAGCGCGCGGAAAGCTGCGCGGGATCGGCCTGGCTGCCTATGTCGAGGCGTGCGGTATCGGCCCCTCGGCCAAGCTTGCGAAGCTCGGCGGCGGCGCCGGCATGTGGGAATCGGCGGAAGTCAGGGTACATCCTGTCGGCACTGTCGAAATTCTGACCGGCGCGCAT
Source organism: uncultured Erythrobacter sp. (assembly GCF_947492365.1). NCBI lineage: Bacteria > Pseudomonadati > Pseudomonadota > Alphaproteobacteria > Sphingomonadales > Erythrobacteraceae > Erythrobacter > uncultured Erythrobacter sp. The sequence goes on from NZ_CANLMB010000001.1 coordinate 1,790,419, forward strand.
TCACACGGCCAGGGCCATGCGACAACATTTGCGCAGGTCGTCTCTGACCGCTTCGGCGTGCCGATGGAGAACATCTCGGTCGTTCAAGGGGATACGGCGCGTATCCAGGCCGGGACCGGCACCTACGGCTCGCGCGCCTCTGTCGGGATGTCGGCAACCCTGCGTGCCTGCGATCAAATCATTGCAAAGGGCAAGAAGATCGCCGCGCATTTGATGCAGGTCGATTACGACGCGGTGACGTTCGACGAGGGCATATTCTCCAGCAAAGACAGCAACGTCACGATCGCCTTTGCCGAGATGGCCTATGCTGCGCACGCCGCTGCCGCCTTCCCGACCGACGAGATCGAGCCGGGGCTGGTCGCCACCAGCTTCTTCGACCCGCCCGAATTCACCTATCCCGCAGGCGTCTATGTTTGCGAGGTCGAGATCGACCCCGATACCGGGACCGTCGAAGTCGCAAGCTTCTGTGCGGCAGACGATTTCGGTAATGTCGCCAACCCGATGATTGTCGAAGGGCAGGTTCATGGCGGGGTGACGCAGGGCATCGGTCAGGCCTTGTGGGAAAATGCGCTCTACGATCCCGACACCGGCCAGCTGATGTCGGCGAGCTTCATGGATTACGGCATGCCGCGCGCAGACGGTGTGCCCGAGTACCAGCTAGTCTTCAGCGGAACACCTTCGCCCAGCAATCCGCTCGGCATGAAGGGCTGCGGTGAGGCGGGCGCGATCGGATCGCCGCCCGCTGTCATCAATGCGATCTGCAACGCGCTGGGCGTGCGCCATGTTGAAATGCCCGCCACGCCGGAGAAAATCTGGCGGCTGTGCCAGGAAAGGGAGCAGGGCTGATGTACGATTTTACCTATCGCCGACCCGGCTCGCTCGATGAAGCGAAAAGGCTGATTGCCGAGGAGGACGGTCAGGCGCTGTCGGGTGGGCAGACGTTGATGCCGGTGCTGCGCGCTCGCCTCGCCATGCCCGGCATTTTGGTCGACCTGACTCGTGTCGACGAACTCAAGGGCGTGAGCATGGAAGGAGACCGCATCGTCATCCTCGGTGCGACAACCCATGCAGAGGTCGCAAGCAACGCACTGGTCCGAGAACATTGTCCGGCGCTCGCCGAGCTTGCCGGCGGAATCGGCGATCCGCAAGTGCGGCACCGCGGTACAATCGGCGGCTCGGTCGCCAATAATGACCCGGCAGCCTGCTATCCCAGCGCCTGCCTTGCTCTCGACGCGGAAATTCGCACCGACCGGCGTAAAGTGGCCGCGCGTGATTTCTTCACTTCAATGTTCGAGACCGCGCTTGAACAAGGCGAAATTGTCACCGCAGTGAGCTTTCCGGCATGCAGCGCAGCGCATTACGAGAAGTTTCTCAACCCCGCCTCGCGCTTCGCTCTGATCGCCGTCTTTGCCGCGCGGCTGGGCGGCCAGAACCGGCTCGCAGTTACGGGCGGCGGCACCGGCGTGTTCCGCTGGCAAGGCGGCGAAGAGGCTGCCGACAATGGCGGTGATCTCGCTAATGCTCCCCTCGACGACGCCCATTTCACCGGCGATCTGCACGCCAGCGTCGAATATCGCATGCACCTTACTCGCGTGATTGCGCAGCGCGCGCTCACCGCGATCACCTGACAAGGACTGAAAATACCGATGGAAATCAAGGGTTCCTACCAACTTCCGTGCGATCCGCAGCGCGCCTGGGAAGCGCTCAACGATCCCGAGCTGCTCAAGGCCTGCCTCAAGGGCTGCGAGCGGCTGGAGAAAACTGCCGATGACCGTTTCGAGGGCACGGTGCAGGCCAAGGTCGGGCCGGTTGCCGCGCGCTTCAGCGGTTCGCTCACGCAAACCGAGATAGACGCGCCGAATGGCTGCACCATGGTTTTCGAAGGGCAAGGCGGCGTCGCCGGGTTCGCCAAGGGGTCTGCGAATGTAAGTCTCGAAGCAGTCGATGGCGGGACCCAGCTATCCTATGATGCTGACGCCAAGATCGGCGGCAAGCTCGCGCAAATGGGCGCGCGGCTGGTTGAAGGCACAGCGCGTTCGATGGCCGAGGATTTCTTTAGCAAGTTTTCGGTCGCACTCGGTGCAGTCGAGGGGTCAGCCGATGGAGCAAAAACGGCTCCCGAAACCGGGCCGGTTCAACCCGAGCAGCAAGCAGCAACCGGCTCGAAGCTCACCTGGTTTATCCTCGCCTCAGTGGCGGTCGTGCTCCTGGTTCTCTATTGGCTGAGGTGAGGTAGGCGGGCCTGTATTCAATACGAGGCGGCCGAGATTTCACGTATTCCTAAGCGTTCGCGCGATCTGCGAGAAAACGATCGAGTATCGCGGTATCATAGAAGAACGGCAGCATCCGTTTGACTTTACCGCCTTCGATCTCGAATAATTCGGCGACCGGCATGATGAATTCACCTTCGTCGCTGCCAAAAACCAGGTCCAGCAAAGACACCACCTGACATTCGTTGGCAGTCATCGACTTGAACCGGACATCGCTAGGCTGAAGCGCGTCAAACACGGATCCGAACACTCGCTTGAGGGCGTCCTTGCCGTAATAAGCCCCGCCAAAGGGAAGTCCTGCGGGTTCAACAATCTCGAATTCGTCGCAAAGCAGCGTTTCCATGCGGGTCCAGTCACTCGCGAAACCGCAATCGTAGACGCTTTGGGCAAGCGCGATGTTTTCCTCATGGCGCGACAAAACGCAGTCCCCCTCAATCTTCTTCAAACTTGAACTCCTGCAACGCGCGGTCGGCGCGTTTCAGTGCGGCACGAACCGTTTCCATGTCTTCCTCGCCGATTGAATCCAGCAGCACGGCAATGACCTGTCGGCTCAGGAGATTGGCTTGTAGCGCGACCTCGCGGCCTTTCTCGGTCAGCGATGCGGCGCGTACGCGCGAATCCTGCTTGCCTTGCTCCCGCTCGACATAGCCGAGCTTTTCGAGCCGTTTGATCTGATGCGAGATCGTGGACTGTGGCAGCGCCATGATCCGCACGATCTCGCCCGCGGGCAGAGGGCCATGTTCGAGCATCACGACCATCATGCGCGACATGATCAGATCCACGCCCCACACCTGGAAATAGGGGTTGCACGCGCGCGCCATGAGCGCATTTAGCCGGTGCGTCAGGAACGAAATACGGTCCATCAGCGGCGGCAAAGTGGGTGTCGAAGTGGCGTCGCTCATGCAGCTCTGTCCCTGTCGCTGTTGTCTGTGTCCGAATAGCGGCCCAATATCGGCATAAGCAATGCCGCGATAGCGAAGAATATTGCAGCCACCTCAAAGCTCGTCCCGTAGCTGCCCGTTCGATCATGCAACGAAGCGAACAGGAACGGCGCGGTTGCACTGCCCATGGCGAGACCCGCATAGGCGAGCGCGTAGATCTTGGAGTAGTGGGCCAGTCCGAAATAGCGCGCTGTGAGAAAGGCGAGCAGATCAAGCTCGGCCCCGGCCGCTAGGCCGAGGATGGCGCAGGCAGCTATAAGTGTGACGGGATCGGTCGCGTCGCGCAGAATCAGGCATGCCAAGGCGGGAAGCAGTAGCACCACCATTGCCACGCCGGGTGCCCAGATGCGGTCGACCACAAATCCAACCAGCACACGGCCCGGCACCATGGCAATCCCTACGGCACCCGCGAATGCAGCGGCCGCTTGCGCCTCGATACCTCGGTCGATCAGCGCGGGGACAAGGTTGGTTAGCGTGCCCGAAATGGCGAGATAACCAAGCAGGATCGAAACAGCGAGGACCCAGAAACGATAGTCGCGCAGCGCCTCACCCACGGTCGCTCCGGGCAAGCCAGTGCCTGCCGTGCCACCTGCGCGACGTTGCGGATCGGGGCGGAGCCACACCCACACCAGTGGCAGGGCAATCAGCATCGGCAGCAGCGCTGTACCGCGCAGAGCAAAGCGCCAGCCGCCATACTCCTCTAGCGCGACGATAAAGCTGGGGAGCAAAAGTGCGACAAGCGCGGTGCCCACCAGCGCGAGGCCCAGCGCCGCACCGCGGGCTTTCTCGAAACTGCCGGAGACGACACGCGACCACAGCACCGGATTGGTCCCCGCGCCAAGGATCGCCGTCGCCGCGAAGCCGAGATAGAAGGTCGTGAGCGTGCTGGCGTAGGAGGCGAGAAGCAGGCCCAGGGAAACGCCAAGGATCGATGGCAATGCGACTGCACGCGCTCCGAAGCGGTCGATCATCCATCCGGTTACGGGGGCGGTGAGAGCCCCGAGGCCCGAACTGAACAGGATCGCCAACTGGATATCTGCTCGCGCCCAGCCAAGATCCGCCGCGATCGGACGGGTTAGCGGGCCGATGGCATAAAAAGGAAGCGCGATGGCGCTCAACCCGACACCGACCGCGCAGGCAACCAGCAGCGTCCACCCGCCGCGCAGTTCCTGCCAGCCGGACGCGCTGGTCAAGCCGCGCGTCCGAAAGGCAGCGTTGCCGAACCCAGGCCGGGGCACTCGAGCCGGTAGGTCGCAGGCCCTGCCATCGGAATGGCTGGACCCATTGCGCCGGTTAGAATGATGTCGCCGGCTTGCAGGCGTCTCCCGCGCCGGTAAGAGTCCGCGACAAACCAACGATAGACTTTCAGCACGCTGCCAAAACAGGCCGACGCTCGGCCTTCGCTGATTGTCTCGCCATCACGGGTGAGGACCATACTGGTTCCCTCGAAGTCTGCCTCCGCCGGGTCGAGCGACTGCGGTGCGCGCATCAGCCAGCCGCAACAAGCGTTATCAGCCGTGGCCCCGCCGATAGCGCTTGGCCAGCCGAGAAGGCGCGAGTCGGCCACTTCGAAGGCCGCGCTGACCGATGCGAGTGAGGCGATAAGCACGTCATCACTTGCCCCCGGCTGCGGCACCGAGGCAATTTCGAGCAACATTTCGCCCTCGATACGGGGGCTGACGATTTCGCCGGTTGGCAGTGTGTCGCCTTCTTCCAGCAGCGTATCGGCATAGATCACCCCGACCATGGGCTCATCCGCACCAAACAGGTCGAGCGCGGGCTGCGAGGTCAGTCCCAGTTTCCACCCAATCGGCCTCCGCCCTGCCTTGACGAATAGGCAGGTCAGCGCCCCTTGTATCGCCCGTCCGCGATCCGGATCGCGCATGGCGGCGAGTTCCGGTTCGGAATCGATCGCATACCGATCCCGCCAGGCTGCGAACAGCTTGTCCGCAATTGCGTCTATCTCTTTATCCATCGGCTCAGACCTCGATTTTCATGGTAATGCCGTCCCAATCGCGCGCCGCCTCGGCGACTGCCCGATAGAAATCGTACAATGTTTCATTGACGCGATAGACCTCGACCATGTGGCCAAGTGTGGCGTTGGTGTCGACATAGGCCGCACCGCGTTTTTCGGCGGTCACAAGTTCAGTTGTGATGTGATGGCCTTGCCCGTGGTAATGATCGATCATCGCATCGTAGTCTTCTGGAAACAGTGCCACGTGGTGCAGCCCCTCTTCATCCGGTTCATACATGTCGCGAAAGGCGGAGGGGTTGCGGCAATGCTGCGTGATCAGCTCTACCTGCACAGGCCCCGCCTGCGCATGGGCCGCGCTGATATCGAGCACGCTGGCGGATCCGCGATAGCGCACCTGTTTGAGCGGGATATGCCTGCGCACCAGAAACGGGCCAATCCCCATCAGGCGCGCGAAGCGCGGGATCGCTTCGTCGAGATCGGCCACGTGGTAGGCGATCTGAACGAAGTTTTGGCGCTGCGGTGTGCTCAACGGCGGTCGCACGCTCCTTCCCTCCATTACATCGAAATCGATACTTCACCCCAGAGGCTTTTGATGTCAAGAAGGCGTGCAGAGGGAGGCGCGCGGGAATGACGCTGTATTGTGAGCAACAAATGCCTGAAGCGATTGTGCGCGCCTTCGTCGCGGCGTGGCACGGTCCTGACCTCGATCGCGTCTGCGCATTGCTGGGCGAGGATGTGGCTTATCACAATATCCCGATGGAGCCGCTTAATGGAAAGCCAGCGGTGGAGAGTTATCTCCGCTCCGCTGGCCCCTTCGAGGAAAGCGATTGGGAGTTGCTGCATATCGCCGCAGCGGGCGAGCATGTGCTCACTGAACGGGTCGACCGGATGCGCGTTGGCGGAAAAAGCATTGCGCTGCCGCTGATGGGCATATTCCGGGTGAAGGACGGTTTGATCCGCGAATGGCGGGACTATTTCGATCTCGCCATGTATCGTAGCCAGATCGCCTAGTGAAAAGGAATTACAGGGAGTGAGACCGCAATGAAACTGGGCCTTGAAGGGCGCACAGCGCTGGTGATGGCGGGGAGCCAGGGGATCGGCCTCGCTTCGGCTTTGGCATTTCACGCAGCCGGTGCGAATGTGGCGATCTGCGCTCGCTCGCAAGGGCCACTGGATGAGGCGGCTGCCTCGCTGCCCGGCTGCCTCGCGATGACCGCTGACGTTACCAGCGAAGCCGATATCGATGCATTTGTGGCAGCTACGAAGGACCGGTTCGGCGCGATCGATATCCTTGTCAACAATGCAGGCGGGCCGCCGCCGGGCCTGTTTGCCGACCTGCAAGACGAGGACTGGGCGAAAGCAGTTGAGCTCACGCTTATGTCCGCCATCCGCGCCACCCGAGCGGTGTTGCCGGGGATGAAAGAGCGCGGTTGGGGACGGATCGTCAATGTGTCGAGTATCGGCGTGAAACAGCCGGTGCCCAATCTGACTCTGTCGAACAGTATTCGCATGGCAGTGCTAGGCTGGGCCAAGACGCTTTCGAACCAGGTCGGACCTGACGGGATCACAGTCAATACTGTGTGCCCCGGCTGGACGCGTACAGCGCGGGTGGAAAAGCTGTTTGCACAGCAATCGACGCAGACTGGAAAGAGCGAGGAAGAGATCGAGGCTGCACTCGTGCAAAGCATTCCGCTGCGCCGGGCAGGCGAGGCCGAGGATGTTGCCAATTGTGTTGTCTTCCTCGGCTCGGAAGCGGCTGGCTATATTACAGGAGCTGCGATTGGCGTCGATGGCGGTGCCGCGCAGGGTTACGCATGAGCCTCGCACACGCCAAGGTCATTGATATCCATGCCCATGCCGTGCTGGAGGAGACTTTCGGGACCGCAGGCGAGTTCGGCCCGGAACTGACCGAAGAGGATGGCGTGCCCGTCTTCCGGATCGGCAGCTACAAGCTGCGCGGAGTGAAATATCGCGGCAGCGCTTTTATGGACCCTCAAGTGCGCGTCGCTGCGATGAACCGAGCAGGCATAGACTGGCAGCTGCTTTCCCCCAATCCTTTGACCTATTTCCATTTCATACCTGCAGCTGAGGCAATCGCGTTTTGCCGACGCCACAACGATACCATGGCCGAAATGGTCAATGCGCGGACGGATCGCCTCGGCGGAGCAGCGGCGCTGCCCATGCAGGATATTCCTGCAGCGATTGCCGAATTGCGCAGGGCCGTAACTGATCTCGGCCTCAAGGCGGCCTATATCGGCACTGACATGCCGCAAGGGCTCGACGATCCGCGTATGGATACCTTCTATGAAACGGTCTGCGAGCTCGATGTCCCGCTCTTCATCCATCCCGCGCCCGCTGGAATTGACGGGCCTGCTGCCAGCCCAGCCTTGTCGAAATATGAGCTTGATATCATGCTCGGCTTCACAATGCAGGAATCGACTGCGGTCGCGACGCTGCTGTTCGGCGGGGTGCTGCACCGCCATCCCACGCTCGACATTTGCATAAGCCACGGCGGCGGAGCGCTTGCACTTGTGTGGGGACGGCTTGAGCACGCAGCGCACAAACGCGCATGGGCACCCGATCATCTGCAACGCGACGGCGCCTTTGCCGAGCAGCTAGGGCGGCTGTGGTACGACATCCACATGCATGACGAACGCGCGGTCGAATTGCTGGTTGAGCGCGTGGGGACCGACCGCCTTGTCTACGGCACCAATTTCGCTGGATGGGATGCGCCGGAGAAATTCCGCATGCCGACAATGGATGTGCCGCTGGCCGACAATGCGCGCAGGCTGCTTAGAGGCTAGACACCGCGGGTCACGCCAAGACCCATACCGCCATCAACGGTAAGGCTGGCACCGGTGGTAAAGTCACTTTCCATGAAGTAGCCGACAGCCTGCGCGATATCCTCACCCTGGCCGAGGCGATCAATGGTCTGGATCGTGTTGAGCGTTGCGTGGCGCCTCGCCGCCTCTTCCTCGCTCACCAGACCCGCGCGCACATTGATTTCGGTCAGCACGCTGCCGGGGATGATGCAGTTCACGCGGATCCCGCGGTCGCCGAGTTCGGCGGCGTAAACCTTGGCAAGCGTTTCCACCGCTGCCTTGGTCGCAGCATAGGGCGATGCGCCGGGAAAGGCTCGCTTGGTGTGAACCGACCCGACAAAGAGCACAAGGCCCCTGGTCGCGGCCAAGTGAGCCGCCGCGAGCCCCGTCAGCATCATCGCGCCCACAACATTGGCGTGGAAAATACCGAGCAATTCCTGCTCGTCCAGCTCCTCAACCGGTCCGCGGACCATGTTGCCAGCATTGTTGAACAGGCAGTCGAGCCTGCCGCCGGCATGATCTGTCGCTGCTTCGATCATCGCTTTGCGGTCTGCGGAAATGGTTACATCGCCCGCGACGCCGTGGCAGCCGATCTCCGCCGCCTGTTCGGCAATGCGATCCGCCCGCCGCCCGGTGATCGTGACCTTCGCACCGCGTTCGGTGAGATAGCGCGCGGTCGTTTCTCCAAGACCCGATCCACCCCCGGTGATCAACACGCCCTGTCCGGCTATTTCACGCATCGCTCGCTCCTTTAAGCCATTCGATCTGCGCCGTGATCAGTTCACGATGGCCCCGCGCATTGATCGAGCGGGCATCGTGACCCAGCGCATCGACCGCCACACGGCCTTTGCCAAACTTCCTAACCCAGGCAAGCGGCTGCGGGCCTTCCTCAATTTCGCAGGTGGCCAGTACCGTGCAATCCTCGCGCGGGTCGAGATTGTGATAGGCCTCGTCAAGCAGCGGGAATTGCGCCGGGCCTGCCGAGTGCTCTGCCCCGGCCTCAGTCAGACTAATGTCGATCTCACCCATGGGCGGGTGATGCGATCGACCCCAGGTCCAGCCGCCGCCCATGACCTCGTGCCAACGTGGCTGTGTGTCGAAGCAGATCGTCGAAACATGAATCACGAACATGCGCCCGCCGCTCGCCACATAATCGGCGAGCGCGTCCATGTGGCTGTCAGGCAGTTCATAAGCAAAGCGATCGCGGTCGGGCGCGTATTTCGCGTGCTGTGTCATGCTCCAGCGCAGCGTGTTGACCGCCAGCATGGCCGGTGGGTCGGCCAGCGCGGCGATGGCTGCGTCGATATCCTCTTCGATAAGGGTGTCGTACCCGCATTCTTCGATGATGCCGACCAGCGCCCCGGTGCTCTCGCCGAAGGGGTGGGAGTATCCGCCGCTGAGGATGAGCGCGCGCGCTGCCACTATTCGCGCGGCAGGTTTTTGAGCACGGCGTGCGTCACAGCGCCATCCACCACCAGATCGTGTCCGTTGATATAGCCGCCCTCGGGCGAATCTAGGAAAGCAACGGCATTTGCGATATCCTCCGGCGTGCCGAGGCGACCCAGCGGCACGCC